>CAYFWC010000004.1:0-104222 GCA_964346805.1 uncultured Treponema sp. | reverse complement strand
AAATAATCTTCCTCAAGTCCAAAACCCATTTTAAGGACTTCCTGCTCACGGGCCGGCAGTGTGGAAAGCACGCCCCGCAACTGTTCCTGCAAAAGAGTATAGGCTGTCTGATTGGCAGGATTCTCGACTTCCTTGTCCTCGATAAAGTCTCCGAGAAGTGAATCCTCCTCCTCACCGATAGGCGTTTCCAGTGATATAGGCTCACGGGCAACATTCTTCACAGTCTTTACACGGGTCACAGGCCAGCCCAGCTGCTGGGCAATCTCGTCATCATTCGGCTCGCGGCCAAGTTTCTGCATAAGATTGCGGCTTTCACGGACAACCTTGTTAATCTGCTCAATCATGTGAACAGGAACGCGGATTGTGCGGGCCTGGTCGGAAATACTTCTCGTAATGGCCTGCCGGATCCACCATGTCGCATAGGTAGAGAACTTGTAGCCCTTGCGGTACTCAAACTTCTCTACGGCCTTGATAAGCCCTATATTTCCTTCCTGAACCAGATCAAAGAACTGGAGTCCGCGGTTGGTATATTTTTTTGCAATCGCGACAACAAGACGAAGGTTTGCGTTTATAAGATGGTTCTTCGCAACCTCCATCATCTTGCGTCCCCGCTCTATTTCTTTTTCCATTTTGAGAATATCTTCAATACTATTCTCAAATTCAAATTCCAGACGGGTAAGTCGGCGGGTAATCTTCTGAATCTGCGAGTAAACATCGCGTATATCGTCCGCAGTCATGCCGAGTTCCTTCTCCAGTTTTCGGGCATCAGAGCGGATTGCGAGACGGCGGCCCAGGCGGCGAAGATCAGCAGGGTCTTTTATGCGCAGTTCCTTCATGCGCTTTTCCTGCTTGTGCTGGTACTCTTCGATTTTATTCTTGGCGTCAATAAATTCCGTAGAGAATTTGTCGAGTTCCTCTGTCTGGATCTCCGCCTTCTGAAGCTGCGGAATAATCTTCTTCTGGAGTTTCAGGACATCCTTGTTCTCGGCGATATTTGTATTCGAGTCAAGTTCAAAAAGCTGTCTCTTCAAAAGCATGTACTGCTTTATTTCCGGGAGAATGGGCTTTAAGTATTCCGAATAGGCGGATTTCAGGCGGCGCTTCTCGGCCATCTCCTCGTTGATTTCCTTGCGGGCTCGTCCCGGCTCATGAAGATCAATTCTTGTAAAAGCCTTTTGCGCCACAGTAAAGAATTCCGGAATGAGTTTTCCCGAATGTTTTATCACGTCCTTGATAATATTCTCACCGTCTTCCATCTGCTTGGAAAGAATCACTTCCTGCTCGGCGGTTAAAAGGTTCTCCTTGCCTATATCGCGCAGATAAAGACGGATGGGGTCGTCGGTGATGGCGGCATCCTTGTCAGAAGACACAAGGCGTTTCTTTGACGCAAGGGCGGCTTCCTTTTCGGCCTGCTCGGCAATCTTAGCCTCCTGGTCCTCAGCCATGACGACATCATCGTCCGTGTCAACGACAAGGTTGTTCTCGTCCTCATCATCAGGCAGATCCGGCGGAATTTCCTCGACAATAGCAATTCCGCGCTTCTCAAGCTCAGCCATCAAAGCCTCGCTCTTTTCCTGGCTGGCAACCACTTCCTGACCCAAAATGTCAGCGATTTCGTCCCAGTTGAATCCCTGTTTACCCTTTTCAGTAATTTTTGAAACCAAAGAGTCAAGCTCTTCCTTATCCATTTTTTTTCCTTACTGTTTTTTAGACTGAATTTCTTTGTCCAGCCGCATTATATCGGAGATAAGCATTTTTTGATAATTTTCGTCATCTTGCGTAGCAGGGATGAATTCCCGGAGGCGTTCGTTCAGCTTTTCCCGCTGCCGCTCCAATCTATTCCGCTTGATTAAACTTATGCTGTCGTTCACAATGCGTCCTATCAGCGCCTTAAATTCCTCCTCCGTCTGATTTTCCTTTCTTGAAAATTCACCGGAAGCCGTAATTTCGGTTATTATCTGCTGAATATCGTCTCCGCACCGTTCCAGGACAGCCATATACGAAATATCGCCTTGCTGCTTGTAACACTCCTCCAATTTTATAAATAACTCTTTTGCCAGCGGGTCCTCAAAATCATCACTCGTCAGTTCAAGCCGCATTTTGTTTTTATACTCTTCAGGATTGGAAATTACAGCGATTACCGCGCGTCGTTCGGCGTTAAGCCTGATGCGGTGACTCTTTCCGGCTTCCGGCTGTTTTAACCTGTTATCCAGACGTTGTTGCGCTTGGGAGCGATTGTTAAAATCTCTTTTGACGGCCTCCGGCTTAAGATTAAAACTTTGAGCCAACAGCTCAAGGCTTGTTTCTTTCTGAATGCTTGATTGAAGTGAATCCACATACGGAAAAAAAGCCAAAGCGGCTTTTGTCTTGTCTTCAGGAGACTCCGATGAGTATTGCGCCTTTAATTGAGACAACAGAAAATCACTGTCTAGTATAGCATTTTGAACCTGTTTCGTCAAGTTTTCAGGCCCGAATTTTAACATAATCTCAGCGGGATCTTTTCCGCCGGAAAGCCTTATAATCTTTACTGTCAGGTTGAACCGCCTGCACAGGAGAATCGCCTTTTGCGTTGCCTTGAGGCCTGCGCCGTCCGAGTCAAAGGAAAGAAGGACAGTGTCGCAGAACCCCTGCAAAAGTTTTATATGTTGCTCTGTAAGGGCGGTTCCCAAAGTCGCCACCGCATACTCCACACCGCTCTGGTGATAGGCAATTACGTCCATGTTTCCCTCGCATATTATCACGGACTTTGTCTGCCTTATGGCATTCCTTGCAAAGTTAAAGGCAAAGAGAATTTCCCTTTTCTTGTAATGAGGAAGTTCCGGCGAGTTTACATACTTCCTGTCATCGTCAACCAGAGTCCGCCCGCTAAAAGCCACGACATCACCTTTCCTGTCAAAAATCGGAAACATAAGGCGGCTGGAGAAAAGGCATACATCGGGATAGTTCCTGCTAAAAAGGCCTGTCTTTGCAAGGAATTCGGCAGAGTAGTTTTTTTCTCCCAGAAATTTCCTGAGCCAGTAGCGGTCGGCAGGAGCGTATCCAAGCTTGAACTTCTTTATGGTCTCTTCCGTGAGCCCCCGCCCCTTTACATATTCAAGTCCCTTTTTTCCGGGCTCGGTCTGCATAATAAAATAATGGAAGGTGCTGGCTATGCGGCTGTAGACTTCCCGTATCTGGTCAAGTGAACTGTCCTCTTTTTTCTCATAAGGAGCGTTTCCTCCTTCGTAGACGATTTCAATGTTATACTTCTGGGCCAGTTCCTTCAGGGCCTCCGGGTAAGTGAGCTTTTCCATTTCCATTACAAATTTCACCACGTCTCCGCCGACACCGCAGCCAAAGCAGTGGTAAAAATTTCTTGCCGGATCTACCGTAAAAGAAGGAGTTTTTTCATTATGAAAGGGACAGCAGCCCCAGTACTGGCTTCCCCGCTGTGTAAGGTTAGTGTATCCGTTTATTATTGACACAATGTCGGCGGTCTGCCTTATACGCTCGACAGTGCCCTCAGAAATACGGCCGGCCATCAGCGCGTCGCCTTCTTGGTCTTAAAGATTGCGCCCTGCCTCACATGCTCGTCCAGAGTCCTGGAAAAGACATGACGCCCCTCGTTCTCGTCCATAAGCTGGAAGTAATAGTAGTCCGTGACAGCGGGGTTTGCGGCGGCATTAAGCGCGACCAGTCCCGGATTGCAGATGGGAGCCGGCGGAAGCCCCGCGTTCAGGTATGTATTGTAGGGCGACTTAATCTTTAAGTCGTCATAGGTGATTATGTCAGGATGAGGACGGCCAAGAACCTCGGTAATCACATACTCAACCGTAGCGCAGGAATAAAGGCCGATATTGTGCTTGAGACGGTTTTGGAATACAGAGGAAATCAAAGGAGCCTCCTCCTCCGTCCTGTACTCACGCTCAATAATCGAAGCCAGCGTTACAATATAGAGAAGACGCCCGGGAGCAACATTTTTCAGATTGGGAACTGAAGCGATTCTCTCATAAAAATTCTTTTCCATACTCTGAACTATCTGTTCCGCAGACATATTCTTATTCAGCATGTATGTGTCGGGAAACAGAAACCCCTCCCTGCCGCCAGCGGCTTTCTTAAAGTCCGCCGCCGGACAGACACCGGCCTTTTCAAGACGCTCCGCAATCTTTGATATGGTAAGGCCCTCAGGAATTGAGACCGGAGTAAGCCTTTCGCGGCCGGCCGACAGGATGCGGTAAACATCTGCCAGCGACAGTGAAGACTGCACAGAACAGAACCCCTTCTTTATTGTAAAAATATCCTCTGACGCGCCTGTCAGAATGCTTCCCAGAACAGGAAAACGGGCCGCCAGATAGCAGAGGCGCTCGTTCCTTACAATCTTATTCTCAAAAAGCAGTTTCGAAACACTTGCGGCGGTCATTCCGCCCGTAATCTCAAAGTCATATGCTACAGCATTCTCAGGCGCGTCCAAAGGAGAAGCCTCCGCCCTAAAATAATGAAAAGCGCCGAAGAGTCCGGCGGCAAGAAAAAGGAGAACAAGAAGCAGTGCAAGTAAAATTTTATTCATCGTTTTCATTTTTATAGAATTCCTCGACCTCATCAATGGACAGACAGTTATAAACTTCATTCTGAACTCTCCGGCAAAAATTAAAGAGCACAGGAGGAATCTTACACTGCCTGCTGCGGATAACACGGGAAATTTCTTTTAATTCCTCGCAAGAAAAATTATAAGTCATGGCACAGGGGTTCTCAGCCGTATTCTGGTTCAAAGATTTATCTCCCCGCCCTCAACGGCAAGATCAATGCCGACCGGATTTGTCATCAGTCTTGCATATTCCCGGGCAGACTGCACAATGAAGTCAAGTTTTCTGTCATCATGTGAGGGCTCATGATGAAAAAGACAAACTTTTTTCACACCCAGCTCGGAGGCAAAATCAACGGCGTAGCAGAACGGAGAGTGCCCCCATTTTTTCTTTCCGACCGCCTCCACCGGCGTATACTGGGAATCAAGAATCACAAGGTCGGCGCCTCCGAAAACACTCTCAACATTCTTGTCATGAACATAGTCCTCGTCGTAAAGCTCGACATCAGTCGCATAAACCAGCTTTCTTCCGTTCTCCTCCACTGAATATGAGAAAGAAGACCCCGGATGGCTCATACGACAGCAGTTTAACTTTAAGCCGCCAATCTCAAATTCCTGTCCCGGAATTACTGTGTGAAAATGAATGCGGGTTGTGATACTCTTTCCCAGGGACTCCGGCAGAAACGGCTGCCTCAGCTGCTCATAAAGATAAGTTTCTGTTTCGGGAATTGCCGAGTAGATGTCAATTATATTCTCATGACCAAAAATCGGAGCGAAAAAAGGCAGCCCCTGAATATGATCCCAGTGAAGGTGCGAGAAAATTATTGAATAGCGGCCGTCAGGACTTTTTTCACCGCATGCGCCGAGATTTCTTATACCGGTCCCGGCGTCAAAAACAATCTGCGTACCGCCGGCCCCCTTAAGCTGAACGCAGGGAGTATTGCCGCCGGCCGTTCCGTATACATATTCCGGAAGTTGCGCAAGAAATTTCTGCCGTGCCTCAGGGCTCACCAAATCCTTAGGCTGAATGCGCTGAACGACCGCATTGATTTTTGACTGAACCTGCGCCCCTGTCAGGGGGGACGGGATGGAGCCTCTGACACCCCAAAAAACGACTTTCACTCTAACTCTCCAAATCGCGGGTTATCGGAAGATTGTGCTCATAAATGAATTTCTGCTCCGAAATCTCCTCAAAAGACCTTAGTTCCCCCATGTCAATCCCCCTGCAGGAAGCAGACTCCTCTTTCCATGAGTCCCTGTCCTTTAAAATCCAAGACCAGAAAGGAAATGTCGAGCACTGAACGGGACGCGCACCGTAAGCGGCGCACCCCTTGTCCCAGAGAATGCAGTCATAGTTCTTTTTCTCCAAAAGGCACAGAGCCTCTTTATTTCCATAATACTGAACCCACCGGCAGTATTTTTCGATAAAATCAGCCTCTTTCATTTTAAACCATTGGGAGAGCCTTGTCAAATCTTTTTTGGAGAGATAAACCACACCGGGGGTAAGCCTGCAGCAGTCGGAACAGCGCTGGCATTGAAATTTGAGTCCATTCTTATAAAAGCATTCGTCTGGATTTTCGGCCATAAAAAAAAGGTATTAAAAAGCGGAATGCCCTTTAATACCTGTTGGGGAGTGAAGGATTCGAACCTACGAAGGCATAGCCAGCAGATTTACAGTCTGTCCCCTTTGACCACTCGGGAAACTCCCCGAAAAAGCTGCCTGTAGGATTTGGACCCACGACCCCGAGATTACAAATCACGTGCTCTACCAGCTGAGCTAAGGCAGCATTTACATCTCGCATTACTTACGCGACGTGTTTTGTATATTATATGTTTTTTCAAAAAGTGTCAATAGCGGAAAGCCTTTTTTTTCCAAAAAAAAATTAATTTTTATATTCATAAATATTTGAATTTTTTGGAGATATATGATATAATAACAGAAGAAATTACTAGAGTTTCTCTTAATATCTTCCGATAATAAACTGAATACTAGAATTTTCATTTAAAAGGGGAATTTGCTATATGAGTAACAGCGACAATTCAAAAGACCTTGACAAATACGGAGTTTGGGTAAAAAATTCGCCGAAAGATATAAAAAGTGAATCTGAATTATCTCCTGAAAACGCAATTGACGACATAGATTTTCTTTCCGACGAGGATATGTTCAAGGACATTGAATTTCCAGCAGCTGAAGAAAGTTCTGACACAGCGGAAGCCTCTGCCCTGCCGGCAGAGACACAAGCCGCAGACATTCCGGATTTTCCCGTTGAGGATACGGCCGCGGAAGACGAGAACGGGGACACATCACTGACACCCGACGAGCTTATGAACATTACAGCGAACCAGGACATAACGGCGGAAGAATTCCCCGCGGAAGAGACTTCGGAGCTTTCAGTGGACACAAACTTTGAGGACTTCAACATTGATGACCTTGACATAGACACAGAAAAAACAAGCGCGGAAGATGCTGTCGCCGAAGGGCCGGACAAAACGGAAGAGACAGCAGAAGAGCCCGCTGTTGAGGAGGCTCTTCCTGACATGGCGGAAACAAAAGAAGTAAACCTTGATGACATGCCTGACGGTGAAATCAGTTTTGACGACTTCATGAGCGACGCGACTCCCTCAGAGCCGTCTCATGACACTCCCGCGGCGGACGCAAGTCCTGACGGCGACATAGACTTGAGCGCTTTTATGGATTCTGACTCAGGCGACGGCGACATAGACTTGAGCGCATTCATGGACGAGTCTCCGGCACAGCAAAAAGAGCCGTCTCCGGAAGACATTCAGGATGAAAAATCACTTGACATAGATGTTTCCTTTGACGACGCGGCCTCCGAGATTGCAAAGGAAGACGACTCGACGGAAACCGCAGCCGCCCCGTCAGCCCCGGCGGAAGAGACCGTTTCCATTCCGGACCTGGACGATGATATGTTCAACAGCATCGGAAGTGATTCTGACAAGAATAAAGCCGGGAAGCCCGAAAGCGCCGCATCAGCAGAACTTTCCGCAGACACGGAGGAAATTGATCTGAGCGACTTCGGATTTGATGACGATGACGCTAATATCGGCATGACGGCAAGACCGGACGGTGAAGCCGCACCCAAAAAAGAAGTTGTTGACTACGATATAAAGGTAAGTGCCGACGATGACAGCAAAACCCATAGCGTAGCCGATGTCGTGAACGGAAACATTACGGAATACATGGACGCAACAGAAGACACAGAAACAGCAGAAACCCCGGACGAGCCCACTGCACAACCGGCCGGCGCAATTCCGGAGATGAGCGAAACGGGACAGGAAATTCTCAGGCAGATCATGGGAGAACTTTCTGAACTCAAGAACGAAATCAAAAACATAAAGACAGACTTTGAGGCCATTAAAAACCGTCCTTCTTCCGCCGAGAGCGACGAGTTACCGACAGAAGCGGAAAATCAGCCGGAAGAGAACACGGGATTTTTCAGCGGCGATGACGATGAGGACGATACAATTGCCCTCTCAGGAAGCGAGCTTAACAACATACTGAACAGCGCAGAGTTCTCTTCAGAAGAAGCCGTCCCGGCGGAAGAAAAAGACAGGGAGGAGCCGGTTTTTGAAGAGAATGCCTTTGGTGACACTGCGGTCGAGACACCGGTAATTGAGGAAAAATTCTCCGAAGAGGAGCCGCAGGCAGATGACATTCATACTGAAGAGACAGTCGCAGAGGAGCCGGTAATCGGGGAAATTTCCGAGCCGGAAATTGAGGAGACATCTGTATCTGACGGCGACTTTAAGATGGACTTTAGCGATTCTGATCTGGAGGAGCCGCAGATTGACACAACAGAGGTAACTCCGGAAGACCTAACAGGAACCACCGATGAGTTCGGCGAAGACAATATTCTGCCCGAAGAAATAAGCGTTCCGAAAACAGAGGACGACATTACAGTAGACTCATCAAGCAGTGATCTTATGGATTCCGTAAAAAACACGGATGAAGTTGAGGAGCCGGAAATAAATGTTGACGACATTTTGAGAGAAAATGTTTCTCTAAAAGAAGGTAACGAGGCTTCCGTTACTTTGGACAAAGACATAAACGCAGCCTTTGACGAGGCTGATGCCGCCGAGGCTGACATTAACGATGACGCCCTGGCCGAAAAAGAAGCCTACGAAAACTCAAAGGCAATCGAAGCGGCAACGGCAGAAGAAAAACCTCTTGAAGAGCCATTGATTGACGATTTTACCCTTGATGACACGGCGGCGGAAGTTCCAGCAACATTGGACGATGCGGGAATTGACGAGGCAAGCCTCACTCCGGAGCCTATGACAGGAGACGGTTCGGCTGATGAGATTGACTTGTCTATCTTTGACGAACCTGCCGTGGACGAGCCGGCTGCCGAAGAAACTGCCGTCACAGAGGAAGTTTCTCAAGACGAGATCGGAGAGCCTGTAATCGAGGAGCCTGCTGTAGATGACAGCGTCCTTGATACGATTGCCGAGGAACCTGCAGTTGAAGAACCTGTCATGGAAGAAGAGTCTTCAGAGGCACCCGCCATTGACGACCTTGCCGAAGAGCCGGTAATGGAGGAACCGACTGTATTGGACGGGCCGACAGTCGAGGAGCCTGTTATTGAAGAAGAGTCTCCCACTCTTTCTGAAGAGACAGCCGTCGAGGAAAGTGATGTTCAGTCTGCAATCGCAGAGCCTCTTACGCCTGCAGAAAATGAAGCTGCGGACACAAAAAATGAAACATCAATTCCAAAGAATTTAAAGTCAGAGATTGTTTCTGTACTTACATATATGGATCAGCTTCTGGAGAATCTTCCGGAAGAGAAGATTACAGAATTTGCAAAGTCAGAGCATTTTGTAACATATAAGAAACTCTTTGATGAACTTGGTCTTTCATAATGGGTCTTTTAAGCGCTGCTGAAAAAAACACCGTCCTCTCCGTAAAAACAAGTTTCCAGGAATGGGCGGAAAAAAAAGGTTTAAGCCATTGCGGCGTTTTCTGTTCCGAAGGCGGTTTAATGCTTTTAAAATATGCCTACGGAATGGATGTCCAGACTGTCTTTAAATCAATCTCAACCAAGGATTTCTGGAACGGAAGCGTCCGCTCTGGCAGTTGGATTACGCTTGACAGGGAAAGCCCAAATTTCTCGGCCTTTACACAGTTTTTAAGTCCGGAAGCAAAAGAAGATGCAAAATGCTTTCGTTTGTTGAAATTCCTGGACAAGAAAAATCTCTTTATTTACTTTGAGTATTCCACAAAAGACGGAATGTTTCATTCTGCGGACGGTACTTTTGTTCCGGAACTTCTTGCCGTTATGACGCGGCATAAACAAAACCTCAACGCAAGGCCTACAATAAAAGATGTTGAGGATTTGGCACAGCATAAAAGAACAAGACTTGCCCTGATTTCTCTGAAACTCGCCTATGAGGAAACAGAAAATAATATAGAAGTAAGTGAACTCAGCATTCAAAGGACACTCTCAAACACAATCTTTGACGAACTCTTTTTCATTACAAAGAAACTCTTTGCGAAACCGGACTGCATCTATTCAGAGAACTCGCAGGAAATAAAAATTGCCGCCGTAATCTCAAGTGATACAGAAGATGAAATTATAAAAGAGCAGCTTTATCTTGAATACAAGGGTATACTCGGAGAGAAGACCGCACAAAAAGTTATAATCCTTACAGCAGGCTATTCAGACCACACGGAAGAAATTCTCAACTACCTTTTGCGGGGCTAATTTGTGCAGGTTGAATTTATTCACGCAAAAAACGGCAGAGAAAGTGTAAAGGCAAACGGAATACTTCTCCATTCGGCCTACAATCCGGAGACGGAGGCAGACAGATTTGTCCAAGGACTTTGCAAAGATTTTATTCCAAAATACATAGTCATTCTGGAAGGAGGCCTTTCCTACTGCCTGCCCTTTTTAAGAAAGAAATTTCCCGGCTCAAAACTCGGAACAGTCAGGTTTACGGACGCTTTCTCGAATTATGACAAGGGCTGGGATTTTGTAATAAAAAGAGACATTGCGGAAAAGCTTTTTAACGCACTCGGTGAGGAAGGCTTGTTCCAGAGCCTTTTTTTTGAATGGCCCGCCGCAGCCCGCGCATTTCCTGATCAGACAAAAGCGGCATGGAAAGAGATAAGGGCCGCCCTCGAAAAAGCAAAGTCCGTTTTGGGAACCAGAGAATATTTTGGAGAGCGGTGGCTAAAGAACAAGGTTAACTTTTTCCTAAGGATTCAAAACGCAAGGGTTATAGAAAAAATCACAAAACCTGTCCTGATTTGCGCCTCAGGTCCCAGCCTTGAGACCGCTCTCGATTCCATAAAAGCTTGCAGGAACAAAATATTTTTGTGCGCGGTTTCTTCCGCCGTAAGCGTTCTTACATTCCACGGCATAAAGGCGGACATATGTCTCTCGACGGACGGAGGCTTCTGGGCAAAAAGACATCTGGAGCACCTCGTAAAGTCAAAAGAAAAAATACCTCTGGCTCTTGCCGCGGAAGGAGCCGCGCCGTCAGGGCTTTTTAGCGGAGATATTATTCCGCTCTGCTATGATGATGACGAGCTGTCAAAACTTTTGTTTGAAAAACTGAATCTGACTTACAACAATGCCAGACGAAACGGAAGTGTAAGCGGAAGCGCACTGGAACTCTTTTTGGACTGTACGAAAAAAAGCCGCGCACCCGTTTTTTTTGCGGGCCTTGATTTGTCGCCGTTAAAGGGATTCAGTCATACACAGCCCAACGCTCTGGAAACAGAGGCGGCGGCCGTGGACTTCAGGCTGCGTCCTCTGTCTTTGCGCGCGGCAAAGTCAGGCCTGCCCTCGCCGTCCCTTGACATCTACGCCTCATGGTTCATGAACTTTAATCTGCGGAAAAGAAGTGTTTTCAGAATAAAAGGAAAAGACTCATTTTCAAATTCCCTCGGCGGAATCAGGGACATAAGCGCCAAAGAATTTTTACATGAGGCAGACAGTTTTACTGACTGCAAGACAGAAGATGAAGTTACAAGAGACGCTTTCAATACAAAAGGGCCTTTGCCGGACAAAAAAGAAAGAGCCGCCGCCATACGCGAGATTCTAACAAAATATTCTTCCGCAGAAAGTTTTAGAAAGGAAATGTTTCCGGCAGACTATATTATGTTTGAGCGCGCCGCAAGTTCCAGCGAAAAAGACGCCTTAAAAATGAAAATGACTGAAAAAAGTAAAGAACTTATTAAAAGAATATTCCGACAATTATAGTAATGGATTCTTTTTACAGCGGCATCACGGAAAGTAAAAATTCTCAGAAAATCCCGCTCTACAAATCCGGGCGGGCGGCGCATTCAAAGTATGCCCCGGACAGGGAGGCAGAAAATTTTGGAAGAGAAGCGACTGACGCAAAGTTTGCCCTGGTTCTGGGCCTTGCCGGCGGCTACCACATACAGTCTTATTTAATGCGGAATCCCGGCTGCAGGATACTCGTTGTGGAAAGGTTTGGGAACGACATATCTTTTTTACAGGAAACCATTTCCTGCGCCGGTGAATTGAAAAAAGACAGGCGCATAACTTTCTGCACCGCACCCGATGCCGGCAGGGAACTTGCAAAGAACTATTTTCCGGCCTATTATGGAAATCTTTCTGTCCTGACATTAAGGTCATGGGCGGACGAAGACAAGACTTTCTATGAGAGCTGCGTTGAAAATATAAAGGACAGCCTGAAAAAAATAAGCGCCGACTATTCCGTTCAGGCGCATTTTGGCCGGCTTTGGGAAAAGAATATTTTCTCAAACCTCCATATTCTGCACAAAATTGAATGCGGTCCGCAAAAGAAGCAGATTCACATTGACTGCGGCAAAACCGCGGCGGTTATAGCGGCTGGTCCGACGCTTGATGAAACAGTAAAAATCATTGAAAGCGAACGGGACAGATATTATGTAATCGCCGCCGACACGGCATTCAAAGCCCTTTGCCGCAGAGGAATAAGGGCGGATGCGGCAGTCTCCATTGATGCCCAGCATTTAAGCGCGATGCATTTTTGCGCGCCGTTTTTTAATGACACACTTTTTGTATTGGATCTGTCGGGAAACCATTCAATCACAAGATTTCTTTATGATAAAGGCGCAAATATTATTTTCTCAGACTCAGGCCACCCGCTGATAAAATACGCCTCGTCATTTTGCAAAAAATCTTTTCCTGCGCTTGAGTCAGGCGGCGGAACGGTAACCATCGCAGCGGCCTCTTTTGCGAAAGAATGCGGCTTTAAGAAAATAGAGATTTTCGGAGCGGACTTCGGCTACTCAAAGGGAAAGTCATACACAAGAGGCACATATCTAGACGACCTTTACTACTCTCAGGAAAAAAAGACGGAGAGTGCGGAAGTCCCTTTTACCCGCCTTATGTTCAGAACGCCGCTAAAAAGGAACGGCCGTGGTTTTTTGGAGAACGACCTTCTCCTTAACTACAGGACTACAATGGAAGAATGGCTGGACAGAAACTGCGCGGACTGGAAATACAGTGATAATATCTACAGAGGAATTCTTCATAAAAAAGAAGAAAGCGCAGATCTGCTTCCAAACGGATTCCGGACAGAAGACTTCAGGCAGGCACTGAAAAATGCTCTTCAGCGTATAGAAAAAACTGACGGATGCATTGCGGAGACCAGTCTTATTCTCCCGTCAATGGCCTATTATTCCGGCAGGACGGGACAAAATAAAAATTCGACAAATGAAGCGAAAAAACTTGCCTTGAATAAGATTATGTTGTATAATAATTTATTATGAAAAAGAGGGGAATTGCCATTTCGGCGCTGGCTATTACAGCCGCATTTGTTGTAACTGTAATTGTTTTTGCGGCAGGAATATATTCTGATTACAAGTCGGGTTTGGAAACCGCAAGCACAAAATTTGAGAAACTTTCTTCACGGACTGCGGAAGCCTCAGGAATTTATCCAAGCGGCTCAAAAGAGTTTGTATCGCTTTTTAATTCCGCGGTAGGTTCACCTGACATTTATGAGTCCGTAAAACTTCTGGTTGACGGAAACGATGTCTATATTTATCCCGACACGAAAGTTCCATCAACCTCCGCCTTCGTAAAATCATTCAGTACAAGAATCACGGGCGGCGACGGGGCAAACATTCAGCTTAATGCGGAAATATTTACAGTAACACCTTCTATGATTTTTTACCGCGCGAAAATCGCCTTTATAATAGTACTTGCGGGAACCCTTGCTGCATGTATCCTGCTTATGTATCTCTATCTGAGCGGCGCGGAAAAAAAGCCGGCGGAGGAAGAAGTATTCAAAAAGACAGACTTTGACGACGACTTCGGCCAGTCGCTCTTTGACGAGGACGAAAATCCCGCAAAAGAAGAGATTACAGCGAAAGAAAGCCCGTCCGAAAACGCGGGGGCAGAAAAGATTCCGGCAGATGACAATACTCTGCCCGAAGGCGCTTACATAAAAGAAAATGATTCGCGCGACGAGAATGTTGATTTTAACCCGCTGGAAAATGCCTTCGCGGATCATGAGAAGACAAGTCTCGCGGCGGAAAGCGCCGGAAATGGGCCTGACACAGATGAAATCGAGATTGAAAGAGACACCGGCTCAGAAGAAGAAACACAGCCTGCAGTAGCCGGCGCGGCTGAAGACCTTTCTCCGAGTGCGGAGGGCGCCATCACTATTCCGGCCGCTCCCGAAAATGCAGGAACAGAAAGCAATTCTGCGGATGAACCTGCTTATGTCGAGCAGGGACTATTTTCTCCGTCAAGCGGTTTCGGCTGGGAATCATATCTGGCAACAAGGCTCGAATCCGAACTGGTTCGCGCCGCTTCGAGTGAGCAGGATCTTTCGCTTGTCATTATCAGAATTCCCTCAATGACTAAAGAATCCGCATGCTACAAGGATATTTGCAAGGTGCTTCTGGATTTCTTTCAGTTTAAGGACTTTATCTTTGAATACAAGCAGGACGGTTTTGCCGCCATCATTCAGAACAAAAATGTGGATCAGGCCATGGAAAGCGCGGAACTTCTTTATACAGACATTATGTCGGTTCTGGACACGGCAGATTGCGGCACAAAACCACTTATGGGTATCTCAAGCCGCTCTCTCCGCCTGATTTCCGCCGGACGCCTTAAAACGGAGGCGGAACAGGCTCTTCTCCATGCAGGTGATGATTCGGACTCTCCGATTATCGCCTTTAGGGTGAATCCGGAGAAATATAGAAAATTCATTTCCGAACAGGAATAAAAAACTATAATAATCTAATTATTTTTTTGATTTATTATCGGTTTTTTCCGGGGCGGAGGATTTTTTATCGTCGGGAGGAGCAACTTCCGGCTGTTCGAGTTCTTTTGGAATCTGCCCTTTACTCTCATCCTTGGAAGGATCGGCGGCATCGTTAATTTTATCTTCCAGCGTCTTTATTTTCTGTTGGTCCGGGAATTTTTCCTTTAGAATCGCAACCTGAGCCCTTGCCTCGTCATATTTTTCCATGGTCAAAAGAACAACGGCATAATTCATAAGGATTTCAGGAACATCGGGATTTGCATCCAATAGTTCCCTGTAAAGGACTTCAGAATTCTTATAGTCGCCGCTCATGGCATAGATATAGGCAAGACTTTCTTTTACACTTGAATTACCCTTGTCATACCGGTAAATTTCCGAGTAGACACCAAGGGCCTTTGTCCAATTCTTGCCAAGGGCATAACAGCGGCCGGCCTTAAAATAAGCGGCATTTGCAATCTCTTTATCAGACGCGGCCTTAATATAAAATTCCGCGGCCTTGCTGTAATTTTTTAACTTCAAGTATTCTTCGCCAATATTATAGTATTCCGAATAAATACCGCTCAAAACATACTTTTTCTCACCGGGCATATAAAACTTTGTGGTCTTACATGAAGAAAGAGCGAGTAAGAAAACTACTGCAAAGCCGAGCCTTTTTAACATCAGTCTTTATCGAGGACCATAGATTCAATCTTTGCAAGCTGCGAGTTGTAGAGCCCGTTGATTGTGGAGCCGTAGTTTGCAATAAGACGAAGGATGTTACGAGGATTTTCCTTTTTGTCGCAGCCGTTAAGACGGTCGCCTGCATCGCCCAGACCAGGCAGAATGTATGCCTTTGAGTTAAGGGCCGGATCCATCCAGATTGTGTAGCAGGTGCAGTTTTCCAGGGCACGGGAAATACGGAGGCTTCCTTTTAAGGCGGAAATAATGTTAAAGAATTTAATTGAGCGCGGTTTTACTCCCTGGCTCTGGAGGTATTTTACAACGGTAACCAGAGAACCGCCGGTTGCGTTCATAGGATCGGCAAAAATCAGATCCTTGCCGTCCAAGTCCTCAAGCTTAAAGAAGGACTTCTTTAAGTCAAGAATATACTGCATGTCGTTTTCCTGCTTTGTGTCATCGCGGTTAATCTTGAACAAGGCAAAGGGCGTTACATATCCGTGTGAGGAATATTCCTCAATTTCCTTTGACATGATGATTGAGGGCAAAAGAGCGCCGCGGAGCATTACGCACATCACGGAATTCTCAATAGCGTCATCAATGTCAGGAATTTTATGAACCGCATAATTCTGAACCGGGAAAGTTACCGGTGTTGAAGTTACGATATAGTTCTTTTTTGATGAATGAGACTGGGTATATGCCAGACGGAAAAGCATTTCGTAGGCACGCTGTGTGTAATACACAAACTCGTGGTTGTCAGTCTTTATGTCGCGGAGTTTTGAAATAACATGGCTTGCCTCGGCATGACTTCCCTCCTCCTGTGTTACAAAAGAATAAACTTTGATTGACGGATGGCTCTGTAAAATATCCTGCATTACATGGCCCAGCTTGTCAAAATTCTCGATTGTCTTGGCTTTGTCAAGCGGCTCAAAGGTTTTCATGGTTTCCTCATACAAGGAAGCAAGATGTTTAAGGTCGTCCTGATCCTGCTGTGTCAGATAACCGTCAAGATCTTCCGCTTTTAGAATAATTTTGTCATTTGCCATAATGTTCTCCTGTCTAAGGGCAAGCGGCCGCTTGTTTATTTTATGCTACCAATCATATTCTGAAGCTGTCCCATTGAAACCTCAATGTTACGGACAGACAAGTGCGTGTCGTCATCAATGGAAACTGAAGAATTTGTAAGAAGAAGGGCAACCTTCAGGAAAGCAGCAGCCTTTTCAACAAGTTTGTTCTTTGAAAATTCCATATCAATGTCAACAGCATATTTTCCGCTGGGCAAAAGTCTGAATTCACTTTCCAGATAGTTCAGTTTAAATATTGACGAGGAAAGTTGTGTGCCCAAAAGATTTGTTATAAAAGAGAGCGGTCGCGTCATATAAAGGCGGACATTGTCCGTATTGGCGTCTCCAACGAACTTATAGGCGCCGCTCTCCTTCCACTCAGCATTGTTTGAGTTTGAAGAACTGTCAGTAAGGACAGAGGCTATTGTCTGCGCCATAGATTCAGTGTCATACTTTGTCAGCTGGGGAGTCATGTTTCTTGAGACAAGAACCAAATCACTTCCGGGACTGCAAATCTGAATACCGGATTTTTTTTCAGTAAAGACCGGATAAAAGCCTGTCGTATTCACATGAACAACTTCCTTTGAGAAGTATTCGGACTGCGCAAGAGCGAGTTTTAACGCGGTTGAAACGCTGCCGTCGCAGGCAACCTGAAGGCGGTTTTTATCCTCAGGAGACGCATAGGCCAGATATACTGTGTCTATTGAATCCGTCACATTCTTAATATACTTGTCGGAAATGTCAGAACCGACAATCCCCTTTAAAAGACCGTTTGTAAGGTTTGAATGCACTTTTACAGGAATGCGCATATAGACAAGCGCGTCCTGATCGAGGGTGTCAAAGGCATTGACCTTGACCTTTCCGCCACCAGCGACAGAAGCGCAGGAAGCGAAAAACAGGGAAAGGGCCAGCATCGCCCCGGCAAGAATAGTTCCATCAGTTCTTTTCAATTTTTATGCTCCAAACTTTATCATCAGCCTCAACCTCAGTTCCGTCCTTTGCAGCCTCGGTCCACTCTCCGCTTACGGAAAGAGTCTCGCCCGTTACAAAATCCGTGAACATTGTCCAGGAATTCTTTAGCTCTTCATCGCCGAATACCTGCAGTTTAATGCGGTCAGTAACAGAAAGACCGGATTCCTTGCGGAGATTCTGGATACCGCGAACCAGGTCACGGGCCCAGCCCTCTTTTTTTAGCTCATCGGTAATATTAGTGTCAAGACCCACTGTAAGAGTTCCGTCATTTACAACCTTGAGGCCCGCTTTTTCTATGCGCTCGACGATGATTTTTTCTTCTGTAAGGTCAACGGTTTTTCCCTCAATGTCAAGGGTAAGTTTCGCACCGTCCAAAACAGACTGAATCTCGTTCTGACCAAGCTCCGCAATCTTTGCGGCGGCAGCCTTCATGAGAGGCCCAAGTTCTTTTCCAAGAACCTTAAAGTTTGCCTTTGCCTTGTATTCAACAAGCTCGTCCTCACGGTCATGGAATACGACACGCTTTACATTCAGCTCCTCACGGATTGAATCCTCCATTTCGGCGAGAACTTTCTTTTCCTCGCTGTTACGGGTAACAAGAGCCACATCGGCGAGCGGCTGGCGGTTCTTGATGTTGAACTGGTTTCTGAGACTGTGTCCCATTGAGACAGCCTTCTGAACCGTCGCCATCTTGAACTCGAGCTTCTCATCGTGCCAGGCCTCATTGTATGCCGGGTAGTCGCTGAGGTGAACGCTTTCCGCATCGTCGGAAGTCTTAAGGTTCTGCCACATTTCTTCCGTGATAAACGGAATAAATGGAGCGGCGACCTGAGCGAAAGTTTTAAGGGCTATGTACAGAGACTCGTATGCCTCCGCCTTGTCGGAATCGTTCTCAGATTTCCAGAATCGGCGGCGGCTGCGGCGGATATACCAGTTGTTGAGCTGGTCGATAAAAGCCACAATCGGGTCGATGGCACCGCTCAAATCGTAGTCGTCAAGGGCGGCGCTCACATTCTTTACCAGAGACTGCGTAACAGATAGAATCCAACGGTCAAGCGGATTCTCCGGAAGTTTGTCCGCAAAAAGCTTTCCCGCCGGAGCCGCCTTGTCGATATTAGCGTATGTCACAAAGAATGAATAAGAGTTCCACAGAGGAATCAAAATTGACTTCAGAACCTCGCGCACACCGTCATCAGAATAGCGGAGATCGTCTGCCTTTACGACAGCCGAATGCATAAGGAAAAGTCGGAGGGCGTCCGCGCCGAACTGGTTGATTGCCTCAACCGGGTCGGTATAGTTACGGAGACTCTTTGACATTTTGCGGCCGTCAGAGGCAAGAACAAGACCGTTGACGATGCAGTTCTTAAAGGCAGGCTTGTCAAAAAGCTCGGCTGCAAGAACAGTCAGTGTATAGAACCAGCCGCGGGTCTGGTCAAGGCCCTCGGAAATAAAGTCCGCAGGAAAGTGATTCTCAAAGAATTCCTTGTTCTCAAAAGGATAATGAAGCTGGGCATAAGGCATAGAGCCGGACTCAAACCAGCAGTCAAAAACTTCGGGAATGCGGCGCATTGTTCCGCCGCAGGCGCAGGGAATCGTAATTTTGTCAACAAACTGCTTGTGCAAGTCGTCGGGATATGTTCCGGACAACTGCTCCAGTTCCTTGCGGCTTCCGACACAAGTCGTCTTGCCGCAGTCCGGGCACTTCCATATAGGAATCGGGTTACCCCAGTAACGGTTGCGGCTTACAGCCCAGTCTCGGGCTCCGGCAAGCCACTTTCCGAAACGGCCTTCCTTAATATGAGCGGGCTGCCATTTTATCGCGGAGTTTGCCTTTAAAAGTTTGTCGTTCTCGCCGGAAACCTTTACAAACCATGAACCGATTCCACGGTAAATGAGGGGCGAACCGCATCTCCAGCAGTGCGGATACTGGTGGACGATGGTATCACGCTTAACCAGTTTTCCCTCTTTTTTGAGGCGGTCCATAATATCCTTGTCGCAGTCTTTTACAAAACGGCCGGCATAGTCATGTACTTCTTTTGTAAACTTACACTCGGCATCCATAGGCTCAACGGAAGGCATCTGGCCGTCCTCAGCCTTGCCGGCGTTTGCGGCCTTGAATACCTGACTGTCGTCCTCACCGAAAGCCGGCGCGATATGAACGATACCGGTTCCGTCTTCCGTAGAAACATAGTCCGCGTTGAACACACGGAAGGCTCCGTCAGAGCCGTCTTTGTTTACGGCGAGTTCCTTAAAATACGGAAAGAGCGGCTCGTATTTTGCGCCCAGGAAATCCTTTCCGAGTTTTTTATAGATCAGTGTATAGCCCTTCTCGTCCTTGTAGTATGCGGACAGACGGCTTTCCGCGAGAATATAAAAGTCACCCGTCTCATTGTCCTGAATCTTGACATACTCAACTTCCGGTCCCATCGCAAGCCCTTCGTTTGAAGGCAGAGTCCACGGGGTTGTGGTCCATGCCAGGAAATAAGTCTTTCCGTTTGTCATGTCGGGATCAGAGAAAGACTTTGGCCCGCGGATAACCTTAAAGCGGATTGTTATTGCGGGATCCTGCTTTTCCTTATAGCCCTGCGCCAGTTCGTGTGTGGACAGAACGGTTGAGCAGCGGGGGCAGTATGGAAGAATGTATTTTCCCTCGTAAATAAGGCCCTTGTCCCACAAAGACTTTGCGACCCACCAGATGGATTCCATATAGTCCGGGTTCATGGTCTTGTAGTCGTTGTCAAAGTCTACCCAGCGCCCCATACGGGTAATGGTCTTGCGCCACTCGCCGGTGTATTTTAAAACTGAAGCGCGGCACTTGTCGTTAAAGTCAGCGACTCCGTAAGCCTCAATCTCATGCTTTGAGTTGATGCCAAGTTCCTTTTCTATAAGGTTCTCCACAGGAAGACCATGGCAGTCCCAGCCGAAACGGCGCTCCACATGCTTGCCGCGCATAGTCTGGTAACGGGGAATAATGTCTTTGATAGTTGAAGGAATAAAGTGCCCGAAGTGAGGAAGACCTGTCGCAAAGGGAGGCCCGTCATAAAAAACAAATTCTTCAGCGCCCTCACGCTGGGAAAGCGATTTCTTAAAAGTGTCGCTGTCGCTCCAATATTTTAAAACTTCTTCTTCTTGCTTTGGAAACTCCGCTTTGGGATCTACCGGCTTATACAAAATGAAACCTCGTAATTTGTAAAATTTATTTGAGAGATATTATAGCGAATTTTCCAAAAATAATCTATAGGGCGCCTCTAAAAACTTGCCCTTTTGAAAGCGGCGGACAAAGGTATTGCCGGACTCAAGACCGGCAAATATGAATTATTCCCAAGACTCACGGATAAAACCGCAACTTAATCTTATCGCAACACAATCTTATCGCAACTTTCATTTTACAGAGAGAATATCGCAAATTCCGTGCTTTTATCGCAAATCTCATCGCGAATTCTGCAAGGCAGGCTCTGCATCTATATCGAGGCTGCCTAGCGTTTTTTCGCTTTTATCGCAAATTCTTTCTGGCGTTCCCTGACTTTTTGAATAATCTCGTTGCCGGATTCAAGGCGGTTTATGGTCTCCATATTCCAGTCAAGGTTTGAGGGCGGAAAAGGCGGATTTGGATTAGGGGCGCGTGTCTCATAGTATTTTTTCGCAAGGGCAAAAACCGCCTCTGCAGAGTTTTCTTCCTGAACACGCTTTAGGTAGGGCTTTCCAAGTCCGCAGATTGTCGCGCCGGAGTCAAGTCTGTAAACCGCAGTCCTGTCATTTGTCTTCCGCACATTTCTTATTGCCACCCGCCGTCCCTGCGCGCAGGTGTATACTTTTCCGGCGGACTGAATGTGCTTTACGACACTGAAATTATTTCCGCCGTCAGAAAAAAAGGCATTTTCATTTGTGTATTCCATGTCCGTAAGCCAGTAACGGATTGTGTAGACGGCGTCTTTTGTTATGTAGGTTGAATAAATATCGGTCTTTGAGCACGGAGGACAAACCTTGATTCCGTCCGCCTCCGCCATCCTACACCAGAAGCCTGCCAGGGGGTCACTGACCGCTTCCTGCCCTCCATTACCGGAATCAGGTGTGTTTCCGCCTTTTGCCACGGCGAGTTTTACGGCAAAATCCAGGTATATTTCTCCGCCGATTACGGCTGCCGGAACTACGGAGGCCTCTTTCAGGCCGGGATACCATATGAACAACTCCCAGACGCTTCCGTCACTGGAAACAGACGAGGTAACAAGAGGTCTGTATTCTATGCGTATGTATTCCGGTTTCGGGCAGGTGGAATCATTTAAGGTGCGGTCAAGGCCCTCAAAGGAAGCCGGCTCGGCCGTGCGGTCCAGATACCAGCCGTAGAAAGTCTTTAGCATTATGGAAACAAATGTGTCGGTCTTTTCTGTCACGCGACTGGAAAGGAAATCGTCTCCTTCGGCAAACATAACATAGCGGTCAGCCCTTTCCCAAACGCCGCGGAAAGGCATCGGAACGCCGGCAGTCCAGCCGCCGTCCGAAACCTGAGAATTCGCGGAAGAGAGACTCAGCATAAAAAGAAAAAATAAAAATACGCGCAGAAATACTTTCACCCTTTAATTATCGGAATCAGGGGCAAAAAGTTTACGAAGTGCTCATTTTTGAAACATGCTTTTGATTTCTTTTGCGTAAATTTTTTCTATACAGTGCCTCATGACAACCTGCTTTCCGTTGATTTCTTTTCCTATATGGAAACTTTCCGGAAGAAGAACAAATTTCGCAATTCTCTCGCAGGTTCTGAATCCGTTTTTGTCGTCAATGAGGCGGTCAATTTCCTCACGGATAAGGTTGTGAATCTCACTCGTTTCCAAAAGTGTATAATAGGACTCATAATAGATGCAGTTTTCGTTGGCAAATGTCTCAAGAGTATCCTTTCTGGGAACAATCAGAGCAGCTATATATTTTTTATCCTGTCCCACAACTACAGAAGTCTCGATAAATTTTGACCGGCCCATTGCGCTCTCGATTACCTGAGGTTCTATGTTCTCTCCGCCCAAGAGCACAATCGTGTCTTTTGCACGCCCCGTAATCGTTACATAACCGTGCGGATTGATAGTGGCAAGGTCACCGGTGTTTATCCATCCCTCGCTGTCAACGATTTTCTCCGTCAAATCAGGCCGCCTGTAGTAGCCCTTCATGACCTGCCGGCCGCGGGCAAAAAGGAGTCCTCTTTTTCCGGGTTTTAGAGGTGTTGAACTCAGAGGAATTCCGTCCTTTTCGGCGACTATTTTTAATTCGGCGCTGGGAAAGGCTTTTCCTATGCAGCCGCTCTTTACGCGGGCGGGACTTCCCAGAGCAAGGAAGGGAGCTGTTTCTGTCATGCCGTAGCAGTCCAGGAGAGGAACGCGTATTGAGTAGAAGAATGATGCAGTCTCACGCTGAAGGGATCCGCCGCCGCAAATGACGGCGTTGATTTTTCCGCCCAGACGCTTCTTGAACTTTCTGAAACATATTAAATAGCAGATTCCCTGAAGCGGCGAAAGCAGAACAAACGGTATGAAGCCCGAAATGTGGTCAAGCAGAGTCTGTTTTAATGAATAGCGGCAGACGAGACCCGCAATGTGTGTATGCGCCCAAGTCCATGCCAGCCCCACTGCGTTTGAGAAGTCAAAGAGTGTCTGCGGAAAACCGCCCTTCTTTCTTACAGAACGGTAGCAACTCTGAACAAAGGCGTCCCACAGGCGCGGAACTCCCACAATCCATTGCGGATGAATGTTATCAATATCCTGCTGCATTATGGAAATAGCCGGCTTTGAGTAGGCAATTCCGCCCCGCAACGCAATAATACAGTATGTGTAAGTGCGTTCCATAATATGCCAGACCGGGAGAACAGACAGCCACATATCTCCTTCATGGGCCGTCGCAAGAACATCTTTTATAACCTCGCACTGGGCGATGATATTGTCATGGGTAAGCATTACGCCTTTCGGAGTTCCTGTAGTTCCGGAAGTGAAAATAATTGTGGCGACATCTCCGCTCTCGGTCCGCTCCATTCCGGCTTCCACAGCGGCCCGCGCCGCATCGTCAGTACGACGGGCTATATCCTCAAAGTCAATGAATTTGTGGACACGGATTCCCAGAAGGGCGGCGCGCTCCATAGTAAGATCACCGGGGGTATCAAAAAGAATTGCGTCCTGCAATGATGGAACTTCCTCAATTTTATCAAGGACCTTGTTCAGTTGTTTTTCGTTCTCAAAAAAGGCTGTCCGGCAGTTTGTGTAGTTCAGGATAAAGCGGATTTCAGTTCCCATGGAATCGCATCCGCGGGGAACATCGGCCGCACCGAGACAAAGAAGAGCCATATCTGTTAAAAACCATTCCCGCCTGTTGTCACTTATAAGACCGACAAGGTCTCCCCTCTGGATTCCGAATTCACGGAAAACACAGGCAAGATCCAGCACACGGCGGTAAACAAGACGGTAATTCTGGTATTCATAGGTGTCAAGTTCATTTTTAAAGGCCTGAAGAATTATTTCCGGGCATTCTTCTGAACGTTTTTTGAGCAAAAGAGGAATATTTTTGGGCATACATTCTTTTTTCCGTATATGCAGAATATCTTTGACTCTGTTCATTTTGTCCACCTTAATATTTTATAGAATTTCTATTATAGCATATCTCAGGACTCTTTGACAACAAGAAAATTCCTATAGCAAAAGATTTATATCTGTGATATAATGTTGGTATGCAGAACTTAGTTCAGTACCACACAAAAAACTATGACGAGTTGCTTTCGTTCCTAAAGTCTATCCCCGGCAAACATATTAGTGTTCAGGAAATATGCGCTCATTTCTCTTACAAGGAAAAGCCCATGGGAATGACTACGGTCTACAGACAGCTCGAAAGGCTTGTGGAACAAGGTGTGGTTCAAAAATATAATTTAGAAAACGGGGAGCGGGCCTGCTTTGAGTATATAGGAGAAGGAGGACAGGTTCACGATAAGAACTGTTTTCACTGCAAGTGCACAAAGTGCGGAAAACTGATTCACATTGAGTGCGAGGAAATCAGTCGTATAGAAAAGCACATTCTGGATGATCATGACTTTGTCATAGACGAAGCGCACACAGTTTTTTACGGACTATGCAAAGAATGCAGAAAAGCAGAATAAAGAAACTTTTATTTTTAGCACCTTTTGTTTTCTTCTCTTGCGCTTCTTCCTCAAGACACGGAAGCAGAGACTTAAAACTGCTGTTTGCCGGAGACATAATGGCTCATACCCAGAATTATTCGATGGAAAGATATTCTGACATTTGGGATGATATCCGAAGCCTGACGGGCGCTTCGGACTACGCCTTTGCAAACCTTGAAGCCCCGGTAGACGCCTCCAGGCCGTTCGAGAGCTACCCTACTTTTAACATGAAGCCGTCTTATCCAGAGGCCGCCCTTGACGCAGGATTTAACCTGATTTCACTGGCCAACAACCACACAAATGATCAGGGATCGGAGGGAATAGCGGCCACGCAGAAATGGGCGGAATCGGTTTCCGCTCAGGCAGAAGGCAGCCCCGGTGCAGGCAAAGGAAAAGGCTGGCGGCGGGTATTTTTCAGCGGAATTGTCAGGAACGGGGATTTTTCTTTCGCGGAGTTTTACTGGAGGGAATACAAGATTCTCTTTATAGCCGGAACTGAAATCCTCAATACATGGAAAAATTATTCCGAGGTGAACTATATTCCGCCGACAAAAAAAGGAAGAACGGCCTTTTTACGGAGAATAGGTAAGATGAAAGAGGAAAAAAATCCGGACCTATTCATAGTAAGCATTCACACCGGCGAGGATGAGTATGTCATGACTGTAAGGGAGTCAGTAAAGGACTTTTACCACAGTCTTCTGGAGGCCGGTGCGGATATCGTAATCTCAAACCATCCGCACGTAATTCGTCCCGTGGAATTAGTCGGAGACAGGGAGACAAAAAGACTTAGAAAGGCAATAATGTATGCGAATGGAAACACAATCAGCGGACAGCGGCGCGCGCTAGACTACGAGAACCCGGCGGACATCTGGCAGTATACCGGGGACGGACAGCTGGTGAGCCTTGATTTATCCCGTGATGAGAAAGGTTTCTTTATAAAGAGGCACGCAGTTCAATTTATTACAACCTATACACCTGAGGGCTCTAAAAGCCCGGTCGTAAAAAGGCTTGACGAGACATTCACAGACTCTCTGAAAGAAAAGGGAGAGAAAGAAAAGGCAAAATATTACAGCGCGCGTATGAACGCACTGAAAAAAATACAAGGATACATTACATGGCAATAGACTATAAAAAATTACCGGTTTACGAACAAAAACAAAAGATTCTGGACAGCCTTATGGAAAATCAGGTCATCATTGTCCAAAGTCCTACAGGCTCAGGAAAGACCACGCAGATTCCTGTTATTCTGCACGAGGCCGGCTACTCACAAAGCGGAGTAATTGCCGTAACACAGCCGCGCCGTATTGCGGCTCTCAGTGTAAGCGAATTTATCTCAAAGCAGCTGGGAACATCATACCCCGGCCTTGTCGGCTACAAAATGCGCTTTGAGGACAAAACTGACGATACGACAAAAATTAAAATCATGACGGACGGAATTCTTCTTCAGGAAATGAAGCTGGATCCGATGATGATGAAGTATTCGGTTATAATGGTTGACGAGGCTCATGAACGAAGCCTTAACATTGACTTTGTTCTTGGACTTTTAAAGCGTTGTCTTGAAGTGCGCAAGGATTTAAAAATAATCGTTTCTTCGGCCACAATGAATGCGGAGGCTTTTTCCGCCTATTTTGACAACTGCCCGATTGTAACGATTAACACGGTAACTTTTCCGGTTACCGTTCTCTACGATCCGCCGGCCCTGCCCGCCTCCACTTTAACGGATGCCTCAAGCGACGCACTCATGACAAAAATAGAGGAAACGATAGGACGCGTAATAGATAACGGAGACAACGGCGGAATACTGATTTTTCTCCCCGGCGAAAAGGCGATTCATGACTGCGTAAAGCGTCTTGAGCATTCCTATTACGGAAAAAAACTTTTTATCCAGCACCTTTACGGAAGGCTTCCAAAGGAAGAACAGGAGCGTGTCTTTATTCCGGCACCCCGCGGCAAAATCAAGGTTGTTGTCTCGACAAACATCGCGGAAACTTCTGTTACAATAGACGGAATTACAACGGTCATTGACTCGGGACTTGCCAAGCTGAACTACTACAGTCCGCGAACTTTTACATCTTCGTTGATTGAGACTCCTGTTTCCAAGGCTTCGGGCTTACAGCGGCGGGGCCGCGCGGGCAGAACACAGCCGGGAAACTGCTACCGTCTATATCCGAGACGCGATTATGAGACGCGGGAAGAATACACGCTGGAAGAGATTTTCAGAACAGACTTGAGCGAAGTCGTTCTCCGCATGGCTGAACTCGGCATCAGGGACTTTGAAAAATTTGATTTTATCTCAAAGCCTTCGATTGAGGGCATAAAGGGAGCCATGGAAACACTTTATATGCTGGGCGCGTTGAATACGGACAGAAGCCTTTCTGACATAGGAAGAATGATGGTATGGTTCCCCCTTCTGCCGAGAATCAGCCGTATTATTGTTGAAGCCATTCTCCGTTATCCGGAAGTTGTTGAGGAAGCGATTATTGCGGCGGCCTTTTTGTCAACGCACTCACCTTTTATCCTTCCGCCGGGCGAAGAAATGGAAGCCCGCGCCGCCCACCACAGATTCAACGACATACAGGGGGATTTTGTGGGCTATGTAAAACTATTCCGCCTCTATGAGGCAATAGGCGGGGGAATTGAGGAAAAAGAGGCTGACGCAAAAAAAGAAGAATGGTGCAAAAAGAATTATCTTGACAACCGAGTTCTCTCGGAAATCCAGAACATAGTAGCACAACTCTCGGAAATTGTAAGCGAGCAGGATATTCCTGTAGGACACGGCGGACATATGGACGACTACCTCTGCTGCGTCGCTTCGGGAATGATTCAGTTTGTTGCGGTCCGCGAAGGCCGCGAAAATTACAGGACGCTTACAGCAGATCATATTACAATCCATCCTGGAAGTTCTCTGTTCAGAACAGATCCGCTGTACATTGTCGCGGGCGAGATTGTCAAGACAAGCCGTATGTTTGCGATGAGCGTGTCGCCGCTTACAAAAAAACTTCTTGCAAAAATCGATCCGACATTGGAAAGCCGTCTTGGCGGTGTCCGCTCCAAAAAAGACGACAGCCGCACTTTGCGGGACAAAAAAGCCAGAAACCAAAAGGACAGCGGAAAGAACAGGGGCCGGGATAACGACAAAAGGTCAGACGCATTTATTCTCGGACCCGGCACATTTGAGGTTACAAGGGTTAAGGGCAAAAAATTTGCGCTTCTTCCCTGGCGGGAGCTTCTGGATTCGGTCCGGGGATTTTCGCCTGAAGAACTCGAAGGACGCTCCGGCGGCCTCCGGGGAAGAATATTGATGGACGGCGGTTTTAAGCTTATGGACGGTGAGAAACTTTCCGCAATTCTAAAGACGGCAAAATTACTTGACATTTCGCCGCTTGAAAAAAAGGCATTTGACAGAAAGACAAACATAAATCTTCACGAGGAAGGCGGCGGCGAAAGGCTTAGAGAAGCGTTAAAATATGTCATGCGCGTGGCAGAGGCAAAAGAAAAAAGCCGGGAAATGGGCTTTATCTGCCTTTTTACCGATCGCAAGGGAAACTACTGGTTCAAAATTTCGAGAGGCATGTCCACTGCCCTGTCGGAAAGCCTTTCAAGCCTTGAATTCCTTGCCGGAGACGAGAGCGCATCTCTGTCGCCAGAGCAAAAGCAGGCGGCCGGATCTCTGTACGCAAAACTCAGAGCCTTTTATGAACAAAGTGCCTAGGGAAGTTAATTTTAATGCAAGTTAATCGATGCCGACTTTATTGCTTTTATTTCGCAATGGGCGCCAGTTATTATATATCAGGAGAATGAGCAGTAAGGGAAAACGCAGATAAAATGTTTTCCCGTCCTTTAATCAGCGATTCTCCAGAAGTCAATTGCAAAGTTCCGCATTATCTGCTATACTCTTATTATGACAGAAGAAGAAAAAAATAAAATTCTTTCGCAAAAGAAAGGTCTTGACTCAAACAGATACCTGGCGCTCGCATTATGCGTGCTTTTAGCCTACTGGATTTTCTTTAAGAATAAGGATACTCCGAGACCGGTTCCATATTATATCATCATGGGTATAATTCTTCTGGCCGCATTAGGAATTGTTGTCCGCGATACAATTTTAATTTCCAGACTTGACAAGAAATTAAAGGAAACAGAAATTTCCGCGGATGCCGAAGAGCAGAATCAATCGGAACAACCAGAGGAATAAAAGTGCCGGAAATTCACACCGACTCACTAAAACTTAACCGCCTTTCCAAGGGAATTTATGTATTTTCCGGTCCTACAAATATCGGAATAATTGCCATTCCGCAGGGGAAAAAATATATTCTCTATTTAGTGGATTCGGGTCCCGACAGAGTTTTTGCCCGAAAAGTTTATGAGGAATGCCGGACAATATTTAAAAACTTTGAGATTAAGGCGATAATCGCAACTCACAGCCACGCAGACCACATAGGCGGAAACTCATGGTTTAAAGAAAAGACCGGCTGCAAGGTATGGGCAACTCTGGCAGAAAAAAACGGAATAGAGACACCGATAAGCCAGAGCGCACTGTCCACAGGAGGATTTCCACTGCCGGAATGCCGCACCAGCTACTATCTGGCAGAACAGTCTTTTGTTGACCGGGTGATTTTTGACAATGAAATAATTCAGGCAGAGGGTGGTTTTTCATTCGAACTGATTCCACTTCCGGGCCACTATCTTGATATGGTCGGCGTTCTTGCGACAGGTTCAGACGGGAAAAAGGTATTCTTTGCCGGAGACGGAATTTTCGGAAGGTCTATGCTTGCCCGCTACTGGATGCCATTTATATTTGACATAAAAGCCTTTAAGGAATCAGTGGCCCGCCGCATTCAGGACATAAGGGCGGACTACTTTGTTCCCAGCCACGGTGCGGTTTACGATGAGATTTCCACGCTCGCAGAGTTCAACCTGCTCTCAACCGTATCAAATGAG
Organism: uncultured Treponema sp.; assembly: GCA_964346805.1. Lineage (GTDB taxonomy): Bacteria > Spirochaetota > Spirochaetia > Treponematales > Treponemataceae > Treponema_D. The sequence goes on along the minus strand of CAYFWC010000004.1, from coordinate 74,638 downwards.
AAATGCATTGAGAAAATTCTTGAAACACCCCGCACTTGGGAAGAGCTTCTGAAAGAATTCGCAGACCAGAACGACATTCCACTGCGGCTGGGGCAATATGTTCTTGTCGGAAGCACAATCCGCTCATACCTGACCTATCTATACACGGAAGGACGAATCCGGTGGTTCTTTAAGGACAACAGAATGCTGTGGGAAAGAAAAAAATAAGCCGCGATAAGGCGGCCTAAAAGTCCGGAAAAAAATTATTCTTTCCAGCCGTTTATGATTTGAACGCCGGCAGAAACTCCAAGTCGGTTCGCTCCTGCCAGAATAAAGGTCTTTGCCTCCTCTGCCGTATGTATTCCGCCGGAAGCCTTTACACCCATTTCTGCCCCGACAGTCTTACGCATAAGCTCAACATGGTGGACTGTCGCTCCGTTCGGAAGAGGCTTTCCACTGCTGTCTTTTGGAGTTCCAAAACCGGTGCTTGTTTTTACAAAGTCCGCACCGGCCTTTTTGGCTGCCTGACAGACTTTTACAACCTCATCATCAGTCAAATAGCAGGTTTCCAAAATAACCTTAACGATAATCTTCTTTCCCATTTCCTTTCCGGCGCCGGAAGAAGCCAGAACAACTTCTTTTATGTCATTTTCCACAAGGTCAAAAAGCCCTTCTTTTGCAGCCCCGATATTTATAACCATATCAACCTCACCGGCACCGTCGAGGACTGCCTGACTTGCGGCAAAAGCTTTTACAGAACTTTTTGAGGCGCCGAGCGGAAAGCCGACAACAGTACAAACCTCAGTCCTGCAACCCTTTAAGAGGGAGGCGGCATACTCAATCCATACAGGATTTATGCAGACAGAAGCAAAGTTGTGTTCTATTGCCTCTGCACATAACCGGGCAATATCCGTCTTTGTTGCGGTAGCCTTTAACTGAGTATGGTCAATAATTCCAGCAACATCTTCTTTTTTCATCATAAGCCCCCTTACATCATATCGAATTTCTTAGTCAGTTTTGCACGGAGAATTTTACACTCCTCATTGTCCAAACCGAGACGCGAAGCCGTATTCAAATCTTCAAGTGATTTCTGATAATCTGAAATATTGAAATAACTCAAAGCACGCCTGTAAAAGGCATGAGACTGGAAACCGTTTATTTCCAGAGATTTTGTAAAGCACTCAATGGCCTTTTCGTTAAGTTTCTGAACACTGTAGACAATTCCCATGTAATAAATCGAGCGGAAATTGTCTTTTCCGTAATCAGCGCTTTTCTTAAAGTCCTCAAGGGCTTCGTTGTATTTATTCTGCGTAAAATAGGCCATTCCGCGGTGCTTGTGAATAACCGACAAGACAGTGTCATTTAATTTTGTGCTGGAAGAAATAATCTCCGAATAAATAGTAACGGCAAGATCAAGATTACCGGAGTTATGGGCCTGAAGTGCCTGCAAAATCATGTCGTCTATAGTTCCGCGGACATATGGAGAAACCCTGTCGATATTTTCCGGCTCGATGACATCCGGCTTTTTAACAGCCTTAAGTGAATTTTCCTCGTCCGTAATAACATCAGCCTGATTGTAAAAGCTCTCGCGCCTCTCGTCAACCTGACTCTGAAAATTCTTTTGATATTCCCGTATTTCCTGAAAGATTGTGTCCGCCAAGGTAAGGGAAGCGTTTACACATGCAAGTTTTCGTCTGAGAGGCGCATCAAAAGGAGTAAATTCAGTCTTGTAAATAAGCTCATGCTCAACTTCCGCCCATGCGTCCTGCAAAATGGTTCTGACCTGAATCTCGCAGCACAATTCTTCCGGAATCGGATGTTCACTTACAATATCCTGATTGAGCATGCTCAGGTCAAGACATTCCTTTGGAATATTTATTAGAATGTGGACGCTCTCATATCCGAACTCACGGAAACTCTGATCCGCCCCCTTATGCTCAATTTCGCGTACAGAATATTTTTGGGAAACCTGTCTCTCAACTTCAGCTACATCTTCCAAAAAAGCGCATACTACGCGTATGCCAATCATGTCTGTAAGGCAGACCAATTTGTCTGTGCGGTAAATCTTATCCGCTCGCTGCCTTAATACTTTTGAATAATAGCTTTTAAAAGATTTGATTCTTGATTTTAACACCGGGCGCGGATTGAGTTCCAAATTTCCGCTAAGCGAATTTTGAACATTATTTAAAATGCAGGAAAAAATCGGATAATAAGAATTATAAAGTTCTTCTATATTAGTTTTACTGGGTAAAGTAGCGGTCAAAGAAAATTCTCCGTCATTTGCAAATAAAAAGGACTGCCTGAATAAACAGACAGCCCTTTTTGCTGAAGACTAATTTTTACGTTAAAAGCGTCTTACAAAAAATTAGCGTTCGCTGGCTGAAGCAGATGCGCCCTGATTCTGCTGAGCATTAGAAGATGAACCTTCGCTCAAGCTTGAAGTAAACTCAGTTTCTGTGGCGAGCTTTTCTTTTTCGAGATAGCGGTTAACCTGCTTGTTGCCAAAACGCTGCATTTCTGCTGTCTGACGCTCAGTTTCCTTCTTTGTGATGATTCCCCAAAGATCTTCATCAGCAATATCACGGTCTGAAGTCAAGAGCGCTTTGTCGTAAATAACCTTAATGTCTTTGAAATATCCAATGTAGTTTCCGCCGATATGTGCGCTGTCGCGGCAAATCTGGAATCCGTTGAACTTAACGAAAGGAAGTCCGCGGGGATAAATCGGATAAACGCGAATCTCACGGTTGCGGATTTCTGAAATATACTGCGGGTTGTTCCAAATAAGAGTTTTCCATCCGTCAAATCCGAGGTAGCCCATGAAATAGCGGCGCTCGATATTGTCGTTGTCCTTAAGGAGAACATACAATGAGTGGGGATAGTTCATACCCATAGTTGTAACGGCGATTGACTTGAGTGTTCCAACATTTTTAACAACACCGTAACCATCTTCAAACAAAGTCTTTCCGCCGGCCTTCTGCTCATCAGTCGGTTCTGCGCGGACACCGTTGTCGTCAGCATCTGCCAAAGGCTCGTATGCAGGAATGTCGAAAGCGGGTTCGATGCGTGCATTGGCATTGTTTGCCCACTCGGGGAAAATAATGCGAACGCCCATTACATTCTTACCTGCGAAAGGAACATTGGCACTGTCCTTTACAGGAGCTGCGACAACTCTTGAATCAGCAAGACTTCCAACATTGCGTGCGGAAGAGTTCAACGCAACTTCCCACTCCGGCAATGCAAGAGAAGTCTTCATCAATTCTTTCTGGTCGTCTGTAAATGTCGCTCCGGCAGCAACAGAAAAGTCCATTACAGTGTGCTTGTTCTGTGTGTTGTTGCCATTAGCATCTGCACAGCAGTCGGCATCGAGAAGCGTAAAATCGATGAGCATTGACTCATCTGCAAACGCCAAGGAACCGGCGAGCAAGAGTGCTGCAGCAAAAAGATTGAAAGTTCTCTTCATTTCAAAAACTCCTTTAATATTTTATAGATGTAGCCTTGTCTATTTTCTAATATTATCTAATAAGAAAGTGATTTTGTCAAGGTCTAAATTAAAAAAAAATCACTTAATTAGACCTCCTTCAAACAGAGGCTGGTTGTCAATATAGATTTCAACTGAATGGTACTCAGGGAATTCATGCATTATATTCTCCCTGAAAAGCTCTATTCCGTACATTATGTCGCTGGCGTTTCCTGTTTTATAGAGAAGATCGTTTGAAAGGTTCACATATAAAGTCTTTCCGCGGGAAAAACAGAATTCAGCCTTTGTTCCCGGAGAAAAAAGAGGTCTCTCGCGCTCAGTCTTAGGACCAAGCAAAAGCTCGTCAACATAGAGCGAAACCTTCTCACTTCCCTTTTTGTGCGGAAGCAGACGCCATTCAACACTGTTCTTGCCTGAGTCAACAGACTGAAAGCGGAATGTGAAGCGCTTTCCGGGAAAGGACGCGCAGTAAAAGACGAATGACAGCAGAAAAACTCCGCCGATTACCGCCAGAAGAATTTTTGAAGTCTTGTCAAAAGTTTTTGCTATGTTAAGTTCTTTGAATTTCATTTTGCACCTGTAAATCCGCGGGAACGCTCAAAATGCGTTACAAACGCGGTAATTCCATTATATATGCCAAAGGCAGTCTTTTGCAAGTAGGTAGGGTCATTTAAAAGCTTCGCCTCCTCGGAATTAGAGACAAAGCCCACTTCCACCAGAACACTGGGCATGTTCGAGTTGCGGACTACAAACCATTCCTCGGCTTTTATTCCCCGCGGAATGCTGAGGTTTCCGATCTGCGCGCCCAGGCCGTCCATGATGAACTTTGCGATGAGAATGCTTTCTGTCGTGTATTCCTCTTCCATCATGGAATTGAGTATGGGGAAGAGATTCGGGTCCTCCGCCTTTTTATGGTCAATTACGGTTCTGCGGTATCCCGGAGAAAGATACCAGACCTCGTACCCCCTTGCTTTTTTGTCAAGGGAAGAATTTGAGTGGATCGAGATGTAAAGAACCGCCTCATGGTCTTTGAGTGCCACTGCGTTGGCGATTTCAGTTCTCTGCTGGAGCGAGATGAACTCGTCCTTATCGCGCGTCATGATTATCTTTTTCTGGGGATAGGCCTCTTTTAGCCGGGAGGCGAGGATTTTAGCGACCGTCAGGTTTATTTCCTTTTCCCTTAGAGTAACTTTTTTCCCGTCAATTTTATATGTCATAACAGCACCGGGATCTTTTCCGCCGTGGCCCGGATCAATGAGGATTGCGCCTATCTTGAAATTCTCTCCGCCCTCCTGCGGCAGGTTAAAGTAAGTCTCCGCATCGTCAAGAAATTTTCTGCTTACAAAAATGTTTCCGTCTTTTATGACAGGTGGTTCCGTCATCTGGAATTTCTGGCTGTCAAGAAGCATCACGCTGCTTCCGGCGGAAAAAGTCACCTGCCTGCCGTTCTTTTCTAGAATTCCGGTCCGGCTCAAAGTGTCCCAGTAAAGGGAAGCCCCATTTGTCGTTCCTGAATCAAGCAGATTGGTCTGTCCGAAAAGAACGGAAGAAAAAGTAAGTAGTAAAAGAAATAAAAATATTTTAGCGCGCGACATAAAGTGCTCCCTGAATTCCGCCGCGGATAAAAGCCAGCCAGAATTTTTTATAGTTAAGTTCACCGTGGTTCAGATTCATCCTGTCAAATTTATCGATGGCCTCGGCAAGGGACAGATGGTTCCAGTCCCTGATGCCCATACAGGATACAAGAGAAGGGGGAACATAGTTTGAGACAGGATCAAACTCCGGAATTTTCCGCTCGCTCTCGCAGTCCAGCTCAAAGGCAAAGGCCCTCTCGACCTCTTTTGGAAGAATAAAGGCCGCCGGCGGAAATCCCGTCTCCCCGCTCCTGCAGACACCCGACAAAAAGGCCTCTGTCTCGGGATTGTTTTTTTCAAGGACAACAATAATCTTGCTTACGGCACTTTCGGCGGATTCAATTGCCTCTCTGCGTGTAGGGGCAACGGAAATAACATTTCCGCACTTCTCAACATTGTTCCGCGGAAAATCAACTTTGTCTCCGGCTCGGGACCGGAGGAAAATGTCCCGGACACCGGAAGTCTTCCTGGCCTCGTCAAGAAACAGAACACTCTTTACCTTGCCGGGAATGGAGATCCACGCGCGCTCGGCGGAAGTTCGTACGGAAGAATAAGTATATAAATCAAAAGGCTCTTTTATGCCGAGCGGAAAACTGCCGCGCTCAAGGTTCTCGGGCTGCCGTCCCATGGCAACGAGAATTGCATCTTCCGTCAGATTTATATCGCTGGAATACGGATATGTCCAGCCTGACATATATCCGCCGGAAAGACGCGCGGCGATTTCTCCAACCATAGGTCCGTCTTTTGTCCACTTAATGTCAGCCTTAGCCGCGCCGTGAGAAAGCCCCAGCGATTTCGCCCCCCTTGCAAAGGTTTTTATCAGCCCGACAAACTGCTCGTAGGGAATATGCGTCGGCATTGTGTGTCCCATTTCAATAAAATACGGCGGGAAATAAATGTGGCGATCCGCGAAACCTGTTACGATAAATTTTCCATTGTATACAAGAGCATCGATTGAAAATTCGGGCCCTTCCATATATTCTTCCAAAAGAGCCTTTCCGCTCCGGGAAAATTTAAGGGCCTCGTCAACCGCCAGAAAGAGTTCATCCTTGTTACGCACAAGCCGGCAGCCGCGGGCGCCCATATTGTCAACAGGTTTCACGACATAGGGAAACTTCAGTCCGGCAACCACCTGAGGCGTAAGGATATTCCTGAGTCCTTTCTTCTCAATCAGAATAAAATTAGGGCTTGGAACACGGGCATTTTTAAAGCACTGCCGCATAAGGGCCTTTTCGCTTGCGTTTACACAGGCCTCGTAGGAATGCGAGTAAAAACCGCATTTGTTCGAGGCATAGGCGGCGTTTGCCGAAAAATCAGTTCCGGCGGTAAAAACCGCTTTTAGTGAGGAAGTTTCTTTTAGACGCAGGGCGTATTCCGCGATTCCGTCGCGATCTTTTAAGTCTATACGCTCAAAGTGGTCTGCATCAGAAATGCAGACTGCATCGGGATTTGCGTCAACCACAAAGGTCTCAAGTCCAAGTTTTTTCGCTGACATAATGGCGGGGCGCTGCATAAGGCCGGCGCCTAAAATTAATATTGAATCCATAATTATAATTCCTTGACTTTCCTACAGTAAACTTCAAACGTGTCGCCAAGCCTGAACCACTTACATAATAGCGCAGCCAGCCTAAAAGTTAAAGACCCCTTCTGAATTTTACTGTTTTTTATAAAGGGAATTCTCTCCGGATGTATTCCCGTAGGAACAATTTTTACCGTCTTAAAACCGAATTTTTTTAGAATGCGGGGAGCGCTTTTGGGAGACCAGACTGTATAGTGGTCTCTGGGACTCTGCTCATAAAAGTGCGTCGTGTTAAAAAGTCCGCTCACGCCGCGCTCGGAGGGAGTGGAAAAAGCAAAAAGGCCGTTCTTTTTCAGGAGCCCGTTTACTCTCCTAAGAAGGATGTCCAAATCGCGGACATGCTCAATCACATACCACATGGTAACAGCGTCAAAGACTTTAAAGCCAAAAGCCTTCTCAACATCAAAGTCCGCGAAAGAGGAAAGCCGTGTTTTAAAGCCGAGATTCTTATCAACATAATCCAGCGCGGCCTTGGAAATATCAGTTCCGTAGGGTGAAAATCCAGAGTCCTTTGCGGCGGACAGAAAAGGTCCGTAGGCGCATCCTATGTCCAGAATACTAGGATAAGACGAAGTGCATTCAGACTCTACTGTCATACTTTTTATGATCTTCATGCGGCGGAGGCCCTGCGCCTTTATTGAGTCAAAATCCTGGACATAGGTGCGCCCGTACTGATTTTTATACTCGCTGTCAAAATATTTTTCCTCATACTGAACCCGACTGTCAGTAGAAAACGATATATAACTTATGCCGCAGTTCCGGCATCGGCGGAAGGTATGGGTCTTTGTCCTGAAGAAAACGGGATTCTCTCCTTTTTTGCAGACAGGGCATGAAAATTTTTCCGCGGCCAGTAATTTTTTTAAAACTTCATTCCAGCCGATTCCTTCGTTTTCCAAAAAGGCGTTTCTGAAATAAGGACTGGTGCACTTCTGCAGGTCGCCGCCCACTATTTTTTTCAGACAGGAAGCGTTTGTTTTTTTTTCCGGGAGACATATAAATCCGTATTTTTCGGAAAGCCTTGAATGCAGTGAGGAAGTGGCCGCAAGAACTACTGCGCAGTTTGCCGCGACAGCTTCAAAGGCGGTGAGACCGTAGTGGGTAAAAATGAGGTCATAGTCACAAAGACATTCACGGAGATTCCTGACGGGATTCAATACATTTATCTGTTTATCGAGTCCGCCGGAAAAGGCGGCCGCTTTTTTTACGAAAGCGTCTTTGTCGGAAGAAATGACAGTAACCTCAACGCCGTTTTTTACAAGGGCATCAGCGGCTAAAAGCGAAAGGCCGTCACGGCTCTCACCGCTTATGCAGACAAGCGCCTTTTCTATTTTTGACGGAAAGAAAAGTCTTTTTCTCTGCGGAAGTTCTATGAGGCCGGGATTAAAGGTATTTACCCTGCGTCCTGAATTTATTGAAGGAATTACATCCAGCAGATAGTCGGCGGATTCCGAACAGGTATCTCCGTCGTCAAGAGAGCACAGGGGGCCGAGTTTTTTCAAGGTCTCGATTTCTTCTTTTGTTGAGCGGAACAAGTCCGCCAGAATCAAGTCCCAGCCGGGCATAAGCTCATCAACTATCTGGAAATCCTTTAAGCCGGAAGAAATAGCCTCGCTTATGAGGGCGGAAGTCTCCTTTAGCGACGCGTCCTTCGGAACATAAACAAAGGCCCTGAAAGACTTTGCAATTTCCAGCGCCCGCCGCAAGTGTCCTGTCCCGCGCCCTGCCTTTACGCTTGGAACCAGCAAAAGAGTTTTTTGCAGGAATTCATCTTCCAGCGCGGCTATCAGAAGACTCGCTGCATAAGGCCCGATTTTTTTTCCGCCAGAAATAAAATCGACAAGTCTTTCCGCGCGTTTATAGTCGGCAAAGGTGTCTATCGTAGTTCTCAGCAGGGGGAAATTAAATTCCGCCGGGGCGGGAACAAAAAGGCTTTTAAAATTTTCCGGGTGCAGGTATAAAGATGGGCCCACATGCTCGTGATCAAAAGGTGAATCCGTAAGGCTTCTGGCTTTTAGCAGGGAGGCGGCCTTAAACAGCTCAACTCCGCTTCCGTGCGGAAGTCCTGTAAATGTAAAGTAGTCTGCGTCCGGATATTTTGTCGCAAAGACGGAAACACTGAGTTGCGCTGCCTCGTAGAACAAAAAGGGGTTGTCGCCGGTAGCCCGGACAATCAGTTCGCATTCAGGAAAAGAGTTTTCTATAAGAGAACAAAAACGGTCCAGAACATCGTCTCTGTCTCCCGCAAAGACCTCCCAGCCGTGGCTTTTCGCAACCGGCGCAAGTTGCTTTTCCGAAGCGTAGTCGCAGGCCAGAAAATAGCGGTCGGCCTCTACCCTTTTCATTGCGTCCAAGGTCCATGCTATTACAGGTTCCCCGCCAAGCAATTTCAGGGCCTTTCCTGGCAATCTGGTTGATGAGAGCCTGCACTGAATGATTACCGCTGTCTTCAAATTTTTCCCCACTCGGAAATAAGTTTAAATGCGTCAAGTTTAAACTGAGAGCGGTTTGACCTGACCCAAAAGCGGGCTTCGTTAAACTGCCTGATGGTTTCAAAAAGTCCGCAGGAAGAATTCATTTTAAAGCCCCAGAATTTGGAAAAAGGAAGTTCCGCATGGTCATATTTATAAACGGGTGCCATATTCTTCAGGAAAAAGCGGAGCTGGCTCAAGTCGGGGGTTGAGTCTTCGGGTGGAATCTCGTCCGAGTATGAAATCTGGAAAGACGTGGAAATCTTAACCTGCTCGCCCCAGAGCCATGCCCGGAAAGACAAGTCGAGATTCTGCCAGTAGGAGTTTCTTATCGAGGTGTCGTACCCTCCGAGCGCATTGAATTTTTTTGTGTTGTAAAAACCAAGGAATTTAAATGGAAAGAGCGTCGGAAGACCGTCCGTTACCTGGGTTGAGGAATCAATTTTCAGGACGGATTTTTTTACGGCAGGAATAAACTGTATCGGAACTCCCTGCGCGCCCTTTGACAGAATGCGTGGAATAAGGCAGAATACATTCGCGTCCCCGAGTTTTTTTGCGAGAGAGGCATTTAAAATCTGACTTGTAATATTCAGCGAATTTCTCAGGACAAGAAAATACGGAGATGTAATTTCGGAGACCGCAAGATTCACAAGGTCTCCGTCCGCAACTTTTTCCAGCGGTATAATAAATTTTACATGAGGAAATTTCTGAAGATTGTCTTCAAGGCTGTAATTGTTAGAGTCATTCTCCAGTGAAATAATTTTCTCAAAACCGCAGTTTGTAAGATTCTCCAGATTCTGGGCGCGTAAATGGGCGTTTCCGGAATTTAAAAGAATTACCGATACATTCAGAACAGGTTTTTTATCCGGGTGAAGCCCACCGAGTATCGTGCAGTTTATCTGTCTCTCATTAAAAATTGAATGTGTAGTATTCATCGCATTTTCCGCACAGGGGGCAATAATTTTTCTGAATGTGTTCATTCAGAACCGGATTTTTTTTATCCCAGAGTTCTTCTATTGATTCGGAAAAAATATTTCCGAGAATATGTCTGTCACTTTGAAGAAGTGTCTCACGGCAAAGCAAGACGTCTCCGTTGAACAAAATATCAAGGTCCCGGCGGAGATGCCAGCATGGCTCGCGCACAACGGGGCTCAAATCACAAACCTTTAGGTCAGGCAGGGCGCCGCAGAAATTGTCGTATTTCTGAATGATGATTTTTCCTTTTGAGGGCGAATCCTTTGCGGACCAGTAGCGGTAAAAAGCTTCCAGCTCAGGCTCATTCCTGGTCTCACGCGTAAACTGCGGATATGTTTCCGGAAAAAGGACCGCCATTTTCTTAAATGCTGAAACGACGGTTTCGAGGCCGGCGCCCTTGTGGAAAAGAGCAAAAGAGGCTTCTGTGGCTGCGTCCAGCTTTACGATAAAAATTGTCTTTTTTACCGCCAGGGGATTTTCTGCCAAAGCAGTAAAAGTATTTGAGTCAATAAATGACTGAAGATACTCGGCATTTATTTCTACAAGCGGTGTAAGTCCAGAGGATAAAACGCTGCTGACCAGAGAATCAATTTCAGGATGCAGGACTGCCTCGCCTGAAAGTGAGAGGGAAACAACGGCGGAAGTTCCAGAATATGTGGAAATGTTCTCACAGAGTTTCTCAAAGTCGGCGGCCTTAAATTCACCCTGCTCGCATTTAACCTGAACATTGTAATAGGCCGGAAGACTTTTTAAGACAGCAGAAGAATTCCTTGCAAAATCCGAAATGGCAATTACATTTTCCTCACCGATTTTTTTTGTGTCAATTTCCAGCAGTTCAGGCTTTTTGTTATAAAGTATATGTGAAAGATTTACCGCGGCAAAGAGATTTATCTTATTCCCGCACATAAAATTCAGGCGCAGAAGACGGTAGTCATAACTTGAAATTTCAGTTTCTATCTCAAAAGAATTTATGTCTCCCTTTATCACATCAAAAATACATTCTCTTGCGACAGGTTTTAGGGCGCATTCACCGCTTACAGTCTTGCAGAGACCGGACATAATTTTAAGGGCGCCTGAATCGATAATTTCCGGCGCGAATCCAAAGGGGTATCCGTCAGCCACTGTGTATTCAGCCATGAATTCCGTATGGTCCTGAATCAGTTTTTTTGTAAGGGGAAGATCCAAGAATGCCGACTGGCCGTGGGCAAAGACCACAAAGTCCGCACCGTTGCCGGAAGCCGCGCCGGAAAGTTTCTCTAGCAAAAGACCAGTATTCCAGTCTTCAAAGGAAACAACTTCGCATTCCTGTCCGCAAAAATCCTTTACAGCGGATTCATTGCTCTTGCAGGCAAAGACTTCAATTTTATCGCAATCTAAAGACAAGTCGAGCGAGGCGGACTTCAGTTTTTTTGCCCAGCGGAGAGACCGCTCAAAGGCAGAAATTTCTCTTCCGTCTTTTTGAGGAAATAATTGTTCGTAGGGCCACAGGTCTTGGGGCGCAAATAAAACTATCAGGTATTTCATCTTTTCTATTATCGGATATTTTATCATTAAAAGAGACTGTTTTCAAGACAAAGAGACTACTTTTCAAAAATACGGTTTACAGTCCAGGAGGACACGCCGGAAACATAGTTAAAGCGAAGAATCGCCTCTTTTTCCTCCGGGCTCCGCTGGGCGGAAGGAGAAGAAAAAAAGCGGCACAAATAGTCGCCCTCGGCGTTTCCTGACGGAATAAATTCCGCCGTGTAAGTCGAGCCGTCTCCGCCGTCAATCGAAACCTGCCTTGCACCGGACCAGTCCAAGTCCCGGGACGGAATAAGTTTTACAGAACCATGGCGGAGTTTTAAAAGTCCGGTCTCCCCTTTGTCGGGACTGATTTTCCCGGCAATTTCACTGGGGAAGATTTCCGGAGAGCACCAGAAATTCGGAGATGTTGAAAGATATTCCTTTACAGGCGACGGAGTCGAGAATATTTTACGCAGGTTCTTAGCGGTAAAATAAATACTGGAGACGGAGTCGAGACTGCCAAAACGGATTTGAGACACGCTTTGCGGTAAGTCTGAATAAAACTCAATTAAAAATGAATCATTTTCCGAAAGACCGAATCTTTCCATATTTGAAAGACTTTCCGAAACCTCGGTTGCCTTTACCAGCTTCCGGGAGTTTTCGATAAATTTTTCTACCATGGAAGAATCGCATGGAAAGCAGATAACCTTTGAGTCAAGTCCATGGAATTCCCCGGTCCAAAAGGAACCTGTTTTTTTAAGGAGCAAAGTTCCCTCTTTTGAATAAGAAAGAGTGATTTTCGTAATATCATACTTGGGATTTACCAGAGCCGTGTCAAAAGAATGCGAGGCGCGCGGAGCCGACAGAATATAAATCAGGACAAGAAAAAACAGGATTATCTGCAGATAAAAGCGCTTTAAAAAATTCATAATTCAAAAGTCCCCGACATTGTTTTTCTTCTCCTGATAAAAAAGAAAGTCATGGCTAAAAGAATTGCCGCCGGAACAAAAATAAAGTTCACGGAAAGAGCATTCTGCCTTTGTCTTGCAAAAGTATTTGAATCAGTAATCTTGTAAAGGGAACGGTCCGTAAAACCCGACGCCTTTAATTTTGCCAAATCATTCTGTCCCGTAAGATTAAGAATACTTGCCGTAATAAAGTCAAGATTTCTGTAGTCGCCGGTCTCACCGCCTGCAAGAGACAAAAGCAGATCGCTGACAAAAAGGTCTCCGGAAATTACAAGGACACGGCCTGAAGAAGCGGCCAGCACGGAAGGGCCTTTTTTTATGCGGTTGTCGTCAGGAGCGGTTTTTGGAACAGAGAATGGATTTGTGTCAAACAGTATGTCCGGGTTCTCCCTGTCGGGCAAAAATGCCCAGCCGGCCCGGCTGGAAGACAGAATCCCCTTTACCTTGGAAGAGTCAAAACGAATGGGGCTCGCCCAAAACACATTAACACCCTGAACTGCGTTTTCCTGGGGGAGAACGCTTATCCAGAGCGGATAGTTCACATACTTGTATTCCGGAGCCCGGACAGAAGATTCCTGACCGTAACTATTTGAGGGCGGCGCGGAATAGAAGGACGCGCGGACATTGCTTATGTCGGCGGCAAGAGAGTCCTCGAATGAAAAGCCGTATTCCTTTAAGACAGGAATAAAATTGTCGCGCGAGTTTTCAGAAACCTTCCAGGAACCGTTGACATCAATCGAAAAGGGAGAAGTCATCACAATAACCGCGCCGCCCCGATCGATAAAGGTCTTGATAAGGGCACTGTTTTGGGGCGAGAGGTTTTTTGTTCCAAAAAGCAGGAGAGGGATTCCAATGTCAGAAAGAGCCTCCGGACTGTCAAAATCCAGAGACCGTGTTTCAAAACCTTCAATATTAAGCCACTGGAGACAGGTCTTATAGTCTTTTTCCAGGGAAAAATCATTTCCGCAGAAAACATAACATGACCGGCTTTTTTTATTTATGAGCCATTCCAGACGGACATCCAAGTCGTATTCAAGGGAGACAGTTGAAAAGGCTGCCGGAAGCACCATGGTCTTGTCCATATATTCAAGGACAACCGCGGAATATGTGTTTATGTATTCAAGGGAGTTTCCCTTTACATTTTGAATTTGGAAGGGCTGAACTCCGAGTTCCTGCAGAAGAGTCTCAGACTTTGCCTTTGCAGGTTCCAGCTGGGTAAAAGTTATGTTCCTGTTCTGAAGCGAAAGAGATTCCAGAAAGTCGCCCACATCGCGAATCTGCGGATAAAGGTTAAGGAGTTCCGAGGACCTGTAGTAGGTTATACGGATTTTCTCGTCCGTGGATTTTATGAGAGAATTTGTATACGCCGAAGCAGAATATGACGACCCCTTGCTAAAGTCAAAGCGCTTGTAAAAACGGGAAGAGTCGAGGGCGGCAAAAAGAAAAATCAGAACAAGAGTAAAAGAATTAAGCGCCAGACGGGGATTTTTTCCAGAAAAAAATATCATTCCCCTTTTACGCTCAAACACAAAGACACCCAGCGCCAGAAAGGCAAAAGCCAGAATGAGGTAATAAAAAAGATCACGCGTATCAAGAATTCCCTTGGAGGCTGAATCAAAGTGCCATGCGAATGAGACTTTATGAATGAGCGAAACGGCAAAATCCGAGAGCGGAACTACAAGGGGAATATTGTAGACTGAATTGACAGCTGCAAGCAAAAGGACGCTTGTTACAAAAAAAGCGGCGCGGTTATTACTGCCAAAAACCGTTGATAAAAAAACGCACAGAGAAATTGCCGCAAGTCCGAACAAGAGGATTCCCGAATAGGCTGTAATAACCGCGCCGGCCTCAGTATCACCAAAAGCACTCACACTGACAGGCACAAGAATAGTCGGAACAAGATAAAGGGCAAAGACAATCAGGGCGGAAATTATTCTCGCGGTGTTTTTTGTAAACTGGGAAAAATTCAGGCTGCTGTCAAATGCACGGCTTTTTATGTTCAGGCATAGGGCGGGAATCAAAAGGCTTGAAATATACGGCATTAAAAGGAAGAAGGGACTTAAATTGGTGCTTCCCTTTTCCCGCACAAAAAACTGGCTGCCAAAAAAAAATCCCGCGGCGGCAAAGACTGAAAAAAGAATTGCAGCAGCATAATAAAAAGGATTTATGGCGCAGGAATAAAGTTCATGCTTTAAAAGTGGCAGAAACCCGGAAAAAAAGTGTTTTTTACGGGCGGAAACTTTCACAGCGGAGACAGACTCTGCGCCGCACTTATCACAGGGTTCTGTAACCGTGCCGGAAATATTTTCAGAAGCAGACTCAGAGGAATCAATGAGGGTCAAGTAGGCGTCCTCCAGATTCCTGCATTTACTTTCGGCTAGTAATTCTTTTGGAGAACCTTGGGCGACAAGCCTGCCTCGGTTTATAATGTAAATATTATCCGAAAGATTTTCCGCTTCCTGAATTATGTGGGTTGAGAAAATAATTGTCCGGCCGGCCTTTAATTTTTTTACCAGAGTTCTCATCTCGTGAATCTGACGGGGATCCAGTCCTGTGGCCGGCTCGTCAAGAATTAAAATATCAGGGTCATGAATAAGGGCCTGGGCAAAATTTACACGCTGTCTGTAGCCGTGACTGAGCGTTGAGATTTTCTGGTTCAATACAGAAGAGAGAGAACACAGCTCAACTGTTCTTGAAATTGCGGAATCACGGTCCTCTTTGCCGGCGGAGGGAAGTCTCAGAGAGGCCGCCATGGATAGAAATTCGCGGACAGTGTATTCAGCATATAAAAAAGGAGTCTCGCCCACAAAACCGATTTTTGCGGCGGAAGGAAGACTGACACTGCCGTCTGTGGGATAATGGAAGCCGGCGAGGGCTCTTAAGAGCGTAGTCTTTCCGGCGCCGTTCGGTCCGAGAAGAACGGTAATTTCATTATCGCGTGCCGTCAGACTTATGTCCGAGCAGGCTGTCCGTGAAGAATATTTTTTTGTAAAATGCTCTGTTTTTATCATCAGTCCTCGTAGGGAATCTCAAAATGCATTCTGTCCTTTGACAAAATTGCCCCGGGATAAATCTCGCGGGCCTCGGCCTCCAATACACTGAGCTCACGGTCTGTGTAGCGCGGGCTGTAGTGAATCATAGCCATCTTTTTTGCGCCCGCATCACGGGCAATTATTGCCGCCTGTCTTGCGGTCATGTGTTTTTTTTCTTTTGCCTGGTCCTCAAGGGCGTCCTCAAACATTCCCTCGCAAATCAAAAGATCAGAATTCTTTACTTCGCCCGCAATAGAGTCAAGATAAAGGGTGTCCGTGACATAACTGAACTTGCGCCCTTTTCGGCTCGCTCCCATAACCTGCCCGGGCCTTACGATTGAGCCGTCCTCCGCCTTTACCTCTTCGCCAGCCTGAAGTTTTGACCAAAGAGGTCCCCTCTTAACTTTCAGGGCGGCGGCCGCTTCCGGGTTGAACTCGCCCGGGCGGTCAAATTCTTCCAGCGTATACCCCACACATACTTTCGTATGGTTCAGCGGAAATGCCCGCACCTGAAAATCCTTTTCCTTATGGACAATGCATGGGGCTGTGATTTCCTTTACGATTACGGGATAATTTATATACATATCCAGAACCTTGCGGCTGGTCTCAATGTATTCGGCGATCTTCGGAGGACCGTAAATGTAAAGCGGCTCCTTGCGGTCCACCTGCGCGGAAAGCATCATTATTCCGGGAAGGCCGGTAACATGGTCGGCGTGGGTATGGCTTACAAAAATGGCGTCAATCTTTTTCCATTTAAGATTCAGCCTGCGGAGTGAAACCTGTGTTCCCTCGCCGCCGTCAAACAAAAAAAGGTCGCCGTCACGGCGGAGCAAAACTGAAGTCAAGTGTCTGTAAGGGAGAGGCATCATTCCTCCGCACCCCAAAATAAAAGCTTCCATGTTCATAAAAGTATCCTGAATATAAGTGCTAGCGCCCGCGAATCTTCTTTAAAAACTTTTTGTGCCACCATGCGCGCGCATTCTCCGCGAATGTGGCCAATCCGTAAATGCCTTTTAGCGGCACATCATAAGTTCCGGGGCGGTGAATATTTTTTCCGCCGAAGCCGGTCTTAAAAAGATATAGACCGTGCATCGGGTGATGCTCGTCGTCAGTCGGCGGCATTCCGTACATATCGTAGTAACTGCTGCCGTAAGCCTTTGCGTCCTGCATGGCGGTCCACTGCAACAGAAAGTTCGGCATAAGATTGCGCTTTACATTGCTGGAGCAGCCGTAAAGGTAAACGGCCTCGGTCCTGCTGAAAAGCGTAATGATTGCGCCCAAAGCGTCGCCCTCGTGGCTTGCGATGTAGAGGGAAACCCGGGGAGAATCCTTGCCGTCAGCAATTTCAGCGGCGGAATTTCTAAGCAAATCCTCGTAATAGGATTTGGCATGCATCGCAATTCCGTCCCGCTCGGAGGTAATCTTATATAAATCGTAGAAAATGTCTACTTTTTCAGACAAGTTAAGAGAGTTTCCAAGTACTTTTTCAATCTTAACGCCCTTTCTTCTGGCCAGATTGATATTATACCGCCACTTGCTCTTCATACGGTTTAGGATTTCATCCTCACCGGCTGTCAGATCCACCCGTGTTGTATCCGGCGGCTGAATGTCCACCGCTGTCTTCTTTACATTGAGCCTGTCGGCAAAACTTATTGTCCGCACTCCGCTGTTAAAAAGGTCTCTGTCACCCGGCGAGGTAAATTCAAATGCCGGGTCAAAGCGGACGCAGATTGTGTTTTCGGGAAGAAAACCTTTCAGTGCCAGAGCCAAATCATAGAGCAGATGAGAAAATTCAAGACAAAAGGAATCGGGACGGCATTCGTCACCCGCCACATTTTCGGCAGAGCCGGCGGAAGCCGCCGACGCATCACAGACAGGCAGCCACTGCCCCGGAAAAAGCGGCATATAGGCAAGGCTAAAAGCGCCTTTTGCGAAAGACCTTACAAGAATGCTTACTTCCTGCAAGCCGCCTTCCAGGGAATAGCATTCCGCCTTGTCGCCTGTAGTCGCTATCCTCAGCCCCAGACGAATGAACTTCCATCCGTGGTGCGCCTTAAACTCGCCCCAGAACGGAGTCTGCAAAAAAGAGCCGGTGTTCGTATTAGAAAATTCTTCAATCCGCGAAATTTTTATATCGTACAAGTCAAAATCCTAGTGAATCTCTTCGTTAACTGCCAGTTCTGTTGTAATTGCCTTGCCGTCCGCAAGCAGAGCCTTGCCGCCAATCTGAACCGACTTGTTCACGGTCTTGATTTCAACCGCGCAGAAAGTGTCAATGTCAATTTCCTCAGGTTTTTTGAATGAGGGATCCGCACCCTCAAGGTAAACCGGGTCGCCGGGCTTTGCCCACGGAGCGGTCAGTACCTCCACGCCGTCAGAACCGTCGGCCTTTTTGTAGTCGGCGGCAAGAAGCATTCCATGGCTTTCTATTCCGCGCATCTTACGGGGAGCAAGGTTTGCGGCAAGAATAATGTTCTTTCCGACAAGTTCCTCGGGCTTTAGATACATGCGGAGGCCGGACTGAACGATACGCTCTGTTCCGGAGCCGTCGTCCATTGTCTCGACATAAAGTTTGTCTCCCTCGGGGTTGTTCTCAACTTTTAGAATCTTTGCGACACGGAGTTCAATATACTTGTTAAAGTGGTCGCCCTGCTGGTCAAAAGGAAGCGGAGCCGGCTCTTCATGCATGGCCTTTTTGTCGGACTTTTTCTCATTGCCATGGCCCTTGCCGCCCGCGCTACCGCGGTCTTTCTGGTTTCCGCTGAACTTTGCCTTAAAGGCAAGCATCGTCTTCTGGTCCATCGGAGTAAAGTAAACTTCCGTAGCGCCGATTGCGTCGAGGCCGTCCGTAATTCCAAGAGAAGACCAGTCAAGTCCCTCGCGGACAGGAACTCCGATGCGGCTTTCCTTAATGGTCTTTCCAAAGTAACTCATAACCTTCTGAGTATACTGCGGCATATAGGGGTTCATCATAATCATAAGGTCTTTGATTACATAGCAAAGGTTGTGAATGAGTTTCTCCGCAGTTTCGGGGCAGGTCGTTCTTGTCTTCCACGGTTCCGCCGCCTGGAACGCCTTGTTGCAGATGTCGGAAATCTCAAACATCTGGCGGAAGGCGTCCTTGAGGTTTGCCCACTCAAGATTCTCCGTGATTTTTGACTCCAAGTCCTTTACCCTTGCCCAGAGTTCGGTGTCAACGGGAGCCACGGGGATTTTTCCGCCGTAATACTTATTTACAAAAAGCAGTGTGCGGTTCACGAGATTTCCGAGGTTTCCTATAAGTTCTGAATTGAGTTTTTCCTGAAAATCCTTCCATGTGAACTGGAAGTCCTGTTTTTCCGGACGGTTGTAGAAAATGTAGAATCTCCATGCGTCGGCAGGAATTCCTGTCTCAATGGCATCCGTTCCGAAAACACCTACCCCGCGGCTCTTTGAGAATTTTCCGTCCTCATAGTTCATGTATTCTGTTGAAGACATGTGATAGAGTTTTGTCCAATCCTCGCCGCTTCCCAGCAGTGTGCAGGGGAATATTACAGTATGGAATGGAATATTGTCCTTTCCGATAAACTGGAAGAGCTCAGGCTTTTCCTTTCCGACTGAGGACGGCTTCCACCACTCGCGCCAGTCAAAGGAAGCCTTTCCGGCGGCTTTGAGTTCATTGGCAAGCTGGGCGGTTATGGAAACATATCCGATCGGCGCGTTGAACCAGACATAGAAAACCTTGTTCTCGTAGCCTTCGCGCGGAACGGGGATTCCCCACTTTAAGTCGCGCGTAATAGCACGCTCGTTGAGCCCGTCGCGAATCCATGCCTTTGTAATGTTTATGGCGTTGTCAGCCCAGCGGCCTTCCTTGCTGGTCTTTTCCATCCAGTCATTGAGCCTGTCGCTGAGAGCCGGCAGATTTATATAAAGATGTCTTGTCTCGCGGACTTCGGGAGTTGAACCGCAGACTGAGCACCTGGGTTCCTTCAATTCCGCCGGATCAAGCAGAGCCCCGCAGGCGTCGCACTGGTCTCCGCGAGCCTTGTCAGAACCGCACTTGGGACATACGCCGTTAACATAGCGGTCTGCCAGAAAGCGTCCGCATTTTGGACAGAAAAGTTGTTTTGAGACATGCTCCGTGATAAGACCGTTTTTTTCCAAGTCCTTGTAGAGAGCCTGGGTAATTTCCGTGCACTCAGGATTTGAAGTGCGTCCGAAAATATCAAAGTCTATATGGAACCAGTCATAGATTTTTTTGTGCTCCTCAAAGTAATAGTCACAGAGCTCGCGGGGAGTCTTATTCTCCTCAAGAGCCTTTGTCTCGGTCGCGGTTCCGTATTCATCGGTTCCGCATACATAAAGGGTCTCGTATCCGCGGTTACGGCAGAAACGGGCGTAGACATCGGCGGAAAGCATCTGTATAAGATTTCCCAGGTGAGGAATATTATTTACATAAGGCAGTGCTGAAGTTACAAGTCTTCTGGTCATTTTTATCTCCATGCGTTTTGGATAGATTATGAAGTAATTTTAATTAGGACAGTATAGTGAATTTGGAGAGAATAATCAACTACCGTTTTTTCCATACCACGCTGAGACTTACAGGCTCAACTCCGTCTCCGCGCGCGGCAAGAGTTTTTTTTGTTCCCTCCAGAGTTCCGCCTGAAGTAAGCGTAAGATTCCACTCTATGGGCGAGGCGCTTTCCGCATAATCAAGTATAATCTTCCGGTCTATATCCGGGTAATAGGAAGCGTTGAACTTGTCGCGCTGGATTATCCTGAGGCTTCCGCCGCCGCCGGACGAAATGCTTATATTCATTGTGGCTCCGTTATTGAACACAATAAAGCCCCGCCCGCTCCGCATAAGGATTATTTTTGATATGTTTTCCTCGCCGCTCCATGTTCCGGCCAGTCCGTCACTTCCGACAGATGAGATTTCACTCTCCGCTCCGGGAATTTTCTGGGCGGGACTTTCGGTGGAATCTGTTTTTCCGCAGGCCTCAGAGACAACAGTCTTTATTATAAGCTTTGCATCCGTAAGGATTTTATAATAGGAGTCATATTCCCTGTTTTTCGACACGACAAGCCCGGAAGAAAGATTCTTTGCAAAAAAAGTACAACTCCACTTTTCGTCACTGCGCGGTCTGTAAATTCTTGTAAAGAAGAGAATCACATTGTTCTGCCCCTCAAAGTCCCCCTCTATCATTCCTAAGAAATGGCTTCCGTTTACGTCAAGGGCAATCTGACTGTAGGAATCCTTTACAGGACTGTCGCGGTTGTCGTTCAGAGTAACAAAGGAAATTCCGCGAAGCTGGGCCGCAAAAAGGTCTTCAGTAATATTCAGCATATTCTGGTCGTTTACATTTGTAACAACACCATAATAGAAGAGATTATAGTTTCTCTCACCGGCGTTCTGCGCGAACAAGGGCGCGGAAATTGCCAAAAAGACGGTGTTCAGAATGAGGAAAAATGTTTTTAGCAAAAACTTTCTTCTATACATTAAACTCCAAACTACTTACAATCCTTTCCTGCGGGCATTTGCAGAAACTTACAGGCGCTGATTGTTTTTAAACTCACGGGAAAGATCACGCTTTGTATCCCTGTCCTTTATTGTTTCCCGCTTGTCAAACTGCTTTTTACCCTTGCAGACACCGAGATTCAGCTTGACGCGCCCGTTCTTCAGGTAAATGTCCAGGGGAATAAGCGTATAGCCCTTTTCATCTACTTTGCGGGAAAGCCGTTTTATCTGGTCGCTGTGCAAGAGCAGTTTTTTCGGACGGTCAGGATTGTGGTTGAACACACTTGAATACGAGTATTCAGAAATGTGCAGGCCGCGGACCCATACCTCTCCATTTATAATTTCGGCAAAAGAGTCTGGAAATGAAAGGTTTCCGTTCTTTACGGACTTAACCTCCGTTCCCTCCAGAACAAGGCCGCATTCGATTGAGTCTTCCACAAAATAGTTAAACCGCGCTTTTTTATTCTCGGCGATTTTTTTAGAACCTTCTGTCATAACTATACATTATACCACATATATTGAGTCTCTTACAAGTCTTTTGCACATATTGAATATAGTTTTAAAAATCATTATAATTGTCGCAAAATTCTTATTTACAGGAGAATGATATGATTTCTTGGGAAAATCTCGATACACTTTCAAGTTTTAAAAAACTTCAGTCACTCAAAGGTGCCGTATCGGTAAAAAGTGCCATGAGCGGAGACGAGGGCGTAAAGCGCGTCAAGGAATACGCGGTTCCTATGGCGGAAGGCCTCACATACAGTTTTGCCGCGAAACAAGTCAACGATCAGGTGCTCGGCGTTCTCGCAGATCTGGCAAAAGAAGCCCAGCTCAACGAAAAATTTGAGGCCCTGTACAACGGAGATGTTGTAAACACAGGAGAGAAGCGTATGGTTCTCCACCACCTGACACGCGGCCAGCTCGGCAAAAATGTTATGCACGAGGGAGTAAACAAGCGCGACTTTTATATCAACGAAGTAAACCGCATAGCGGAATTTGCGGACAAGGTTCACTCTGGAAAAATCGTAAACGAGAAGGGCGAGAAATTCACTTCCGTATGTCAGATTGGTATCGGCGGCTCGGATTTGGGTCCCCGCGCCATGTATCTCGCGCTGGAAAACTGGGCAAAGACCTGCGGCCGCTTCCTCATGGAGGCCCACTTTATTTCAAATGTTGACCCGGACGACGCGACAGCCGTCTTAAAGTCAATCGACATCTCAAAGACAATCTTCATTCTGGTTTCTAAATCAGGAACAACACTTGAGACACTTACAAACGAGGCTTTTGTTAAAGACGCCCTCAAAAAGGCCGGTCTTGAAGTTTCAAAACACATGATTGCCGTTACAAGCGAGACAAGTCCTCTCGCACACAACCCCGATTATATGGAAGCCTTCTACATGGACGATTTTATCGGCGGCCGCTATTCGTCTACTTCAGGTGTAGGCGGCGCTGTTCTCTCACTGGCCTTCGGACCAAAAGTTTTCGCCGAATTTCTTGAGGGTGCCGCCGCTGAGGACAAGACAGCCACAGAAAGCGACATACGCAAGAATCCGGCCATGCTCGACGCCCTTATCGGAGTTTACGAGCGCAACGTTCAGGAATATCCTATGACAGCCATTCTTCCATACTCACAGGGACTGAGCCGCTTCCCGGCCCACCTCCAGCAGCTGGACATGGAGTCTAACGGCAAGAGTGTCAACCGCGACGGAAAACCGATGTCTTATCTTACAGGGCCTGTCATTTTCGGTGAGCCGGGCACAAACGGACAGCACTCATTCTACCAGCTTCTCCATCAGGGAACTAACATCATTCCGCTGCAGTTCATCGCATTCAAGGAAGGACAGACTGGCAACGATGTTGACATTCAGGGTTCTACAAGCCAGCAGAAACTCTGCGCGAATGTAACAGCCCAGATTATCGCCTTTGCCTGCGGAAAAGATGACGAGAATCCCAACAAGTTTTTTGCCGGAGAACGGCCGTCAAGCCTCATTTACGGAAAGCAGCTCACTCCAAAAACTCTGGGTGCCCTGCTCTCTCACTACGAGAATAAGGTTATGTTCCAGGGATTCATCTGGAACATAAACAGTTTTGACCAGGAAGGTGTTCAGCTTGGAAAGACTCTGGCAAAAAATGTTCTCGCACACAAAACAGAAGGTGCGCTAAAGGAATATGCAGACCTCTTTGCAATTTGACGGGAGGCTGCTGAAGGTTACTTATTCCGCAACAGAAAATTTTAAGGGCGGCAATACACTGCTTGAAGAATTTTCTGTTGCCGACCGTGCGGCCATCTGCGCCGGAAAGACGCAGGAAAAAAACGCATTCACTCAGGACGCTTTAAAAGAGGCTTGGATTAATCCGGGAGGCTGGCAGTCTTGGGCACCCGGATTTGAAATCGGGCCTAGAGAAAAGCGTCCCGTGCTCTACTGCAGTATTATTGAGCAGTGGACCCCATACATTTCGGTTCCCGGAACACCGAAAAAAACTCTTCACGATAAAAAAATAATTCTCGCCCAGTTTGTCTCTTATTTCAGAATCGGCGAGAATTATTTTTTTATGATTTCAACGGGAAGCGTAAATCGGGAAAAGATTCTCGCGCCGCTTCAGTTTGAGATTGACAGAAAAACTTTTAAAGTCCGTGTTACCGCAATTGACGGCGGAAAAGAATATAATACCGGAGATGAAATTGCGGGCGCGGCTTTCTTTACGGCATCTTCTTTTTTTGAGGCGAGAAAGGTCATCGAGTCAATTTTCGGAAGTTCGGATCCGTCATCAAAGAATTACTCAAAACGCTTTGACGCATACAAGTTTTTGGGGGAGAATCCGCGCGGATGGGAAAGCTGGTATAACCACTACACTTCCATAAATGAAGTGATAATTATGGATGCCCTCAAATCACTCGGCACAACAGAAAACCTGATTTCAATGGAAGAAAATTCCCGACCCGTTTTTCAGATTGACGACGGCTGGGAAAAAGGGCTCGGCGACTGGGAATGGAACGAAAAGTTTCAAAGCAGTCCAAAAGTCATTGCATCGCTTATTGAGGAAAAAGGCTTTGTGCCGGGCCTTTGGATTGCCCCATTTATTCTTGACTACAGATCGTCCCTTGCAAAAGAGCATTCCGACTGGATTTTACGCAGCAGCAACGGCGAGCCTGTATATGCCGGCTACAATCCTGCCTGGGGCGGAAAAAAAGGCTTGAACCAGCCATATAAAAACTACACATTCTTTGCGCTGGACTTGAGCCGGCATGATGTTCTGGAATTCCTTGACACACTTATGGAAAAGGCTGTCGACAGATGGGGGTTCCGCTATTTAAAACTTGATTTTTTGTATGCCGGAATGCTCTATGGAAATTTTTCCGGCAGGGGTGCGGCATTTGAGCATTATGACCGCGCTGTTAAGATTCTTACAAAGAGAAAAACAAATGCGGAAGGAAGACCCGTAACTTACCTTGGTTGCGGAATGCCCTGCGAACTCTCATTTAACGCTCTTGCCTTGTCCAGAAGCGGCTGCGACACACGCGAACACTGGGAGGAACGGCTCATGAAATTTATCGGCTGGAACGGACGAACTTCCGCCTATCTTAACATGAAGGACTCTATAGGCCGCGCCTTGTGGAACAGGACAATATATCTCAATGACCCGGATGTTGTTTTTGTACGAAAGAATAACTGTTCACTCAGTCATGACGAGAAAATTCTTGTATCCCTCACGGCGATTCTTTTTGGCTCTCAGCTGATGTATTCAGATGATCCGGCAGTCTCATGCGGCGAGGAGGAAGTCTCCATTGCAAGAGAAATTCTTGACCTGCGTAAAAAATATTCCGGGATTCATTTTTCAGCGACTCCGCTTACCCGCGATGTATTTGAAATTGTCTCGGAAGACAAAAAACACTTAGGCTGCCTTAATCTCTCGGAAAAGGAATTCCGCTACAAAGAAAAAACTGTAAAAAAGCACAGCGGAATAATTTTTCAGACAGAACTTTTACGGCGCTAGTTTGTGGAATCGCTAGTATCTGAACCGTTAAGCACAAAGTCTCCGTATTTGTCCGCAATCTTTGTCTTGATAGAATCCATAGGACGCCAAACAACGCTCATCATAAAATACGGAGAAAAATCATAGTACTTAGACCCGCTTGAAGGCGTTACAAGACGCGGTTCAATTTTAAGCCTCATATTGAAATCCCAGTCGTGCAAATCGTGTGTCATTGTAATATCCAGAGACTTCAGTTTAAATCCGCTGGACTTTCTCAAAGTCTCATCATCAAATCTGAATCCGTTAATAAGGTCCTTAAACATATTCGTTTCACCGGGAATGCGCCCCGGTGTTCCGGCAAGGCCCTGGAAATATCTGTAGATAACATCATTTCTCGAAGTTGAAGAAAATTTCAGGTAAAAGAATTTGTTCAGTCTGAAAGTAATGGAGGGAGAGAAGATAAAGTATGAGTTTGTCGGCCGCACAAAATCATAGACTATACTAGTAGAAAGCCCCGGAGACACCTCAATCCTGTTCTTCCATTTTTTGAATTTTTTGTTTGAGGTTGCATAGGCCAGGCTTGCCGAATAAGGCACGAAATGCTTGTCATTACGAGCAATCCATCCCTTTTCGGAATCAAAGTCATATTCAGTAGTATGCTGCATTGTATATGCAATCTGAAGTCCTTCATAAGAAAGCGCAAATTTCATGGAATCAGCATAGTCCTCTTCGAGTTCATAATTAAAGGATTCCGTAAACTTTAGCTTTGAGTTAAAAAGGTTGATGGATGCGGACTGCTTAAAAGGTTCTTTTTTCCAAGTGTCATCAAGCTTGCTCTTTTTTGACACTCCGGATTCCGCGGAAAGCGTTAGATACGGAAACTTTAAGTTCAGTGTCGCATAGTATTTGTCGACTTGCGGCGGAAGGGTTGCGGAAACAGTGAGGCTCTGGCTGAACTGGTCGCTCAATTCACTTGCGGCAAGCGTCGCATTAAGTGTATGCGCCGTAATAGACTCTTCATCACTCCAGTCTACAGTAAGATAATCCCAGTCAGGATTATCCGCATCCCCGATAAATTTTGTACGGAGCCATTTTATTGTCGTATTCCAGGAAAGTCCCGTATTCTTAAAATGCGGATAATAAACAAAAGGCTTGAATGAAAGGGAGTTCGTGCTTGAAAGATTAAAAAAAGTCGCAGCGTAATCGGTCTTCTGCAGATTCTTTTTTGAAGTCTCTGTATAACCGCCGTTTGAGTTGCCGGAAGCATCTTTCTCATAGTCAGCAATATAAGGATGCTTCTGATAAAGGTTGTCAAAAGTAATGTTGTTTGTAAGCCCGAACATATTGTTGAAAAAAGACAGGCTTGAAGAAAGAGAGACAGGAGACTTAACCTGAATATAAGACGCCTTCAGTTTATTCCAGTCAAAGTCGTCTGCGGTTTTTAGCGGCTCCGATGCATATGTTACCTGAGAGGCAAAATCAGGACTAATTGAATAAGTCAGCGTATACGAAAAAGGAGTTATCTCCATGTTTGACGGTAAAGAAAAGGCTAAATCGGGAAGCAGAATATCATCAAAATCGTCTGCCTTATCAGTCTCAGAATCCGGAATATTTTTTTCCTCCGCAGGCTCATTTTTCTGTTCCCGTTTTTCATCCTCCCCGGAATTGACATCCTTTTCAAAATCAGGCGAATTCAATTCCAGGACCGGACCTTTATTGGAATTGGAAGATGATGATTTTGTACTTGAAGTTGAGAAAATTGTTCCGCTTATTCTTAATCCTGTCTTCAAGGGAACTACAGTCGAAGGATAAAAGAATTTTCTAGACGGTGTTACAGCAGGATAACCGTCGGAGATTTCCTCGGAAGTATATTTTGACTCGGAGACAATTCCTTCAGCAAAATAAATTGAGGAGTTAAAGCTACTGATAGAAAGAGAAGAAATATAGGGCTTTATCCATTCGGGCAGTTTCGCGCTGTAGGACATATTGGAATTCCATGTCAGGGAAGAGATTTCGGCAGAACTAAGTTTTTCACTCTCTGTCTTGTCGGAGTTATCCTGATTCGGGTTATTAAGCAGGTATGAGAACCAGTCCATAGTTTCACTTCTTTCACCAAAATCGTAGTCAAAGAAAGGATCGGAATAAAGCGGAATGCTCAGCGAGTAAGAAAAGGGAATGGAGCCGGAAATCTTCATACCGCCCTTGTATCTGAACGGCATTTTTACGCCCATAAAATTTGAGGAGTCCTTATACGTCGTTCCGCTTTGTGCAAATGGATAATAAAAGTTATCAGAACTGTTCAAGAACACAGTGTTTGAGAAGCCTAAAATCAGACTACCTTCCACTGAAGGTCTGGCACCGGAAGCTGAGAATGCCCCGGCAACACCGGTAGAAAAACCTATATTTGAATACCAGTCAAGAAGTATTTTCAGATAGTCAGAAGTACTGCCCTTAAATTCTGTATCAAGATTATGCAGAATCAGCCCTTCCCGTTCCTGCTCCATAAGTTTTGTAGGCTTAATCAAACTGAAGTAGTCCGCCATAATATCATTGGTTCCGGACTTACTGCTGGAACTTTTGTCTTTCTCAATACCCTTTCTGCCCAACAGGTAAGTTGTAGTCTGAAAAAAATAACCGCCGCGATTTCTGTAACCAAAAACCGGATTAAAAATCAGTTCATCTTTCGGATAATAAAATGCGGGCAGATACAATACAGGAACTGGACCTACATAAACCAGCGCATTTAAAAAAGCAAATTCATTTCCCGGCAAAAGCCAGATACGGGACGCTCTGATTTTCCAGTGTGGATTAACCTCATCACAAAAGGTAAGACTTCCGTCCTTAAAAGCAATTGTACCGCTGTCATCACGGGCAAACAAGTCAGAAGCGACTGTAATTTTAGAGCCGGAAGGTAGATTTATGGCATTACTCTCGGCCTTAACTACACGAGAGTTATCAAACACGCCTTCTAGTGTCAAGGTATTAAAAAGAAGGGAATCAGCATGAATGGTCTGCGTCGCACCGTTCTTCTCTGTCTGCTCCAGTTTTACAGCTCCCTGGGCAAACAGCATGTCTCGCTTTCGGTTGTAGGAAACGCGGTCTGCGAAAATAATGGTTTTTCCCCCGTTTTTTTCCACAGAAATCTGAACATTGCCTTCAAAAGTCAGAAGATCATCTCCGTTTTTTTCATCCTTTTTGTTTCCGCTTTTTAAGGCATTCATAATGCTTATTACGGTTCTATCGTCTTTTTTCTCTTTGCTGTCCTCTTTACTTTCTTTATCCTTCTTACTTTTTTTCTTTTTCCGGGGCTCCGCAGTCTCCTTTGTTTTTTCACCTGACTCATCTTCTTCAGTTGAATTCTGTTTCCCGTCCGAACCGTTCCCGGCTACAGAAGCGCTTTCTACAGAAGTGTCTTCCGAGGAAGCGGCGGCTGCCTGAGCGGAAAGAGGAGACGCAAAAACCGCAAGGACACAAACCAAGAGAAATATAAATTGAAAAAAAACTAACTTTTTACGCCCCAAAACTATTTTTCCCGAACACTCAACTCACTTTCTTTCCAGAATTTCTTTTATAAAACTACCCGTGTAGGACTTCTTGTTTTTCGCAAGTTCCTCAGGCGTTCCGGTACCGACAATCGTTCCGCCGCCGCTGCCGCCCTCCGGCCCCAAGTCTATGAGCCAGTCAGCCTGACAAATTACGTCCAGATTATGCTCAATCATCACTACGGAATTTCCCTGGTCCACCAGCCGCTGAATCACTTCCATCAGCTGCTTTACATCGGCAAAATGAAGTCCTGTCGTAGGCTCGTCCAGAATGTAAAGGGTTTTTCCCGTAGAAACCTTGCTCAGCTCATTCGCAAGTTTTACACGCTGGGCCTCGCCGCCGGAAAGAGTCAGGGCCGACTGCCCCAATTCAATATAGCCAAGACCTACGGATTTTAAAGTCTCCAATTTTCGGGCAATATGGGGAATGGAGGCAAAGAAACCGCATGCTTCCTCAACTGTCATTTCGAGGACATCGGTAATTGACTTACCCTTGTAAAAAATATCCAGAGTTTCCTTGTTAAAACGCTTTCCGTGACACACATCGCACTGAATGTAAACGTCCGGCAAAAAGTTCATTTCAATCTGAATAGTTCCGGCACCCTGACAGTTTTCACATCGGCCGCCCTTTACGTTAAAACTAAAACGACCGGGTTGGTAACCGCGCGCCTTACTTTCCGGCAGAGAGGCATACAAATCACGGATAGAATTGAATACGCCTATGTATGTAACCGGATTGCTTCTGGGAGTGCGGCCAATCGGGCTCTGGTCAATATTGATTACCTTGTCAATGGCAGAAAGTCCTTCTATAGAATCAAATGCGCCGACATCATACTTTGTCCGCATAGTCTTGTTTGAGGCGGCCGGAAATATTATATCGCTCAGCAAAGTTGATTTTCCGCTGCCGGAAACACCGGTAATGCATGTAAAGGCTCCGAGAGGAATCTGAACATCGATATTCTTTAAGTTGTGCTCCCTCGCGCCGCGAACGGTCAGAAAGTTTCCGTTACCCGGCCGCCGCTCGGAAGGAATCTTCATATTCAGAGTACCGGCAAGATACTGTCCCGTAAGACTTTCCTTTACCCCCGCCACCTGTTCCGGACTTCCGGCAGCGACAACAGTTCCGCCGTGAACACCGGCGCCAGGGCCCATATCAACAAGATAGTCGGCGGTCCGCAAAGTCTGCTCGTCGTGCTCCACAACAATAACAGTATTTCCCAAGTCACGCAGATAAGTGAGCGTGTCAATAAGGCGCTGGTTATCCCGCTGGTGCAGACCAATGGAAGGTTCGTCCAGAATATACATGACACCAGTCAGCGCACTTCCAATCTGGGTCGCAAGTCTTATTCGCTGAGCCTCGCCGCCGGAAAGAGTTCCGGCGCTTCTGTCCAATGTAAGATATTCCAGTCCTACATTCTTTAAGAAAGTCAGACGCGCTTTTATTTCCTTAATAACCTGAGCGGCTATCTGCATCTCTGTCGGCGTAAAGACAATGCTCTTAAAAAATTCAATTGTATCCGCAACACTGAGAGATGACAGTTCAATAATGTTTTTTCCGCCGACAGTTACAGCAAGAGCTTCCGGCCGGAGTCTTTTTCCGTGACAGCCGGAACACTCGCTTACAGACATGAATTTTTCTTCAATGCGTACCCGCTGTGCGTCTCCCCATGCCTCTGCATGACGGCGGTTCATATCGCCCAAAACTCCCGGCCAGGGTCTGTCATATTTTGAGAAGCCCTCGCCGCTCTGCTTTTCATAAACCCAGGAAATCTTTTTCTTTTCGTTACCCTTCCACAGATAGTCAAACTGGGCTGCAGTCAACTTGTCAAGCGGCGTGTCAAGAGAAAAACCGCCTGCCTCTGCAACAGCCGTAAACATAGACCGGTTCCACTCGCTGGTCGGATTGTAAAACGGGATTCCGCCCTCGTTAAAAGACTTTGTCCTGTCGGGAATAATTTTCTTAAAATCCCATTCCATTTTCTCACCGAGACCAGTGCACTCAGGGCAGGCACCAAAAGGATTGTTAAAAGAAAAAAGCCGCGGCTGCAGTTCGGGAATAGAAATACCGCAGTCAGGACAGGCATTCTTCTGACTGAAGAAAACTTCCTGCTCTGTAAAGGATTCTCCTTGCTGAATTCTTTTTAAAACAATGATTATTCCGTTCGTAGCGTTCAATGCGGTTTCAACAGAGTCCGCAAGACGCTTTCGAATACCGTCCTTTAAAACTATGCGGTCAATGACAAGTTCAATAGTATGCTTTTTCTGCTTGTCAAGTTTTATGGAATCGTCCAGGTCAGTCATAACGCCGTCCACGCGGGCACGGGCAAAACCGGCTTTTTTCGCGTCCTCAAAAACCTTAATGTGCTCGCCTTTCTTCCCGCGGATAACAGGTGCTAGAATTGTAAGTTTTGTTCCCTCCTGCCATGCCGTAATTGAGTCAATAATCTGGTCGACAGACTGCTCGTTTATCTCACGGCCGCATCCGGGACAATGAGCCTTTCCTATACGGGCAAAAAGCAGACGGTAGTAGTCGTATATTTCCGTTACAGTTCCAACTGTCGAACGGGGATTGTTATGAGTCGTCTTCTGCTCAATGGAAATTGCCGGCGACAGACCTTCAATCATGTCAACATCAGGCTTGTCCATCGTCCCCAAGAACTGACGTGCGTAAGAAGAAAGGCTCTCGATGTAACGCCTCTGTCCCTCCGCAAAAAGAGTGTCAAAGGCAAGAGAAGATTTTCCGGAACCGGACAAACCGGAAATAACAACCAGTTTGTTGCGGGGAAGATCTATGCTGATATTCTTGAGATTGTGCTCGCGCGCTCCGCGAACAGAAATACGCTCACCGTCAAAAGCCGCTATATTCTTAAAAACCGCGGATTTTCCTGCACTTTTTTTTGTTGAAGCCATAATGCTCTATTATAGTAAAAAAAGAGGGAAAAATCAATCAGGCGACACTCTTTTAATTTTTTTTATTGATTCTTATTATGGTTTATGTTATAATACGATCCGCTGGCCGCCTACTGCTACGGCTATACAAGGAGAACATCAACCATGGTAAAAGAAGCAGGATATAAACCTCTCGATATGAAGGCTTGGGCACGCACGCCTTACTACAACTACTACGCGCACGGCTCAAAGGGAATGTGCGCTGTTACCGCAGACCTTGACATCAGTGCCCTTGCAAAAAAGGCCGGAGCGGAAAACATTTATATTCCCGTTTTATACTGCATCACAAAAGTCATCAACCGCCAAGAAGAATTCCGGGTTGGCTACTGCAAGGAAAACGGCGAGCTTATGACATGGGACTATGTATGTCCCATTCACCGTGTATTCCACCCCGAAAACGAAACTTTTACCCGCATTTGCACAGACTGGAACGCTGACTTCAAGAAATTTGAGGCAAATGTAAAGGCGGACATTGCCAGAGCGGAAAAATGCGCCGCACTGAATGCTGATGAATTTCCTGACAGTGTTTTTGAAGTAAGTTATGTTCCATGGCTTCACTTCTCTTCTGTAAATATGAAAATGTCGGAGAGCGGACGCTATCTGGCGCCAATTCTTACAATAGGCAAGGCTGAGGAAATTGACGGAAAAATCAAAGTTCCGCTTACAATGCAAATCAGCCATGCTGTGGCAGACGGATTCCACATTGCCCGTTTCTTTAAGGAAGTGGTTGAAGAATCTGAAAAAATCTGACAGGCATTTATAAAAGCCGTTTTTCCGGCATGAGTCTGCAAACAAAAAAGACTGCCCGTTTACCACAAACAAAC
This sequence comes from uncultured Treponema sp., assembly GCA_964346805.1. Lineage (GTDB taxonomy): Bacteria > Spirochaetota > Spirochaetia > Treponematales > Treponemataceae > Treponema_D. Next base: position 42,232 of record CAYFWC010000004.1, on the reverse strand, counting down.
ACGGGCAGTCTTTTTTGTTTAAATTCTGGACTATAGATTACGGTTATTTCAGAGCCGCGCCAATGCGCTCAAGAACTTTCTTGCGGTCCAAGGGCTTGATGATATAGTTCTTGGCTCCGAGAAGCAGAGACTTCTTTACAAGCTCCTCTTTTCCCAAAGCAGAAACCATAACGACACGAGCATTCTTGTCAAAAGCCATAATCTGCTCCAAAGCGGTAATTCCGTCCATACGGGGCATGGTGATATCCATTGTAACGATGTCTACATTAGGACAAAGTTCCTTGTATTTGTCAACGCCTTCTTTTCCATCACCTGCTGTAGCGACAACCTCATAGCCTTCACTGGCAAGAATCTGTCCAAGCTGCTTTGCAACAAACATTGAATCGTCAACTATCAGGACACGGAATTTCGATCCGTCGTCCTTTATTCCTTCAGGGGGACGCTCGTTAATTGCAGGAAAATCGCCTTTTGTTTTCATTTATTTTCGTCTCCTTATAAATTATTCAGCGCGCTCACGAATAGCAACGTTTAATTCAATTTCCCCGCATTCTGAAATAAGGGGAACAATCAAAGCCTCGACATTCTGAGCCGCGCCCGGTAATGCCGCAATCTCCATTTTCTCGCCGGCAAATAAGGTCGGCGGCGTAAGATCAAATTTAAAGCCCAGCTCATGAAGTTTCGTTACAGCCTGCGCTGTAATCAGATTTGCAAGTTCACTGATAGTGGCTTTTGCCAAATCATCAAATTGCGTAAGAGTCTCGCCGTTCATTTTTGAGGCTATATTCAGCGCGGTTTCATAAGTCATGTCAAAAAGCACACGCCCCTCAACATCGCCGGCAAGACCAACAAGCGCCGCAACGCCCATAACAGGCATTGCCACGGACTTTAACGACAGCTCCCCGCGTTTTACATCTACTCCGCCAAGAACTTCTTTAAGAACTCTGTATGAAGTTTCGACAAACGGATTGATATACTCAACTCTCATGCATTACTCCTTGCTTTATCTATTGTTTGTTATAGTATGTTAAAGATCCCTGTGTAATTTCACCCCAGTTCATTTCCCTGCCGGCGCACTCATTCTCTCCAAGGAACAAGATTCCGTTTCCCTTGAGTTTCTCGTCAAAGTCAGAAAGAATGGTCTTCTGCTCTTCAGGCGGAACGAGTGAAAGCACATCCCGCGCAAAAATAATATCTGTCATCGGCAATGCGTTTGCATTTTTTATGTCATGATACTCAAACATTATAATGTCTTTTATTTCCTGTGTAAAGGTATATTCACCGGTCACGCTCTTCTGGACAAAAGGCGCCAGCCAGCCGGCAGCATCAGACGCGGAAACTGTCAAAAGCGGAGCGTTGGCAATATTGAGAAGGTCAATCTCATGAGCGTAAATTCTTATTTTAGAATTCGGATACCGCTTTCTCAGCACGCAGGCCAGACTGAATGTCTCCTGTCCCTTTCCGCAACCGGGATTCCATACATAAATCTGTTTCGCCGTGTTATCAGGAAGAATATTGATTAAGGCATCTGCATATTCCTTGGTCCAGAAAGCCCCTGAATTTCCGGACCAGAAAGGCTTTAAGAATTCAAAGGCATCTGACGCGGATGTAAACTGAACGGAAGCACCATTTCTCGCCTCAGTCCATTCCTTCAGGCGGCTATCAAACCATGAGTCATTTATGTCGGAAACATAGAATTTCTCAAATTCCTTCAGACCGTCTATAATAAAATTCTTATCGACATTATCCGGAGGATTTTTTTCCGGAGACGCGGTAGACTGAACATGTTCAACGGGGACAACAGCAACCTGCGCCGGAGCGGTTTCTGTTTCAGGAGCAATTCCGTCAGACGAAACCGCCTCTTTATGAGTCGCAGCGGAATTAGCGGCAGGCTCCTCCTCAGATACCGGAGAGGCCGCCTCCTCCGGGCCATCGGAATCAATAAACTTCTGCTCATCTTCACGCCCGCTCTCATTAAATTTCTGGTTAAAGATGCGTCCAATATCAAGCAGAACATAAAGCCTGTCGCGGGCCTCAACAATTCCATAGATGAACTTTATGTTTATGTCGCCAAAAAGCGGATGCGGCGGCTGAATCGAAGACTTCTGTATGCCTACAATTCCGTCAATCTCATCAACGACAACACCGAAAGTGTATTCCTCCACACTGATAATAAGCATATTCTCAATGTGGTCATCTTCGCGGGGAGGAACTTCAATATTAAAGAATTTCCGCAGATCAATAATAGGAATTATATCTCCGCGCAAATTATAAACCCCCAGAACAAAAGGAACCGTATTTGGAACATAGGTAAAGCGGTTTGCCTTGACAATTTCCTTCACATTCATAATGTCAATGGCATAATCTTTTCCGGCCAGAGTAAAAGCCGCCATTCTGAAGTCAAAGAGCGCTACTGATTCACGCCCGTCGTCCTCATCATCATAATTTCTTTCTATTGCGTCCGTCTGATTTTTTGCAACAGTTGCCGTCTCTTCCATACTCTACGCCCTTTTTTCCTGAAGCTGTTGTGCGTCTTTTTCCTGTCGGACGCCAAGCTCCAACAGCTGACTTACATCGATAATCAAGGAAACTGAACCGTCGCCCAAAATCGAGGCGCCGGCAATTCCCGGTGAATTGGTAAACTGATCACGCAAAGGCTTGATAACCACATCTTCCTCGCCTATAAGGGAGTCCACCATTACGCCAATCTTCTTTTCCTGAGTTCCGACTATAACAACAAAACAGTATTCGCTGTCATTGCGGCTCTTTATCTGGAAAAGCCGGCTAAGGCGAAGAACGCTTATAACCTCGTTGCGGACATTCATTACCTCGTAATTGTCAATAGTATTGATTTCCTCTTTACGGACACGCTGGCTTTCTATGACGGAAGTAATCGGAATAGAATAAATCTGCGCGCCGACACGCACCAAAAGTCCTTGAATAATGGCCAGTGTAAGCGGAAGTCTTATTGTAAAAGTAGAACCTTTTCCAACCTCGGAATTAACGGAAACAGTTCCCTTTAATTTTTCTATCATAGTTCTTACGACATCAAGACCTACGCCGCGGCCGGAAACATTCGTAATCTTATCCGATGTGGAGAATCCCGGCATAAATATAAGGTTAAAGGCCTCCTGGTCAGTGAGAATCTTGTTTGGATGTATAAGACCTTTCTGAATCGCCTTATTGCGAACTTTGTCAACCTCAATACCGGGACCGTCATCCGCAATTTCAATTACAATCTGGTTTCCTTCGTTTGAGGCCTTGAGGAGCACAGTTCCGCACTCGGGCTTTCCTGCCGCCCTACGGGTTTCCGGGTCCTCGATTCCGTGGTCAACAGAATTGCGGACACAGTGCATCACGGGGTCGAGCAGGTCGTCCACTACGGTCTTGTCAAGCTCGGTATCCTCACCTTCTATTACAAGGTCAACTTTCTTTTTGAGATCACGCTGCAAGTCGCGGACGACACGGGGAAAACGATTGAAAATCTGCGAAATGGGAACCATACGCGTTTTCATCACGCCTTCCTGCAGTTCGCCTACAATCTGTCCCAAATTCTGGGTTGAAGACCTGAATTTTACATTTATATCCTTGAGAGCGACAGTAATCGGATCAAAGAAGTTAAGCAGGTCGCCGTACTCCTGATTGATTTTTGTGCGGACATCTTTTGCGGGAACCCCCTTCTGCATTTCTGAAAGGTATTCAGGAAGCTGCTCAAAAAGCCGGCGGAATTTTTCTTTAAATGCCGTACCGGCCTGCATAATGCCCAACTGCATATCGTTCATCTGTGTGGCATACTGGTTAAAGGCCGCCTTTATGATAACGGTCTCAGAGACAAGGTTGAGCAGATAGTCAATACGCTTTGAATCTACGCGCAGAACCGCATTCTGCTGAATATGAGTTCCCGTAGCCGGAGCTCCCTTGCCTGTAGCCGCGACATTTTTTACAGGCGCCGGTGCTGTCTTCTCGGCGGCCGGAGCGGCGGATGCGGGGGGCTGTTTCTCGGCGGCCGGAGCAGCAGACGGAGCCGGAACTTCGGCAGGGGGCTGGGGAGCAGCCGCCGCGATCTGGGGAGCTGCCGCCGCGGCCTGGGGTGCAGGAGTCTTGACAGCCGTAGCCGCTTCTCCGGAAGGACCGGATACGGGCTGGCAGTCCGTAGACAAGGTGACATCGCTCAGGAAAGCGACATCTTCTATGTCAGACGGCTTTGATTCGCTGGCAATATAATAAACCACCTGCGGATAGAATTCATCTTCATAAAGGGCGTCAAAATCAGGAATCGTCTTTAAAACGGCTCCACAGGCTTTTAGGGCCGCAAACACCTGAATTCCGCCTACGGAATTCATAGGGTTGTTTTCATCAAAGCGGACATCTACGCTGTAAAGTTTTTGAGCGCCCTGAAGGCCGTCCTTGAGCTCATTGTATTCGTCCGCGCTGAGAGGCGGAAGTCCGGATGCCGCTGCGGCAGGAGCCGTTACCGGTTCAGGGACAGGTGTCTGTACGGCAGGAGCGGCAGCCTGTATACCAGGACCTGTTCCGGCCGGAGGAACACTCTTTTTCTTTTTATCACCCTTCTCCGGAATGAACGCGCGGAGACGGTTCAGTACAGGCTCTACATCTTCCTGATAGACAGAACCGTTTGCCCGGGAATCCAGCATAGCCTTAATCACATCGATAGAAGCCAGCAAAAGATCAACAACATCTTCTGATACGGCAAGTCGGTCACTGCGAAGCTCATCAAGAACATCTTCAACCATATGGGTGAAAGTGGACAGTTCTGTAAATTCAACGGTAGCCGATCCACCCTTTAGAGTATGCGCGGCCCTGAAGATTTCATCAATCGCATCATGATTTGAAGGGTCACTTTCTATTACAAGTATATTACTCTCAAGGGTCTCAACCTGCTGCTCAGCCTCAGTAAAAAAGTCCTTCAGCAATTCCTCGTTGTTAATATCAAGATAATCACTCATATTATATTATTTTATACTTTTTTTGGTAGAAGTCAAGTCTAAAAACGGACTTTTTGCATATTTTTTAAAACTGTTATCCCCCCCCCTAAAGATTCCTGAAAAACGCACCGATAATCTAATCGGAAAAGTCTTACTTCTTTATTTGGCGGTAAAAATGAAACTTATTAAAAGAATATTACTCATATCAGTACTTTCCGGCGTCTCAAGCCTTATATTCGCAGAGCCATCCTTTAGCGGAATGACGGGAGGAACCACAGGGCTCGGCGTATCAATTCCAAAGTCCGGCGACACAGAGTGGACCGTTCCGGTCTCAGGATTTCTTCTCGGGCAGATAAGCTTTACAGACTGGCTCATACTCAGAGCCGGAATCGAGATTCGCGCAAAAAATTTCCAGTTTGACGATATTTTTGACGGTGCTGACGCCACAGTAAAGATGCAGGAAGTGTCGCTTGTCATGATAAACCGTGCCGTAACCGCCACAAATTACTTTTCTATATTCATGGGAGCTTACGAACCCATCGGAGGCGACACATTCCTTCAGAGACAGTTCGGCATTGAACCGATTTCCTCACGCCTTATGAAGAGTTCCACAAGCCTTTCGGGGATTTCCCTCTACCCCAGTTCGGGAACAGGTCTTTCCTACACAGTGCACTTTGACAAGCAGCCGGTTGCGACAGGAGCATATATTTACATTGACAAGGACAGCGACAAGAATATGAGGGGTAACATTGACTGGCGCTTTGCTATCCTCTCAAATCCCGTAACTCTGGATTTCTCCATAGGAGTGGGTGCCCCCCTTCAGGACAAATATAATGATGAAGATGTCGTGCTCATGATAAAAACCCTTTATCTGCACGGCGGAATCAATCTCTGCTTCGGAAACAAATATACGAACGGTCTTCTCCTTCAGTTCGGTATAAACGATTTTGTTCTGAAGGGAGCGAGTTCCGGCAACTTTGACAACGACAGTTTGAGTTTTGTCATAGAGCCGCGCCTTAATTTTGGTAACTGGTGTCTGAACATTACGGCCTATGCCATAGATGAAAAGAGTCTTGGGGAACTCCTGTATCTTACGGACCGCATCGGAGCCGCCGTTACGGTATTCAAGGATTCCATTCAGGGGAAAAACGGAAACATAACAGCAGGACTTCACGCAATAGGCTCGGTTGGAAACATAAAATTCATGGACTTGGCCGAGGGAAAGAACACCGACGACATGACGGTAAACGCCTATCTTACTCCATACACAGAGATTCCGCTGGGCTCTGGCTCAGAAATTGAGGTTATGGCGCAGGTGGGTGCGAAAAACATCACTAAAGAGCCGGAGCCCACTTTTAAAGTGATCGCGGGCTTTAAAAAGAAATTTTAATTTGCTTTTTTGAGCAAACAGTGTTATAATTGTCTTAATGGCAATTTCTGATTTTCTTAATAAATTTAAGGGCATTACGGTTTATGCCCTTGTCGGTGAAAGCGGTACGGGAAAAAGTTTTAAGGCAAAGTTACTCGCACAAAAATACGGCATTCAGGCTATCATTGACGACGGTCTTTTGATTCAGGACGATAAAATCGTAGGCGGCCGGTCAGCAAAGTCTGAGAAAACCTATATGGGGGCCGTCCGTGTAGCTGTCTTTGATGACAAGGGACACCGTGACGAAATAGCAAAGAAAATCCATGACCTTAAAATAAAGAAAATTCTCCTGATCGGAACATCTGAAAAAATGGCGGTAAAAATAGCCACGCGTCTACAGCTGCCGCCTCCGACAGCCTCCACCATAATCAAAATTGAGGACATCGCAAGCCGGGAAGAAATTGACAAGGCAATCAGAAGCCGACAGATTGAGGGAAAACATGTAATTCCGGTTCCCGCAATTGAGATTGAGCGTAATTATCCGCAGATATTCTACGACTCACTGAAGATATTCTTTTCCAGCGGAGGACCTATTTCCAAAGTATTCAGAAAAAATTCAAAGAAGGAAGTAATCGAGAAGTCCGTTGTGCGCCCTGAGTTCTCCAAAAAGGGACGCGTCGCAATCTCCGAGGCCGCCCTCTCGCAGATGACAATGCACTGCGTCTCTGAATTTGATCCTAATATAAGGGTGAGAAAAATTACAATCAAGACGAATGCGCGCGGCTACCGCCTTATAATCACGGTTGATGTTCCCTTCGGAAAGCAGCTCACGGGCGAAGTCTACAAAATTCAGCAGTATATAATTGAGAACATAGAGAAATTTACGGGAATCCTAATCGAAGAAGTAAGCATCATCATCGACAAAATTATCAGCGCCAGATAACCGATTTTTTTTTACGAATTTATTTGCTTTTATAAATAAAGAGAGTTATAATAGTAAAATAGTAATAAAAATAAGATAATTTTCACAGAATCTGGAGGAATTTTATGTCCAAAATTGACACATCACGCGTTTTATCATTGATTCTCGGAGGCGGAAAAGGAACTCGTCTGTATCCACTCACAAAAGAGCGGTCCAAGCCGGCGGTTTCTTTCGGCGGAAAATACAGAATTGTTGATATTCCACTCTCAAACTGCATTAATTCCGGCTTTAAAAAGATTTACCTTCTGACACAGTTCAACTCAGCGTCTCTGCACATGCACATTACAAATTCATACAATTTTGACCGGTTCAGCAACGGATTTGTTGAGATTCTTGCGGCCGAGCAGACATTGGAGCATTCGGGTTGGTATGAGGGAACAGCTGACTGCGTCCGCAAGAACTTCATTCACTTTAAGGCGCAGAATCCCAGCCACTACATTATTTTGTCGGGCGACCAGCTCTATCACATGGACCTGATGGCTTTTTTTGAGGCACATGTAACATCCGGAGCCGATGTAACAATCGCAACTACCGCCGTTAACCGCCGGGACGCATCGGGATTCGGCATCATGAAAATTGACGACAAGAACCGCATCACAGAATTTATGGAAAAGCCTAAGCCGGATCAGAACATTGACGACTGGAAGATTCCTGCCGCGGCGCGGAACCAGGATCTCCCGGCGGAAAAGGAATATCTGGCCTCAATGGGTATCTACATATTCAATGCTTCTACAATGGAAGAGATCCTTGACAACGACAAGACAGACTTTGGCAAGGAAGTAATTCCTATGGCTATCAAGACAAAGAAAATCAATTCTTATATCTTTAACGGCTACTGGGAGGATATCGGAACAATCAGAAGTTTCTACGAGGCAACACTTGACCTTACGAATACAGAGCCTAAATTCAATCTCTTTGACGAAGAGCAGCCAATCTACACACATCCGAGAAACCTTCCGCCCTGCAAGATGAATCATGCGGATTTGACGGAATCCCTTACAAGCGACGGCTGCATTATAACTGACTCCATGATTACGAAGTCTGTAATCGGTGTCCGCTCAATCATTGAGGCCGGAACTATTCTGAAGGGCGTTGTAAGCATGGGAGCCGACTACTACGAGACGACTGCGGAAAAGGAAAGCAACAAAAAATCAGGCCTGCCCAATGTCGGCATCGGAAAACACTGCCATATCGAGCGCACCATCATCGACAAGAACGCTCGCATAGGCGAGAACTGCCAGATTAATGTGTCGGGTAAAAAATACGAGGACGGCGACCACGGCACATTCTACAGTGCGGACGGAATCATTGTCATCCGTAAGAACGCTGTAATTCCTGCCGGAACAATCATCTAGTTCTCACCGAAGCCGTAATCCGCAAGTTTACGCTGAAGTGTTTTGCGGCCGATGCCAAGCGCATCGGCTGTTTTACTTTTGTTTCCCTTGTTTGCGGCAAGCGTCTCCGTAATCATTATTTTTTCGGCCTCGTCAAGAGTTGCGCCCGCAGGAATACTTATAGTCGAGGCACTTGTTGACTGAGCGATGGAAGGAGGAAGGTCGTCAAGAGTTATTTCGGAACCGGAGCACATTACAACGGCGCTTTCGATGCAGTTGCGGAGTTCGCGTATGTTTCCCGGCCAGTCATACTTGTAAAGGGCGGAGCGGGCGCGGTTGTCAATGCCGGTAATGTTCTTCCCGAGATCCTTTGCCTCACCCTCAAATTCCCTGAGAAAATGCTGTATTAAAAGAGGAATGTCATCCTTGCGCTCGCAGAGAGGCGGCACATGGATATGGACGACATTCAGCCTGTAAAAAAGATCTTCCCTAAAGCGGCCGGCCTTAACCTCTTTCTCAAGATTTCTGTTGGTTGCCGCAACAACACGGACATCAACCTCAATAGTGTTCTGGCCGCCGACACGCTCGAATTTCTTTTCCTGGAGAACACGCAGCAGTTTTACCTGTGTCGCCTGATTGATTTCTCCGATTTCGTCCAGAAAAATCGTGGAGCCGTGTGCAAGCTCAAAGCGGCCCTTCACCATCTGGTCGGCACCGGTATAGGCCCCCTTTTCGTGACCGAAGAGCTCGCTTTCCAAAAGAGTCTCACTAAGGGCCGCGCAGTGTAATTTTATGCACTCATGGTCTTTACGGGGGCTTAATGCGTGGATTGCGTCGGCGACAACTTCCTTGCCTACGCCGGACTCGCCTGTAATCAGGACACTGGCCTTTGAGGGAGCGACTTTTTTTATAAGCTCCGTAATTTTCTGCATAGGCTCGGACTTGCCTATCATTCCGTCAAGGGAACGGCTGGTCTCCACCTCCGCCTTTAACTGCTTGTGCTGAAGTGACAGCTCACGCCCCTGAAGCGCGCGCTTGACAATCATTGAAAGCTGATCAAGATTGAGCGGTTTTGTCAAAAAGTCATATGCACCGTTACGCATGGCATCAACAGCGGCGTCAATTGAGCCGTGACCGGTCAAAACAATTACGGGAATGCCGGGCGTTTCTGTTGTAACACGGCGGAGAACCTCCTCTCCGGAAATTCCGTCCATGCGGAGATCTGTAATTACAAGGTCAATGTCGCCCTTAGATATAAAATCGAGGCCTTCTTTTCCGGAAGGGGCAAGACGAACTTCGTAGCCCTCCAACTCAAAGGCGGCTCCAAGCCCCTCGCGGATATTCTTTTCATCGTCAATTATAAGGATTGTAAATTTCATTTTAACCTACAGACAATTATATTAAGAAACATCAAATTTTACAAGTTAAAAGTTTTCTGTCAGTCTGCGGAACAGGCAGTGTTATTATAAAGGCAGTCCCCTCACCGACATGGGATTCAACCTGAATGTCCCCCTGAAATTCCTTGATGATTTTGTAGACCATCGTAAGGCCAAGCCCAGTTCCGTTAGCCTTTGTCGTGTAATAAGGCTCAAAGACATGCTCAAGCGTTTTTTCACTCATGCCGTTCCCGTTGTCCTTTACCGCGATTATGAATTTATCGCCTCTGACTTTTGAGTGTATTTCCAAAAGTCCGCCTCCCGCCGGCTTTGTGCCGTCGGCAATCACGGTATTGCTGAATTTTTCCTCAATGGCGGCCAGCGCGTTCTGGGCAAGATTTATTATCACCTCGCGGAAAAGTTTCTGGTCTATGAGAAGACGAACATTCTCCTTGCAGAGAACGCTTTTTACATCAACGCCTTTTGCAGTAAATTCCGGTAAAAAGAATTCAGTGAATTTTTCCAGAAGAGGATTGGGATTTACAAGTTCAAGTTCAGCATTGACGGGGCGGACTGCGAACAAAAAATTCATGACAATTTTATTGAGGTTTTCTATCTCTTCGTTCACCACGCCGAGATATTTTTCCATAAATTTTTCGTCAGGAAGAAGACCGCCGCCTTCCCTCGCCGCCTTTACAGCCTTTTGGATAAGCTGAATGTGAATGCTGATTGCTCCAAGCGGGTTCTTTATTTCATGGGCTACGGAGGCGGCAAGGTTTGTAAGACCCGCAAGACTTTCCATTCTGTGGAGAAGGATTTCCTGATTGCGCTTTTCAGTAATATCGCGGACTGTAATTATGGAGCCGGAAAGGGATTCCGCCCTGACAAGAGGACTTACCGTAATCGTAATAAAACGGACTGAACCTCCGCTTGTCGTAACGGTAAATTCACCGCTCACATTTGACTTGTTCTGTTCCTGACAGTTCTTTATAAAGGCGGAAATATCCGCGTCGGAAACAATCTCGAATAATTTTGTAGCCTCGTCTCGAATGTCGTCCGGGCGGACAGAAAATGGAATAAACCGTTCCGAAGCCTTGTTTGAAAGAAGAAGACGGCCCTCCTTATCCACAATCAGAAGACCTGTAGAAAGAGACTCAATAATAGAAGAAAGCATTTCATTCTGAGCGGTAACAGACTCAAAGATTTTCTGAATCTGCGGTTCGGAAAGTTTGTTCAGTTTAGAGAAAATGGTCTTGTTAAAAGCCTTCAATTAGATTGCACTCCTTAAAATATTTGAATGCGTTCTGTTTATATAAGCGAGTTTTCGCACAAGCACCTCAAGAGAAGCCTGAATTGCCTGGTTGTAGGTCGAGACATTGTTGTATGCATCACGCAGGACTTTACTGCATTCAAGTGCGGCGGCGGTTCCGGCGGCGGTATTAAATAAAGTCCTAAGCTTTTCTTCTATAGAAACAAGGAAAATTCTGAAAAGAATGCGCGGATCAAATTTACCGCATTTTTTTATTATGGCAGAAACATCAGGGATTTTTCCGTCCGCAATTTCTGCAAGGAACGAGACCGCACACTGCCCAACCGCGGCGGGACTTACAGGCAGGAATGTCTCAAGGTAATTCTGAATTGTTCCTGTCATCGATGCATGGAATACACGGTCAACGATTTCATTAGCCTGGTCGGTCGTCCGCGGCAAAAAGTTGTAAGTTCTGACACGCGATAAAATTGTCGGCATGACAGCGTTGCGGCGGACGCTTGTAAGAATAAAAACCGTATTTGCGGGCGGCTCCTCAAGAATTTTTAGAAGGGCGTTTCGGACACCTTCCAGCATACGCTCAGCCTTTTCTATGATTATGACTTTTGTTCCGTCAGCAGCACCTATGTGCGCCCATGTGGAAAGATTTCTTATCTGCAAAACAGGAATTGAGTCATACATAAAGTCGCCCTCAAGCTTCAGGCACAATTCAATAATCTTATCAGTAAGACTCTCAATTTTTTTAAGTTCAGGAAGTTCGTGCTCAACATCAAGTTCTTCCATATATTCGTCCAGCTCGCCGGTAATAACCGCAATCTTATTGAGCTTGTCGGAATCCTGCCAGAGGATTGGATTAAAACGGTTTTCCAGTTTTCTGACTGACCGCAGAAAAAGATACCGGGTTGCGTTAATATGGCTGTCACCGGAAGAAACCGAATTTAAAAAAGTTCGGCGAGCCGCCTGAATTTCAAGAGTGCAGTCGCGCGGCCCCAGGAGCATTACATTTGGACTTACCAGGGCCTTGTGCTTTAGACAGGAAGAACAGGTGCAGGTCCATTTTCCGCGCGGATTGCCGGTGCAGGAAAGAATGCGGGCAGTTTCAAGGGCAGCGGTAAGTTTTCCGCTCGCATCGTCGCCGCTAAAAAGAATAGCACCAGGAAGTTTTGATGCTGAAATATCATCTTCCAATAGTTTAGAGACATTTTGAAACAGCAGGTTGTCAAACATTTTTTACCTTCCTTTTTCAGACAGGAATTTCATTCACTATATTTGCAATAAAACTGCCGTCGCGGATTTCCTGTGAATTGAATGCGGGATTTGCCTCGCCCATTATAAAAAGGACTACAAAGACCAAAGCGGCACCTTCTATAAAACCGAGCAAAAGCCCGAGAGTCTTGTCGAGACTTCCCAAAATTTTTCCTGAAAAAATCGCCTTTAATAAAAGCTGGAGAAGTTTTACCGCAATAAAGACCGTAACAAAGACCGCCAGAAATCCCAGTATTTTAGCAAGAATCGGATTCATCGAGACAGAGGAAGATATAAGAACTGCGGCATTCTTATAAAATAGAAGGGAAATAAAAAGCGGAAAAATCAGAGAGCCTATTCCAAAAACCTCGTTTATAAGTCCGCGTATAAAGCCTCGCAGGGTAAAAATAACGAGAATTCCTAAAAATACATAATCCAAAGCGTTCATGCGTTCTCTCCATATAAAATTGAGGCGATTTTCTCCGCCGGTTTTTCCGATCCGCAGAGACTCCTGCAGGCCGACTGAAATTTCTTCCGCCGGACATCTGACATCATTCCTGTAAGGACGTTCTGCAATGCGCCTTCTGTCATACTGGACTTTTTCAACACAACAGCCGCTCCCCGCCGCTCAAAGTATTCCGCATTCTCAACCTGGTCTCCGCGCGTTCCGCTGCCTTCCAGCGGAACAAGAATCATCGGCTTTGAGAGGACTGCGCATTCCCATATAGAATTTGCACCTGCCCGCGACAAGACAATGTCAGCGCAGGAAAGGACATGCGGCATTTCACGGTAAATAAAAGGAAACGGATGGTAGTTTTCTTTTACCGTATCAGAAAAATAATCAGGGGAGAAACGCATATTCTTTTGCCCAGTCTGGTGGATTACGACAAAATTCTCGCAAAGCCACTCAAGATTTTTCAGGACCATCTCATTGATTTGAGCCGCGCCAAGAGAACCGCCCATTGCGAGAAGAATAGGCTTGTTCCTTTTTGAGGATTTTTTTATACCGGCAAAATCCAGCCCAATCTGCGGATCAGTCTCATAAAAGACAGGGCGGACAGGATTTCCGGTAACAATGAATTTATCCGAATATCCCGAAGCAAAAAAATCGCGTGTTTCCTCATAACTTACAAGAACGCGGCTGGCAAAGCGGGAATTGATTCTTGTAGCAAGTCCCGGCGTAAAATCGCATTCATGGGTGTAGACTTTTATTCCAAGAAGTTTCGCGGCCAGACACGGCGGAACGCTTACAAAGCCGCCCTTTGAGAACAAAAAGGCGGGTCTCTTTACAAGCAGAATAAAAAAAGCCGCGATAAAACCAAAGAGAATTTTAAATATGTCTATAAAATTCTTAAATGAAAAATAGCGGCGCATTTTTCCGGAGGGAATTCCGTAGAACTTATCAGCGGACGGACTTCCGTCGGCGCACGTGGAATTCAGGACAATACTTCTGTCCATTTTTCCAAGAGAGCCAATCCAAATTATTTTTACAGACTTCCCGCCACTTATGAATTTCTGCCTGAGAGAATCGGCTACGGCAAGCCCCGGATAAATGTGTCCGCCAGTTCCGCCGCCGGTAAAGGCAACCAGAATGTTATTATTTTTCATGATGATATTTTTCCAGTATTTTTAAAATTTCTTCGTTATGAAATAACTTTGCGTATGCATAGGCGCTCATGCCAAGTGAGTCAGATTTATCCGGATCTGCACCGGCTTCAGCCAGAATGCGGACAATTTCCACGGCTCCCTCGCCTACCGCAAGCACCAGCGCCGACTGATTGTCATTTGAGACAAAGTTAAGATTTACGCCTCTTGAAATAAGAATTTTCGCAAGGCCCAGATTCTTTTTCCATACGCAGTCCATGAGCGCTGAATAGCCCCTGTCCCTTGACACAGCGTCAAGGTCAATATTCTTAGTAAGCATCCATTCTACAAGAGATTCCTGTTCGGCCCGGATTGCGACATTGAGCATGGGAGTTCCTGTTGAAGTGCGCTCGTTAAGCGACATACCGGCGTCCATATAATCTTGAATGAGTTCCCTATTGTCCTTTGTAATGTGAGTAGCCAGCGAGTCTCCCGTGAACGGATTTCCCGTATCAAAAAGTTTTTTATAGGCGCGGCGTTTCGTATCTTCCTTTTCTATAGAGCGGATGTTCTTTTCCAAAAAAGCGCTGAGTTTTTCAAAGGAAACAAATTCCTTGAGGCAGCCGCATTTCTTTGCCGCAGAGGTAAATTCATTTTTAAGGGCGTAGACACAAATGGCGCTTCCCAAAGTATATCCCCATGCAAACGAAGAGTTCTTGCCGGGAACAGTTTCATCAAGAATAACGCAATGAGTAATTCCTTTTAATTTGGAATGAATTATATTTGCAGTAAGCGCGGCATCTTTCGGAAGCTTAAAAGATTTTGCGCAAATCTTATTCTGCTTGAAAAATTTCGCCAGGTTTTCTTTCTGAACTGCTTTTTTTTCGGTATAAATTATTAACCAAGTCATTTTTTCATTATACCACCATTATAGTGAACTTTCAAGAGAAAAAAAATATTAAAAAAATTGATATAAAACTATTGACACTTTTTCCAGTTTCTGTTAATATCATCAATACACACGCCGCTGTAGCTCAGTTGGTAGAGCGGTGGACTGAAAATCCATATGTCGTCAGTCCGATTCTGACCGGTGGCAAAGACCTGCGATTGAGTTCGCGGGTCTTTTTTTTACCGTAAAATCCCGTCAATACGGAGAAATTCTCCAAAAATCGCAATTTTCAGATATGCCTGCAAGCATAAAAAAACTGCTTCCGTCAACATCAGTTTCAGGAAGCAGCCTTTTGTTTTTTTAATTTATTTTTTTATTGGTCTTGAGACCATTCATGAGATTTAACGCTTCAGGCTCAATACAGTCTCTAGAAGTGTATCAGCGGTTCTGATTGTCGCGGCGTTTGACTGGAAGCCACGCTGGGTAACAATCATGTCCGTAAACTGATCGGTCAAATCCACATTTGACATTTCAAGTGCGCCGGCGAGAAGGCTGCCCTTTCCGGCAATTCCGCTTTCGCCTATATTCGCAATACCGGAGTTGTTTGACTCAACATAAGTGTTGTCGCCGGCCTTTTCCAAACCGCCCTGGTTCGTGAACGACGCCAAGGCAATCTGTCCGATGCGGCGGTTAGTTCCGTTTGAATAAACACCAGTAATGATGCCTGTCGAGTCAATCTTAAAGTTGTCAAGGTAACCGAGTGTATATCCGTCCTGGGCAAAAGCCTTGGTTGAAGACTTTGATGCGGACTGAGTTACAGTGTTTCTCATTGAACCGATTGTTCCGAGGTTGATGTTGAAAGTCTGGCGGTAGGGATTTCCGTCCGCATCGGGATTAGCATCGGGAACAGTGAATGAAGTCTGCAAAAGAATTTCGCCTTCCGGATTTGACTCTCCGTCCACAGAGTCTGTAACACGGCGGAGAGTTCCCATATTGTCAAACTCAACGAAGAACTCGTTTGTAGTTCCGTCATTCGTTCCTAATCCTACGCGTGTCTGTGTAAAGTCCGCGTTCTCGGGGTCAACATTTACCGTGGCTCTCCAGCGGTTGGGGTTTCCGTTTACACGGGTAAAACTTACGGCGAGATTGTGCTCGTTGCCGAAAGAATCGTAAATCTTAAATTCTGTCGCCCAGGTTCCCTTTGCAATGTCAGATGCAGTCGCTCCCTCTGCTGGAATCTCCGGTGTATTCTTGTTGAGGTTGCAGGCAAAATTTACATTCTGGGTCGCCTTTGCGGGATCCTTCGAGCCTACAGGAATAATCAAGTCTGTCGGAGTTGCCGCAGTCTGAATTACCTGTTCGCCGTTAAGATCGCGGGCCATCCAGCCCTGTACACGGAAACCGTTTGCAGGATTAACAAGAGTTCCGTCCTTGTCAACAGCAAAGGCTCCGTTTCTTGTATAAAAAGATTTCTCGCCGTTTTTCAAGTAGAAGAATCCGTTTCCCTGAATCGCGACATCGGTAGAAACTCCGGTTGACTGAAGGTTTCCCTGTGTAAAAATATTGTGGATAGCGGCAGTCTGAACACCAAGTCCTACTTCCTTGGGGTTTACACCGCCGACTTCAGTCGTCGGCGCGGCGGCTCCTGAAAGCTGCTGGCTTACCATATCCTGAAAGTCTACGCGGCCCTTCTTAAAGCCGTTTGTGTTTACATTGGCAATGTTGTTGCCGATTACGTCCATTCTAGTCTGGTGATTCTGCATACCGGAAACGCCGGCCCAAAGTGATCTCATCATATGATTATCCCTCTTTTAGTTCTCGTAAACTGTTTTTACATAGTTCATATCGTAGAATGTGCCGTTTACCTTAACCTGCGGTTTTTCTCCGCGGGTAACGCCTTCTACAATTCCGCTGACATGCTCACCCTCAACATCGAGATCAACACTCTTTCCAAGAGTTGCGGCAGCCTCGTTCGCGCTCATCATAGCCGCAATCTTGTTAAAACCGTTGGACATGTTGTACATCTGTTCAAGTGAAGTGAACTGTGCCATCTGTGCGATGAACTGACTGTTGTCCATTGGTTCTGTCGGATCCTGATGAGTCATCTGAGTCATCAGTAATTTTAAAAAGTCATCCTTGCCCAATTCCTGACTGGTTTTGCGTCCGTTCACAGTCAAAGTTTTGTTGAACCTGTCTACCTCAAGATTTGTCTGAATCTTTTCAGCAGGACTCATGGTTGCATTAAAATCCATCAATTCACCTCGTTTGTTTACACAACACTTACGGCATTTCGCATATACACTTCAGGCAGATACGAATGCGCCGCATGCGCGCCCGGCAAGAAAATTTCCTGCAGGGCACACTTGATTAACACTCTAGGCCACGATATTCACTTCGTAGTCAGAAGCGCTGTTATACTTATCGGAAGTTCCGACAGTCGATGTTAGACTTTCTTGAACAAAATCTCCGTAAATTTTTCTGCCCTGACGCGCCGCCTCCTGCTGGCCGCCCTGCCCGTTCTGACTCTGGGCAAAATTCATCTGATTCTGTCCTGAATAACTTATGTCAAACCTGGCGTCCTCAAAGCCGCTCTGGATAAAGGCATTCTTAAGGGCATTTGCACTGTCTCCGAAAGCATCAAAGGCTTCACGGCTTGCAACCGTTATATGTCCTGTAACAACCTTTCCGGACATATCAAGAGAGATTTTTACATTGCCCAGAGACTCAGGATGCAGAATCAAATTAATCTGCCCCTGATTATTGTCGCGGAGAATTATATTGCCGGCCCTGACAAAATCCTCCGCATTCTGTGTAATCTGATTCTTGAGCATAGCCTGAAACGCAGACCCGTCAGCGGCGGCAGACTGGTTATCCAGCCCCAGAATATTTTTCTCTGCGGCGGCAGTCATGTCAAGCGTCATCTCAACATTACCGGCCTGAACTTCCTTTACAGAAACCGCAAAGTCTTTTACTTTCTTCATGTCATTTTTAATGTTGTCTTCCGTAACAGATTTTATGTTCGTATCAGCGACTTTTGAGCGCAAGTCTGTTACAGTGATTTTTCCGTTTTTTTCACCGGCAGACTTTGCGGGGCGGGCATTTCCCACTGCTCCGTCTTTGCCGGAAACAGAAGCGCCTTCCTGAATCCGGCTCAAAAACTCGGCCGGATTCTCAGAAGAAACAATCTGGGCTGTCAGTAATTCTCCGGCACTCAAGCTTTCGCTGTCCGTCGCCTCTTTTTTAGGGGACAAGTTTTCTTTCAGACTCTTGCTCTTTAAAAGCGAATCCTTTAAAAACGCAATCTCAGAATCAGAAATTTTTTCAGCCCCGCCGTTTTTGTTGTCAGAAAAATTCAGGCGGACATTCTTTGAATGAATTTTCTTCCCGGATTCTGTATTATTTTTCTCCGTTTTTTTCTGAA
Organism: uncultured Treponema sp.; assembly: GCA_964346805.1. Classification (GTDB taxonomy): domain Bacteria; phylum Spirochaetota; class Spirochaetia; order Treponematales; family Treponemataceae; genus Treponema_D. The sequence continues at coordinate 23,822 of CAYFWC010000004.1, read as the reverse complement.
GCACTTCTGTATTCTGAACAGAATTCCTTGCCTGCACCCCCCGCTCACTTGCGGCGCCGGCAAAAACCGCACCCTGCAAAATTGAATCAGATACTTTTTTTCCAGTCTTTTCCGAGAAATCTTTTTCTGCCGAGACTCTTTTATCTTCTTTTACAGAATCGCTTTTTTCGCCGCAAGATTCTTTTTCCGCCCCGTAACTATTCTGAACCGGCTGCCGCTCCAAAGGCTCATCGGTCGTGTTCAAATTTGAGTTCAGCATGGAAAGGAAATCAGATCCCGATCGGCTCTCACTTTTTTCTGCTTTGGGAAGAGGATTCTGCTGCGTAAAGTCTTGGATTCGGCTTAAATCAACGGCCTGCATTTTTTCCTCCGTGTAACGCACCGGGGACAAACTGCGGGCCTATCTGTTATCCGATTATTCGATAGAGACAGGCTTGGAGGTCATCTTCCGCTGAATTACGGCAGCCCTGTCAGAGGGCATCAAAGACAACCAGTACGGAACCATTGAAGATGTGCCATTGTTCTGCGCGCGTTCGGTAACTTTTCTGAGCACATCGATGACAATCTGATCATCCATTGCTACAAGAATATCGACGGCCTTCTTTGGCTGCATGCCCTCAAGGTTGGCGGCAATTTGCTCGATGTTTACATTTCTATCATCGTACATTTTGACCGTATTGTTGAATGTTTTTTCTCGTTCTTCCAAAGATTTTTCGCGGTCGGCTATTTCCTGCGCAAGCCGCTCGTTTTTCTGCTCACCGCTTGCAATATCAGCGTCCCGCTTTTCAAGTTCCTCGCGGTAAATGTCAAGTGCCTCCCGCTGCTTGTCCAGTCTGTCCTGATCAAGGTCAGCGGTAAGAGGCTTGGATGAGGTTGAAGTAGTTGAAGTCTGGCGCTGCCAGCCCAGAAGACTGTAGACCGGCGAGAAAAGGCTCTTTACGCGGATAACGCCGAGAAAGTCGAACCATAACAGTCCGCCCAGCACAAGAATTATTATCAGGAACAAGAGAACTATTGTTTTTCCCAGCGAATTCTGCTTAGCCAAATCTCACCACCCTATCTACTTTATGTATATCGGTATTTTTTATCTTTCTATTAGTCCACCGATTGCAGCGCCCAGAGTAATATCGTTTTCAACGCTTACTGTCTCCCAGGAAAGTCCGCGCTGACGCGTAAGCACTTCCTCAAGGTACCCCTGAACTCTGTCGCGGATTTTGTATGTCTTGTAGAAAGTCGTTCCGTTGCATACTATGCATACAGGCTTTGCAGAATCCTTTCCGGCCCCGGACTTTAATACACTTGCGACAAGAATGGCCGCGGCATAACGGGCGCTGCGCTCAACAATCGCGTCCAGAGTCTCAAAGACAAACTGATAGTCCTCCTCGCTTCCGTTCTCCGCAAGGATTGCGCCCAAGGTTGAATTCGTGTTGTAAGGCGCGTGGAGGAAGGCGTCAAGCTCAATCAAAGTGAGTTTCTCAAGTCCGAGAATCCTGTCGGAAAGTTTCTTTGACAAAAAGCCTTCTTTAGCCGCCGCGCGCAGGGCATAGAAAGAGACCGGTCCGAGATATGCGCCCGAGCATGACTTTTCAAGGAAGAAAGTTCCGGGCTTCGTGGAAGTCCTGTCAAATTCGTTGTCAAAATCGCTTCTGGGAATCTTGCAGAACTTTCCGACCTCGCAGTCGATAATCTCTTCCTTTGAGAAATTCTTCAAGTCGCTGATTGCCGGCTGTATGTAGGCGGCGTTCATTCCTGTTCCGAGAATGAATCCTATATAAGATGAATATACATTTCCGCCGGCAGGAGTCGCGGCTCCAGCCAAAAGGGCGGCCACCGTGTCATTCAACAGTGTGATGCGGCGGGGCCTTTTCCAGCCGCGGGCCACAAGAGCGTCGGAAAGACTTTTTCCGATATGACTTCCGACAACCTCAGGAGCCTTTATTTCCTTTGAGAAGCTTGTAAGGATTCCGTCTCCGTCAGAAGTGATTTCCATAGGATAAGAGAAGCAGAAACCTATGCTGTCAGCCTTATCCTTGAGGTGGTCAAGGTTTTCGGCAATCTGCTCAAAGAATTCCTTGCGGCCGAGCTCACGCTCAACTCCCGGCATCTTTGTCTTTTCCATGAACGATATCTCAGCCTTTCCGACAGAATCGAAAGTTACAAGGCATGAGCGGAAGTTTGTTCCGCCGGCATCGATTACGATTACTTTTTTATCCGAGCTTTTGTTTTTTGGCGGCGTAGTCCATGTGCGGATCATGTCCTCGTCAGCCTCCCGTCCGTGAAGCCCCTCATCCATATCATAGAGAATTGCGTCCGCAACTGATGCCACATCAGCATGCTGAACGAAACCGTGTTTACCCAAAAAAGCGCTAACCGCAAAAGACATAAAAACTACTTCCTTTTATCTAATAATAAAAGCACGGCATTCAAGCCGGCCGAATTTTTATTTTTATTATTATAGCATATTATCATAAAAAAAACAAGCAAAAAATCTGCCGGACTAACACAATCGGACTTCTCCACTTTACAATTATCAAATAAACCTTTATAATATACGAGAATATTTTTCGGTGGTGAACAATGGAAGTGGCACAGTTAGTCGGTATTATTCTTTTAGGTGCAATTGTTATTCTGCTCTTGGTTTTCGTCATTAAAAATGTAGCCTCGCCAAAAAGGGTCGAAAGTGTCCAACGCTATCTAAAGCAGGGAAAAACACAGGCCGCGATAAAACTTGCAAAGAACATAATTCAAAAGGATCCGAAAGACTATCTGGCCCACTATTATCTGGGAAGGGCCTATCTGGCGGACAACAAGAACGAACTGGCCCTGATGGAACTGAAATATGTTGACCAGAACGGAATCTTTGACAACAAGCTGCCGGAGCAGGATTTCAGAAAAACGATAGCGGTCCTTTACTCGAAATTCAACCAGAACGAGGATGCCCTCAAGCAGTATCTCCTTCTTACAAAGCTTGAGCCGACCGTTGCGGACAATTACTTTCAGGCGGCTAAAATATATGATGCCAACAGCAGGCCTGACATGGCGCTGGGCTTTTACAGCAAGGCCATCAAATACGACAAGCGCAATGTAAAGGCCTACGCCGCAATGGGACTTCTTCTCTACCATGCCAAACAGGTGAAAGAGGCAAAAAACGCGATTGACACCGCGATCAAACTCAGCCCAGAGACTTTTTCCACATATTATTATCTCGGAAAGATTCTCAAGGACTCAAAGGACTATCCGGGGGCAATCCGCGCCTTTGAGAAGGCACAGAGAGACTCGGAGTACCGTCAGAAATCTCTTATAGAAAGCGGCTCATGCTACATGATGGGAAATTCCATAGACAACGCCATGAACTGCTATGAAAGGGCCATATCCGCCGACCACGACGGACGCAACACGGAAACCATATACGCCCGCTACTTTCTGGCCGCCTGTTACGAAAAAAAGCATAAAATCGAGAAGGCGATAGAACAGTGGACAAAAATCGCCGCCAGGCAGAAGAATTTCCGCGATGTAGGCCAAAAACTCGCGGAATACAAGGACTTGCAGGCCAACGACGCGCTCAAGGAATACCTTACATCAAGCGAGGTTGAATTCCTGGAAATTTGCAAGAACGCCTGCGTAAAAGGAATGGGACTGCAGCCGCAGCAGGCCGAAAGCAAGAAATGGGGCTGCCAGATTATTGCGACGGAAGGAGCCGGAGCCGACTGGCATTCAGTGAGAAAGCAGTCCTTTCTCCTTTATTTTTTCAGGGAGTCAACGCCTATTGAGGATGAGATAGTCCGGAAGGGCATCGACGACCTTAAAAGCAAGGCCTGCACAAAAGCTTACATTCTTTCAAACTCAGGCTTTACCAATACAGCTAAAAAGTCAGCGGAAAACCGGCCGATAGAACTTATCGGAAAGGAAGCCCTGGAAAAAATTCTGGACAAAGCCTCGTAAATATGAAAATTCTCTGCGTTTCCGATGAAATAGATCCCTTTATCTACACCTCGACTGTAAAAGAACAGTTCGGCGATGTAAGCGCAGTTCTGTGCGCCGGTGACTTGCCAATGGACTACATTGACTTTATAGTATCAACTCTGAACAAGCCCACTTATTTTGTATTCGGAAACCATAATTTAAAGGAATACAAGTATTTCCACAAGGAATTCACGCCTCCCATGGCATCTTACAGCAACTCTGTCCCGGCGGCGGCGACTCGGGGGCACGGAGCCACATACATGGGCTTTAAAAGCCTTGCCGACTGGTCAATAAAATTCACGGATCCTGTGACTAAGAAAGAGAGACCACTCCTAATCGCAGGCGTCTCCGGCTCCATGAACTACAATCACGGAATGGCCCAGTTTACTGAAGGCCAGATGCGGTCAAAACTCCGCTCACTCGCCCCCTCCCTGCTGATGAACAAACTCCGCTACGGAAAATATCTGGACATTTTTCTGACACACGCCTCGCCAAGACATATCCACGACAAGGAAGACCCGTGTCATCAGGGCTTTGAGTGCTTCAACACATTCCTGAAAAAATACCGGCCGACATATATGATTCACGGTCATATTCACCTCTACGACCAGAACGAGGAGCGACGGGGGGAATATTACGGGGTTCAGGTTGTAAACGCCTACAGCCACTGCGTAATTGAGTTACCGCCAGACGCGGTTATAAAACCGGAGGATAAGTAAATGGCCATCGGTACCATGGAACAGTCAGTTGACGACTTTTCAAAGGCCAAGAACAAGGCATTATTCAACGAGATTCAGCATCTCCTGTCGCCTGAGGAAGCACGGCTCATTTCCTTCAATGACCTGAAGGAAATGCTGCACCCTGACAACGAGGTATACATGGGAATGAAAACAGTTCCCGTGGCTAACATCGTAGGCAGCGAGGGACGCTACAATGACTTTGACAACCTCTTCTTCCCGAAAAGAAGCCATCTCAAAAACCGCTGGGAGAGCATAGACCGGGCGCATATCGAGAATGTAATTCTTCCGCCCGTAACACTGTACGAGATCGGAGGCCTTTACTTTGTGCGCGACGGAAATCACAGGGTTTCCGTCGCCAGGGCGAGAGGAATAGAATTTATAGACGCGGAAGTAACCTCGCTTAGGACGGAAATCAGACTGAAGCCGGGATACACAATGGAATATCTTGTAAAACAGATTATAAACTACGAAAAGAGAGTCTTTTACAGCGAGACAAACTTCGGCGATATTACCGACGACTGGTCCCTCGATTTTACCGCTCCCGGACAGTATGATGTAATCTACAATCATATTCTCACCCACAAATATTACATTAATTTAAACAATGTGGAAGAAATCTCCCTGACAGACGCAATAATGTCATGGTATAACACCGTATACACGCCGGTTGTCAGCACCATTGTGCGCCACCACATAATGGGAAAATTCAAGCGGAGAACAGTCTCGGACCTTTATGTATGGCTGGTTAAGTATTGGGACGACCTGAAAAAGAAATTCGGCGGAGACATTCAGCTTGATGACATTCTTGATGGATTTACGGACAATTTTTCTGACTCTCCGGTCATAAAAATCAGAAACAAAGTGAAGAATTTTATAAAAAAAATCGCCCTAAATAAAAAATAAAACTTGACGGATTTAATAGTCTTATGTTACAATATATTTTGATGATAAAATAAAACTTGTTGGAGAAGCTAATCTTGCAACCAATTGATAATTTCGCCTATGTTCCACTTACAGCCGCAACGGCCCTAATAGCGGGAACTATGATTTTTCTTTTTATAGCGGCCGTCAGAAAGACTGCAAAAATAAGTTTTGTATTCTTTCTGTCTCTGCTGTGTGTACTCGCCGGCGCCGTCTTTACAGCCCTGAGGCCGAACCTGCTGTATTTTTCCCTCATGCTGGCTCTAGCCTGTCTGCTTGTGCTGCCCTATTCAATGATAAAGGCATTCACAAAGAAGGACGGCGATGAGGAGGATCAGGACAGGGGGTTGAACTCCATCAACGGCGGAAAAAGATTCCATGTAGTCTACGAAGACGTTGACCGCTCGCTTCTTGACGTTCAGAAGGACCTTCTCGGCCGCGCAGGAGAGGCTATCTCAACACCGGGCGGAATGGACACAATCCTTGAATACTACGCAAAGCAGCTGATTGAACTAGTTCACGCGGACGGCGCGATGTTTCTCCTGCTTGATGATTTTGACGATGTAATTTCAGTAAAGCATCTGGAAGGCTCATTCGTTCCGCCGTACCTGCTTCCGGAAAACATTCCGCATAAACAGAACCGCGTGGAAATGAGCATGAAATACGCCCAGTTCCCACTAAAAGACAATATTTTCGGAGAAATTCTCACTTCGGCGAAAGCGGAGCTTGTTACAGAGCCTGCCAAAGATGAGAGAATCGTTCAGAACGAAAAAGAAGACTTTCTCCGCTGCGGCTCATACATTTTCGTCCCCCTCATAGCCCAGTCCCAGGCGATCGGAGAGATTGCCCTTAGCCGCGACTTCGGGAACGAGCTCTTCACAGAAAATGACTTTGATGTGGCAAAAAAGCTTACCGACATTATGGCGCTGGGCGTCCGCCTCATCACAACCCATAACGACATGGTTGAGCGCTCGAACGACGAAAAGGAAGGCGAGATTGCGGCCCGCATACAGAAATCCCTGATGCCCGCAAAGCTTCCGCTCCTGCCGGGAATCACAAACGGAGCATTTTTCTCCAGCACGGAGAGCATATGCGGAGACTTCTACGATTTGGTTGTCGCCAGAAAAGACCGCATTGCCTTTGTAATGGGTGATGTTACAGGAAAGAACATGGCGTCGCTGGTAATCATGATTCAGATAAGGGCAATGCTCCGCCTGGTCATAAATACACCGCAGAGTGCCGGAACAATTATGAGCTGGGTAAACAGAGGGCTCTTCAGCGAGGCAGAGAAAGACCACTTTGCCTCCATCTCGCTGATTTTCTACGACAGCACGGTCAGAAAATTCACCTATTCTTCCGGCGGTACAAACCCGATATTTATTTATAAGAGCAAAGACGGAAGTTTTAAAAGGATATCAAATGACACCATTCCGATCGGAATGGAAAAGGAAACCGTTTACACAGACGAGATTATTGACTGCGATAGCGGGGATATTATCGTAACTTGTTCGGACGGACTGATTGAAGCGCTTAACCTTGACGGAAAGCAGTATTCAGTCGCCCGTCTCGAAAAAATTATAAAAGAAAATCATACTTTGGCCGGTAAGGATATTGCCAAGGCCGTAAAAGATGATGTAAAAAATTTCTGCGGAAGCGCCGTGCAGCATGATGACCAGACGCTTTTGGCAATTAAGGTCCTGTAGGAGGAAAGGAGCGCCGTTATGGAACTGAAAATACGTAAGAATGGAGATGTCTACATTATTGATGTCAACGGGGAAATGGATTTGTACAACTCATACAAGCTCAAGGAACTTGTAATGAAAATGCTCGAAAAGAACGTGAAGTTCTTTGTAATTAACCTGGAGCAGGTTGACTACATTGACTCCTCTGGAATCGGAGCACTTATCTACATTTGCTCGACCATTAAAAAGATGAACTTAAAACTCTCGATTGCCAGCGTTCACGGTTCGGTAAAAAAAGTAATCGAACTTACAAAGCTGATGGGTTATTTCCCGATGGCTAACAGTGTCGAAGAAGCTCTTTTAATGGTAAAAGACTAAAGTAAGAATTTTCGCGCAGAGGTGCCTTTTTAGGTGCCTATTGGCATTTTTTCAAAAAAATATCTATTTTTAGGAGTTATTATGGCTGGTGAAGAGATAAAATTATTGCGTTCAGATGACAACGACCCTTTGTTCGACAAAACAAATATGCTCAGGAAGGAATTTCCTTCTGACTTCAGACAGATCCGCTACTTCACTCTTCTGATTGTTCAGGCGGCTCCGGCAGAAATCAAGGATGTTAACCTTCTGGAACAGCAGATTTCAGAGGTTATCAAGAACGCGGTTAAGCACGGAAACAACTGCGATGTAAACAAAAAGGTAACTGTTTGGTATTCATTCAGCCCGACACACGCGCACCTTATCGTTCAGGACGAGGGAGAGGGATTTAAGGACCTTGAAAAATGGAATGAGTTCAACAAGAAACGCATAGAAGCGCTGCACGAGCAGAACTTTGAGATGCTTTCAAACTATGTTTCATTCCGCACAAAGGCATCTGACGATCAGGACGGAGGAAACGCGCTTTTCGCCGCTTTGGAATACTGGGACGGCGGCTTTGTTTACAACGGAAAGAAAAATGCCGTTGCCATGCTCAAGCGCTATCAGACAAAACATCACGGAATCGCAACAAACTAATGTGATTTATAATTAGATTTATAAGTTATCATAGTTTTATTATAGGGAGATTAGGATAAAAACTGCCAGAATACCGCAGTTTTTATCACCCCAAGTTTGCGTTGCAAACTTATTATTAACCGCACATTCTCATTTCATTGCGAATGTGCTTAAAAAGCCAATCCGGAAAATGAAATTCCTCATTGACTTTTTACGGGAGAAAAATGGCAAAAAAATCACCCTTCGGTTTTTCGTTTTACTTGTTGGGAATGGCACTTGTTGTACTCGGCTTTTGCTGTCCGATGTTCAGCGGTTTTCTTGGTTCTGCAAACGGATTCAAGTTTATCAACTTTGACAATTCAGGCTTTGTAACAATCGGTGCCCTCCTTATTTTTGTAGGAGCCCTTTGCGGACTGATTCTCTGCTTTGCTCCTGTCAGCAACAGCGACACACTTAAATTTGTCGCACTGGTAGCAAGCATTGTCGGCGGAATTGTTCTCGTTGTAGGATTTAACGGCAACGGTATTTACAAGGCTATCGGAAAGAATATCATCAAGCATGCGACTGTAGGTTTTTACCTTGTACTGGCCGGCTGGGTTTTAGCGGTTGTAGGCAAGGTTACCGGTAAGTAGTACTTGACAAAGAGTCAATTAATCATTATTTTTTAATTGACTTTTTCTGGGGGTGCACCGGTTTCGACGTTTACGAGAAATTTTGTGCTGCAGGTGGGAGTGAAGGTTCCCTGAACTGACAAAAACTATAACTGCCAAACGTAGAGAAGACGAAATGTCTGAAAACGAACAGTTAGCTCTCGCTGCGTAAGTAGCGACTTAAAGAGCCGGTAACCGAATTGCGCTGTTCCTAGCGGTCCGGACTACTGTTACAAAAAGGGACTTGCCTGCTGTCGTGTTTGCCCGGCGGCGGGGACTCTTAGACAAAATACGGAAGAGACGCTTGTTATGCTGCAACCTCTTCCCGACAAATACCTCGCATAACTAAACCTGTAGAAGTACCTGATTTGCGTATTCGGACGGGGGTTCAATTCCCCCCATCTCCAAGTATGAACATAATTAAATTATTCCTGAGCGGAAGCATTATCGGCATGGCGAACGTGATGCCCGGAGTATCGGGTGGAACGCTCGCCGTTGTTTTGGGCATTTATGATAAATTTGTAAATGCCATAACTTTTAATGTAAAGAAGCTCTGGTCAAACAGAGCCTTTATCTTTCCTTTGGTTCTGGGTATGCTGGCCGGAATTGCCTTTTTCAGCAAGGTAATCGCACTATTATTTGATCTTTTTCCACATCAGACAAATTTTTTCTTTCTGGGCATTATTCTGGGATCGGTTCCTATGCTATACTGCTATTGTTTGGGCCGTCAGTGGGGAAAGACGGAAGAACAATGCAAAGAAATTCCCGATGAAAGCGGAAAAGGAAAACCGGAGCAAAAGGTGTGCAAATGGATTCCCCGCTGGTCTGTAATTATCTGCATAATAATAGGAGCGGCCGCCCTTCTCGCCTTTGCATCCCTCGACGCGGCAACTGACAGAACAGTAAAAATATCCTCAGAACTGCCGCCGCTTACATTCGGTCTCTGCCTGAAGATTTTTATCGCGGGTCTTGTAGGCGCCGTTGTAATGATAATCCCCGGTATCTCAGGCTCTTTCTTTATGCTGATTATGGGCGTTTACCAGATTGTAATCGGCGCCATTGCCATTATGGTCTCAAGTCTGGGCGACTTGCCCCGTCTTTGGAACGCGGTTCTGCATCTTCTTCCCAACGGAATAGGCGTGCTTCTGGGACTTGTGGGGGGAGCAAAACTTGTTGCGTGGATTCTGAAGAGAGCACCCGAACAGACTTACGGTGTGATTTTCGGTCTGATTATAGGGAGCGCAATAAATCTGTATCCGGGCTTTGCGGGACTAAGCGTTCCTGCAGTTCTGGTAAGCATTCTCTGCATAGCAGGCGGCTTTGCCACGGCATTCTGGTTCAGCAAAAAATAATGCGCCTTACAGCTCCTGCGTTGTGTTATTATGCAATGCAATTAGTCGGCAATCTCTAAAAGACAGTTTATTTGATTTTTAGAGATGCTGCAAAACAATTTAAAATAAAAAAAGCTGTCCGTTTTCGGACAGCCTTTTTTTATAGTCACGAAAAGTACAAAATTACTTTGCCTCAGACTTAATGCCGTAGCGTTTGTTAAAGCGGTCGATGCGTCCGGCGGTGTCAACCAATTTCTGCTTGCCTGTATAGAACGGATGGCAAGCAGAGCAGATTTCAACATGAATGTCTTTTACTGTTGAACGGGTTTCGATAACATTTCCGCATACGCAAGTAATCTTTGTAAGCGTGTACTCAGGATGGATTTCCTTTTTCATTTTTTCCTCCAAATATATTTGAAAAGTCTTGCCCAACGGCGCGGGCTCATGGCCATATCACCGTTACAAGGCTGAACAAATTCTAAACAAGTGCAAATATAATAGCACAAACAGCCCTTTTTTGTCAATAGGGCGCAAGAATTATTGGGCCGCACTTCCGGCATTCATGGAAGCAAGAAACGCCTCGTTGTCCTTGCTCTTACGCATTCTGTCAAGAATAAGTTCCGTAATTTCCGCATCCTCCATCGGGTTAATAACCTTGCGGAGAACCCACAATTTCTGAAGCTCGTTCTCGTTGAGCAAAAGCTCTTCCTTACGGGTGCCAGACTTCTTGATGTTGATGGCAGGAAAGAGGCGGCGCTCGGCAAGCTTGCGGTCCAAGTCAATCTCGGAGTTTCCGGTTCCCTTGAACTCCTCAAAGATAACCTCGTCCATGCGGCTGCCGGTTTCTATAAGGGCGGTGGAAATAATTGTAAGTGAACCGCCCTCCTCAACATTACGGGCTGCGCCGAAGAATCTCTTTGGCTTGTGAAGGGCGTTTGAGTCAACACCGCCCGACAATACTTTTCCGGAAGTGGGCACTGTCTGGTTGTATGCACGGGCAAGACGAGTAATCGAGTCAAGGAAAATCACAACATCACGCTTGTGCTCTACAAGACGCTTTGCCTTTTCCAAAACCATTTCCGCGACATTAACATGGCGGGTTGCCTGCTCGTCAAATGTTGATGAAATTACCTCGGCATGAATAGAACGCTCCATTTCGGTAACTTCCTCCGGGCGTTCGTCAATAAGCAGGACAATCAGATAAACTTCAGGATTGTTCGCAGTGATAGCATTGGCAATTTTCTGCATCAAGGTTGTCTTTCCGGCCTTAGGAGGCGCGACAATCAGAAGACGCTGCCCCTTTCCGATCGGGCTGAAAAGATCTACTATACGGGTGGAAAGTTCCGTAGAAACAGTCTCAAGCTTGAATTTTTCGTTAGGATAAAGAGGCGTAAGATTCTCAAAAGGAACACGAGTCTGAGCCACACGGGGGTCATCAAAGTTAACACTTTCTATACGCAGAAGAGCAAAAAAACGCTCGCCCTCCTTGGGAGAACGGGTCTGCCCGTAAACCGTGTCGCCCGTCTTTAAGTTAAAGAGACGGATTTGGCTCGGACTGATATAAATGTCGTCAGGACCGGGAAGGTATGAGTTCTGCGGACTTCGGAGGAAGCCATAACCGTCCGGGAGGATTTCCAGGGCACCGGAAGCGAAGATAACTCCGCCGTGCTCTGTGTGAGCCTTGAGAATTACAAAAATCAAGTCCTGCTTTTTCATAGGAGCCAAATCATCCGCGCTGAATCCGTACTGGACGGCCATTTCGCGGAGTTCGGGCATTGATTTTTTTGTAAGTTCATTGATTTCTAGTCTTGGTTTTTGGTCAAAATCGGGAGTGTTTTCAGGGGTGGGAGTGTTGTCGGGCGCCATATTTTCGCGGTTGGGGCGGAAGTTCGAGCGGCTGCCGAAACGACGGCCTCCCTGTGAATGCCTGAAATCTCGCTGGGCACACTCGCGGTGATGCGGCTCAGATTCTGCGGGGGCTGTCTGTGCCTGCGGGGCAGAAGAGCCTTCCGCAGGTGCGGGGGAAACTGTCTCCGGTGAAGCCGTCTGCGCAACTTTTACTTCCGCAGCAGAAGACACCGTCTCCTCTTTTTTAGCGCTTTTACGAATAATTCTGCGCTTTTTTGGTTTTTCTTGATTGGAATTTTCTTGAGTTTCTGATTCCTTGTTTTCTTGATCCATAAAAAATGGTCTCCAAAAATAAAAAAATATTATATTAGATATGAAAAGTTGTCAAAAATAGATTATTGATCATCATCCGCATCAGATTTTAAAACAAGTTCTGCTTGTATTCACTGCTTGCTACGGAAAAAAGGTCTACCTGCGGCTCTTTGTCGAGCATTGTTACCTGCCCTTCAAATTCAACATTGTCCGCAATACGGAGACGCGCAGTCTCAATGTTGCCCTTTACCTTACTGCCGTTACACATTTCAATGCGCTCTTCAGCAGAAATGTTTCCTGTTACAGAACCGGAAATAACAATGGAGGACGCGGACATTTTATCAACAGTGCAAACAGCATCCTTGTCAATATCCAGGTTCCCCTGCGATTTTATGGTTCCGTTAAATTTTCCGTTGATTTTCAGATTGTCGGTAAATTCCAGAACTCCGTCAAAAGAAGTTTCTGAGCCTAAGACTGTAAAGTTTTTTAATTGTCCTTCCATCGTCAATTCTCTTGAACAGGCAAATCGGCGAGTGTCTTTTTAAGTTCACGGCCTGAACGGAAAACCGCAACATAGTGCGGCTTCATGGCGGAGGTTTCTCCGGTTTTGGGGTTGCGGACAACGGCACGACCTTTTCTAAGCCGCGGCTCAAAAGTTCCGAACCCCCGTAATTCAATTGTGCAGCCTGTCGAAAGAGAATGTCTCATTTCGTCAAGCAAAGCATCAATAATATCCTGAATTTGCCTTTTCTCGTATTTTGAATTCTGGTAGACGGATTCAACCAAACTTTGTTTTGTAACTTTCTTTGAAACCATAAGTCTACCCTAAAATCGAAAATACAAGGATTCAGTTTAGTTTGCTGCGGCAGCCTGCTTAACAAACGTATTGTTGAAAAGATGATTCATACGGCTCTTTTTGCGTGATGCAGCATTCTTTGTAACAACACCTTTAAGACTGGCTGAGTCCAAAGCGCTCTGAAGCTGCTTAAGTTTTGCCTCAGCGGCATCCTTATCCTTTTTCATAACCAATTCAACGAACTGTTTTGCGTAAGTGCGGCACTCACTCTTGATTGCCTTGTTGTGCAGACGGCGCTTTTCGCTCTGTGCATGGCGCTTTTCTGCAGATGTCTGATTTCTAGCCAAGATATCCCCCAAAATAATTTTAAGAAAATGTAAAACTAATTTTAGCAGAACGAGAATAATTTGTCAATAGCAAAAAAGACAAAAAGAAAGTCATTTATTATTGACAAAATTTCTTTTTTCCATTATTATATTCACTGATAATTTATTTGGAGGAAGACCATGGCCGGAGCTAGTAAAAACTCTCGTACCACCGTAGCAACACAGAAATTCATTTGCCCTGATTGCGGCGGCGAAATCGTTATGAAAACTATGCTGGAGAACGGAAGGCTCAAGAACGTTGCCGAATGCAATAAATGCAAGCGCACAGAAAGACGCCCGAAAGACTTTAAATAAGAGTTTTTCAACATAAAAAACGGCTGCCAGACAGAAGACATCTTCTACCGGCAGCCTTTTTTATTGCAGTTGCTTTTTTTAGGCTGCCGAATGTTTGACAAAAAAACATTTCACCTCATTGATAAAACTCTGTTATTTACTTTCTTTACGCCATTCATCAAGCTGTGCCTGCATGAGTTCTCTCGCCTGATCAAGAATCGTGATTTGCTCGTCTTTTGTGAGCGGGGGCGGCAGAACCTTTAGAATCTTTACACGGTAATTTATATTATGCATATTTTCCATTACATGCAGCATATCATTTATTTTGTAACCGTCATCAACCACACATATTACTACGGGAAGTTTTGTCCCCTCCTCTATGCGGCGGAATCCGGCACTGTAAAACTTTCCGATACCACCGTTCTTGCTTCTCGTTCCCTCCGGAAAGATTACGGGGTTCCACTTATTCTTCAGGCAGCGGACACAAAAGGCATCAAGCCTCTGCATCACGAGAGAAGTGCCGCCGCGACGCGGAATAAAACAGTGGCCGGCAGACTTTAGCATGGGGCCCACGAGCGGAATTACATTTTTGCTCAGAGCGTCTTTTGCAACAAAGCGGACATCTCTTCCGGAGAAAAAATTCATATAGACCGGAATGTCCAGAAGAGACTGGTGGTTTGAAATGATTATAAACTGGTCGGGAAGCTCGTTTTTTTTGTCCGGGCTGAAAGTTGTGCGAAAGTGCTTGTAGACCCGCATGATTGTAAATACACGACGCGCGCATACACGAACAATGTAATCGGAAATTGCGACGCATATTCTTTTTGAAAAAGGATAAAAAATCGCCAGGGCCGCCGCCGCGGGTGTAAGCATTCCGATAAGTGTAATTAGGATAAAAACATTCCCCAAATCGCCAAAAAACATAACTAAAGATTTTATTATATTTTCGGAAAATATTCAAGTAACTTTTTTTATTGACGACATTTGAATAATGCATTAGAATAAGAGAAATGTTTCAGCAGGACAAGTGCCTTTTTGATGGGTGTGAAAAAACGGCTATCTCGGTATTCAACTACTACGGCGAAATTGCCGAGGGGGAGAATTATTGTCTGGATCACCACCCCGACCCGCAGAAGGTCAAGGACGAGGTTTATAATTACATAAACCAGCACCAAAAGATCGTAGGCCTCAACGCAAGCGGAATCACTTTTGAAAACATAGATCTTACCGACAAACGCTTTTACGGCTGCAATTTCCAGCACTGTAAATTCATAAACCTGCATTCCACAAAATTCCGGGCAAGAATGAGTATGTTCGACTTTTCGGTTTTTTCCGACTGTACAATGCTGGAGAGCAACATGCAGTTCACTTCGTTCGGAGGCTGTATTTTTTCTCACATTCTCTTTACGGGAAGCGATATGATTCATGATAACTTCTGCGGAACACAGGCCTATCAGTCTTCCTTTGACGACTCAGACTTGTATAACTCGCGTTTTATCGGCTCAAAACTAGTGGACACTTCATTCAGAAACTGCAACATAAAGAACACGATGTTCCTGAATATTGAGCAACAGAATATAATGTTCAAGTCCTCAAATATGAGAGAAGCGATTTTTGACGAGCGCGGGAGCGAAATGTTCCTGAACGGTTCTGTGTGAGGCGCCGGATGAAGATTTACTTTCACCTGAACCTTGAGGGTTTTTCAAACTGCTATGTAATCGTTAACGAAAAATCACATGAGGCGATTATAGTTGACCCCGGGAAAATCACTACTGAAATAATCAACCACATAGAGGTGGGCGGCTACAAGCTGGAAGGCGTTTTAATTTCTCACAACCACGGAAGCCATGTAGCCGGTCTTTCAACATTAAGAAAAATCTACAAGCCTAAGATTTATGCCGCGGACTGGGAAGTCGCCCGTGACGAGACAAACGTGCTGAAAGATGACGGTTGCGTAAAGATTGCCGGGTTAAATGTTGAATACTATTCTCTGCCGGGACACACATCTGATTCGATGCTTTATAAAATAGGAGGCGTCTTTTTTACGGGAGACAGCATAAGCGCCGGAAGAATTGGTTCGACAAACACAAAATTCTCACGGCACACACTGATAAAAAACATTACGGCAAAAATCTTATCGCAGACTGACGATATTGTCATAATGCCGGGGCACGGGCCTCCGACGACAGTAGGCACTGAAAGGATATACAATCCGCACCTGCAGACACAAAAATGAATTTTAACTTTATAAAGCTCAATCCGTCTCAGGAATTGAAACTCGCACAAAAAGAAAGTGAAAGGCTTGTGGAAAAACAGAAGGTCCCGGATTCTTTTATACATCTGCAGCCTATGGCCTGCATTCTGCCCGAGACTTTTACAAAAGAAGATTTTCTCTCGATAAAAAGTTTCCGGGTCTACAAGTCATTCATATCAGAGGGAATGATTCTAGCATTTCCGTGCCGTATTGAATATGAAAAAGGATTCTTAGACACATCGATTCCCTTTGCCGTAAAGACTCATGATGGCGTATTTAACTTGCAGGAAGTTTTTTTTAAGGCAAAAGAACTCCCCTATACTTTTACGGAAGTTCTTTTTAGTCAGGAGAACATTCATTTTATTCCGACATCATTTAAAATGTGCCGCGCCCGTATAGAAGAAAATTCATGGGCTCTTTACGATGATGTCTGGAAAAAATTAAAATAGCGACAGGGCCGCCATTATTTCATTACAACTTCGCCTCTCCTCATCGCGGTAAGGCCGGTCTTTGCGTATTCAAGAATACCGTAGGGCTCAAGAAGTCTTATTAGGGAATCTATCTTGTTCTCACTTCCCGTCGCCTCGACTATTACGCTTTCCAGCCCTACATCAACAATATGGGCGCGGTAGATATCACAGGTTTCAATAATGATTGCACGCTTTTCACCGGAAGCCTTTACCTTTATAAGAGCTGTCTCGCGCTGACAGGTGTTATCGGGATCACAGCCTTCTATGGAAATCACTTCAACCAATTTGGAAAGCTGTTTTTCAATCTGGTCAAGAATATGCTCGTCTCCGCGAACTACAATTGTCATGCGTGACTTTGCGGGGTCTCCGGTTTCACAGACGGTAAGGCTGTCAATGTTGTAACCGCGACGGCTGAACAAACCTGAGACGCGGCTCAATACACCCGCGTGATTTTCCACTAAAACTGATAATACAAATTTCTGCATATATCCCTCTAAAAATTTTATTCACTATAATTGCGGGTTAATACTAACCGTTCTTAAGATATCACCGAATACACCGGCTGCGGTTACATCCGCACCTGCTCCGTAGCCCCGAACCGTAAGAGGAATGGGCTGATAGCGGCTCGTATAGAATACGAATGCATTCTCACCGCCCTTTACGGCGTAGAGCGGATCTTCCGGGCCGACCTCAAACATTCCTACCCTGCACTCGCCGTCTTTTACAGTAGCCCCCATGCGGAGAACCTTGCCCTCTTTTTTGAGAGAGGCAATTCTATCGGCAAAGTACTTGTCAATCTGCGGAAGCCTCTCCAAGAATTCCTCCGTTGAGCCTGATGTATCAAACCCTTCCGGAAAAACCTTGCTGATTTTCACATCGTCAATTTCAAGCTCATAGCCGCATTCGCGGGCAATAATGAGAGCCTTTCTGGCAACATCCATTCCGTTAAGGTCATCACGTGGATCCGGTTCCGTAAAGGCCTTGCTCTTTGCCTCAAGAACCGCACTGCTGAACGAGGCACCCTCATCCAGTCGTCCGAATATATAGGAAAGGGAGCCGGACATAATACCCGAGAACTCTTTTAAGGTATCACCCGATCGGTATAGATTCTGCAGGGTGTCAATAATCGGAAGCCCTGCTCCGACATTGGTTTCATACAGAAAACGGCGGTGCATTTTGTTGGCGGTATAACGGAGCTGTCTGTAGAACATCATGTTCATTGAGTTGGCCCGTTTATTCGGCGTTGCAATGGACATTCCGGCCTGAAGTATGTCCAGATAACGCTCCGGCAAGTCATAACTTGCAGTGCAGTCAACAAAGACGGGATTGAGAGGCTTGTGTTTTCTTACAAAGGACAGGACGGTATCAAGACTTGCCTTGTCCTTAGAAGCCCTTATTTTGTCGCGCCATCCGTTGAGATCGATTCCGTTCTCATCAAGAAGAAGGCCCCGGCTGGTTGAGATTGCGCAGACCTGAATGTCAATATGCTGGGATTCCAGACTTTTCTGCTGCTCCGCAATCTGGTCCAAGAGTGCTCCGCCTATGTTTCCAGCGCCGAAAAGGTATACCTGAACAGGCTGGGCTGTTCTGAAGAAGAAATTGTGGGCCATGCGTACGGCAATGTCTCCGTTCTCGCCTTCCACAACAGCACTTATTGACCTCTCGCTTGAGCCCTGCGCAATAGCCAGAATTGAAACTCCGGCGCTAGCCAGTGCATCGAAGAACTTAGAGGCAACACCCAGCTGTTTTTTCATTCCGTCTCCGACTATGGAAACAATTGCGCAGCCCTTGAATATTTCGACAGGGTTTATAACCTCGTCTTTTATTTCCAAATCAAATTCAGTCTGAATCGCTTCCATAGCCCTTTCGGCGGCTTCGTCACGGACACAGAAAGAAATTGTGTATTCAGAAGAA
The DNA here is from genome assembly GCA_964346805.1 of uncultured Treponema sp. Lineage (GTDB taxonomy): Bacteria > Spirochaetota > Spirochaetia > Treponematales > Treponemataceae > Treponema_D. The sequence goes on along the minus strand of CAYFWC010000004.1, from coordinate 5,292 downwards.
GACTGTGTAATGAGAAGAACAGAAATACCAGCGCGGGAAACAGAGGCAAATATGCGACCTGCAATTCCGGGCCGGCCACGCATTCCGCTTCCGCTTACAGAAATAATTGAAGTGTTTTTGAGGCAGGAAATTCCGCGGACAAAATTTCCGTTTGACTTTTCAGACTCAAAGGGTCCCCTGCCGATACGGGTTCCGCGTGCGGAGGGGTTCAGACTGTTCAAAGACCAGGCTTCTATGCCTTTTGACTGAAGAGGCGCCAGAGTTTTTGGGTGAAGAACTTTTGAGCCGAAAAAGGCAAGTTCCATGGATTCCTCGTAAGTCATGTCGCTTACAAGAATCGCGTCTTTTACAGTGCGGGGATCTGCGGTGTAAATGCCGTCCACATCTGTCCAGAACTGGACCTGGCGGGAAGACATACAGGCACCGATTATGGCCGCCGAGAAATCAGAGCCGTTTCGTCCGAGAAGGCCGGGTTTTAGGTTCCCGTCTTTTTCCCATGAGCATACAAAGCCCGGAAGAAGAAGAATTTTAGTCTGAGACTTATACTCACCGTCGCAATAAGGGCGGAGGTTTTCCGAAGTCTTGATATAGTCTGGATCCCCTTCTTTTTGGTTTCCTGTGGTAACAATATATTTGCGTGAGTCAAGAATGATTACGCTCTGTTTTTTAGCAAGAAGGACGGCCTCCACAATAGGAACGCAGAGAAGTTCACCCATGCCCATAACACGGCAGTGGGCAGTATCGGTGCATTCGCCGAATGAAAGGGCCGCAGTGAGCATCTGACTTAGCTCAATGAATTTATCTTCGATGGAAGCCATAACTTTTTCCGCGTCAAAGCCCGGAAGTTTGGACTGGAGTTCACGGCAAATGTCAAGGTGGGTCTGCCTTAATTCCTTTACAAAATGATCGGGATTTTCTCCACAGACGCAAGAATTGATACTCTCCTGCAATTTATTTGAGACACCGGTAACAGCCGAAACGATTACGCTTATTCTCTCTCCGCCCTCAAGGCGTGAAATCATAATGTCAGTGGAGTCAAGGATTCTCCGGGCATTGCCCATTGAAGTTCCGCCGAATTTTAATGTGAGCATAGACCCTCCTTCTTTTTTATATGATTACATATTCTAGCAAAAAAAGAAATAAATTTCAATAAGTATATTTTTCTTGCAACTGACAGACTTTTTCTTTATAATACTCTTATGGCAATGACGACATATTTAGCAAAACTTGGCGAGCTTACACTAAAGGGTGCCAACATAAAGCACTTTGAGAAACAGCTTTTCAGGAATGCCCGAGAATACTTTTCTCAGGAAGACGACATAAAGATTCTTCTGCGTGCGGGCAGAATGTATTTTACAGGCGATGAGAAGTATTCAGAAAAGATTGAATTCTGTCTTTCGCACCTGATTGGAATTACAGGCTGGGCAAAGACTCTTGTAGTTGAAAAAAACATGGATTCAATAAAAAAGGCGGTCTATGACTTATGTGCGGAAGCCGCGGGAAGCGGAGCAAAGACATTTAAATTGGATACAAGACGCGCCGACAAGGATTTTCCCCTTGACTCATACGCTATAAGCCGGGAAGCGGCAGGTCCTGTTTACGATAATAAAATTCTGAGCGTAGACGTTCATAGCCCCGACATAATCATATACATCGAGGTGCGTGAAAAGGTATTCGTATATACAAATTCCAAAAAGGCCTGCAGAGGGCTTCCTGTCGGGGTAAGCGGAAACGGTCTTTTACTGCTTTCCGGCGGAATTGACAGCCCTGTTGCAGGCTACAGAATTATGCGTCGAGGAATGAAGGTGGACTGCGTTTACTTCCACTCATATCCATACACGAGCGACGAGGCTCAGAAAAAGGTTGAGGATTTGGCCGCACAGATTTCAAAATACGGAATCAGTGTTCACCTGCACATAGTATCTTTTACCGATACACAGATGCAGATTAAAAAATCATCGCCGGAAAACTATTCAACCCTCTTGCTCAGAATGTGCATGATGGCATGCGCCAACAAAATTGCCGGAAGAATCGGCGCCCAGTGCATAATCACGGGAGAGAGCCTCGGACAGGTGGCAAGCCAGACCATCGAGAACATGAATGTTACGGAGTCAATGGCGGAATTTCCTCTTCTCCGCCCGCTTGTCGGAATGGACAAGGAAGAAATTATCGCAGACTCAAACTTTATCGGCACTTACGAGACTTCGATTCTGCCCTATGAGGACTGCTGCGTATTGTTCAGCCCCAAGCACCCGGTTCTGCGGGCAAACGCGGCCGAGGCAAAGCGCATCTATGACGGAATGGGAATCGAGCCTTTTATACAAAAGGCTTACGAGGAGCAGTCTATAAAGAATTATAAGTGCGGATTACTTGTCGAGCAGTAACTTAGCGATTTTGCTTGAATCCGTATCAATTTTGAGGGCGTCAAAGTTCTTTGCCATACGCGCGTCAAAGGTGCTGTCGCCCAGAAGTTCCTCAACCTTGTCGTAAATGTCACGGGGCTTTTGTATAAAAAAGCCGACCTTGTTGCGGACAGCAAAACGCATGTTTCCCAATTCCTGGTTGTGGATATAGCGGGAAATGATAACGGGTTTACGGCATGAAAGGACTTCAAGCAGCGTCGCAGGCCCGGCCTTCATTACAACGCAGTCTGAAAGTTTTACAAGCTCATCTAAAAAATTCACAAAGCCGTAGACATGCAGATCCAGTTTCGGATAAATTTTTGAGAATCCCTCAAGATAGGTTTTTTTTCCCATATCTTTTCCGCAGACGACGGCAACAGAAAATTTTGCACGCCGGACAACGCACTTATTGACAATTTCAACGGCTCCGGGGAGTCCGTCTCCGCCGCCCACAAGGAGAACAACTTTCTTGTCGGGATCATAACCGTGCTTTTTCCTAAGGGCAATGATGTCCTTGCTGCCAAATGGCTCCGTATATTTTTTATTCAATACAAAGGGGACAACCGTAATCTGTTTTTCCGGAACACCCGACAAAACTCCGGTGCGCTTTGCCTCCTCCGAATAAACGAAGTAGTCAAGGCTTCTGTCCCAAAACCATGCATTGGGAAGTGTAAAGGGATCGGTTACCATGACGGTAAGATTTATTTTTTTATGAACACGCGTAATCGCAGACCTTGCATAGGAAGAGAGCGCAAAATGGAAGGAGACTATATCCGTGGGCTGCTCTCGCTTTATTACTTTGGCCAGATATTTTACGGTATGGTGTCTGAGCACGGCGCTTGTAGCGGATGAGAACCACCTGTTCTGGGAAATGTCATAAATCAGCGGAAAAAGCCCGTGGAGAAAATTTGTTGACCAGAAATAGCCGAATTCAAACATGGCTTTTCCAAAAATATTTTTTTTGTCAAAACCGTTGACCATTACGATTTCCGCGTCCGGGTTCTGCTTGAGAATCTCTTCTTTTAGAACTCGTGCCGTTGAAATGTGTCCGGCACCGGTAGTGAGATACAAAAATAAAAATTTTCGTTTAGCCATATTTTCTCCAGAAATTCTAGTAACTGTATTTTGCAGAAAGCTTAAAATAATTGTTCACCTCGTTGTGAAGATTGTCTTCCCAGCGTTTGCGCGCGGCGGAGAGGTCTTCAGCGGAGGTCAGGACAGAAGTATAAATAGGCTCCTCAACGCCCTTGTTGTAAATGAACTCAAATGTATAACCAAAGTTCAGTTCAAGAGTTCCTGCTTTGTTGCGGAACAGCTCGTAAGAGCAATCCAGCCCGAATTGAACCGCATACATTTTATGTTCCTGAGACATAAAAGACAGCCTCTCCTGAACGCTTTTTGGATAAGGGTCTGTTCCCGCGCCACCGCTGTTGTCGTGGTTTCCAAATTTTATCAGATGCACAAGAGCCTCGCTGTCAGTCCAGGATTCAGTCTCATTCGCATAGCGCATGAAGTCCGTAGCAAGGTTCAGCTTAAAGCGTCTGGCCGGCTCAAAAAGAATCTCAAAGTGTATTCTGTCGGAATTGGGTCTTAGATTTGAACCTATGCATACACCTCTGTTTGTATAATTCTGATAATTGTATGCCTTGTTTTCGACATCTTCAGTATCATGGTCTGGAGAATTGATCCAGTGTGAATACATGTAAGGAAGAACAATCGTGTAGTCAATGGAAAGTTTACGGCAGAAGTCCGAGTCCGGCGTATAAATTACACCTGTCTGCAAAGCCGCCTTGAACTTTGAGTCAAAGTCCCCTTTTGCCCAGTCATCAACACTGATGTCGTCAATGGCAAAGGTAAGGGCTGCCTCAAAGCGGTTAAAGGGCTTGTACTCAAGCTGAAGTCCGTAAATGTCGTTGTCGCCGGCATCAAACATTCCCTGAAGAAGAATAAAAGGCGCCGGAATAAGATAACTTGGATCAAAACGGTTTCCAACTATCGCCGCCTCAAAGTAAGAGATAGAAAGCTGCTTTATCGGTGTAAAACGGATAGAGTGGAAGGCAAGGAATTTATTTGCCGTAAACTCACTGTTATAGTTTGCAGCCGCAATCTGTGAAATAGACTGTGAATACTGCCATTTTTCCGAGGCGTAGTTAAAGACAAAATTGTTCATGTGGTATGAATTGGGATTTACGATAATATTGTCATGTCCGAAAATATTTGAGAATCCCATTCTGTTTGCGGCAACCATGCCTCCAACAACGGAAGTTCCGAGGTTCAGGCCGCCCGTCATGTCCCAGTTTCCCTCAAGAGGTCCGATATCAGCGCCGTCGCCCCATGTATCAAGCGGATCGTTCTGAAAAATTTTCAGCATTTCTTTAGAAGCAGTTCCCTTGTTATGGAGATTAAGTCCAAGATCATAGCCAAGTGTGAGCCAGTCCTTAAAAGAAATATCTCCGTAAAAAGACGGCTCGATAAAAACAAACTTGTCGTTGGCGCCGCTTTTGTCGGAAAGTTTTACATCGCCTCCGGCCTCTAGGGCGGCGTGCCATTCTTTTCCAAAATATTTTGTGTAGTAATACTGGGCCGTCTCTGCGTCAGCAGGACTTCCATTTTCTATGACAGCATCAAGAATTTCCTTGATTGTTGCCGCATTGTAAGGAGAAATCTGGGGAAGGAAACCGACATACCCCTTTACCTGCCACTGGCGGGCGCTCTCGTAAAAATCAGCGTTGGGATTTACGACAATCTGTGCAGACATAAAAGCGCCTGCAAAAAACAAAGAGCAAGACAACGCAATGCTCTTAAAAAAACTTTTATTCAAAATATTCTCCTATTATAAAAAGTCTTGCAGGAAACATCAGTTTCCGAAAAGACTTTTTAGCGTGCTTCG
>CAYFWC010000003.1:47020-129691 GCA_964346805.1 uncultured Treponema sp. | reverse complement strand
ATAACGGCTCATTATCTCAGCCTTCCAAGCTGATGACGAGGGTTCGACTCCCTTCTGCCGCTCTCCAGTATAAAGGCTAACTCCTTGCAAGACAAAGAGTTAGCCTTTTTGTTTTTAAGAAAAAGGCTCTTATGCACAAAATCTATACAGATGGCGGCTGTTATACACCGGGCTTTTTTTAAAAGTGTCCGCCATCGAAAATCAGACTGTTTTGGGAACAGAATTTTCCTTACCATAAAATAGGACGACCGCAAAAACTGCTTATTTTCCGCCGCAGGACTGACAAAAAAGCATATTTTGTGATATAATAATTCATAAAGAATTTGAAGAAGATTGCTCGGAGAGAAAAATGGAAGGAAGTGTTCCTGAATTTATAAACAATATAAATGCGTCAACTCAATAAAATAGTAAAATAGAATTGCACAGGGCCCAAAATGGAAGGAAGGTAATCCTTTAAACAAAAACTTTGAGAAAGATATTTTCAAAGAGCTTTGGAACAAAATCAATCATAAATATACTTATACTTGCCACTTCAACAGTGATGAGTTGATTAAAAATGCTGTAGAAGCAATTAAGTCTGACCTAAAAGTTGTTCCAATGCGTTATACATTAGAAATCGGAAAACAGAAAGCCAAGATTGATGAAACAGAAGTTCGTTCAGGAACATCTTTTGCAGGTTCAATAACAGAGACAAAATCATTGAGCAAGGCTGTTTCCAGCACAGTAAAATATGATCTTGTTGGAGATATTGCAAAAGCCTGTAAGCTTACAAGAAAAACTGTAGCGACAATCCTTAGTGGGCTCACAATAAAAGAAACGGAACAGTTTGGATTTAACCCGGAAAAGTTTATTCGTGATGTAATCAATATTATCAATGCCCAGAAATCAACAAAGATTGTTGAGCATATTGAATACCACGAACTTGAAGATACATACGATTCAAGCATCTTTACCGGAGGAAAACTTCCTGACAAGACACCTTTCATTTCTGAAAAGGCTATTCAGAATCTTATCTTTACAGACGGAAGCGGAAAAGAAAGCATTGAATGGAAGTTCGCGACGGATCTTGAGGCAGCAACAGAAGTTGTGGTTTATGCGAAACTTCCGCGAAGTTTTCAGATTCCGACACCTGTTGGTAACTATGCTCCGGACTGGGCAATTGCATTCAATAAAGACAAAGTTCAGCATGTATTCTTCATAGCGGAAACAAAGGGGAGCCTTGAGGATATGCAGCTCCGCAAGATTGAGCATAACAAGATTGAATGCGCAAAGAAACTATTCAATGTTGTTTCTGCAAAAGGTGTAAAATACGACCATGTTTCAAGTTATAAGGAACTGAAAGATCTTATCGGAATAAGGGGATAAAGAAAAGTCCGTCTGTTCCGAGGCTGTATTTTCTTGGGAAGTGTTCGATAACACAGAGAGATTTCAAGATGTATGACGGAATATAAATAGACTTTATCTTGATTTTATGCTATAAAGTTCTTATGAAGATTGATTTTGAGCATTTAGAGGAAACTGTTTTTTTAAACTTCAACGGCGGCAACAAGGAACTGCTCGGAAAGTTGTATAAGGATTCCGGCATCAAGATTATGCGCGGGCATTTGAAGGACGGGGCGACTGTCGGCTATCACAAGCACGAGACTTCAAGCGAGATTATTTATATTTTGGGCGGAAGCGGCAAGGTCTTGTATGATGATACGGAAGAAAAGTTATGCGCCGGAAGCTGTCATTATTGCCCTAAGGGGCACAGTCATTCGCTGCAGAGCGAGAAGGGCGGATACCTTGACTTTTTTGCGGTTGTGCCGGAAGTCGGAGAGTGACTTTGCTGTATTTTGATAAGTTGCGCTGCTATTTGGAGAATATATGAAAATAAAAGTCGGCAATTCTTATATGAAATACTGTTCTTTCGGCGGGGGAAACAGGACTCTTGTGGTAATTCCCGGCCTGAGCACGAACGGTGTTACGGATATGAAGGACGCTCTTGAGAAAATCTACAAGCCTTTTGCCGCGGAATGGAATGTCTTTGTCTTTGACAGGCTGAATGATGTTGAAAAAAAATACACAATCCGTGAGATGGCGGACGACACCGTTCTGGCAATGAAGACACTTGGTATCGGCAGAGCCAGTATTCTGGGCGTGTCGCAGGGCGGAATGATTGCCCAAGTGATTGCGGAATATTATCCCCAAATCGTCGAAAAACTTGTCCTCGCGGCGACGCTTTCCAGACAGAATAAAATGTTTGAGGAGACAATCAACGAATGGACCGGCCTTGCAAAAGCCGGTGACTGGCCGGCTCTTAACAGAAGTTTCTTTTCACGCATCTATACAAAGACTTATCTGACCGCAAACAGAGAAGCTTTCGCCGCCGCGGAAAAAATCAGTCCGGAAAACCCGGAAAAATTCATCGTGCTTGCAAACGCCTGCCTGGAATTTGACAACTATGAGGCTTTGTCAAAAATAAAATGTCCGGCTATGGTATTTGCCGGAAAAGAAGACATTGTTCTTGGCTGCAAGGCCGGCGAGGATATTGCGGAAAAACTTGCCTGTCAGCTTTATGTCTATGATAATTTCGGCCACGCTTTTTATGATGAGGCGCCGGACTTTACGCAGAGGGCATTTGACTTTCTGGCGCGGACGGAGACTTCTTCATGTTTGTAAAAAAATCAACCCGGTATAAACGGGAGCACAAGGCGGACTACGGCCGGGAAAAAATCGATGTCCTCTATCAAGATCAGTGGCTTGTCATAATCAACAAGCCCAGCGGTCTTCTTTCCGTTCCGTATCCCGGAAGCCATGCCCGCACTGCGCTTGGTCTTCTGGAGCAGGTTCTCCGGAAAACGGGAACTGTAAATTCCAGACACAGACCGTTTGTTGTTCACCGCCTTGACCGCGACACTTCGGGCGTAATGATGTTCGCCTTGTCAGAAGGCGTCCAGAAAAAAATAATGGCCACCTGGCATCAGATGGTAACCGAACGACTTTACCGTGCCGTCGCTGAAAATCCTGACATAAAAAAGTTTCCTCCGCTTTCTGACGAAGGGCTCATCGACGACCCCCTTGCGAAAAACTCGCACAATGTCGGCTTTGTTCCAAAGTCCGGAGACACTGATAAAAGGGGCAGAACTTTTGAAACCGTTGCGGCGCGCACAAACTACAGGATACTTGTAAAAGGACCTACACATACTCTGTTTGAACTTTCTCTTGACACCGGCAAGAAGAATCAGATTCGCGCCCATCTTGCGGCACACGGTTATCCGCTTGCAGGAGACGAGGATCACCGCGCGCATACAGATCCTTTCCACCGCCTGTGCCTGCACGCTGTAACGCTGGACTTTAAGCATCCGTTTACAGGAAAAGCAATGCACTTTGAAGTTCCTGAACCTGCTGAATGGAAAGCCTATGTTTTAAAAGGTGACCGCCAGCCGGAAAAGACTTTGTGGTAAGACTGCTTTTGGGTGAAAAGAATAATGAACGGAATCGGAAACAGTAAGCGGTAGACGGGAGTCGAACCCGCGTATCGGGCTTGGGAAGCGCGCATACTACCGTTGTATTACTACCGCAAAACTATTGATCCATGGCGGAATCGAACCGCCGACCCACTGCTTAGAAGGCAGTTGCTCTATCCAGCTGAGCTAAAGGACCGAATGTCAAATACTCTATCACATAAATAAAAAAAAATCAAGCAATAGGAATAAATATTTGTTATTATTTATGAATATTTATCCTTCTTTCATCATCACTCCTATGACTATATCGGAGGACCTTGATGAAAGAAAGATTTCAAAGATTTGCGGGCGCCCTGCTTTTTGCAGCCTATTCCGGCGGAATTATATTCTCATCGGAATTTCCTTATGAGCTAAATCAGAGCCGGCTCAGCCGTGACTGGTATGCGGAGCGTGCAGTCTCGGATAATAACGAAGTCGCCCTTCCCATTACAGAAAAAGATGAGATGGATCTTCTGCTTAAAGATATTCAGAACAAGGCTGTCCGGAAAGGTGCATTATACAGGGAACTTACAGAGGCCTCCGGAAAATTCTTTTTTACCGGGGCAGACGGAAGCAAAACTCAAATTGTTTCCGGCGAGGAACTCGAAGAGGCAAAAAGGCAGTGGGAAGAAAAGGCGCAGTCTATTATAAAAAAATATATTCCGCCTGATACGGACAGAGAGCAGTCGCTGGCTCTTATTGAATCAGAAATTTCAATCTCACTAATGAACCGGCTTTTATACGATCATGACTCGCTGAAAAAAATGAGCGACAGGGAGGCGGCCGGGGCGATAGTCAGAAACTTGTCCGATAAGGTTGACTCGGAGACAAAGGACTCAATGATGCAGGTATTCAATGATTTTAAGAAAGACCTTGAACTTGTGGATAAGGATAATCTAGCCGCAATAAAAGATGTGTATCTGACAAAATTCAGAAACCAGCTGGAAATGGGAATAAGTAAATGGAATCAGGCTGAGGAAGATTTCTTAAAGGCGAGATGCGAATGGGAAAGAGAGGCTGAAACATCTTTCTCAAGCGACAATAAGATCTGGGCAGATGCCTACAGAGAACTTATGTCCAGAAAAGAAGAGTGGAACATAAAATTTGAGAGGCAGATTCAGGAAGGTCAGAAGGAATGGTCTGAGAAGTATTCAGTTTTAAAGGACGAGATTCAAAAATACCTGACTGAATACCTGGTAAAAGTTCGGGTCGAGCAGAAACAAAAAGATGATATTTATACCGGTGAGTGTCAGATGTATGATATGTGCAGACAGATTCTATGCACGGCGCAGTCCGGAATTGACTCCTGGTATGTCCGCTGGTCAGAAAAGTACCGGGGCCTGTATTCATACTGGAAAACGGAAAGTAATTTTGGTTCAAAAACAGATTTGAACTTTACTACAAGTGAGAGTCTGAAGAATGAAATATATCAATGGAAAAAAGATTATGTAAAAATCGGAAAGGAAATTTTCTCCACCTATCATACTTATATAAGCCAAGAGACAGCCCGTTATGAATACCTCTTGTCAAATCCGCATTATCCGTATAAAGAAGAGGAAAAAGAGCTTCTTCAGTATTACAGAGCCAAGATGTCCGAACTGTTCAGTGTCAATAAAATTTTTTCCAAGATTAATGAAGATTCAACGGCAGAAGAAATAAAAGAAGTCAATAAAATCATCTGCTCCATAAAAGATTCTTGCGCCGATATAAATTCTCTGCGGAAAAAAATGTCCGATGACTTTTGGATATGTTTTAATGAAACGGCAGAATTTTGGAGCGCCGAGCAGGAACTGCTGGACTGGCTTGCATTGTATGACAATGCAAAGAGAAACGCCGCAAGCACTTTGGAGAAAATATATTCAATAAACGGAATAGGTCTCGAAAATGAAGATGCCTCTGTGCTTGAAAACGAGAGCGCAAAACTGTCGGCGCTAAAAAAATACTGGGAGAGCAGGGAATGTATCTTGCAAAATGTTCTGAATTACTCCGCCAATAATTCCAGTTCCCTGGAAAATGCACAGACTACACAAACAAATCTGGAAAAGCAGACTGCCGCCTATGACGAAGCCAAAAAAGCTTATCAGGAAGAAATTTCCAGGTTAGAAGAAGAAAAGAAAAAAGTAACTCTTGCACAGGAAAACTACAGTTCCTCTTTGTATGAAGTCCAAAAGGCAAGCGAATCAATAGACGAGAAAAGAAAAGAGTATGACAGTCTGTATGAGAAATGGTATGTCCTTGACAGTGATTCTGCCTTTGAGAATATCCTCTCGTTAAAGGATCAGCTGGACAGACTTGAAATGAATGACACGGACTTTTCCGCTTTATTATATGAATATTGCAACAGTGAACAGCAGAAGGAGAATTACACGCTGAGCCAGAGAATAGAGCAGATTAGAAATAATTTTGAGAACGGGGTTAGTTTATCAGTGTCAGAGGCAGCGGAAAAAGATGCAGTGATTTTTGCAACCGGGCGGATAGAAGAAATAAAGAAAAAAATTGAGATTATTATAAAAGGAGAAAACATTGATATAGAAGAACTTACAAGAATGCAGGACGAGCTTATGGTCCTCCATTCTGAAGCTGCCGATGCGCTGCCGGAACTGATTAAGTCCGGTTCAGAGGATGCGATACGGAATCAGCTTTCCTTAATAATTGAATATTGCAGGCAGGAGTTAAAGAATCGAGAGGCGTTTTATATTTTAATGGAAAATGATATAGAGCTAATTGAGGAATTCTTTAAGGATAATCCCGGCTCTTGCGATATTCTGGATAAGTTTTCTGACATTTCCTTTGCACTTCTTAACAGGAAAAACAACGAGGCAAGAAAGGCTGTCTGCACTGTCATTCAAAATTCAGATCGTAATAATCTTTCTGAGTATTTTTTACTGTTGGACAATGCCGCTGTAGATTTAAATGATGCGGAAAAGGGTGTCCTCGCACTCTATAAAATTTCCGTGCAGAAGGAAAGGGAAGACACTCACAAAGCAAGTCTGCTAATGAAGAATATAATTGAGAATCTGAATAAAGAACTTGTTCTTACAGATAAAAATTATCATCTGACTGTATTTGAGGAATTTTTTGGCAGCAGTAATTCAGAATTTGAATCGTATCATTTTGAAGATGAGAATTCAGAAAGTGGAATTTATCTTCCGAAAATTGAGGATAGTCTGCAGTTAAGGGAACAGTGCCTTTCACTGTTGGAAACGGCGTATCATGAGGCATTGCAACCTGCAAAAACCATGGAGCTTCTTAACAAACAGATGGCAATCCTTGCAGAGGAAATACAGAAAGCGCAAGAGGTTTATGAGAAAAAAGTTGAGATTTGCAGGGAAAAAGACTCTCATTGCGTCCTCAGTCTTTATGAGCAGGCTTGTGAGAATTACAATACCCAGATAGAAAAGGTTCATTCATTCTACGAGACCCTCGAAGACAAAAGAAGAGAATTAAGGGTTGCGCAGGAAATCTACTTCTATGCGCAGAATGAATATCTTCACGGAAATATAGATTTTTCAACCCAATTACAAAACGCACGCCTACAACTTTCGAATGTGGAAAAGGCAATCAGGATTTTTGAGGCTGTGAGTCATTGTGAGAAAAATGATTCCGAATATAAAATCTTAATGTCGGAATTTGAGATAAGTACAACAGAATATTACAAAATGCAAGTCCTTGCCTATGAGTATGAAATGGAGATTGCCGCTCAGAAAAATGTTCTGTGCAAGGCTCAAGCTGAGGAGCATGCAGCCTTAAACCGTCTGGTTTGTGAGTATAAGGATAATATGGCTGGAAGTAACTTTAATATTCCGTCCGGCATTAAAGATTTTATAAGCGCTGCAAAAAATCCAGATGGAACCTATTCCTTTGAACTGAATTCTTTTGAGGAGGCGACAGACAGAAGACTCAATGCAGGGGAGAATCTTCAAAATGAGGAAGTCTTAAAAGAGTATTATACGGAACTTGGAATAAAGGATACAGATGTTTTCGGAAATGAAATCCTTTCAAGTCCTGCAAAAAAAGACGCGATGAAATTCCTGGTGTCAATTCAGGAGAAAAATTATTCGCTTGAAGAACTTGCATTGGCAACACTATGGTACAAAATTGACGGAGACCAAAATAATATTAATGACTCATGGTTCAAGGTTGATGAGAATCCCTGGAGTGAGAAAAATTATCCCATAGGCGACATTCCCGAAGAAATGCATTCTGTAAGTATATGGGCAGCCTTTACGGAGGGGCGTATAACATGTATAAAAAACGCCTATGACAAGGTAATGGAAAGTCCCGGTGGAATGTCAGATATTGCAAAATATATTTTATATTCAGAGACTAACATAAGCGGTTCTCTCAATTTATATGAGCGTGAGAAAAATGAAATTTCAATCGGCGGTTATAATTTTGTAATCGACAAAATCGCTTCCCGTGTAAAAAATCTGAAAAAAGAGGCTGATATTCAGCTTGCTGTAGTGTCTGTGTTTTCAATGATCGCGGCTCTGCCTTTCGGAATCGGGGCTTGGGCACTCGTTCCGGAAGCCGCCGCTATGACAGTATATCTGACATTAGTAGCTATGGTCAACAAATTAACGCAGGTAAAAAAAGATGTCGGCGATATATGTTCCGGCTATAGAGAGAATTCTGCTGTATTCCAAAAGACGCAGGACAATTACTATGACTTTTGGATAAAGGCTGTTGAGCGGCGGCAGGAAGAGGAAAGAAAATTAAATCTACTGTGCAGAGGCAATGAGCATTCGAACGGGCAGAAAATTACTTGGACAGATTTCTATAATGCGCTGAATGTTTTTTTAGACAGCGGTAACACTAATTTAAAATACAGCGACATTAAGGATATAAGAGATATAGGCCGCGGAGCAGACGGCTTAAAAGCCATCTTTTATCAGGTAACAGAAGAAAAAGATTTTATAAATGTTTCTGATGTAATTCAGACTATGAACATAACTCTAAAGACAAGCCAGGAAAATCAATTTGGAAAACTGACGGATTATGTAGGCAGGAAGGACTGTGAAAGAGAGGAGGGAGAAGAGACCTTTTATCAGGAGATAAAGAATGCTCAAAATTCTAACAGGGAAATAGATGAGAATGTACTGACAGAAAGTTCGCGGCTGGCTTGGAAAAATGGCTGTGATTACTATACGATGCGGAAGGATTTGCTCTCTTATTATAAGAACCTTTTGCAGGTCATTCATGTTAGAGCCGGAAGAGAAACAGAAACTTATATTATTGATATTTTTGAAAAAATCCAGGAAGCATTATCGGGGGTATTAGAGGGCGAAAATTATAGAAGGCTTCAAAGTCAGGAATTCTACCTGAATATGATTGAAGAAGATTTTGTTGAACAGAAAGAAATATGGCAGGAAAAAATTGATATTGTAAAAAATGAGGCGGCGGCTGAATGGAACAAGGCTGATAAAAATATAAGTTGTGTCTATGAAAAATGGAAGAATGATTGGAACAAGAATTATTCAGATAAAAACGCAGACTGGGAGAAGAATTATTCAGACTATCTTAATGACAAGCAGGAATGGATAAACACGCAGTACGATAACGGCAAGAGGGAACATTTGTCTGTGGACGATTATATAAATTCTTTATATGACAGTAACAAGTTTGAGAAAATTTTTGATGCAATAGGCAGTCTGAATTCTTTTGCAAAAAATGAAGACTTCTATATAGACGGTGGCTTTGCTAATAAAATCGAGTCATCTCTTTTAGTAAGATATGACTCAATACTCGACAAACAAAATAAGCTTGAAGAACAGATGAAATATTCGGCCGCAAAGTTAAAAGTGCAGGAACTTAGAGAACAGCTTGATAATAATATCGCCGATTGTTACGAAATGCTGGAAAATAAAAATAAGAGCATCGAGAATTGGGAATTCAATCTGGTGAGACAATACGGATATGCAGTGGATTATGAAATTCACAGGAATGCGATTGTGGATTCCACCGCTTTTTCAACAATAAGAGAGCGCCAGACTGTCCACAAATATGAATATTTTAAAAGCAAAAGTCCGGAAATTGATTCTGCTCTTTCAGAAGCAGAAAATTCAGATTATTCTGGAAATTCAGACTATCTGCTAATCAATAAAATAAAAGAGCTTGCAAGAAAAATTCAGGACTGGAGTGATAAAATTTTCGGAAAACAGGATGCGAATGGAAAATCAGTCCAAAAGGGATTGTTCGAAGAGCATGTAGGAAAGGCTCCGACTTTTGTAAAAAATATTGATACAGAAAAGTCCCGTGAGGAAAACCTTCTGGAAAAAGGCAGCGGAGAAATGGGGAAAATTATGTTGGATTTTCAATGGAATTCAATAAAGAATTCAGAGGGGTACGCCGAACTGTCAAAGGCTTTTTATGATCAGAAACTTTTTTCTTCTGATTTGGGATGGCTAAAGATTCCGACATTCAGGGATGTGGCCGCTCTGGTCTGTGATATTATCGGAAACTGCGGTTTTGTCTGGGTCAAATATTTAGATGACGCTCTTTTTGCCACATTGGATTTGTCTCTGCAATATAAGACAGGCGATCAGGTTTTTAATGATCTGGGCCATACAGCGCTTGGTGCCGCGGCATCAAAAGGAATTTCTTACGCCGGCTCAAAGATTCTCAAAAACGCGAAATATTTGCAGCAGGCCGGGGTCTCTTACGCCGACTCTGTCGCAACCTCCTATATAAATGCCTTTGACTTTTCGAGAGGAACTCTTGACTGGAGAGAAGCGCAAAAGGCATGGACTTCCACGGATTCTCTTACAAAGGCCGGCGGTGCTTTAGTCAGCGGCGGAATCAGCAGTGGAATAGGTTATGATTCCGCCGGAACTTTAATAAACGAGAGGTTTTTTGGAGATATGAAAAAAATCGGCGCAACCGCCGGCTCACTGACTGCTTCCGCCCTGAAATACCTTGCAACCGGAGACATAAGTTTTAATCTGCTGAATATAAAAGGCAACGGCCTTTTTAACATTGCCATTGAGGACGGAAAATTTTCTGCGAATCTGACAGGCGCCGAATTTTCAATAAGTGATATCGCATATTCTCTTATGAATGCAAAAAATGCCGCGAAAATTGTCTCGCTAAAAAACAATGGAAGAGAGGGGGCCGCCGCCCTTTCCGCGGTAAATGAACTTTCATACTCAACCCGTGAAGAAAATTTAAAACTGGCCGAAAGACTTTTCAACGGAGAAAACGAAATTATCTTTGAAGATGACTCATCAAAATTTGCTGACTCTCCTTACGGTTATGTAGACAGCGTCGGAAATTTTGTTCTGGACGCTTCACTGCTGGAAAAAGGGAAAGAGGGGCAGAGCGCAATAACCTCATACCTTGCAATTCAGAATGCCCGAAAAAAAGAAAGCCTGGTGGAAAAAGAAAGTTCTGACAGACAAAAATCTGACGCTACCATTGGCTCTTTGTGCGACACAGCCGAGGCTTATCTTTTAACAAAAATTCTCTTAGACCTAAAAGATGATTCGTCCGGACAGAATAAATTGCTTGAAAAAATTGCCGCGGCGTATAAAGAAAACAATATTGCGGGGATATATTCCATTTATGCGGCGGCATATGAAGCGGAAAAAAATACAGGGGCAGGCAAGAATGTAATTTCCTTTGACAATATCCTGGAGCCGGGCTGGGTGCAAAACGAAGACAATAACCGCGGCATACTGCTCGGACAGAGTTTGTCTATGGAAGAATATAACAGTCTCGCCAGGCAGAATGCTGTTGAGCGCTATGTTCAGAAACAGAAGGAAGAACTGATTAAAAAACATGGCTGCGATGAGGTGCCCATGGACATTCTAGAGGTCGAGTTGACAGCGGCGAGACAATATGCGGAGACAAGAATTCAAAATGGGGTGACGAATGAGGAATTCGGTTACTACCCCGAAACCTACAATACGGATCTAAAAAATTACGGCTGCACTCTTTCTACCGTATCCTATATTTCCTATGCAATTACAGGCCAAGTTACTTCCCTGCAGGAGGCAAATGAGATTCTAAAGGAAAAAGGCTTGTTCGTAAAAGGTGAGAAAGATAAAAACGGTGTCGCTCAGGTAAACGAGATTGGCTGTGGAAAAGGTTATGTTGATGCCGTAAACGCAATCGCAGGCGGAGAATATCTACAGATGGACGGCAACTATTTGCAGTTTTCAGAAAAGGAAACAAATAAAATATTCAACAGGCTTGTAAAGTCTTATAATGACAGTAAGAATGTATATTTCGTTCATATGCGTGTGCTCGATAACAGTCATTCGGTGCTGTTTAAGTCGATGGAGTATGGCGAGAATACAAGGCCGGAAGACGCAAGAATCAATGTGCTGAATCCATGGCGCGACTCGGAAAGAACCTCCATGAAAGTTGAGACTTTGGGGCAGGTTGACAGGGCTGATTTTTATAAACTGACAGAAAGCGGAAAAGAAATGTATAATTCCAGGAATTAAATTTGTATAAATATTGACTTTTTTTAGTGTTTTTTGTATAATTTTTCAAAATTGCCCAATTCAGGACTTTTTTTGAATATAAAAGGCGGCTCTGAGAATTGCACTTTTTAGAGATGCCTTAATTCTATAAAATTGTAGAGGAGAATTCTATGAAAAAAATTGCATTGCTCTCACTTGCCGCAGTTGCGTTGCTTGCTCTTTCTGCCTGCTCCAAAAAAAAAGCGTCCGGCGGACTTACAATTGAGAAGGGTGTTCTCAAAGTGGGAATGGAAATAGGCTATCCGCCATTTGAGTATTATGACACGGACGGATCGACTCCAACCGGTTTCGATGTTGAACTCGGAAAGGAACTTGCAAAACGCCTCGGTCTCGAAAAGGCAGAGTTCATTGACACAGCTTGGGACGGAATCCTTGCCGGTTTGGACACAAATAAATATGATGTAATTCTCTCTGCCATGACAATTACACCGGAGCGCAAGGCAAATTACAGTTTCTCTGTTCCTTACATCGGAAACGGTCAGTGCATCGTTCTTAGAAATGACTCAACACTTAAAATCAATACTCCTTCTGACCTCGAAGGAAAACAGGTTGGCTATCAGGACGAAACTACATCTGACATTTATATCACGAAGTACGCGCAGGAAAACGGCCTTAACTTTGTTCCCGCTGAATACGACAAAGTTTTGAACGCTTTTGATGACCTGAAACTCGGACGCATTGACGCAGTTGTAGCGGACGCCCTTGTTGCTGTTGACTACCTCAGCAAGCCCGGAAATCCTTTTGTAATGGTTTGGCAGGGAACTCCCGATGAATTTTTCGGTGCCTGCGTAAAGCAGGGCAATGCAGAACTTCAGTCAAAAATTACAGACGCAATCAACGCAATGTTTGATGACGGAACCCTGGCAAAAATCTCTGATAAGATTTTCAATGCAGATATGACTTCTTCTGCAAAAGGAAAGAACTAATATATAAGGAAGGAATATGACGACACCGCAAAAAATTATTGGCTGGATTCCGAGTTTGTTATCCGGCGCAAAAGTTACAATCTTGCTTACACTGACTGCTGTCAGCGCAGGTTTAATCCTTGCACTTTTTCTCGCTCTTGGCAAAATGTCAAAGAGCAAGGTCATCAATAAATTTTGCGATGCCTATATTTTCTTTTTCCGCGGAACTCCGCTTCTGATGCAGTTATATTTTGTATATTACGGACTTCCGCAGATTGCTCCCTCTCTGACAATCAACAGTCGTTTTCTGGCGGCCTTCATTGCCTTTGCGCTTAACTCGGCTGCCTATACCGCTGAAATTATCCGCGCCGCGATTGAATCGATTGACCGCGGTCAGTTTGAGGCATCTCATGCGCTTGGAATGACCTACGCGCAGACAATGTCTCTGATTATTATTCCGCAGTCTATCCGCCGCCTGATTCCGCCGGTAGGCAACGAATTTATCATGGTTCTAAAAGACGCCTCGCTGGTTTCTATCATTGCTCTTTCTGATATTACAAAAGTTACAAGAAGTATTTCAAGCTCAACAGCATCTGCCCTGGTTTATATCCCTGCAATGATTCTGTACTTGATTATAACCGCAATCTTTACTGTCATATTCAACAGGGCAGAAAAGAAATTCTCTGTATCGGAGTAATGCCATGTCAATGATAAAAACAGAAAACGTCTGCAAAAAATTCGGAAATCTTGAAGTACTCAAAAATGTTTCTCTTGACGTTCAGCCCAAGGATGTGGTCTGCATCATCGGGCCAAGCGGCGCCGGAAAATCAACTTTTCTCCGCATGCTCAATCATCTTGAGCGTCCTGATACCGGAAAAATTTATATAGAAGACAAGCTTCTTTTCCATTATGAGAACGGAGAAAAGAAACTTCACCTTCCCGCAAAGGAAATCCGCACTTCACTCTTGGAAGTGGGAATGGTTTTCCAGCGCTTTAATCTTTTTCCGCACAAAACTGTATTGGAAAATGTAATGATTGCGCCGGAAAATGTTCGCGGCGTTCCAAAAGAAGAGGCCCGTGAAAAGGCCATGGACTTGCTGGGCCGTGTAGGACTTGCCGACAAGATTGATGTTTATCCCTCAAAATTGTCCGGCGGACAGCAGCAGCGTGTTGCCATTGCCCGCGCCCTTGCCATGGAACCAAAAATTATGCTTTTTGATGAGCCGACTTCAGCCCTTGACCCGGAGCTTGTAAGCGAAGTTCTCTCTGTAATGAAACAGCTTGCCCTTGACGGAATGACAATGGTTGTGGTTACGCATGAAATGGGTTTTGCCCGTGAAGTTTCCAACAGAACTCTATTTATGTATCAGGGCCAGATTATTGAAGAGGGTGCTCCTGAACAGATATTCTCAGAGCCAAAGACAGATCGCCTCAAGCAGTTCCTAAAATCTGTTCTATAAATAAAATATAAAATAGCGGGAAAAAAAAGCGCAGGAAAAATCCTGCGCCTTTTTATATCCAGGATTATTTATTCAAATAGTCCACAACCAACTGTCCCATTTTTTTTGTTCCGACGAGTTTTCCTGCGGCCTTTACGGCATCACGCTTGTCACCGGCAATGTCGCCTGTTCTCCAGCCGTCATCAAGAACACTGCGGACAGCGTTTTCAATAGCCTTTGCCTCTTCCTCAAGCTTAAAGTCAAAGCGGAGAAGCATGGCGGCGGACAGAATTGTCGCAAGCGGGTTTGCCAAATCAAGTCCGGCAATGTCCGGCGCAGAACCGTGAATAGGTTCGTACAATCCGGGGCCAGTTCCATCGCCGATTGAGGCGGATGCAAGCATTCCTATTGAACCGGTAACCTGAGCGGCCTCGTCAGTCAAGATGTCGCCGAACATGTTGCTTGTTGCAATAACATCAAACTGACGGGGATTTTTTACCATCTGCATTGTGGCATTGTCAATGTACATAAAGTCAAGAGTTATATCCTTGTATTCTTCGTGAACTGTCTCGGCAACCTTGCGCCACAGACGGCTTGAATTGAGGATATTTGCCTTGTCTACGACTGTAAGGTGCTTGTTGCGGTTTTTGGCAAATTCAAATCCCATGCGGACAATGCGCTCAATTTCGGCCCATGTATATTTTTCTGTGTCCCATGCTGTTTTTCCGTCGGCGCTGGTTCCGCGCTCGCCAAAATAGATTCCGCCTGTAAGCTCACGGACAACCAGGACATCTATTCCGTCGCCGGCAATTTCGTCTTTAAGAGGACAGGCGTCCTTCAACTGTTTCCACATAACGGCCGGGCGGAGGTTTGCATAAACCTTCATTCCGCCACGGAGACCGAGCAAAGCCTTTTCCGGACGGAGTTCGGGAGCGACATCGTCCCATTTCGGACCTCCAACAGCACCGAGCAATGCGGCATCAGAGTCCAGAGCAATCTGAAGCTGGTCTTTGGGAAGCGGTTCTCCGAACTTATCGATAGCGCCGCCGCCGGCCAGGACATTTTTATAGTTAAAAGTGTGGCCGTATTTTTTTGCGACAGCGTTAAGAACATTCACAGCCTCAGCGACAACATCAGGTCCGATTCCATCTCCGGGAATCAATGCGATAGTCTTGTTCATATATTCTCCCATAAAAGTCAATGAGGAAATTTCAATTTCCGATTTGACTTTTTGAGCACATTCGCAATGAAATGAGAATGTGCAGTTAATAATAAGTTTGCAACGCAAACTTTGAGTAGAGAAAGACCGCGGTATTCCGGCAGTTTTTCTCTTGTTCTTCTTTGTTTACTTTCAATAAACAATTTCAGTATTATTAAAGTATAAGGGAAACAAAGAAAATTGTCAAGACGAGAACCAAAAAAACGGACAAGAGAATAATTCGTAAGATTATGCCCCGTCCGTTTTTTTCCGAAAATCACGCTCAGACAATATTCATAAAGTGCTTTTCAATATCTTTAATAAGTTTGTACTCAAAAGAATCTACCAGAGCGTTCCAAGAGGCTTCCATGACGTCGGCGCTTACACCGACAGTGCTCCATGAATCGCTGCCGTCGGAACTTTCAATAAGAACGCGGACCTTACTTGCCGTCGCAGCCTTTCCGTCAAGAACACGAACCTTGTAGTCTATAAGTCTTATCTGATCGACAGCAGGATAGAAACGACTGAGCGCCTTGCGGAGAGCAATATCCAATGCGTTCACAGGTCCGTCTCCCTCTCCGGCGGTTACTTCTATCTGACCGTCAACCTCAACCTTAATCTGAGCCGTAGCGTTGACACCTTCCTCCGGCCGGGGATTTATTCCGCTTGTCTGATAATAATGAAGCTTAAAGAAAGGCTGGTATTTGCCTATAATCTTTCTTACGAGAAGCTCAAACGAACCGTCCGCACCCTCAAACTGGTATCCTTCAAATTCCAGCTCTTTCATGCGTGCCATAATAGTTTTTACGATAGGATCGTCCTTTGTAATCTGCGGCATGAACTTCTGAATCTTTTTAATGACCATCGAGCGGCCCGCGACTTCGCTCATAAGGAATACGCGGGCATTCCCGACAGATTCCGGAGCCGTGTGCTCGTAGGCCGCGGGGTTTTTTAGAACAGCGTCTATGTGCATTCCGGCTTTGTGGGCAAATGCGTTCTGTCCTACATAGGGAAGTCCCGGATTAAGCGGAATATTTGTGACTTCAGCCACACGCTTACAAATAGGAGTAAGAAGTTTTAAATTTTCAGCGGAAAGACACTCAAACCCCATCTTTAACTGCAAGTCCGGAATAATCGTGGAAAGATTTGCGTTCCCTGTACGCTCGCCAAAGCCCAGCAATACGCCCTGAACATGACGGGCGCCGGCGCTCACAGCAATCAAAGAGTTAGCCACAGCAAGTCCCGAGTCGTTATGTGTATGGATTCCGATAACAGCCTTGTCACCGAAATTCTTTACAACGTCCTCGACCGCAGTCTGACATTCTGACGGAAGTGCGCCGCCTTTTGTCTCGCACAGGTTCAGTATCTCAGCGCCTCCGTCAAGAGCCGCCTTCAAGGTTTTTAAAGCGTATTCAGCATTGTCTTTGTAGCCGGTAAAAAAATGTTCGGCATCATAGATGACACCCATACCGTTTTGTTTTAGAAAGGAGCATGAGTCCTGTATCATCGCAAGGTTTTCTTCCGCTGTAGTGTGAATTATGTCCGTTACATGAAAGAGCCATGACTTACCGAAAATAACCGCATATTTTGTGCCGGCAGAAACAAGGCTCTGCAAGTTTGCGTCTTCCGACGGCTTTATGTCCTTTCGGCGCGTTGAGCCAAAGGCGCAGAGTCTTGAAGTCTTTAACGGAATCTTTTTCATCTCCTGAAAAAATTCCATGTCCTTTGGATTTGAGCCGGGGTTACCGGCCTCTATAAAGTCAACGCCAAGTTCATCAAGAGCCTGGCAAATGTGAATCTTATCCTGAACAGAGTAAGAGATTCCTTCTCCCTGCGAGCCGTCCCGAAGAGTTGAATCTAAAATTTGAACTTTATTTGTCATTTTTCCATTATAAAAGCACGGGGATTTTGTGTCAACTGATAAAGACCGTCTTTAAGCAAGTGTTAGAAAAAAATGGCGGAAAGCGGACCTTATCCCGCCCTCCGCCTTGATACTACAGACTATTCTATTTTTTGTTGCGCTGCTTTGACACAACGTCAAAGATAACTGCAAGCAGGAGAACCAGTCCCTTTACGGCCTGCTGCCAGTTAGAGTCGACGCCTAGAATTGACATACCGTTGTTCAATACGCCCATAAAGATAGCGCCTATAACAGCACCGCCGATAGTTCCGCTTCCGCCGTATGCGGATGCGCCTCCGATAAAGCAGGAGCCGATGGCATCCATTTCGTAACTCATTCCTGCAGTAGGCGCGGCAGAGTTAAAGCGGGCAACACAAACCAGGGCCGCAACGCCGGAAAGAAAACCCATGTTTGTATATGCAAACATCATAACATTGTCCGTGTTGACACCGGAAAGTTTCGCGGCCTTTGCGTTACCGCCGATTGCATAGAGATAGCGGCCGGGAACCGTGTGCTGCGTATAGTAACTGTAGAAAGCAATCACCGCCGCAATAAGAACCAGAACGGTCGGTATTCCGTGATGATGACCGAGTTTCCAGCACACGAAGAGTACAACAAAATTGATTACCAGAATACGGAGCACGAATGAGACGAAAGTGTCAATCTCATAGCCTTTCTTTGATTTTGTGATGCGGCTGCGTATTGTGGTGATATTGTAAACCAGACAGATGACAACTGCGATTACCATTGTAATCATAAAACGCATGGCGGCGAGTTTTTCCGTCGCGGGACCTTCCAGTCCTTCTTCCAGAGATGCGGCTACAGTCGCCGGCATGAATACTTCGGGAATGTAGCTTGAGAAAAGATTCAGGTAAGACTGGGGGAAGGGTGAAATCGTAAGTCCGTCAAGAACAATCAGGGCAACACCGCGCCACATCAACATACCGGAAAGCGTTACAATAAAGGGCGGAAGGTGAACGTAGGCAATGAATGCCCCGTGCCATGCGCCTATCAAAGTTCCTGCAAAAAGACAGATTACAATAGCCAGGCCTATAGGCATGTGCGCGTCAACGATGAGTTTACCCGCAATGGCGCCGACCAGACATATTACAGAACCGACTGACAGGTCAATGTTGCCGCCTGTAAGAATACAGAGAAGCATACCGGCCGCCATGATAAATACATACGAGTTCTGAAGAATGATATTTGTAATATTTGAGGGGGTGAACAAAGTTCCTTCACCGGAAGTGATAATCATCAGGATTTGGAACAAAGCCATTACTGCAACCAGAATCACAAGCATTGTGTGATCTTTGAGCGTTTTTTTCAGGTTAAAAGATTTGCTTGCCATTTATTTCTACTCCTATTTACTTGAATCTATAATTCGGGTCATGATTTTTTCCTGGGTTGCCTCGGAACCTTTTATCTCGCCGACCATCTTGCCCTCATTCATGATGTAGATACGGTCGCACATTCCGAGAATCTCAGGCATCTCGGAAGAGATCATCAGCACTGATTTTCCTGCCGCCACCATCTTGTTGATGATGCAGTATATTTCATACTTCGCACCGACATCGATACCTCTGGTGGGCTCGTCAAGAATAAGAATATCCGGTTCCGCAAAGAGCCACTTGCCAATCAGAACCTTCTGCTGGTTTCCGCCGGAAAGGTTTCCGACATCCTCCTGAACAGTGGCGCACTTGGTATGCATCTCTTTCGCCATCTCACGGGAATACTTGTTTTCCAGGTCTATGTCTATCGCTCCCATTTTGTTTACGATTTTCTGAAGGTTTGCGCTCACCGTATTCTTGGCTATCGCCTCGCTCAGAATAAGTCCGTTGCCCTTGCGGTCTTCGGTAACATAGGCAAGCCCGGCCTTTATGGCGCTCTTTACAGTAGGAAATTCAACTTCCCTGCCGTTAAGATAAATGTGGCCGCGGATATTCGCCCCGTAGCTTCTGCCGAAAATACTCATGGCAAGTTCCGTGCGTCCGGCCCCCATAAGGCCTGAAATACCGACAACCTCGCCCTTGCGTATGTTGAAGTTCACATGGTCGCAGACTGTAATCCCGTCAAATACAGGATGGTCCACGCACCAGTCTTTTACCTCGAAACAGATTTCTCCGACATTACTCTCGCGCCTTGGAAAGCGGTCTGTTAGATTGCGGCCTACCATCGCGGAAATTATTTTGTTTTCGTCTATTCCGTCTTTTTCCTTGTCGAATGAGGTTACTACAGTTCCGTCACGGATAACCGTTATTGTATCCGCAACATAAGAGACCTCATTCAATTTGTGTGAAATCAGAATAGACGTTATATGTTTTTCTTTCTTAAGTTTCAGCAGAAGATCAAGAAGTTTCTGGGCCTCAGAATCATTCAGGGAAGAAGTGGGCTCGTCCAGAATCAAAAGACGGACATCTTTTGTCAGGGCCTTGGCTATTTCCACCAGCTGCTGTTTTCCAACACCTATATCCTTTATTAAAGTGTGCGGATTTTCTTTTAGTCCCACAACCTCAAGAGCCTCTGCGCACTTTTTATATGTCTCATCCCAGTTAATGCAGGCTTTTGTGCCGCATTCATTTCCAAGGAACATGTTTTCTGCGATAGAAAGGAGCGGAACAAGAGCCAGCTCCTGATGAATTATTACAATACCTTTTTTTTCACTGTCTTTAATTGCTTGAAATTTGCAGACGCTGCCGTCAAATACAATATCACCTTCGTATGTTCCGAACGGATAAATTCCCGAAAGTATGTTCATCAGTGTGGATTTGCCGGCACCGTTCTCACCTACAAGCGCATGAATCTCACCGTCGGCCACTCCAAGATTAACCTGGCTCAAAGCCGTTACAGGTCCGAACTTTTTGGTGATATCTTTCATTTCCAATAACATTTTAGGCATATTGGAATTCCTCCTAAAAAAACTATTTTAACATAAAAGGGCCGCCCGCCGTTTTAGGCGGGCGGCCCGACTGCGGTTAATAATCTGCGCTGACGCTCAACTACTGAAGGTCTGCTTCTGTGTAATATCCTGAGTCAAGCAGCAAAGCCTTGTAGTTTGACTTGTCGCCGTAAACCGGCTCGCAAAGGAATGAGGGAATAACCCCGGTTCCGTTGTCATAAGTCTTGCGGTCGTTGATCGGCGGCTGGGTTCCCTTGGCAATGGCGTCCACCATCTTGACTACATGGGAAGCCAATGTACGGGTATCCTTGAATACCGACATAGCCTGTGTTCCGGCAATCATGTTCTTTACGGAAGGTTTGTCGCAGTCCTGTCCTGTTACGAGCGGGAAGTTCTTCGCTGTATATCCGGCTCCGACCAGGGCGTTTGTAATTCCCTGGGCAACCGAGTCGTTTGAAGAATAAACGGCGTCAAGTTTTGTTCCGTTCGGGCCGTATTTCTGGGCGGCAATAAGGTTCTCCATGCGCTTCTGTCCGGCTTCTGTAGACCAGTTCAATGTGGCGCACTGAGCCTTTGATGTCTGTCCTGAGCGGCAAACCAAAGCGCCTGACTTGAGGTAGGGTGTAAGAACATCCATAGCGCCACCGAAGAAGAAGTTGATATTGTTGTCATCGGGTGAGCCAGTGAAGAATTCAATGTAAGCCGGGTCTTTTGACGAGCGGTTCTTGAGGTTCAGTTTTTCAACAAGGTAGTTGCCCTGGATTGTTCCTACTTTATAGTTGTCGAATGTGGCATAGTAAGAAATAGCGTTGCTGTTCATAATAAGGCGGTCGTATGCGATAACCTTAACACCCTGTTTTTTCGCTGTGTCGAGAACTCCCTTCAGGGCCGAGCCGTCGATGGATGCGATAACAAGAATCTTGTCTCCGCGTGTGAGCATGTTCTCAATCTGTGAGGTCTGGAGAGCGATGTCATTGTTGGCATACTGAAGATCAACCTTGTATCCGGCCTTCTTCAATTCTTTTGCCATGTTAGAACCGTCCTGATTCCAGCGCTGAAGTGACTTTGTAGGCATTGATACACCTACACGTACCGGTTTTGCAAATACTGCACCGGCAAGCAACAAGGCTGCTGTTGCGACTGAAATGATTTTTTTCATAAAATTCCTCCATTTGTTTATTATTGCCGTTCATTTCATACGACGCAATATAACTATAATGCATTTAAGTGCATGAAAAATAAACTTTTTCTTGATTTTTTTGCGGAATTTTGGAATTTTTTTGTTAAAAGTCTGTTAAATTTACAAGAATGATTAGAAAAATTTTGTGGTTGAATTTTTTCTAATCATAAAAAACGCCGTGTATATGTTAGAATTTATGTATATAACTGAAGGCAATGCGTCTTAAATACCATTCCCTGCCGGAATAGCGCATCTTTGGCTCCACATCTCTGCCGTCATTGTCCCCGGGATAATCGTATTCCCCGGAAAAGCGACGGCGGCTTGCAAAATCAACCATTACAAGAAGGCTGTCTTTTCTGTTGAACTCGAATACTGCCATCGGGGAAACCGTAAGCATCGCAAAGTCGCTCTTATAATTCTTATAGGGTCCGGCAAAAGCGTCCGGGTCAAAGAGCTGTTCAAGCTGGAACATGATACCCGCCATACTGAATTTTAAAGGCATCTGATACCCCGCAAAGAAAGAGACCCATTGATTGACTCCGTTCGTTCTGTAAGGGTCACAGTTCCACTGCCAGATATATCCGTCCCTGACACCGGTTACGGCGGAGTAGTATACCTGATAGGTCGCTGCCATTACAATGTGCGCCCGCTCATTGTCGGGAAAGAATATTCCTGTGTCAAACATCAGTGTGGCCTGCGCCCAGCCTTTTATAAAGGAATGGTTAAAGCCGAGAGCATGCCACTTGTCGTCGTCCGGCTCCCCGTCGTCTCCTCCGCTGCCGAGTTTTGAAAGCCCTCCGGTAAAGGGGCCGCAGTCCCAGCCTTTTCCCACTTGTCCGCCGGCCTGAAGCGAAAGAAAAGGAAATGGAGTAAATGTTGTCCTTAATCCGGCTGCAAGGGAGACGGGTGTGATTTCAACGCTTGGCGTAACAATCAGGTTTGCGTCCCTTAAAAGCCAGTGGTCGCCTAGCGGAGTATTGTGCCTGATGTCCATGCAGGCGATAATCTGCCCCTGCAGTCCGCCGTATATGCCCGTAACGGGAGCAAAGTTGTCTCCGGAACCGCTTACATGGTCTACACCAAAGATATAGACACCGTTTGCTGTAATGGAAAAAGTCAGGCGCTTTTCTTTTTCGGAAACCGCATTGTTTCTTACCGCAGTCTCATCTTGAACTTCCGTATTTTCCTGAGCGGAAAGAGGAACTGATGCTAAAAAAAGGAATGCGGAAAATAATATGAATAAAAAATTTCTTTTTAATGTCATGAGTTCATCCTTAAAAAAAATCCCTGCGCGGGGTAAATAAACAATATTCTTTAAAAATACCCTTAGACAGGCTCTTTGTCAAGCGGACGCCATAAGAGGCATAAATAAACCACCGCGCGGAGAAAAAGTTCGCCAAAAAGTTTCAAAAAAACTTGACAAATTCTCCTTTTATCTTTAATGTTTATATTTATTGGAGGCTTCAAAGCTTTTGCTTTATTATGAAAGAGTTGACTAAAAGCAAGATCTGGCTTTTCGCCATAGGGCAGTTCGGCTGGGCACTGATGTCCGGCCTTATAGGAAGCTGGCTCGTATCATTCTACCAGCCGAGCGCGGAAGCCATTCAGGCGGGGCAGCCCGTTTTTATTCCGCAGGGCCGGGTAATCTTTGGCTTTCTTACAATTATAGGCGGAATTACGGCTCTGGGCCGTCTCTTCGACGCCGTTACAGATCCTCTTTTGGCATCTATGTCCGACAACTGCAAGAGCCGGAGCGGGCGCCGCATTCCATTCTTAAAATGGTCGGCACTTCCTTTTGCCATTATCACTGTTCTGGTTTTCTGCGCGCCGTTCAAGCCGACAGAGAGCGGCCAGACACTGAATACGGTCTGGGTATCCATTACAGTCCTTGCGTATTATTTTGCGATAACCTGCTACTGCACTCCATACACCGCACTGTACTCGGAAATTACGCACACAGAAAAAGAGCGCATGCTGGCATCTTCCGCTATATCGCTTACCTTTATTATGGGAACGGGGGTTGGTTATCTTGGTCCCGTCTTCTGGAGCGCTCTTACGCCTCTGCTCGGAAACCGCATTACGGCAATCCGTCTTACATTCGCTGTTTTTGCCGTCATAGCCCTGTGCTGTATGTATATTCCTGTTCTCGCAATAAAAGAAAGCGACTATGTTACAAGTCAGCCTGCGCAGGCCGGAATGTTTGAATCTCTAAAAAAGACCTTTAGGGAAAAACCCTTCCGGATTTTTGTAGGAAGCGATGTATTCTACTGGATAGGACTTACTATGTTCCAGACTGGAGTTCCTTACTTTATCACATCTCTTTTAAAGCTGCCGGAAGGCTATCAGTCGATATTCCTTATATTGATGACCCTTTTGTCTCTGCTTTTTTATATCCCCATAAACAGATTTGTCGCAAAGGTCGGAAAAAAGAAGATGGTTGTATTTGCCTTTGCAATGTTTGCCGCTGTATTCGCTTTTACCGCCTTTGTCCACGGACAGGGGGGCTATGCGGAGACTGAACTTATTGACACCCCGTTCGGCGGTGCCTCGCCCTTCCAACTTCTTCAGGGAGCGGTGATGATTGTCTTTGGCTCGCTTCCCCTTGCAATCTTCGGAATTATCCCCCAGGCAATGGTTGCGGACTGCGCCGAGTATGACATGAGACAGAGCGGAGAAAGCCGGCAGGGCATGTTCTTTGCCTCCAGAACTTTCTGCATGAAACTCGGCCAGGCTCTTGCAATGATGATTTTTACAAGTCTGGCAACTATCGGCCTGAATCCGGCAAGCGGCGAAAATACAGGCTCCGGCTACAGGCTGGCAGCCCTTACAGCCGCGGTTCTCTGCATTGCAGGCGGACTGATTCTTATCTTCTATGACGAGAAAAAAGTCCTCGGAAAAACCTAACGGTAGATTTCTTCTCTTGTATGGAAGCCGGATTTTATTATAACATCGTCCATATTTGAACTGTTTACAGCGGTAGGGTGGAGCCACAAAACAGGAATTTCACCGGAGCCGTTATCAATGCTTCCATTCGTTTCCGCGCATTCCTCAACAGACTTACCCTGGGCCAGAGCAACAGCTATTTGGGCAGCGCGTGCTGCAAGTTCCGTAATCGGTTTGTATATAGTTACGGTCTGTTTTCCGCTCACGACATTCTGACAGCCGGCGATATCAGCATCTTGTCCCGCAACACCAATATCCTTTCCCGGAGCATATTCAGCAATGGCATGTATAACGGAATCCGCAACGGCGTCATTTCCGGCAATTACCGCATCAGGAATATTTCCGTTCTTTAAAAGTTCGACCATTTTACTGTAAGACAAATCATAGTTCCAGCCGTTTGTGTAATAGATAAAAGGAATGTTGACATGAGAATTTTTAAGGACACCCTCAACACCGCGGCGGATAAGTGTCATATTATAGTCTTCCTTTGGCCCGTAAATGCAGAACCAGGAGCCGTACGGATATTTCTTTAAAAGTTCCCTGGCCATAAGTGTTCCGACAGCCTGACTGTCAATCGTAACATAAATATCAATAGGAGTGTTTCTTAAAAGTCTGTCATAGGAAATAACCGCAATCCCCTTGTTTCTTGCAAGTCTTATACTTTCCCCCAGAGACTCGGCGTCTTTTGGGACTACAACAATTGTTTTGACGCCACGGCGCACCAGATACTCAATCTGCTGGTTCTGTATGTCCACGGAATTCCCCGAGTTCTGAACTATTACATCGGCTCCCAGATCCTTTGCTGTATTTAAAAAGATATCACAGTCCCGCCGCCATCTTTCAATCGCCAGCGTATCAATGGAAAATCCTATTGTAAGCGGATTCTCTTTTGCGACGAGCGTATTTCTGTCCGTAACCGAGGCAGTGTTTTTTTTATCGCACCCTGAAAAGAAAATTGCTGCGGTCGCCAGCAGGCCGAAAACCTTATAAAAAATATTTCTCATATCACAAGCTCCTGTATTATATTTTCTATTTTCTGAATTCTGTCGGCGTAACTCCGAACCTTTGCCTGAACATCTTGCTAAAATAATTCTGATCGTTGTAGCCCACTTCCGCAGCAATTTCTTTTATGATAAGTTCCCCGTTACCGAGGAGCTTCTTTGCCTTTTCCAGCCGGGCAGAATTAACATAGTTGATGTAAGTATCCCCGGTTTCTTCCTTGAACAGTTTGCTAAGATAAAATGGTGAGACATTAAGTTTTTCAGAAAGCTGCTCAAGACTCAGAACTTCCTTCAGATTGTTGTCAATATATTCTTTGGCCTTTTGGACAATCGGATTTTCCTCGGCGCTTCTTGCAAGACCGGCGGCAGACGCGCATTCAACAGAACGCTCAGTAAAAAAACGGCTCATTTCCTCACGGGAATTTGTCTTTGCAAAAAAAGAAAAGGCCTCGTCCATAGATTCGTTCTTGTAGGATGAATCCATTTTAACAACTGCATCTCTTTCTTTTAGGAGGTATTCAAACATAGTTCCCTTGATTTTATCACACTTGTCGCAAAAGGTGGAGTAAAGAAGGTCTATGAACTGCTTTGACATTTGCGTCGCCGTAGCGGAATTGCCGGCGCGGACTGCCGATATCAATTTCTCACCGATTTTCTCATATAATTTTGAATCCTTTGAATTTTTCTCATCAGATTCCATTCCGCTGATTGAGAGTCCTCCGTCGGAGTCAATTTTACTCAGCATGGCGGCAGCCTCGTTGTATGAACTCTGGGCATTGGAAATATCACTCACAATTTTACTAACCCCGATTCTTACTTTGCCGGAAATCCTTGTCGCAAGATTAGTATAGATTGAGCCGATTAAATCCCTCTGATTGCTGCCGCCGTCGGCTACAGGAAAAAACACACCGATTCTTTCTCCCATAAAGGAGCCTGTAACACATCGGCATTTTGAAGAAAGCGTGTCCCTGATTTTTTCATAAATATCATAGCGTTGTTCAGGATTTACACCCGTAACCTCTATGCAGGCAAAGAAAAATCTTTTTCCGGCAAGTCCAAAATAATTCAAGTATTCAGAAAAATCAGTTCCTTTGTTATTAAAAATGCAGGAATAAATAAAATCACTCTCAACCATCGTTGAGACAAGAGAAAGTTTCTGGTGCAGTTCAATGTTGTCGCTGAGTTTTCCTCGCTCTGAGTCAACGCTGTTCATGGCTTCTCTTACAGTCTGAATAATAAGGTTTCTGTTTACAGGTTTTGTAAGATATTTAAAAGCGCCTAAATTCAATGCCTTCTGCGCATACTGGAACTGGTCGTAGGCCGACAGGATGACAATGACAATATTTGGATTTATCTGCTTAATCAAACTTATGGTTTCAATTCCGTTCAGTCCGGGCATGTGAATGTCCATAAATAGAATCTCAATTTTCCCGGTGCGGACTATTTCCAGTGCTTTTGTTCCGCTTGATGCAGACTGAATGTCTATTTGCCCCGGAAAATTTTTATTCAGAATCATGGAGAGTGAGTCTATGACTATCTGCTCATCATCGGTCAGTAATATGTTGTACAATTATTTTTCCTCCGGAATTCTTATTACGAACATAGTTCCGCCAGTATCGGACTTTTGCTTTATGTCAAAAACATTTGAGTCTTTAAAGTAAATCTGAAGCCGGGAAATTACATTGATTAGGCCGCTTGATACATGGCCTTTTTCCCGAATCAGAACCCCCTCTCGTCCGGCAGCCGCCTGATTTAAAATCTGTCTCCGGACTTGCGGATCAAAACCTTTTCCATTGTCGGAAATCGTAATAAGAATCTTTTTTCCGTCTCTTTTTACACTTATGGTAATGCAGCCGTTCTCGGTAACATCCTTCAGACCGTGCTTTAAACAGTTCTCAACCAGCGGCTGCAAAATTGTGTTCGGCATTTTTACATTCAATAATGAGTTGTCTATATTCTTTGCAAAGGTATAGCGTTCGCCAAAGCGCGTCTTCATAATGTAGATATAGTTGTCGAGCATTCCCAACTCGTTGCCTATTGTGGCGTCGCTTCCGGGATGCTGAATGTTGTAGCGCAAAAAGTCCGCCACCTGCTCCAGAAAGTAGCAGGTCTTGTCCGCGCCTTCCATCATTGCCAACTGGGCTCCAGTGTTCAGTGTGTTGAACAAAAAGTGCGGCTGTATCTGATCCTGCAATGCCTTTAAATGAGCATCGGTGTAAAGAGCCCTCATTTCAATTTCTTTTTCGCGCAGTTCGTTTTCCTTAATAGCCTTTTCCCAGATTGTGTCAATGTATTCCCTTATAGAAATAATCATAGAGTCAAAAGCCCTGCAAATATTTCCTATCTCATTTTTCTGACTGCTGTTAAAAAGCGGAACATCAAAATCTCGTCCGGCAATCTTGAGTGCGACTCCTGAAATTTCAGAAAGCGGCTTCGTAACCAGAATAATATTCATATAAAGGAGGAGGGCGGTGCAGACCAGCATAACAAAGAGTGCGATGATAATGCGAGAGATAATTTCTTCTGTCCTCGCCCTTGTCTCCGTATAGTTTGCCGCATTCATTTTAAAGAAAAACATGTTAAGGTTTATAATCTCATCATGCAAAAATGAATAGCAGTCCATGGCCTTAAAACAGTATAAATTTGCCTCAAGAGAATTGTTTGCGCGTCTTGCGGCTATAGCTTTGTTGCTCAACTCAAAAAAAGAGTCTGAGAGTTTCTTTACCACAAATTCCTTATGCTGAATTTTCTGGGACGACGGATTCTGTTTTAGTTTTAGAGAGCCGTTCTCCGCGGCAGCCTCAAAGTGATAATACTTGTCTATGCTTTCAAAAGTACGATACTTCATATAGGATTCCATGGCCACTTCCGTCTGCTCAATGTAAGTAAGGTATTTATCCAAATCTGCGTTTGTCTTGAAAGAATTGCCTGTCTGCCTCATAACCCGGGAAACGATTGTCGACAAAAAGAGAATAATCAAAATTGTAAGCAAAAAACTTATTAAAATACCGACCATCAGCTGTGTGCGAATGCTCAGATTTTTCAGTGGACTTTTCATTCGCACCATCCTATTTTTCGTTCCGCAGAACTTCAATGTCTACAGTAACAAAAGAATTAGCATATCCCAGACTGATATATTCAGAAAGCACCTGCATTGCCTTTTTTCCAATGTCTTCTGTTTTTACAGAAACTAGTTCCGTAACAATACTTTTTTCAAAGTAATACAGGCATTCATCGCTGTCACCAAAACCAATCAGCCGGACTTTTCCTGAAAGATTAAGGTCCCGGATACTCTGCGCCGCAAGAATTGTATTCTGCTCTGTCAGTGAGACAATGGTTTCCAGCTGCTCTTCGCTTGCAAGCTGCTGTCTGAGATTGTCCTCCTTGGAAAAACTGGAGTCTCTCTCAAACAGCAGGGTCTTTAAAGTGATTTCCGGGTGAATGGAAAGTGCATTGACAAGTCCGTTCATAAGCGTAGAGTAATTCGGATTATTTTTGGAAGCGCTGTCCAGAATAATAACCTTGCCGCTTTTTCCGGCAGATGAAATAATTTCCCTTGCGAAAATTTTCCCCAGTTCTGAATAATTTATACCTATATAAGAAATCTGGGGAAGGGTGGGCAGATATGTTCCGATTGTTACAAGAGGAATGTTTTTTTCGGACGCATTCTTTGGAAGCTCAAAATGCTCCTCGCCATTTATGTATGCGATTATTCCGTCCGCATCCAGATAAGAGGCATAGTTAAAAAGCGCCTGCATTGAGATTTCCTGAGCGCTGGAAGAGCCTGTGTACAGCTCAATCGCGGCGTTGTCAATAATAGACTGTGTCTCCGCACCGGCAAGAACCTGCTTTAAAAGAAAAGAAAAAGAATTCTGTCCGACAACCAGAATGTTGTATTTTTTATCCTGGTTTTTCAGAGTCTCTTCATCAGTTTCACTGTGCAGAAGTGTAAACTGGCTTATAATAAAGATTCCGCATACCAGAATTACAGCCGCTAAAAGAGTTTCAATTATTTTTCTAAAAACACTTGACATAAACATATTTTTCTGATAAATTACAAAAGCATTCGGCGACATAGCTCAGTTGGTAGAGCATACGGCTCATATCCGTAGTGTCTATGGTTCAATCCCATATGTCGCTAAAAAGCAGGCTTCCAGCCTGCTTTTTTTATTTTCCCTCCATCGTGTAAACTCCGTCCCAAACCGCGGGAATTCCCTTAATTATAAAATTCTTGCATCTCTCGGCAAATACAAGGCTTGACAGGTCTCCGCCGTAAATCTCATTCGCCTTTACAAAATACTTCAATGCCTCCTTCAGCTCATCTGCGGGCTTTGCAAACCCCGGAAGAGAAGATCCGTGCATATATAGTTCCATTCCCTTGTTAAAGATTGCGGCCGCCCTTAGCCGGTTCTCGTCCATACCTTCCCTAAAGCCCAGAACATTATAGATACGGACAGGACGCTCAACATTCACAACGCGTACCGCGTCAAACGAGCGGACGACAAAATCCTGGTCTCTGCCGCTTTCCTTAACCCTGTTCCATGTGCTTTCGGCAACCATAATCCAGGAGCCGTAAGCCTTGTTCGTTCCCTCCAGACGGGAGGCAAGGTTTACATTGTTGCCCATGATAGTATAGTTGAGTTTTTTTTCCGTTCCCATATTTCCTACAACCATACACCCGCTGTTAAGTCCTACACGGCTCTGCAAAAGCATGGGGAAAAAGCCTCCCTTGTTGTATTCGTCAACATAGGCCATATATTCCTTAATCTGCGCGGCTGTCCACTTTTTCTCCGCCGCAACTTCCTTCCACGGCTTTTGAATACATTCCGTGTATTTGAATTCCTTGTAATACTGTGAGTTGATCTTTTCCTCTGCCTCCCGCATTTTTATGGCGGCGGCACAGGCATGGCTGGCGTTTTCCGGGTCATCAATAGGAGCACCAAAGAAGGAAACAATTTCGTCTCCCACATACTTGTCGATAGTTCCTCTCTCGCTCTGAATTGCGTCGCTCAGGGCTCCAAGATAATTGTTCAGTGATGCGACAAGCTGCTCGGCGCCGCGTTCCTCGCCGTTAATGTTGTTTATAATCTCCGTAAATTTGGAAAACTTCCGCACATCGCTGAAGAGTGCCGTAAGATCCTTACTGTCGCCTCCGACCTGAGCGTATTTCGGATTCTTGATAATCTGCTCGACAACCTCTGGGGCAACATACGCGCCGAACTTTGCCTTTATAAGCTGGCGCTCCTTTTCATTTGAGGCAAACCGTCGAATCATCAGCGCAAAGAAAGAGGAAAGTTCTATAAGCAGGGGAGTAACAAGCGGAACATAGATTCCAAAGCCGGCCATAAGCAGAATACAGATTCCGACAGAAAGCAGAATAAGAATTCCGCCGGAAACATTCTGAAAAAGAGGTTTTTTCTTTTGAGTAAGCGGCACAAAAACAATAAAGACTATTGTGGCAAAAAGAATTCCCCACATTCCGGAAAGCGGTGTGATAAAGTCCTGCGTAACAATTGTGTTGTATACATTCGCGTGAGTTCCCACATTCGGAAATGATTTTGAAAACGGCGTTGACCCCAAATCGGTTGAGCCGGAAGCACTGTTACCCACAATGCAGAATGCTCCTCTCAAATCCTTTTTGAGCGAGTCAAAAGTGCTCAGGTAAAGCTCGCACTGGCTCTGCACACCGTCAAAGGCCGAGGCAAAGTAGTCCCTGAGCATGTCATGGTCGTCCCGCTCGATTGCGCCGCTTTCCAAAAGTGAGTCTGTGGCGGCGGAAATCTCATCTTTGTAGCGTCCCCGGTAAAATTGCCGGACACGATTAAAGAAAGCCTCCCTTGACTCAAAATAAGAGGTCTGCAAGTCGGAGATGTTTTGCGGCTCCATATTATCTGTGAGAATAAGTCTTCCTCCAATATCATAGCCGTTGCATCTGTCAAGAATGTAAGTCCTGAAATTCTTCAGGTATTCGGCGTCTTCAAGAATGGCGGAAATTTCGTCAGAATAGGAAAGCGGAACTCCGTCTTCATCGGTAAGGGAAATGCGGGCAAATTCTCCAAGATTGTGTATGAGTGCGTCCTCAGACTCTTTCAGCTGGTTTATTATCATCACACTGTCGTGCTTGTATGAGTCGGCATAGTTGCCAGGAGCCCAGTGGACCAGCATACAGCCGTTCTCGTCCAGCGGAATTCTTATGTCGCCGCGCTTTCCGTTTTTATCCAGAATCGCGTCATGCAGAATAAGGGCATGCTTTGTTCTTGAAAAAGACTTTACGTCAAGCCGCGCGGCAAGGGGCGCAAAGACCAGCTGGCCCAGATATTTTCCGTTATTTTCGTTCAGCAGCTCAATACGGCGTCTGGTTCCGTCGGCGTCGATGATAATGTTTGTAAAACCCGCGCCGCGGGCCATTGAGATAAAGCGTCTGTTCGCCGGTCCAAGGCCGAGAACCGTTCCTGCCTTCTTTGAATTTATAAGGTTCCCTTTTTTTACAAGCTCCTCGCAGTCATCAACCATGGAGCCGTCAATTAAAAAACGCTCTCTCGCATATGACTCGTCTTCCGAAGAAACAGTCGTGATTTTTTCATTGTTGATGGTAAGCCAAGTGTTCCCGAAAAACTGAACAGCCTTTGCGAAAAAGCCGTCATTGTCACGGAACATAATATCTGCGAGGGCGGAGGCTTCCCTGTCGTTAACACCGATATTCTGTCTTAAAACAGAAACATCGTCAGCATTGACGGATATTTTTGACTCGGACAGATATTCAATATCAAAAACAGCCGTATCCACACCGAGTTCTTTCATTCGCAGAAGCACGTCGCCGATAATGTCCCGGCTCCATGGCCATGGACCGAGTTTGTCAAGAGAAGGATCGTCAATCTCTACAAGAGCGACATTTTCATCTTCCCTTGCAACCGGTTTTGTTGACAGAAGGGCATCGTAAACGCGCAGCTCGTATTTATGAAGAAGATCCGTAAAAGAAAGCAGAGTCCATAAGGCCGCGCATATGATTACGGCAATAAAATAGCCGATCACACCAGTGTTTTTTTCTCTTTTTTTTCCCATACACTATTATAATATCATATTTTTTGCAACTTTTCAATTTTTTTATTGTAAATTTAAAAAGTCTGTGTTATTATTTATAAAAATGTTTTATTTTGTTAATTATTTTTATATAACAAATATTTAATTTTATTATTTATTGTAAATTTAAAAAGTCTGTGTTATTATTTATAAAAATGTTTTATTTTGTTAATTATTTTTATATAACAAATATTTAATTTTATTATATAAAAATAAAACGGGGAGGGAAGAAATTAAAATGAAAAAAAGTTTTGTTGTATTGAGTCTTCTTCTTTTGTCTTCAGTTCTTTCCGCACAGAGCGCGGAAAAGATTAGTGAAATTATTGATTCACAGACAGTATCTTGTGAACAGTGCGCATACCTTGCCGCTGTTTATTCAGGCTTGTGCGGGGAGAATGTCTCTTACTCCGAGGCGTTCAATACACTGCATGAAAACCAGTGGATTTCCGACGGAACTGTCGCTCAAAGGCCTGTAAAACTGTCTGAATTAAGCCGGCTTTGCGTAAAGGCGACAGGCCTAAAATGCGGACTTTTATACAGAATTACAAAGTCTGACCGTTATGCCTTTAAAGAACTAAAAGCGCTGGGTATTCTCGACGCATCCGCAGACCCGTCCATGCAGGTAAGCGGCCAAAATGCCATATCGGTGCTCAACAACTGCATTGCAAGAGCGGAGGACGCAGAATGAAAAAGTTTTTAATTCCCTTATTCCTGCTGGTATCTTCAGCCCTTTCCGCCGCGGACTGGGGCGGATCATTAATCAACTTTACGCGTTTTAAGGGAAAGAAATTCTCTGACCTAAAACTGGATCAGACCGATGACTTCAGGCTGTGGGTAAAAGTTCCGTTTGACAAGGACGGAAATATTTACTGGACGGCGGAAGGGCTCTACGAATTTGAGTATGACGGTACAATAGAGGAATACTACAACAGGCTTGACCTGAGCCTCTTTAAACTGGCCGCAAAAGTTTCGGCCGGAGACGGACTTCTTTCGATAAACGCCGGCCGCTTTATGTTCGGAGACCTTACAGGGCTTGTTTATGTTCAGCCTGCTGACGGTGCTTACATTGAATACGAAAATTCAACTCTTAGAGTTTCCGCATACGGAGCATACACGGGACTTTTAAACGCCCAGTGCGTAAAAATCCTTGACAATCCTGCGGAGCCCTTTGTCTATGACACAAAGACACCTTACGATCCTGCCGCAAAATACGCGGTCGGAGCGGCGACTCTTGGGTTCCCGAATCTTTTTGCAAATCAGACAATAGCGGCGCAGTTCCTGGGTGCCTTTAAAATTGACGGAAAAAATTTCAACAGAATGTACGGCACACTTTCGCTGGGCGGCCCTCTGTACAGAACATTTTTTTACAGCGCAAGCACGACATTCAGTTTTAGAAATACCGGGGACGACTCATACAAAGTCTCAAACCTGTCAAAGGCAAAATTCTCGCTTTATCTGCCGTACAAGTCGCTGGCACTGAACGCGGGACTTGTATATGCCTCCGGTAAGCAGGGCAGTCTCGAGACTTTCGGAGGATTTACAAAGGTAAATGCCTACAACGGCTACTACGATCCCCAGTATGCCGGACTTTTAAAGGGTGAATTCTCATTCTCAATAAAGCCTGTTGAAAACCTTATGGTTTACGGCTCTCTTGACACGGTATTCAATGCGGCAGATGACTCGATAAAATACAAAGGACTGGGATATTCGGCCGGCGCAAAATGTCAGGTATTCAGTGATGTAATGCTGGGACTTGGAATTTTTCAGTACATCGACAATGATTCGGAAGAATTGAATAATGTTCAGATAAGTCTTAACGCAAGTCTTGTATTCTAAGTATAAGGAGAGTTTTATGAAGAAATTATTTTTATTGACGGCTGTCTTCTGCATTGCATTTTCTGCCTTTGCATTTGACGCGGAGGTAGTCTCCGTTTCGGGCAAGGCCACTATGCTCAAAGGAGCCTCCTGGATTCCTGTTTCCCAGGGAAATAAAATCGCACAGGGAACTGAAATACAGACCGGCTTTAAAAGTTCTTTGGTTTTAAAAATCAAGGGAAGCAGTGTAACAGTAAATCCTATGACCCGCATCAAGGTTGAAGAGCTTTCGGAAAACGGCGACAAGGACAATGCCTATATTACACTAAAGGCCGGCGGTCTAAAGAGTAATGTAAAAAAGGCGGAAGACCGCCGCGCGGGATTTACAGTAAGAGGACCGGCCGCAACCGCCAGTGTCCGCGGAACAGAATTCTTATACAACACAGGCTACAACTGCGCGGCAATCAGTGCCACAGAAGGCTCTGTAGCTGTCTGGCCGTCCGCAAGTTCAAACATCGGCAGTGGGAACAAAGGAAAAAAAGGCAGCAGCTCTAATGCCGCGGCCTCTCCGGCAAATATCAGCGACGGAAACGCAGGAAAGGGTGCCTTTACAATCACAGTAGGCCAGACTGCGACCTTTGACTGCAATCCGCAGAACGGAGGAGGCTCTCCGCAAGGACACGGCGCCAGTGAAAACGCCGTCAGCTCAGCCCTTAACCTTGGTGCCTCCCGTACAGGAGCCGCCGCAAGTGAAAGCGTCATGACTACCATAGTCTCCTCAGAAAACGGCGCGTTCGAAGAACAGGGCGGAGCAGCAGGCGGAGTTTCAACGACCGGAACTTTGACAGTAACGGTTTCTTACTAAATGCTAGACAGACGGGAGTTAATTATGAAAGAAAACTTTATTTTTTTTAGATTTATTGTAAAGACCGTGTTGTTTTTTGCCGCGGCAACATGTCTTCTTGCCGGCTGCGCGAATATTGCCTCCTCGGACGGAAAATCATCTTCCAAAGGTGCAATCGCACTGACTCTTCCGGAAAGCCCGCGGAATGCAGGCGTGTCACTAGACATTACCGCAGACGGCACAACTCTTCCAACTCCCGGAGCTACCGATGCCGAAGCTCAGGAATCAGACACCATAAACAGAGTTCTCTGCTATACAGTAAAAGTCCGCGATAATCAGAATGGGACTGTTCAGGAAAAAGAAAATCTTGATCCGGGGCAGACAATCATAATTGACGGGTTATTGCCCGGAGACTATACTGTCGCGATTTTTGCCTACGGAAACAAGTTGGTAGATGTTGAAATTGTAAAGGACCAGATTCTTTACTACGGCCGCTCTGAAAAAGTTACGGTTGAGCCGGAAAAAGAAAATGTCGCAAGCGTAAAACTGAGCAGTATTATAAATAGAACTCAGACTGTAGCCATTACACTGTTGTCAGGAGCAGAAGGTGTGGAAATAAGCTCTTCCTCGGGTTATGACTCATATGTATTAAACTATACCGGAGACAACCCTGTAATAAAAATAGCAGTCTACTGCAAAGAGACAGGAAAATTGGAGTTCAAAAATGAAATTACAAATGCTTATATCAATTCAACCCTTATATCAGGTATACCGGGGCTAACAATCAATCCTTTCCTGGAGCCGGGCTTTACATATACCTGCACCGCTAATATTTATAATTCGGAAGGCGCCCTGATATTTACAGGAACAAAAGAACTTCCCGCGGTATATGATGACATAAACTTTGAGGTAGACGCAACATTCCGGCAAAAACAGTTTAAATGCAATGTTGCGTTAAATCCAAATCCAAATAGAGATGAGAAGTATTATACTCTTTATGCAGGCAATTCCGGCGTTTACTGGATACTAAAGGACGGAAAAGTGCAAATAGAGAAAACCTATTTGGCTCCTGTGTTATGCACTGTGAGTCCATCTTGTCCAACAGTTTCAGAGGAGAAAGAAATTCCTGCAGACAGCTTTACAGTCGAGAGTGCCCTTTCTTCGGAAAAGGCGGCAAAGACTGTAGGCTTTAAAAATGGCGGCGGACTAGAGCCGCTTCCCTTTATTGTAAAGGCAACCGTAGACGGCGAAGAATACGAGGTCGGATTAGAATTTCCTGTATTATACGAGTCTGTCTCACCGACTGTTGAGGCTGTAGCAACAAGCATAAAAAAAGACACCGTTTATAGCGTTAATGACCTTGTAAATGCAAGCCTCCCGGTATACTGTGACTGGAACGGCAATGAAATGAAAGATGAAACCTCGGTACTGTTTAAATATTCTGATCAGAATGCAGATTATACAGCAGGCAATAACGGAGGAACAATAACTTTTACAAGGACAGGAAGTGTAACAGTTACTGTCTACGCCAGGGTTACTCTGACACCAAATTCTGACGACAACGAGATATTGTCTTGCTCAACGATAAAACCAAAAGCGTATGATGCTGCCGATTTTAATGCTTCTACTACTTCTTTCTGGGAAAGTGTTGCCAGCAAAGAGGCAGAAATGTTAGAGCCGCTTGAGGTTACAAAGGAACTTACATTCATTGTAGGGGAATAAAAGACTGTGTGTCTTTAAATCTCTTGTTAAAAAAGAGGCCTTGTTTCACTTATTATACAGGTGCTCGATACACTTGCAAAGACTTTCGCAGTCAGTAAAAAGGTGTACGGTAATTCCAAGACCGGCCGCAGCATCTGTGTTCTCCTTTCTGTCGTCGGTAAAAAAAGTGTGTTTCGCCTCAAAGCCCTCGCTGAGCATTATCATTTTCCAAAAGGCGGGATCCGGTTTTTCCACGCCCATCAACTGCGAGGCGTATGTCTGGTCAAAGATTTCATAGTCGCCGCGGGCCAGATGGTTGTAGTAATGCGCCCAGATTGTATTTGTTCCGCAGACAACACGGTTTCTTCTGCCGTCCGCCCCCTTTAGGTCTCGGAGGCGCAGAATCAGTTCCCGGACTTCCTCATTCATTTTCGGATGAAAAAAATATTCCCACCAGGGCGTCTCGATTTTTATGCCCAGATTTTTTCCGACTCTCCGCCAAAAATCTTTTTCATCAATCTTACCGCATGTTAAAAGACTAAAAAGATCAGGTTTCTGCGCCTCCCTCAACTCGTCGACCGTAACACCGAGTTCCCTTGCAATCAGTCCCTCAGACTTTGCGGTATTTGTAACCACGCCGCCCATATCAAAAATAAAAAGCATGGCTTATTCTATCAAAGACATTCGGTAATTGCAAGAATCTAATTGCACAAAAACCGTCTTTGCGCTAGAATAGACTCTATGAATTATTCACGCATTTTCCTTAAAAAGGGCGAAGAGAAAGAAATAAAAGGCGGCTTTTTATGGGCTTTTGACAACGAGCTTGGCCGTGTAAAATATTTTCAGGGCAACGATTGGAAGGAAACAGAATTCATTCCGGCCTATGACGGCAAAAAAACGGAATTCCCCGTAAAAGACGGAGAGATTGTGGAACTCTACACGAATGCCGGCGGTTTTTTGGCGACAGGTGTTTTTAACAGAACATCAAAAATTACAGTCCGCATTTTAAGTTTGGAGCATGCGGATCAAATTGAGGCTGACAGAGACAGCTTCATCTTTAAAAAGATTTATGATGCCTACAACCTCCGCAGAATAAATTTTTCAGACGGGGATTCTTTCCGTCTCCTTTTTGCCGAGGCAGATCTTCTTCCCGGCTTTATCTGTGAGCACTATGTTGAAGAGTCCGGCAAAGTATATCTGGTTGTCCAGTTCCTTTCGCTTTCCTGCGAGGTGTTCAGAACAGAAATACTTTCGGCTCTTAAAAAAATCTGTGCCCCGTATGCCATTTACGAGCGCAGTGATGCCGATGTCCGCACAAAAGAGGGCCTGCCTCTAAAGTCCGGCTGGCTTGGAAAAGAGGGCAGTGAAAAAATCATCATAAAAGAAAACGATGTCCGCATAGAAGTTGATCTTGCCCGCGGACAAAAAACAGGCTACTTCCTTGATCAGAAATTCAACAGAAAGGAAATCTGGCGCTACTGCAAGGGCAAGAATGTATTCGACGCATTCAGCCATACAGGCGCATTCGGACTGAACGCGTTTAAAGCCGGCGCAAAGTCTGTGGTCTCCGCCGACATTTCGGAAGACGCCGTTGAACTTATTAATACAAACATCAGGCTCAACAACGCGCAAAAGGAAATGACGGCTGTATGCGCGGATGTCTTTGACCTGCTAAAAGAATACGAGGCACAGGGCAAAAAATTTGATGTAATAATTCTTGACCCGCCGGCATTTACAAAAAGCGCAAAGATGATTAAAAAGGCTTACGGTGGCTACAAGGAAATAAACCTCCGCGCCATGCGTATCCTTAACGAGGGCGGAATTCTTATTACCTGCTCATGCTCGACTTTCTTCGATGCCGATAACTTTTACTCAATGCTTACAAGCGCGGCGGCCGACAGTCACAAGCGACTTCAGATACTGCAAAAGCGCGGGGCGGCACCCGACCACCCGGTACTTTTAGGCTATCCCAAATCGGAATACCTTAAATGCGCCATTACCCGCATAATGCGTGCGCTCTGATTTTCGGAGAACATTTTGTCCGTCAAATTAAAGAGCAACTTTAACTGTGTCATTCTTCTCGGACCTACAGCTGTAGGAAAAACCGCTTTGGGCGTTCGCCTTGCGGCGGCTCTTAACGGCGAAATAATTTCCGCAGACTCCCGTCAGGTTTACAAAGGGCTTGACATAGGA
Source organism: uncultured Treponema sp. (assembly GCA_964346805.1). Taxonomy (GTDB): domain Bacteria; phylum Spirochaetota; class Spirochaetia; order Treponematales; family Treponemataceae; genus Treponema_D. The sequence continues at coordinate 90,619 of CAYFWC010000003.1, read as the reverse complement.
AGCGGAAAGGATTTGGCGGACTACGATTTTGGCGGCAGGCATATTCCATATCACTTAATCGACATAACGGACTTGCGCACAGAATATTCTGTCTTTCTTTACCAGCAGGACTTTTACAGGGTATTCAATGAACTGATTTCGCGCGGTGTTACCCCTGTGATTGTCGGAGGAACAGGAATGTACATAGATGCGGTTGTCCGCGGCTATGATTTGGTTCCTGTCCCGGAAAACGCCGCCCTCAGAAAGAAATTGGAAAATTACAGCCTCGAAGAGCTGGGAAGAATGCTTCTCGATTTAAAGGGCGGCTCAATCCATGTTCCAAGAGACCTGCTGGAAAGAGAGCGCGTCGTAAAGGCAATCGAGATAGAAAAATTCATTCAAAGCCCCGAGTGCGAAGTCTTTAAAAAGACTCTTACGCCGCGCCCTGACATAAAGCCTCTCATAATCGGAACTACGCTTCCGCGCGACCAGTTGCGCGCCAATATCAAAAAGCGCCTTTACGAAAGACTTGACGGGGGAATGATAGAAGAAGTTCAGCGGCTTCACCAGGAAGGAGCCTCGTGGACAAGGCTTGAAAAACTCGGTCTTGAATACAGGTTTGTCTCGGAATTTTTAGAAGCCAAATACTCTTCAAAAGAAGAGATGGCGCGGCTTTTGGAAATAGCCATAGGCCAGTTTGCAAAGCGTCAGGAGACATGGTTCCGCGGAATGGAAAAGAAGGGAGTCAAAATAAATTGGCTTCCCTCCAGTCCTGATATTAAGCTACGACTTGAGCAGGCTCTTCAACTTTTGTAAGATAGCCGGTTCTCACGCAGCTGTCAAAAAGTGTCTTGCTGATATAGTCAGTCTTTACCTCGTTATAACCGTCCTGGTCCCGTACAATACGAACAACATATCCGTCCTCAACCTCGCGGACAATTGACATGTAATCGTTTGTGTTTCCAATAGTCTTCAATGTGTAGGTTCCCATAATTTTCCTCCAACATTTTTTTATTGCATAACAGCAGGAATGGTGCTACTATATTATAATAATCGGCTTTGGAGGAAAAGAGTTTAGTGATTTTTTACGACGCACACTTTCATCTTGTTCCGAGCGTAAGGACTTTCTCTGCACAACGGAAAGAAGAAAATCTTTACGGCATACAATCTGACAGCCCGCAATTCGGCAAAGACAATGGCGGTCAGAAATTCCTGACGGAATGCCTCGATGCCTTTTTTCCGGAAAATGCTTTTTTCTGTACAGCAGCCCACACACAGGAAGAATTTACAGAACAGTCAAATCTCATAAAAAACACACCTCTTTTTAACCGGAAATCTTCCTGCGGCCTTGAACATTTTTTGATCCAGTCATTTGGACTTCATCCGCAGATGCCTCTTTTGGAGAATGCGGACTTTCTTCAAAGACTCTTGTCCGAAAAGAAAATCTCCGCTATAGGCGAGTGCGGCTTTGACTATTTTACAGAAGAATTCAAGGCAAATTCACAGAATCAGGAAAAGGCTTTTGACCTGCAGGTTTCCCTTGCAGAACAATACCATGTTCCCATTATAATTCACGCAAGAAAGGCGACGCAAAAAATTTTTGAGTATTCTGGGCGTCTAAAGAAAGTCCCGGCTGTGGTCTTCCATTCCTTTTCCGGAAGTCTCATGGACGCTCACTCCATTCTGAACAAAAATATAAACGCCTTTTTTTCTTTCGGAAAACCTGTCATCAACGGGGCAAAAAAGGCGGTCGCCTGTGTAAAGACGCTACCACTGGACCGACTGCTTTTGGAGACGGACGCCCCCTACCAGACCTTAAAGGGAGAGAGGGCTACAAGCCCGGCGGAAATTGCCGATGTCTACCAGACCGCCTTTGAGATTCGGAGTATTCTTGCGATAAAAGGCCGCAAAGAGCCTCTTTCTTTTGGCGACTTCTGCGATAAAATTGCGATAAATTTTAGGTCTGCGTTTATGAATTTGCGATAAAAAAACACGAAATTTGCGATAAAAACCATTCATCTTGCGATAAAAGACAAAAAACACGAGCCTGCCTCGGTGAATTTGCGGTAAAAAAGCGCGAATTTGCGATAAAATAATTCAGCCTTAATAAAAAATTGCGATATAATTGCTGCAAAAAAAATTAGCGTGGCAGCCTCGCAGATTTGCGATAAAAGTTACAGATTTGCGATAAAATAATTCAGCACTAAAAAATTGCGGTAAAAAATCTTCTGCCGCCTTGAAGAACTTTTGCTAAAGGAGTAGAATGACTATATGTCTGCAAACATAAAAGAAAATCTTTCTAGAATAAAGTCAGAAATTCCTCAGGGTGTCCGCCTTGTCGCTGTAAGCAAATTTCATCCGGCCGACGCCGTAATAGAAGCGGTAAAGGCCGGTCAGAATCTCTTCGGTGAGAACCGTGTTCAGGAGGCGGCGGAAAAATTCGACACAGTGCGAAAAACTTTTCCTGACGCTGAACTTCACATAATCGGAAGTCTTCAGCGCAACAAGGTAAAAGAGGCTGTGCGCATTTCTTCCTGCATTGAGTCCGTTGACAGGCTCGAGCTTCTGGACGAGATAGAGAAACAGTGCGGAAAAATAAATAAAAAGATCCAGGTCCTTTTTGAGTACCACACGGGCGAGGAGTCAAAGTCCGGCTTTACGAATGACGATGACCTTTTTGAGGCGCTCGAAAGAATGACTGCCGGACAATACCCTCATATCGAGCCCAGGGGGTTTATGACCATGGCGCCATTTACAGAGGACAAGGAGGCTGTCCGTGCCTCGTTTAAAAAACTAAAGGAAATTCAAAATACCTGCAGAAAAAAATTTCCTCAGTTTGAACTGAATGAACTTTCCATGGGAATGAGCGGCGACTATAAAATCGCAATCGAAGAAGGCTCTACAATGGTGAGAATCGGAACTGCGATTTTTGGAGAGAGGGATTATTCAAAAAAATGAGAAAAATCTTCCTTGCGCTTCTAGCCTTTTTGGTAATGACAAATTCCGCATTGCATGCCGATGATCTTACAATCTCAGACGCTGTTCCTTATAACTCAACGGAAACGCCACAATGGCTAAAAGATATCAGGCGCGGAGAAATAATAACACTGGGATCATGGCCATTCACAGTCCTTTTAGTATCATTCGGCTACTCGATTCAACAGGCGGCCTCCCATAACTGGAACACATCGTATATTAAAAATCCGTTCTCAAGTAACGGCGACGATTACAGTTTTTCTACTGCGACGGGAATTATCCTGACTTCTCTTGGAATAAGCGTCGGTATCGGCCTTACAGACTTTATTGTGAACAGCGTGCACAGAGGCAGGGCAAAAAAAAACAACAACGCGATGCAGCTGCGTAACATAACAATAATGCCGCTGGTTTCCGAGCAGGAAAGGCTTTTTATTCCCATGGGGGAAAAAAAGGAATACATATTCGGGAATTTGGAAAGTGCCGTTTTTTAGTTCAAAAGTTCCGGATAATTTTTCGGGAAGCGAAAGACTGGACAAATACATTGCCTCTCTGCCAAACGGCTTTAACCGCTCAAAATTAAAGAGCGGCGTAAGTGAGATTCTTGTAAACGCAAAGCCTTCAAAACTTTCCGGCAAGGTCCGTGCAGGAGACCAGATTGACATTCAGTGGGAAGACAATATTCCCGACAATATTGAGCCGGAAGACATTCCGCTGAACATTGTTTATGAGGACCGCAATGTAACAGTCATAAACAAGGAGCAGGGAATGGTTACCCATCCCGCCGCCGGGAACTGGACGGGAACTCTTGTAAACGCGCTCCTGTTCCACTGGGGAATGGAGGCTGTTCCGCAGATAAAGGAAGGTGAGACTTCAAAAATTCTTGAGCGGCGGAGGCCGGGAATTGTCCACCGTCTGGACAAGGACACAAGCGGAATAATCATAACCGCAAGGAACCGGGACGCGGAGGAGTGGCTGCAGAATCAGTTTCAAAAGCACGACCTTGTAAAAGAATATCTTGTCTTAGTCCGCGGATGTCCGCAAAAAAAGGACGGCACCGTGGAGACACAGATTGTCCGGGACCCTGCCGACAGAAAGCGCTTTAAGGCTGTCCTTGACACGGACGAGGGGAAGCACGCCGTTACAATTTATCATGTGTCGGCGGTGTTCTCAAACTATACCTTGCTCCGGATCCGTATAAAAACCGGCCGCACTCATCAGATAAGAGTTCACATGAAATACCTGGGCTGTCCGATTTTGGGAGACGAAATATATTCCAAAAAAGACAATTATTTTCCCGACGCAAGCCTTATGCTCCACTCAAGGCTCTTAAAGATTCAGCTGCCGGGGCGGACAGAGCCAGAGACTTTTGTCGCGCCGATTCCGGAACGCTTTAAGAAAATAATTGCTGGTCTGGAGCAGAAATTCGGGCGTGCCTATACCGCCCCGGATTACGCGGAGCTTTTCGGAGGCGTCTGATGGAAAGAATAAAAGTTCTTCACGAGCCAAGCGGGGCAGAGCCATTTGTAATCTTAAAAAAGCCTTCGGGTATTCCCAGCGCGCCTATTGCGTCATCTGACTGCGAGACTGCCCTTGACTTTGCGGAGCGGCTGTTTCCAAAAATAAAGTACATTCACGGAAAAAAAGAAATAGAGACCGGGCTTCTCCACAGAATTGACACTGCTACGGAAGGGCTCCTCCTCATTGCGGAAAACCAGGACTTTTATGACTATATAATTTCTGTCCAGCAGAAAGGCTTTTTTTTAAAGAATTATTCCGCCCTCTGCCGCCTTGACGACCGCAACGCAGAAAAACTCGGAGGCTTTCCAAAGCTGCCTTTAGGCTTCTCAAGCCCGGAATGTCTTGCGGGCGCGTCTGCGGAATCTTTTTTCAGGCCTTACGGAAAAGGCGGTAAGGAAGTGCGTCCTGTTCTGGAAGAATCTTCCCGTGCTGCCCTAAAAAAGACCGGCAGTAAAAAAGTATACAGGACAAAAATCCTTTCAGTAGCAGACGCGCCCTCGATGCCTTGCGGCGGGGAATCAGCTGCGGTTCCTTTAGTAAAAGTTGCCGCGCGGATTGCGACGGGATTCAGGCATCAGGTTCGCTGCCATCTTTCCTGGCTTGGGCTTCCGGTCGAGGGAGACGCTCTTTATAATTACGATTTCCGCAGTTCAGGTTTACAGGGAAAAATGTTTTTCTTTGCCGACGGACTTGAATTTCCTGACTTGTATTCGGATAAAATATTCAGATTTAATTTGGAAATTGATTGGGAGTGAAAAAGAAGATTACCCGGTGAGAGACTTGAACTCTCATAGTATTGCTACCACTAGGACCTGAACCTAGCGCGTCTACCAATTCCGCCATCCGGGCGGGTTCTGTAAATATACAGGATTATAGATTTTTGGTCAATAGGTTTTTCACAATAAGAATAACATTGTCATAATCGGAGCAGAATTTCTCTGTCAGTGCGGCCAGTTCACCTGCGGAACACCCGGTTTTTTTCCGGAAAATGTCCTCAAGTTTCTGGGCCTGGCTTCCGATTTCCTCCGCACCAATCTGAAAGGACGCGCCTTTTAACCTGTGAATGTATTTTGCGGCGGATAAAAAATCTTTCTTACTGATAAAGCCAAGCAGAATGCTTTTCTCAAACTTGTTCTCCGCCAGATATGCCTCAAGAAGAATTCTGTAGAGTTCTCTGTCTCCGTCCACCATCTTTAGTCCGGCGGCCGCATTCAATAACTTCTCATTCATTCTTTTATTATAGACTGAAATATGTTTTTTTGCTATAGTAATTACCATGAACAAAATAAGAATTTTCTTTTTGATTGATGCTGTAAGCGCAGGGCTTTTTTCTGTAATAAATATTTTCTTCGGGCTGGATGTTGCTGTTATGGCTTTTCCCCTGTCAATAATCTTTAACGGGATACTCTTTTACCTTTTTTATTTTAAGCTTCTAAAAACTCCTGACAGGGCGAGTTTCGCGGCCTCCAGAAAAATGCTCCAGTACCAGCCCTTTGTTCATCTGATTGCTTTTATTATGCGACGGTCGGGCGAAAGCGGAACTTCCTTTGCCTTTGACGTGATTTCCGTCCTAATCTGGCTCGTTTCCTTTGTCTTTTCACTGCTGGTGCTTTTTTACATGAATGAAAAGCGCATGGCAAAAATCAGTTCCCCCTGGGCTGCCTTTGCCGTAGCAAAAAAGAGAAAGGGCTTTTTATGGCTGGCTTTTGAACTTGTGGACTGGGCCGATGCCCTTGTCCAGGCGGTCTTTATGGTTCTGCTTTTTCAGATTTTCTTCTTCCAGTTCTACAAGATTCCGTCAGAATCAATGGTTCCGTCTCTTTTAATCAAAGACCGCCTTATGGTGTCAAAGATTACCGGCGGACCTAAATTCCCTCTTACACAGGTAGGACTTCCCTGCTTAAAGGAATACAAGAGGGGTGACATAGTGGTGTTCAGAAATCCGCACTATTCAAGCGGAAGAAAGGACGAGATTAAGTCTGTAGTCTCGGAGCTTGTCTACATGCTCACTTTTACGACTGTAAACCTTAATGTCGACGAGAACCACCGCGTAAAGGCGGATCCGCTCGTAAAGCGTGTGGCAGGCGTTCCCGGCGAGCAGCTTATGATGCTTGACGGAATTCTCTATTCCAGGACAAAGGATTCTCCCGAATTTAAACCGGTTGTGGAGGACGCCAAGTGGGCCGCCTATAATTTAAATTCAGTGTCAAAAGAAATCAGGGACAGTATACAGGAGTTCCCCATAAACGAAGACGGCTTTAAAGAAATGTGCTCTCTGGAAAAAGAGCGCAACGAACTGAATATTGATGACTGCGCAAACGAATGCAAAAAGATTGCCGGCGACTTTCGGAAGATTTCAGGTCTTGACGGCGGAAAAAAGGCCGACAAGGGCTTTATTTTCGGCGACGCCCTCTGGGAATTCAATATGCTGAAAGACAACTACGCTCTCACGACAAAGGTTCTTTCCTCGCAGGAGGGAGGCGCCTGGTTCAACGCCTTTATGACAGACTGGATTTCCAAGTGGCAAAATTCTGTCTCAGACGACCTTGCCGGCGGCGACCTTTACACAGACTCAAATTTCAGACTGAACATCATGTTTAAGCTTGTAATAGGCCGCTTTATCCTGCGGAACACACAGCTTATAAAGCAGGGCGTATCTTCGGCGGACTTTGTGTATGACAGTCTCCTCAAGGACTACTGGAGCCAGGCAGAAAGACTTCATTACTACATCAACTATCTTGACCGCCGCAACATGCCTCTTTTCCCTGCAAATAAGGCTGACGGAAGCGCCGACTACATTCCGGAAGACTGCTATTTTATGATGGGCGACAACAGGTTCAACTCTCTGGACATGAGGCACAGTTATCGGGAAAAACTCATTCCTCTTACAGAAATTGACGACTATCCGGTTTTATACTACTCGAACATGAGCCCGCAGTATGTGAGCAAGAACAGAATTCTCGGAACAACAGTATTCCGCTTCTGGCCAAAAAACAGAATCGGCAAGATTTAAGACTGTCAGGTATTTCAAAACACTTTGAAAATGCGATGCTATAAGTCGTCTATTATACCGACTTATAACTCGCCGGCAATCTCTAAAAAACCGCTTTGGCGAGTTTTTGGAGATGCACTTAATACTTGACTGAATAATGTTTTTTGTGATATAATATTATCTCAAATCAGAGTCCGTATCGGACCATGACAGGAGAAGAAAATGATTTTTCCATTGGAACAGCTTGTAAAATTCACTGACAATATCTACGAAATCACAGTCGCCGCAAACCGCCGCGCCTACCAGATGTCTATGGTAAAAGATCCTCTTATCGCCGAAAATCACGACAAGGTAGTATCACTCGCAGCACGCCAGCTTTTTACAAAGGAAGTAACATATCGCATCGCCGAAAACTAAGATTCCTGTCTTAGTTATTTTTGCGCCGACTGCCACAGGAAAGACCGAGCTGCTTTTCAGCCTTTTCGGGCAGGACGGCTTATTCAAATCAAAGACAAAAGCAAAAGTCATTTCTGCGGACTCCATGCAAGTCTACAGAGGAATGGATATAGGAACCGCAAAGCCGTCGGAGGCGGAGCAGAGAATCCTTCCGCATTATCTCATTGACATAAGAAATCCCGACCAGCAGTTTTCCGCTGCGGACTTTGTACAGGAGGCGGACTCTATCTGCTCGGACTTTTACGCCCGCGGATGTCTTCCCGTAATCTGCGGAGGAACAGGGTTTTATATAAGAAATTTCATTCTGGGGCTTCCCGACACACCGGTCTCAAATCCGCGGTTGCGCCAGTCATTAAAGGCTGAATGTGAATTACGCGGCAAGGAATTTATGTGGCAGAAACTAAAGGCGGTCGATGCCGAAAGCGCGGCAAAAATAAATTCCGGGGACTCTTACCGGGTTCTGCGTGCCCTTGAAATTTTCGAGCTTACCGGAAAGCCCCGTTCGGCGTTTTCCGGCGGAACAAGTCTCCGTAACCTTTACGACTTTACCACGATTATTTTGGAGAGACCGCGCGATGACCTTTACAGGCGCATAGAAACCCGTGTGGACAAAATGTTTGATGCCGGCCTTGAGGAAGAGGCAGGGGCGCTTATGAAAACCTATTCAAAGGACGATCCCGGAATGCAGGCAATCGGCTACAGGGAATTCTTTGAGACGGATAAGAATGGAAATCCTCTTGCAACGGAAGAAGTCCGTGCCAGGATAAAACACGACTCAAAACGCTATGCAAAGAAACAGTATGTTTTTATGAGGGGTATTCCGGGAGCGGAAATTATTCAATTAGATGACAATTTTTCTTCTTCATATATTGACAAAATACTTCAAAAAATGCATAATATTGTGCGTATCGATACAAATTTTTAAGGAGCAATAAATGCCTTGCGGTAAGAAAAGAAAGCATCAGAAGATGGCTACTCATAAGCGTAAGAAGATGCTTAGAAGAAATCGGCATAAGAGCAAGTAATTGCTAGGCAACACAGTAGTTGCACATTTTAATGCCAGTAAAGACTGCTTGCGGGCAGTCTTTTTTTTTAACTTCTTCTAAACAGGAGAGAATTTTTGCTTGCTGAGATAAAATCACCAGAAGACATAAAAAAACTTTCTCAAAAAGACTTGCGTCTGCTCGCTAGAGAAATACGCAGGTGCATCATAGACACTGTTGCCCACAACGGCGGCCATCTTGCAAGCAATCTGGGAGTAGTTGAGCTTACAATCGCTCTTCACAAGGTTTTTGACTCTCCGAAAGACGCAATTGTCTTTGATGTAAGCCACCAGTGCTATACTCACAAACTTTTGACAGGCCGCTACAGGCAGTTCAATACGCTGAGGCAGGGCGGCGGACTCTCGGGCTTTACAAAAGAATGCGAGAGCCCCCACGATTATTTTGACAACGGACACGCATCAACCTCAATCTCGCAGGCTCTCGGACTTCTGAAAGCCAGGGAAATACAGGGCAAAGGCGGAAAAGTAATAGCCGTCATAGGAGACGGCGCCCTTACAGGCGGACTGGCCTATGAGGGGTTTATCAATGCGGGAAAGGATGCGAAGAATCTGATTGTTATCCTTAACGACAACCAGATGTCAATTTCTCCCAGCGAGGGAAGTCTTTCACGCTATTTGAGCCGTCTCACTATGTCAATTCAATACCAGTCTGTCAGGCATGTAATTGACAGAATTGCGGAGCACCTTCCTTTCAGCCGTTTTTTCCAGAAAATAATTTTCAGATTCAAGCGTGGGCTAAAAGGTCTTTTTCTCTCGAACAATATGTTTGTTGACCTGGGGTTTGAATATGTAGGACCTTTGAACGGACACAACATAAGGGAAATGACCAATGTCTTTGAAAAAGTAAAAATCCTGAAAAAACCTGTGGTAGTCCATGTCCTCACGAAAAAGGGAAAAGGCTATTCTCCGGCAGAAGACAACCCTGAACTTTTCCATGGAATAGGTCCTTTTAACATTTCCGACGGCTCAATGGAAAAATTTGACGAAAAATCCTTTACGGAATGTTTCTCTCAGAGCCTGATGATGCTGGGGCAGAAAAATCCGAGGGTTGCGGCAATCACCGCCGCCATGTCCAAGGGGACAGGCCTTGATTCCTTTGCCCGTCATTATCCAGACCGTTTCTTTGATGTGGGAATCGCGGAGGAACACGCGGTAACTTTTGCGGCGGGTCTTGCAAAGGGCGGAATAATCCCGATAGTCTGCATCTACTCAACTTTTATCCAGCGCTCCATTGACCAGATAATTCACGATGTGGCGCTTCCCGGCCTGCACGCAGTCTTTGTCTTTGACAGAAGCGGCGCTGTTCCGAATGACGGGGAGACGCACCAGGGAATCTTTGACATCGCACTTATAAAGAACATTCCCGGCATGACATATCTCGCTCCGGCCTCCGCCGTGGAACTGGATTCTGCATTGAACTATGCGGTTTCCGCAAAAGGGCCTGTCGTAATCCGCTATCCCAAAAAAACAACACCCTCGGAACTGCCTTCTTTTAAAAAGCCGTATATTGCGACAGACGGCAGGGGACGGGGAATCCTTATTTCCGCCGAGGAATACGCTCCGTCGCTCGCAGCAAGATTCAATTCAGAAACCAATATAATTCAGGACGAGACATTTTCCCGTAACGGAAAGTCTTTTAACCGCGTCCTCCTTGTAACACTCGGCTCGATGTTTTCAGAAACACTTGTCGCCGCCCGATCGCTCCTGCTCCAAGGCGTTTATGCGGACATATACAATCTTCGCTTTATAAAACCGCTGGACTTGAATAATTTTCTCAAAATATGTTCCGGTTACCAGACTGTTGTTATTGTCGAGGACGGAATAAAAAGCGGAGGAATCGGCGAGGAGTTAAAGGCATTCCTTTTGGAGAATCACTATTTTGCAGTAAGCAACATGGGCTTCCCGGAGACATTCTTATCGCAGGGCAGCCGCGAGCAGATTTTGGAAAACGCATTCTTGTCGCCTAACGACATTCAAAAAGAAGCATTGGGAGTATTAAATGAAAACAATCTTTCTGGCAAATAGAAGCCTTTCAACAGAAAATCCCGCATTCGTAATGTCAATTGTAAACGCGGACCATGACTCCTTCTTTGCAAAAAGCCGCGGCGGTCTTTCTCTGGCAAAAAAGCATATCAGGGAAGGCGCGGACATTATAGACATAGGCGGAGAGTCAACAAGACCGGGCAGCAAATATGTGGACGCAAAGGAAGAAATCCGCCGCGTAATTCCCGTAATAAAAAAAATAAGGGCATTCTCCGGCATACCCATTTCTGTCGACACAAGAAAATATGATGTCATGAGCGCGGCTTTTGACGCCGGTGCGGATATTTTAAATGATGTGTCCGCCTTGGAAGATGATCCGCGGCTTGTTAAATTTGCGGAAAATCAGAAAATTCCCGTAATTCTGATGCATAAAAAAGGAATTCCTGCTATAATGCAGGAAAAGACTGAATACAGAGATGTCTTTAAGGAAGTTGACTCTTATTTAAATTCCAGGGCTGAATATTGTCTGGAGAACGGAATTGCTGCGGAAAAAATAATAGTTGATCCCGGCATCGGATTCGGAAAGGACACAGTGCAGAACGCCATTCTCATAAAAAGGGCTGGCGAGCTTTGTGATAAGAAATATACAGTTCTTATGGCGCTTTCACGGAAAAGTTTTTTTGGACAGGTTTGCGGCCGGCCTGTAAATGACAGACTTTGGGGAACAATCACAGCCGATGTTTATTCAATACTGAACGGAGCCTCGATTATCAGGGTTCACGACACGGCGCCTGCCGTGGATTCAGTAAAAGTCGTAAAGGAAATAATAAATGCTGGCATTTGACAGTTTTGCGGCAGTTTACAATCTTATAAGACCGCTCTTGGACATTGGAATTCTCGCTTTTATTCTGTATAAGGCTTATCAGATTGTTGTAAGCACAAACTCCATTCAGATTCTGAGAGGAACAATTATTATCGCGCTGGCCTATGCCGCCGCCGCCATTCTAAGGCTTGATACCCTTCTGTGGCTTTTAAAATTGCTTGCGCCGGGGCTTGCGGTAGTCTTTGCGATTGTATTCCAGCCGGAAATCCGCAAAATCTTTCTAAAGCTGGGGCAGAAAGAATGGTTCTCATTCGGAAACCGCTCAAAACACTCATATGTGGATTCTGTGCTGATGGCAGCGGACATTCTCTCAAAACAGAGGAGAGGAATGCTGGCCGTTTTTATGCGGCACACAAAACTTGACGACATCATAAAAACAGGAACAAGACTTAACGCAGACCTTTCTTCCAGCCTGCTAGTAACTATCTTTAAATTTGACACGCCGCTTCACGACGGAGCCTGCATCATTCAGGGAGACAAGGTTGTGGCGGCAGGATGTTTTCTTCCTTTGAGCGAGCAGTATGACATTAAAAAGACATTCGGAACAAGACACCGAGCGTCCCTTGGACTGGCAGAAACCACCGATGCGGTGGTTCTTGTAGTATCAGAGGAGACTGGCGCAATTTCTTTGAGTTACGACTCAAAGCTGCATTATGATTTGTCCATACAGGAACTGACAAAAACATTGGTTTACCTTCTGGACATTACCCCCGATCAATATAAAATTGAGGATACCGTAGATGAAAATAAAGCCGCTTTTGGAAAAGCTGAGTAATAACTGGCCGGCAAAGGCTGTGTGCATTGTCATTGCCTGTCTTTTTTATATTTTTAACAGATACGCATCTCTTGAGCAGAAGAGCCTTCCTGTAACTCTGAAGGTTGTTCAGAACGGCGAAATGGTATGCACTACGCACATTCCGTCAAGCGTAAGCGTTACAATAAGAACTTCCAATGAAAAGATTACACAGGTTACAGCAAACGGAATTACGGCCACGCTGGATTTAAGTTACTTTACACAGGAAGGAAATTTTGATGTTCCTGTTTCTGTAGACTTTCCGTCATCTGTAATTGAACTTGATCCCATGCAGATTACTGTTTATCCGGAAAAAGTAAAGGTTCGCCTGGAAAGGAATATTTTAAAGACAGTAAAAATAATTCCGCAGATAACGGGTCAGCTTCAATACGGGTATACAGTTACTTCTCTGGGAGCAGATCCGGGCTATGTTTCCATTTATGGACCACGCTCGATTATCGAGAGTATAACTTCCATTTCCACGATAGGAATTCCTGTTGACGACAGGGAATCCACTTTTTCTCAGAAAGTTGAATTAGTTAATCTGAACCGCCTCATTGAGTTTAAAGATGCGAATACAACTCAAGTTACAGTAAACATGGACTACGTCTCAGGACTAAAGACTTACAGCGGGCTTCCGGTTGTAATCAAGAACATTGCGGCCGGACTTGAGACAAATTCAAAGTTTACGGGTAACATAACAATAAAAGGTCCGCAGCTTTATCTGGACGACTTTGTACCGAACCCAGACACACTCAGCGTTAATTTAGGTTCTGTAACAGAAGCCGGGGAATATGACCTTCCTGTCGAAGTCCTTATTCCCACAGAATTCCTGCTTGATAAAATTTCTGTAGAAACAGTTCATGTCATTGTAAAAGAACGTCCGCCGGCCATTGTGGTTGATGAGACACAGATGCCTGACCCCGCCGCCGAATCAGGCAAGGGGGAAGACGGCCAATGATTTTCGGCATAGGAATAGATCTTGCAAAAACATCGCGCTTTGAAAAATGGGTCAAATCACAGGAAATGTTAAGACGCTTTTTTAACGAAAAGGAAATTATGCCGGCAAGCGGACCTTTGACAGCGGAAAGGCTTTCTGCACTGTGCCAGCACTATGCAGTCCGCTTCGCCGCAAAGGAAGCCTTTTCCAAAGCGCTCGGCACAGGAATTGTCTTTGACCTCCGGGACGTATACATAAAGAGCACCGAAAACGGAAAGCCGGAACTCTTTGTAGAAGGCTCGGCGCTCGACGCATTTAAGGACAGATGCCCGCAGCATGAAAAAGCCCGGCTATTTGTCTCAATGAGCCACGAAAAAGAATTTGTGGTAAGCCAGGTTATAATCGAAATATAAAAAATTTGCGATAAGAATAAAATAAATTTGCGATATTTTGAGAATTCCGCAGTCTGCCCGGTGATTTTTGCGATAAATTTGCGGAAGAAGGGCTAAACTTATCGCAACACTAATTCAAAAGAATTTGCGATAGGAATCAGCGCCTTTTTCATTCTTTACTAATAATCTTCTTTGTGCTATAATAATTCTATGTCAGCAACAATTCAACTTCCCGAAAATTTGAGGGGACTTCACATACATTTTGTCGGTATAAAGGGAACCGGAATGGCGGCGCTGGTAGAGATTCTCCACCATAACGGAGCCATCATTACCGGAAGCGATGTAACGGACCGCTTTTATACGGACGAGATTATCGAGCGTCTTGGACTAAAGGCTCTTCCTTTTTCCGGGTCAAACATTACGAAAGAGACTCAGCTTGTAATTTATTCAAGCGCCTACAGTCCGGAAAAAAATCCTGACCTTATTCAGGCAAAGAGGGCGGGAGTTCCCTGCATGCTCTATACAGAGGCGCTCGGCTCATATTCAAGCCAAGCATACAGCGCGGGCATCTGCGGCGTCCACGGAAAAACATCCACAACCGGACTTGCAGGAACAATCTTAAGGGAACTGGATCTTCCGGCACAGACGCTCGCAGGTTCTGTAATCACTTCCTTTGGCGGAACCTGCACATACACGTCTCCGTTAATCGAAGGTTCGGAGAAAAAATATTTTGTCGCAGAAACCTGCGAATACCAGCGACACTTTATGTCATTCTGTCCGAAAATCATTCTTCTTACTTCCGTGGAGAGCGACCATCAGGATTATTATCCCACTTTCGGGGACATTCAGAATGCATTTGTGGACTACATATGCAAACTCCCGGAAGGCGGAAAACTCATCTACTGCGCCGATGACAGCGGGGCAGTAGAAACCGCGCGCATTGCGGCGGCAAAACGGCCCGACATAAAAATGATTGAGTACGGAGAAAAAGCCGCCGGCGACTACCGCCTTTGCTACAGGGGCGCTGTCAATCAGAAAAATAATTTTTCAATCGGCTTTTTAGGAGATGCATTTATCGGAGTTCCCGGCAAGCACGAGGTTCTCGATGCCTGCGGAGCCGCCGCCCTGTGCGCGGAGTTATTGAGAGAGGACAAAAAGACGCCGGAAAATTATATCGGGCAAATAAAAAAGGGGCTTGAGAACTTTTCTGGCGGCCGCCGCCGGAGTGAAGTTACCGGACACGGCAAGAACGCATTCGGCGATGACATAATTTTTGTGGACGACTACGGTCATCATCCGACGGCTGTCAGAACAACACTCGCTGGCTTCAGAGAATTTTATTCGGGAAGAAAGATTATCGTTGACTTTATGAGCCATACCTACACAAGAACCGCCGCACTGCTGGACGAATTTGCCCGCTGCTTTGACTCGGCGGATACAGTCATCATAAACAAAATATACGCGAGCGCCCGTGAGAATCCGGCGGCGGCGAATGTCAGCGGAGAACTTCTTGCAAAAAGGGCCTCTGACTACCACAAGGACATTCACTACGAAAAAGAATTTGACGAAGCCGCCGGTTTGGGAGTAAAATTGCTTTCAGAAAAAGCCGGGGAAGCTTATCCCCAGGGCTACCTTTTTGTAACGATGGGAGCCGGCGACAACTGGAAAGTGAGCAAACTAATTCAGGAGAAAATGCAATGAATTCCATGACAGGCTATGCCTACAAAGAAACAGAAACAGAGGGAAGCCAGATTAGCGTAGAAATAAAAAGCGTCAACAACCGTTTCTTAGACCTTAGCGTAAATCTTCCGTCATTCTTGAATCCACTGGAACAAAGAATAAGAAAACTGGTCTCGGAAAAAATTCTTCGCGGCAAGGTTGACCTTACAGTGCGTGTCCGTGATTTGTCCTCAAACACAAGCGTTACCGCAGACACAAAGGCGGCGGCCGCTTATTACAAGGCTCTGGTTGAGGTTGCGGAGGCGATTGGAAAAAGTTCCGATGACGTAAGTCTCGGCCTTGTGGCAAAGCAGGAAGGCGTATTGCAGGCCGCGCGCGAGACAGATGCGGAAGACTACTGGAATAAAATCTGCGGTATACTGAATGAGGTTCTTGAAACCTTTATTTCTGACCGTGCCAGAGAAGGCGCAAACCTGAAGAAAGACCTTCTTTTAAAACTTGACACTCTGGATAAATGCGCGGCATTCTTCAAGGAATGGCAGCCCAAGATGGAGACAAAATTCCGCGAGCAGATTACAAAGCGTTTTACGGAACTTTTGGGCGATCAGGTTGACCAGAACAGAATCATGACAGAAGTGGCGGCGATGCTGGTGCGCTACACAATAAACGAGGAGATTGTCCGTCTTCACAGTCATCTGGCGGCCCTCCGCAAGGAATTTGAGGCCGCCGCGCCCGGAAAGCGCATTGACTTTATCTGCCAGGAGGCTAACCGGGAAATCAATACGATAGGCAGCAAGAATCAGTTTGAGGAAGTGGGCCGCGAGGTAATCAATGCCAAGGACGCACTTGAGAATATCCGGGAACAGTCAAAGAATGTAGAGTAGGAGGCAAAAATGGATTCATACAAAATTCCTGAGGGAAAAGAACTTCGCGTCGCAATAAGCGGCAAGTCAGGCTGCGGAAACACTACCGTAAGCTCCCTGCTTGCAAAAACACTCGGTATAAAGCTAATCAATTTTACATTCAGACAGCTTGCCTCGGAAAAGGGCATGACTCTTGCCGAAGTTATTGAGGCGGCAAAAAACGATGATTCCTATGACAAAGCTGTGGACACACGGCAGGTTGAGCTTGCAAGAAAAGAGTCCTGCGTACTTGGAAGCCGCCTCGCAATCTGGATGCTCAAAGAAGCGGACATGAAGATTTATCTTTTGGCAAGTGACGAACTCCGCGCAAGCCGTATTCAAAACCGTGAGGGCGGTTCTCTGCAGGAAATTACGGCATTTACAAGAATGCGTGACAGTGAGGACACAAAACGCTACAAGGCACTGTATAATATTGACAACAATGACACTTCGGCCGCCGACATCAAGATTGACACAAGCGTAAATGTGCCGGAGACAATCGTGGAGAATATTCTTCTGGAACTTGAAAAACGCGGTCTAGTGCAGAAAGCGTAGAATAAGTTCGTCACAGCGCTGAATAAAGGGATTTGCGGCGGCGGACTTGTATTCGGCGACAAGAGGCACTTCCGCGATTATTCCGTCTGTCCCGTACTTTCCCGTAAGGTCAATGTATTTTATTCTGCCGTAAGAGCCGGCCAAACTGATTTTTCCAAAAAGATACTTTGGCACCTCGACCTCTATCTTTATGTCAGCGCCTTTGGGAACTGCAAGAGGCCGGTTACAGGCAGGAACCAGCGCCATCGCGGAGCGCTCGGAACCGTAAAGCGGTATAACGAAATCATTTTTTCCGCAGGCGATTTCTGGATATTCCTTAAAGTTACTGTATGCCCACTCGTGAAGGGTCTTGCCGTCCATAATACGGAATTTGTCGCCCTCGATCATTCCTCTGCCCGGACCTTTCATTGTAACGGAAATATAGCGTTCGCCGTTACGGGTGCTTGTGAGAGACAGATTGTAGCCGCTCTCGATAATGTGGCCGGTTTTTATTCCGTCAGCGCCGTCCAGCAGGCCCAGCAGTTTGTTTGTATTTCTCTGTTCCACAGGAGTCCAGATTTTCTCGGGATAATTGTTCAGTTGCAGAACCTGTTTAGGTCTGTTCCACTGGTCTTTCGGAAGATTTTTCTGCTTGGGATAGGTGAATTCTTTTATTGAGTGGAAATCTTTAAGCGCGTCAGGAAATTCAGCAAGGTAGATACGGCAGAAAGCGGCCATCTCCCGGGCGGTGGTTATATTGTCCTCCGAGTAGCCGGAGGATTCTACGATATGAGTGCGCTTGAGCCCCAGCTTTTTTATTGTTGAATTGACCTCCTCAATGAATTTTTCCATGGAGCCGTAAAGGTCATAGGCTATGGCATAAGAGGCGTCGTTGCCGCTGCAGACGCTGAGGCCCTGCAAAAGCTCAAAAAGCGTTACAATCTGTCCCTCTCCAAGAAACATCAGCGAAGAATCCGGCGGCATGTTGCAGGCGTAAGACCGCGGGTCTAATGGAATAACCTTGTCAAGTGTAACTTCGCCGGCCTTTTCCTTTTGGAGGACGCTGTAAATTAAAAAGAGTTTTGTCATGGAGGCGGGCGGAATCATCTCATCGGCGTTCTTCTCAAACAGAATGTCGCCGGTATCGGCATTGACTAAAATGGCCGCCCCTGCGTTGACGGAGGCGGGGGAAAGAGTGTCAGGAATGGGATAGGAGGGTCTGTGAAGATTTTCATGGCGTTCCGGGAAGGATAAGTCAAGCGCAGTATCAAATTCCGCTTTTTCTTCTGCGGAGACGGACTGATAATTTCTTACGGCCTTATCAACCGAGAGCGCCCTTGTAAACAGGTAGGCGCAAAAACTCAATACTAAAAACAGCGGTAAAAATGCTGCCGCATTATGCAGAGATTTTAAGTGTTTTTTTTCAAGTTTGTCGTCGTGTGCCATTCTGCAAGTGTCTCCCGCCCGGATTGATTTTTTTCATCTGAAAATATTCAAATTTCTAATAAAAATAAATATAACTATTTACTAAAAAAAAGTAAATATGCTATAATGGCATACTTTAATCATAAAAGGAGAGTAAGATAAAAACCGCTAAAATACCGCAGTTTTTATCTGCTCCAAGTTTGCGTTGCAAACTTATTATTAACAGCACATTCTCATTTCATTGCGAATGTGCTATTGACTTTTTACGGGAGTTCATATGTCTGAACAGTATTATGGTCCTCACGACAAGCCTCCGCTTGCCAAGTGGATTCCTCTCAGTTTCCAGCATGTATTTGCCATGTTCGGCGCTACGGTATTGGTTCCTTTACTTACAGGATTAAGCACATCAACTGCTTTGTTCACCGCGGGTACAGGTACATTGCTTTATATTTTAATTACAGGGGCTAAAGTTCCGGCCTTTTTAGGTTCTTCTTTTGCCTTTATTCCGGCGCTAATCGCCATAGGTCAGCAGTATGGTCCGTCCTACGCAATGGGCGGAGCAATTTTTGCCGGCCTTTTTTATTCGATCATAGCTCTTGTCATAAAACTTGCCGGCAAAAACTGGATTGACATCGCGCTTCCGCCGGTTGTAATCGGTTCGGTAATCATCGTTATCGGTCTTGGGCTTGCGCCTACGGCCATAGGAGAGTTTTTCAACAGTCCGGCCACTGGGAAATATTCTCTTATCTGCGCCTGTGTTGCGGCAGTTACCCTTGTAATTGCCATTATCGCGACAATTTTCTTCAAGGGCTTTTTTAACACACTTTCTATCCTTATCGGATTAATCGGCGGATACCTCTTTGCCCTGCTGATGGGATCTGTTTTTCCCGGCACAGACTGGAATCTGATTAATTTTGACGGAGTAAAGAACGCACCCTGGTTCTGCATTCCTTTCCTGCATGCAGACGCTACACTTACCCATACAGGTTTTAAGTGGATTGCACCGCAGTTCAATCTGGTAGCAATCCTTACATTTGTAATCGTTTCCATCTCCACAGTGTGCGAGCATATGGGGGACACACTTACAACCTCAAAAGTAGTCGGACAGGACTTCTACAAGGACCCGGGACTCCACAGAACACTTCTCGGCGACGGTCTTGCAACCGCCTGGGCAGCCGTCTGGGGCGGTCCGCCGAACACAACTTACGGTGAGAACATCGGCGTTATGGCAATCACAAAGGTTTACTCGGTATGTGTAATCGGGGGAGCGGCCATCATCGCAATTCTCCTTTCTTTCTGCGGAAAGTTCGGCGCCCTGATTCAGACAATTCCGACACCGGTTTTGGGCGGAATCTGCACCCTGCTTTACGGCCTTATTGCGTCAAGCGGTCTCCGCACTATAGTTGATGCCGGCGTAAACTATCAGGACAAGAGAAATCTTACAATTTCTTCTGTAATTCTCGTTCTCGGAATAGGCGGTGCAAGCCTTAAGTTTGCCATCGGTTCTGAGTTCAACTTTACACTGGGCGGCGTTGCCCTTGCCACGGTCGTAGGAATTATCCTTAATCTGGTAATTCCACAGACAAAAGGCAGCAAGAACGAAGACAAAGAAAAAGACAGTCTTAAAGAATCTTGAGAGAAACTCTTAAAAGCCAATTTACCGGACTTTAAGAGACTTCCGTAAAAGCGGGTTTAGGAGCCGCCGGACAGGTGCGCCTAAGCCCGCTTTTATTTTTGCTCCAGAAGCCTGCAGAAAATCACAGAGCTTAAAAGACTGCCGAGAGAGCCCCAGAACATAAAAAAGGCCAAATCCGTGCTAAAACCGCTTTGAAAAAACATTACGGGGACACTGCCGGCCATTGTTGTAAGCGAAGAAGAGAAGAGGCTTGCGGAAACTTTTTTAAAGGCCATCTCGGCTCCGGTTCTTTTTTGCAGCCTGAATTCATTCAGAATATAAAGGGCATTGTTCACGCAGAGGCCGGAAAGGAAAACCATAGCGACGGCGTCTCCCAGACGAAGCGGACTTGCGAACACAAACCTCAGAAAAAGGGGAAGAAGCAGAGAGAGTGGAATTGTGAGAATAACTTTTATGGAATCGGAGGGATTTTCAGAAAAGCCCGCCACCAAAAGAAAAATTATAATGAGAGAAAAAAGAAAGCCCGCGAAAATTATGGAATAGTCCTCTTTTATTCGCCCTGCATCCTCGGGATAGATAAAAGAGTAGCCGTCGGGTAAATGTATGAAAGAAAGGATTTCCTTTATTTTAGTAAAGGAATAATCCGTATTTTTTGACTGAACTTCCACGGTAAAACTGGCTGTCCGTCTTGCATTCAGTCTGTACACCGCGGAAGGCATCTTCCGACTTTCTATCCGGCAGAGGGCTTTTAGGGGGAGCGGTTCCCCGTTATCCGATGGCAAAAGGAGTTCCTTTACGCTTTCCAGAGACGCATTCCCCGAAAAGGCAAGAAATGAGTCTCCAAGCCTTATGTCGCACACATCGTTTTTATACAAGAGTTTTTCCGAGACAGGGCCGTAAAGATTCCACCTTAAAAAATGAGAAAAATCCCTCGATGAAAGTCCGGCTCTTTTTAGTAAGAAAGTGTCGGGGCGGACTATAATGGTGTTCTCCTCCTCCTTAAAATTCAGGACCACCTGACCGGACCTTTTCAGAATAAATGAATCTTTCTGAAGGAGGCGGGCGGCCTCCGACGCAAGACGGCGACAGGCAGCGGTCTCGTCCCCCGCAACGGCAATTCTGAATGACTGTGTGCAGGTCTTTCTTTGCTCATCAAGCGGAAGGTAAAGAAAGCCTGAGAGAAGTCCTTTTTTAGAAAGAATTTTCTTTATAATATCAGGCCCCTTAGAGGGATTTTTTATGACA
Source organism: uncultured Treponema sp. (assembly GCA_964346805.1). Classification (GTDB taxonomy): domain Bacteria; phylum Spirochaetota; class Spirochaetia; order Treponematales; family Treponemataceae; genus Treponema_D. The sequence continues at coordinate 69,222 of CAYFWC010000003.1, read as the reverse complement.
ATGAAAAGTTCGGAGTAACCGCGTCGGCTCCGTGACTGAACATAGTCAATACCGGGAATCTTTGAGATTTCATCTGTGAAGGCGAGGACTTCTCTGTCAACTGACACAAAATCCTTTTCCGGATTATACTCAATCTGCGCGCATAGGATTTTTGACGGGTTTTTTGCCGAGAGATTTTTTCCGGAGAAAAAGAAAAGAAGGACCGGAAGAGAAATCAGAAGAAGCAGAGTCTTAGAATTTATCTTAGGTTGTATGATTTTGTGCACATAATTGTATATTTTATCATACATCTTGAGATACTTTCTAGTGTCAAGACATAGCAGACACGGAGGCAAAAAGACAAGGGACACAAGCACAGAGATTGTGATCATAAGCGCGGAGGTAAAGGCAATGTTTTTTATACCGGGAACCAGTCTGTCCAGCAGGGAAAGTGGAATGAGAACGGAGACAGTTGTCAAGGTTGAAATCACAAGCGGCGGCAGGGCTTTTTCTAGTCCCGAAGAAAAAGCTGTCTTTTGTATAGAAGAAAAATATGACAGGTTCTCCAGCCTGCCTTCTGCGCATATCCTGCTTCCGAAGAATACATCGCAGAGAAAAAGTCCCGCGTCGCATATCAGTCCTATTGAAATAGTAATTCCTGAAAGCGTAGAGCTGGACAGGGGAATTTTCAGGACTGAAAGCATGCCCAGAAGAAAGAGCAGGGTTGTTGCGATAAAACTGCCTGTAATGATTGCAAGGCGGATAGAACCGAACATAAAAAAAACTATAACAAGGCAGGACAAAAAGGACTGCGAAAAGGCGGCGAGAATTTTTTTAAGCATTTCTTCCTGCTGTTTTCCATTGTCATATATTATTTTGTAGTCCGCAGGCTCTGCAAGTTCTTTTAGTATTTTTCGGCAGCCTTTTGAAATGAGCAGATTTTTTTCCTGGGAGGAGGATTTGACTTCCAGAATGAGACATTCCTTTGAATTTACCCTGACGACTTCTTCCGGAGTCTGGGGGCAATATTCAACATTAGAAAAGGAGGAGACATTGATTTTGAGGTCAATATCGCATATATCTTTTGGAGATGTTATAAGATTTTTTACCAGCATTTTTTTATTCTGGTCGCCGCTCTTTACTGTGAAAATTTTTCCGCCGGCCGAGTAATCCTGAATTGCTTTTGACACATTCCACGGAAGTATTTTGTAGCGCGTGGCTTTTTCGGAATCACAGGAAACGCGAATTTCTTTTTTTTTGACACCGTAAACTGAAACCTGACTTACGCCATCAATGCGCTGGATTTTTGTCTTTAGATTCTTCTCAAGCTTTGAAATATCCGTATGTCCCGAATCAAAAGCCACGCAGAGAAGAGCCTTGTCATCTGAAGAAGAGGAGCAGATTGAAGGACGCTGGACATCTCCGGGAAGTGATTCATAAAAAGAATTTACGCATCGGGAGACAGTGGCATAAGTGCACCCGGTTGCGTCCTTGGCAACTTCTACATTTAACATGCACTTTGAATAATTGCAGACGCTCTTAATGTTCTCGATGCCGGGTAATTCCCTGAGCTTTTCTTCAAGCGGAATTGCAATTATTTTTTCAATTTGAAAAGCGTCCATACCGAAATACTCAAATTCAATGCTGTAAAAATCATTCCTCGCAGCCCCGGAGCAATTAAACGAGATGTCCTTTAGCGAGTATATAGAGAATGCTGTCAGAGCCGCGAAAATAAAAAAGAGAGCTCTTGGCTTTTTGTAAAGGAAATTCACTTTATTCTCCTGTAAAAAAAACAGGGAACGATAAAGACTGTAAGCAGTGTGGATACAAAAAGGCCGCCTATGATTCCGACGGACAGAGAGGACTGCGCGTTTGTCCCGGAGAAATTAAAGGAAAAGGGAAGGAGAGAGGCTACTGTCGTAAGGTTTGTAATGACAATAACCTCAACTTTTGATACGGCTCCTTGGTAAAGCGTTTTCTTTGTCTGGGCCTTTGAGGCGCAGTCCGCTATGATGATTGAATTATTGACACAGGTTCCGGATAAGACAACAAGTCCCATAAGGGAGTTTATATTGAGCGACTGACCGAAAATCAGAAGAAAGAATTCCGCGCCAAAAAGAGCCGGCGGAAGGGACATAAAAAAGACAAGCGGCATCTTGAGTGATTCAGTTTCTGCGCCCAGAAGGCAGTATAAAAGAATGAGGATTAGAAGAAGTGTGCCGCTTGCGGACAAAAACATTTCTTTTACCGCAGCGCCTTTGAGTGAAAAAAGTTCCCCGTTCTTTCTGACATCTTCTGCCCTGATAATCTTTGCGTCCTTTTTGTTGTAACGGTAAAGGATTCCCTCCGCAGTCTGCGAGGAAAAAGTTCCGAGCGCCTCAAGTCTGACTGGAGCTTTTCCCGGAATAATAATGCAGTCATCAGAATCAGTCTTTACAAGAAGCGGTATTTGCCGGCCTTTTTCATAATAGGGAAGGCATTTAAGCCCCTCGCAATTATTTTTAATTGCCGAAGTAATCTGATACGGAGAGAGCCGGTATTTTTGCAATAACTTTTTATCGGGTGTAAAAATATTCTGTGCCAGAATATAATTCGGAGAATAGTTTCCGGTAAAAAGAGAGTCGGCGTCTTCTCTTGCTTTTAAAAAGTCATCTCGTAAAAGCAGAAAATCATTTTTTAATAAGAGTTTCTGAGTCAATAAATCCTCATACGGTAAGATTTTATAGGAAAGATTTCTTTCTTTACAGTAAGACTCAAAAGCATTTTTTGCAGATACAATGCGCTTGCTGTAAACCGTAACGAGCAAAGTTTCCGGCAGCAAAAGAGGATTCATCAGGGACGAATAATTCTCAGAGTCAAAATAGGAGGAGACAGATACTGCTCTAACATCTTTTAATTCCGGCAGATTTTCTGATATGGTTTTTCCTTCCCGCATCAGGGCGGCAGATGACGTATTTGCCTTTAGGTTAACAAGACTTGTAAAAGAGGCGGTTTTTGTTTTTGGTTGAATTTCCTTTTTTAGAAAAAAGAAAATCAATACAGAAAAAAGGACTGACAGGGATAAGACTTTTGCCGCGAGATTTCTTTTTTTAAAGCAGACGGAAAGCAGCCTGCCGTAATTTTTATTTAAGGCTTTTGCCCTTGATACTATCCCGATACTTTTTGCCGGCATATTAAATTTGTCCGGCGGAAAAAAACTAAGGACTGCAGGAATAACAGTAAAAGAATAGAGAAGAGAAAATGACATTCCCGCGGTAATGGTTATCGCAAGGTCTTTGAATAAATCGCCTAAAAGGCCTCTTATAAAAAAGAGCGGAAGGAATACTATTATACTTGTAAGTGTTGAGGCGGAGTTTGAAAGAATTACGGATTCAAGACCGGATTTGATTGAGAGCTTAAAAGAAGCCGTATTATTTTTAAGACTCTCTTCTATGCTTTTTATGGAAACAATACTGTTATCCACAATCATACCTATACAAATTGTGATGCCGGACAGAGAAATAATATTCAGACTTCTTTTAAATAAGTAAAGAATAAACAAGGAAAAGAAAACGGAAAAAAGAATTGAGGCGGAAATTAAGGCCGATATTTTTTTTGATGCGAAAAAATACCGTAGAAGAATCGAGGTAATCGCAACCCCCAGGAGAGTAGAAGTTATCAGATTTTTTATCGTCTGGAAAATTACATCCGAAGTGTCTTGAATAATAATGAATTTATATTTGTCTCTGTAATCATTTTCAAGATGACGAACAAGTATTCTTATTTTATGAGAAAGTTTTAAGGGGTTCGCATTGTTTTTGCAAGAAACGGATACGAGAACTGAACGCTCGCCATTGTAATATTCAAAATTTCTTGCCTCAGACACTTCTTTTTTTACTACAGCAATGTCTCCGAGTATAAGAGAGCCTTTTTTTTCTGTCAGTAGAGGAGTTCTTAATATATCCTCATAACTATGATAGAGGGAATCTGTCTTTAGAAGAATTCTGTCGTCTCCATTCTTTATGCTTCCTGCAGGGTATTCATAGTTTGAGAGATTGATCGCTTCCGCGACTTTTTCCAGACTGAGACCATAGTAATTCATTTTATCAGATTTTAAAATAATTTGAATTTCCTCACTTTCCTTTCCTGAAACGCATACACCGCCGACTTCTTTCATCTGAAAAAATTTTGTCTTTAAGTCCTCTTCGGCAAAACGAGAAAGTTGGGACATCGTGGTATCAAAAAGTGGGCAGACGACAATTTTTACAGAAGCCTGCTCGGAGGATAAAAATTTCTCAACTTTGGGGCGGGGACAGTCGTTCGGCAGTTTATCCATCATTGAGTCTATAAGTGAAGTGCATTCAATAATAGAATTGTCCAGATTGCAGTAATAGTTTAACTCCGCTTTTATTAATGAAACCCCTTGCCGGCTGGTAGACTCTATATTCTTTACGCCCTTGAGACTTGCCGCGCAGTCCTCAAGAGGAATTGTAATCAGTCTTTGAATTTCTTCCGCATTGATTCCGGGATAGTCTGTGGAAATCAAAAGGAATCTTTCACTTTGCCTTGGAAGATAATTTACATTAAGCAGAAAAACGCTTATTATTCCAAAGATGATTGTCAGAAAAAAATAAATGATAATAGAAAGCGGATGATCCAGCGAGAATTTTATCAGTTTTTTCATTCTAGATTTTATTGCAGGTAAACTGCAATTCCTCCTCCAAATGATTATTTCTGTCGTCCTTTAAGTCTTTTGAGATTTTTATTTTTATAAGTCCTGACGCCGCGCCGCCAGCGCTTTCTCTGTTTATAAAGCCCGCTGTAAATTTTACGCAGATGATTTTTTTATTCTGCATATTTTTTTTGCCGGCAAGAGGCTCTATTTCCTTCATCAATGTTTCAGGAATTTCAGAGGATTCCGCTGCGTTAAAGATATTTATCTGTCCTAAATTAATACTCGCACAGTTATTTGTCGTGTTTATGCTGATTGCTTTTACCGCAGAGACTTTGTCCAATATTTTTGAGATGCCGCTGACTGAGAAGAAAAAGTAAATGGGTAAATCCCGTTCATTGTCTTCCTCTTTATTAGTATATGCAGGATACTGATCAGTGGAAAATGCGAGTAGTGGAGAACTCGCCCTGTGTCATAAAGCAGAATATGATTATCGGAAACAGTAAAAGCGGCAGCTATAAAGGAAGGCGGCTCAACATATTCAGAGTTGTTTTTTGCAAGAAATATGCCTTGCGGAACTTTTTCTCCAAATGAGTCTGTAATATCAGAAACATAAATATAAATATATCTGTTCCAGGCCAGAGAATTTTTTATAATAATATCCGCCTGATCTATCAGCTGTCCAACGCTGGCCAAACAAGGAATCACTTCATACATACAGTCTGCTTCTATATGAATGCCGTTCCGCACTTTATCTGCGTCAAGTTTTTTATTGAATTTTATTGTTATCGGCCTTGAAAAATCTATTCCTTCTTCTTCCGCAGCCATCAATACAGAATTGTCTTCACCATAATGATAGGCGTATAATTCATAGTTCGGACTTATATAATCTCTTTGGTCAATAAAGGACCAGTAAAATTTTCTTTGAATTTTATTTCTATGAATATCAACCGTCTCTTCACTCAAATATATTGAATAGTCCGTCTTTTCAATTACTTTGTCTGTAAAAATAATACAAACTTTTGTCTGTTCCGTATTCCACCGGCTTATAAAAGAAAGTGATGGAGTTATAGAAAAATTTTTTTCAAATGACATTTTGTCAAGAGGTTTGTTAAAGTCAATCGAGACACCTTGTATAACTTTATCATTACGAACTATGCATTCGATATTTGCTACGGCGGGAGGTGTCAGATCTTCTTTTGCATAAAAAATTTTTTTGTAATTATTCTGGAGCGAATTTCCATCTAGATCTCTAGCCCCTGCATAAAGAATCACTGAATATTTGTGATTGTCCGTAATTCCGTCTGCTGGATAAAAGAAAATAATATTTCCGGCAGTCTCTCTCTGTCCTTTTACCTGAATCTCGTCTTCCGTGACGCAAAAACTTTCCTCAAGGGATTTTTCATCAATCTGCGATGAAAGCGTAATACAAAAAGCTCCGTCCTTTATACAGGCATCTTCAACTGTAAATTCCCTGAAGAAGAATTCACTGCAGGAAGGAAGTAAAAACAAGGACATAACACACAGAAGCAAAAAACTCAGTCTTTGGAAATGACTTTGAAATAATAACATATGTCCTCCTTTAAATATGATTCATCTTCGCCCTTTAGACTGTTCCTGCCACCTATAATTTTTAACTCATATATGATTTCTTTCTGATCACGAGACTGAAGAAATCCTTTCCAGTTGAATTCAATATTCTGGCAGGAACCGTCAGTGCCGGAAAAACAAATTGAGCTTAGTTGCGGACTGCTGACATAATCAGGAAAAATCGTATGAACCATAACATAGTCGCTTAAATGTCCTGCAAATTCTTTTGAAAGCCGGGAAGAAAAGACAATATTCATAAAAGCATTCTGCAGTTCTGTATCAACCTTGATTGTGTTTATTGAACCAGCACTCAGTGCCGCGCCGTTGATAAAAACTTTTTCAATTTTCAGATATGAGTAGCCGGCTTTAAAATACAGATTTCGGCTGTTCTCCAATTTTATTCCGTAACTATCAGTAACAGACTTGTCTATCGTTATTAAATATTCCCTGTCAATTTCATAATTATTGTAGGGAAAAAAGACAAAGTGCATTGAATCCATGTTTTCCCAATAGCCGCTTATGGAAGGAGATATTGATATTCCGTTTTTTACGGAATCATAATTCATTGCCCTGTTAAAAACAAAATTCATCGGCTCTTTTGGACCTACTTGCTTCAATGGAAAAACATTCACAATTTCAGGAAAATCGGATTCATCAACCGCAATAAATGATTCTGAGTATTCCTTGTTTATTTTATAAGAATCCTCACTGAAAAGCCCTGTAACTTTCCATGTATAGAAAACCTTATTCTGCCAGCAGTTCTTCGGGCTCAAAACCACACGCCTGCAATCATCACAGTATTCTTTGTTTAATTCTATAAAGGGCGAAATCTCAAAAACATTCTCAAAGGACGCTTTACTGACCGGTTTATTAAAAGTAAGAATTACAGGAGCACGATTGTTTTTTTCAGGAGCAGGCAGTTCGCAACGCAAAAGCATAAAGCTCTTGTTCTTTTCTCCGTATATAAAATACTTATAAAGATCAACATCATAATGTCTGCCGTCTTCTGTAAGCAAATCGCCTTTTAGTGAGAATGTATATTCCTGTCCATAATCAAATCCGCTCAAAGGCTCTATACAGCAGGTATTGTTTTTCCATTCTGTCCTGCACTGAACTGTTGAATTACCTTTTTTTAGCTGTAGCCTGTCTTCCACGATACTTTCATTCATACTTTGTGAAAAAGAGACCGCAATCTTATCATCAACAGTAACACTACTTTCAAGTGGTTCAAAAGTCAGAATTTTGCAGGAAAAAACGGATATAATCTGAAGTAAAGTTATTGCCCTAAATACATTTAACATGGGAGCCTTCCTTTATCAAGGGACTTGGATTTACAACTATAATTTCACCGTCATTCAGTCCCCGGCCTATAAAGACCTTTCCATCATGTTCCTTTTGTATCACGCATTCTCTCTTGACTACATATCCGTTCTTGACGCAATAAAAAGAAATATTATTTTCTTCGCGGCGGATTACGGCTTCTTCCGGCAGTAGAAAAACTTTTTCCGTGTCATTGCTTTCAATCTCAACATGACAGAACATACCGAGTTTTATCCTGTTACCATCATTAAAAATAGGAATCTTTATAATAAAATTGCCGGTATCTGAATCGGCGAGGGGACTTATATAATCAATCGTCCCGCTTTGTTTTATTCCTAAAGAGGAAATATTTATCTCAGTCCTTGCCTTTTGAGAAATAGAAGAAATGTCTTTTTCCTGAACATTAACAAGCGCGTAGGGGATTTTCATATCGATTATGGTCATAATCTTATCATTCTGTCCGACATATTCACCGCACTCATAGTTCAAGATTCCGATAATTCCATCACAAGGTGCCCTTATAACTAAATTATTCATAAGAGAGGTAACAGATTTTAGATTTTCATTCGCATTTTTGAGTTCAGTATTTGCCAGCTCAATATTTATTCTTGCAGACCTAGTGTTAAAGTCAATAATCTGCCTTTCTTTTTCCGCTGAACCTCCGGCCGGAAACATACCAGCTTCATTTAAATCCTCCTCACGAAACCCTAGTTCCTGAATCTGAATTTCTTTCTTCATCATGGCAATTTCTGTTTCTTCTTGTGCAACATCGAGTTTTAATTTTTCCATTGCGTTTTCGGAAACAGCACCGGCATTGAAAAGAACTGTCTGTTTTAATAAATTTTCTTTTGAAAAACGAAGCGTCTTTTCTTTTTGAGAAAGACTTGCCTTTGAATTTTCCACGGAAAGAAGTCTGGTTTTTACAGAAAGGATTTCATTACGCAAATTATTCTCCGCAGCCTTTAGTTTTGCCTTTGCGGAATTTACCGCGTTCTCACATTCTGTTTTCTGTATCTCATACTGAACATTTTTCATGCGAAGAAGAACTTCATTCTTGCGGACAAAATCACCTTCCTGTATATTTTTTTCTATAATTGTTCCTTCTACCAGGGCTGTAACATCATTCTTTTTATTATATGTAATTGTTCCGTAAGTCTGCAATTTTATTTTTTCCGGCATTTTTCTAACTGTTATTGTCTTGACTTCCTGCAACTCCCGGACTTCTTCTCCATGTTCTGTTCTGCAGCATACGAGTAAAAAAAATATGGCTAATATTATAAGCAGAATCTGTACCTTCATATTTTTCTCCCTGTGGCAATTTCCAATTCCTTCATTAAAACGCCTGCATAATTTTCCAATGAAAGAACCTGTATTTTTTGAGCGGACAATTCATTCAGTGCATCAAGAAAATCAGTCTGTTTTATAAGGCCTTGTTCCATCTGTATTCTGCACACCTCAACTTTTTTCTCTTTAAGAATCAGACAGTCCTCATTGATTTTTATACTTAGAGCATTCTGAAAAAACCGTTGAATAATTGAACATATATTATTGCGAATCTCATTAACCATTTTCTCGCGGCTCAGAATCTTTCTACTCATATCTATCTTGCACTGTCTCATACTGGAAAAATATGTTGTGTTGATTATTCCGTTTCCGCTTACGGAATCTGTTATCGAGTTCATTCTTTTGTCCTTAAATCCGGCATTTCGTGACAGATTCAAGGGAAGCCACGGATTATTGTCAAAATCCAAAATAAGTTTTAGTGAATAAGATGGTTGTGTCAAAGGATAACTTCTTCCGGAAAACTGGATTCCCCCATGTATACTGATGCTTGGCATAAAAATTCTTCTTTGAATTGACAGTTGCTTTTTTGTCCAATCAATCTCCGCGTCGGCTTTCTTTAGATCGATGCTGTTAAAAAGAGCCTCCTGTATCAATTGTGTTCTGTCTAAATGGTTGTTTTCGCTAAAAACATACGAGCAGTCTTCCTTATTTGTCAGAATGATTTTTTCTTCGGGAGAAATACCGATAAGTTCCTTAAAGTCAGAATCAAGATTTTGTGCCTCGTCCAAAGCTGCCTGATACTCAAGTTCCATCTGTTTAACTTCAACCATTGTATTCAGATAATCGCTTTCAAGAATCAACCCCTGTGCCAGTTTCAGACCGCTTATCTCTACAAGTTTTTCCGCATTTTCTATTGCGTCCTTCAATACACTGCATTTTAACCGCTGCAAATTATTCTCATAGTAAGACTGAATTATCTGATTACGAAAATTTTCTATTCTCTTTTGAGTATCAAAAAATTCAAACTGGGCCTTTGCTTTTCCGGTTTTATATTGAAGCAGTGATTTTCCTCCGCTGAAGATTTTTTGCCTTATTCCGCCTCCGATAGATTTTGTTTTAAAATCTTTTTCTTGGGGAGAAGCACCGGTATTCTCAGACCAAAAAAAATCAAACTGCGGCAAAAAATCAGAGATATTTCTGCCGGCAAGTCGCACACCTTCTTCCGCATAGGCTTTTTCCAGCTTAAATTCCCGGTCATTCTCAAAAGCAATTCTCAGAGCATCTTCGGCACTCGCAATGATTACCTCGGAAAAAGACAGTCTTGCAAAAATTATTGCCGGTAGAAATATAATAAGACTTTTTTTAAGCATTGGATTCACTTTCCTTCGTTCTGAAATATCTTGCCAAGTCCCTTACAATCTTTTCTACCTGCCTATTCTGCATTGCGGTGGAAAGAATCGTTTCCTTTCCCTCCGTCAGAAATACATTTTCAAAGAGCCTTTTTCCTTCACTGTTCCATAATTCATAGTGAACATAAATTGAATTAACAGTGTCTATATTTTTATAAAACGATCTCTGACTGAGATTTATTTTTATCCTGTAATCTCCGCAAAAGCCTTTTCGTGCAAGCATGGTTTTTGCAATACCGGATATCTGCTTTGATATCTGTTCATCACAAATATTGTTTATTGCCACATCCACGCACTCAACCTCCATGTTCCGGGAAAAAACAAATGTGTTCATAAAGAAGGCGGCAAAACAAACCGCAGCTATTTTCTTTAAAATAGTCGGATCACTTTTCATTACTCCCTCCTGTCAGAGAATTGTATTTTATAAGATTTTCATTTGCCTTGGATTCAATGCCAAGCTCATTCCAAACATAATATAAATCATAATATATTCCAGAACTCTGCTCCAAAGAAGAAGATGCTTTATTCAAATAAAAAAGTCTCTCACTTACATTATCAGTCTTTGCGGCAATTACAGACTTATAGTAAAAAAGACGCCAGTCGTTAATGTTTATTTTTAATGCTTTTTCTATTTCTTCTGTTGCCTCATCATAACGCTCACACAGGATAAGACTTTTTATAAGGCAGCATCGCAGGTCAAAATTTCCGGGATTTTTTTTTAACAACTTATTGAATAGGACAGAAGACGCTTTGAACTGTCCCTGAAACAGCTGCACTTTTGCAAACAATAACAGGGACTGATAATTATTTTCACAACATTCTATGCTTTGTCTGACAAGTGAATCGGCATTTACAAAATCCCTTTTTTCATAACATTCCAACGCCTTTTGATACAAGGCATCAGATGCCTTTCTGTCAGCACAAGAAAGAAATAATACCGGAAAAAAAAATTAAGAGCAGAGGTATAGTCTTAAAACTATTCCTCACCGACACCTCTTTTTTCCAGAACCTTGCGGTATGCTTCCCAGAAGTCTGACAAAGATTTCTGATCTTCGGTCAAACGGCATAATTGGGTATAGGTGGTAATATCATTTGCCGTTATGGAATGAAATTCCGGGTCATCAGCAAAAGCCTTTTTAAAGTCATTCTTTGAATGATTCAAGTAAGATATGCACTTTCTCTGCTGCATAGTATTTTTTGTCTCGCTCATTATAATCTTACTGGCAACATCAAAATAAAATCCGGCGGAAAAAAATCTGGCCTCCGCACCCTGACTCGGACTCAGTTTTTCACAGAGCACGATATTTTTATCAAACTCCTTTAAGTTGTGATCAGTTAAAAGAGCCTTTTCAGCTTTTATCCGGTACTCATAGGCTTTCTTCTCATTTTCCTCATTTCCCCGGTTTTTACTGTCATTTGCCCAGATGAGCCCCGGCAAAAGAACAGCGGCAAACAGAACAAGAAGTCTCTTTACACATTTCTTATGTTTCATAAAATGTCCTCCTGTAATAAGAATAGCACAGATATTTAAATTGTTATAAGTATTATGATAAAGTTTTGTTATTTTTTACAATATTTTTTTATTCTATTTATTTTTACACAAATCTGATGTAAAATATAGAAATGAGTGATGAAAATACAGAAAAATATTTACGGCCCACATGGGACGAATATTTTATGGAAGTAGCACGGACAATCGCAAAGAGAGCAACCTGCGATCGCGGAAGAAGCGGATGCGTCATAGCACGGGACAATCAGATTCTTGTAACCGGATATGTCGGCTCTCCGGCTGGGCTTCCGCATTGTGATGATGCGGGGCATCTTTTTAGAAAAAGCATTCATTCTGACGGCACAATAACAAACCACTGTGTCAGAACAGTTCATGCGGAGCAGAACGCTATCTGCCAGGCGGCAAAACGGGGCATCTCAATTGACGGTGGAACAGTCTACTGCAAGATGACGCCCTGCCGAACCTGCGCCATGCTTATAATAAACTGCGGAATAAAAAGGGTAGTCTGCGAAAAGCACTATCATGACGAGGCCGACTCTCTGGATATGTTCAGACAGGCGGAAATCAAAATCGAGCACCTGGAAGATTCCATAGAAACATACAAAGAAATGTAGAAAAAAAGGCTGTCCGTTGTTCCCGGACAGCCTTTTTGATTCTTGCGCCTAAAACCGCTGCGTCAAAATCTAGAATTTTGAGTCGGCGTAACCGATCCAACCCTCATTCTCTACGAGAGCCTTTTCAAAGTCCTCGAGTTTAAAAGGATAGCTCTTTGAAAGCGAGCCGGCAATAAGTTTTACCTTTGCAGTTCCGTCATCATTGATAACAATCTTGCATTCAGTATCTTTTTCCGCAAAAGTGCGGAACATATCGTCAACAGACTTGCGATCCATCTCCACGGCCAGCATTCCGCAGTTGTACATATTCTGACGGAAAATGCGGGCAAAGTTAACGGCAACCACAACATAGATTCCGTTCACTTCCAGTGCCCACGGAGCATGCTCACGGCTTGAGCCGCAGCCGAAATTTTCACGGGTAATGATTACTTTTTTTCCGGGAACATCTCTCTTTGAGTCAAAGCCCTCAAGCTTCAAGTCTTCCAAGAGATAAGGCTTCAGCGCCTGCTTGGTGTTTTCCGTCAGATACTTTGCCGGAATAATTTCATCGGTGTTAATGTCAGCCCTGTCCAAAAACAAAACCTGTCCGCCAAACTGTTTCATAGTCAAATTTCCCCTTAAAAATTTATTTATACAATGGTGAGTTAGTGATTGTTCCTGCGATTGCAGTCGCTGCGGCTGATGCCGGACTCATGAGGTGGACCATTCCGCCTTTGCCCATGCGCCCGTTAAAGTTACGGTTTGTCGTAGAGGCGCAGACCTCTCCCTCCGCCAGAACGCCGTTGCTCATTCCAAGACAGGCTCCGCAGGTCGGGTTTGTGACACAGAAACCGGCATCCATAAAAATCGCGATAATGCCTTCATCAAGCGCCTGTCTGTAAATCTTTGGTGTCGCAGGGCTTACAATTCCGCGGACCCCCTGGGCAAGGTGCTTTCCTTTGAGAACTTCGGCCGCAATACGGAGGTCGGAAATACGTCCGTTTGTACATGAACCGATATAAATCTGATCAACTTTTGTTCCCTTTAAGTCTGCCACAGTCTTTACCTGGTCGGGCTTATAGCCGAAAGTGGCAAGCGGCTCAAGATTGCTGAGGTCATAAGTCAGAACCTTTTCATACTGGGCATCGTCATCGCTCTTCCATTTTGCATAGTCGGCGAGGGCGGCTTCCCTGGAAGGATACTCTTCCTTAATGAATTCCCAGAGATAGTCCACCGTTTTCTGATCGGGGAAACAGATTCCGCTTGTAGCGCCGGCTTCTACAGCCATATTGCAGATGGTCATGCGCTCTTCCATACCGAAACTGTCAACAACAGGTCCTGTAAATTCCACTACGCAGTTTGTCGCTCCGTTCACACCAATCTTGCTTATAAGATAAAGAATTACATCCTTTGCATAAACGCCGGGGCGGAGTTTTCCGTTAAGCACAAATTTAATTGACTTGGGCTCCTTGAAAGAGCATACACCCTTGAGGATTCCAACCTCAAGATCTGTAGTTCCGACACCGGCCGCAAACGCTCCGAAAGCTCCGTGGGTACAGGTATGAGAGTCGCCCATGATTACTGTGAATCCGGGGCGGACATAACCTTTTTCCGGGAAAATCGCGTGGCAGACACCGTTGCAGCCGATATCAAAGAAATCCTTAATATCGTTACGGCGAGCCCAGTCACGGAGAATTTTTTCCTGAGTTGCGGTCTTTGAGTCTTTTGCGGGCGTTACATGGTCAATAACTGCCTTGATTTTCGTCTTGTCAAATACACGGTCTTTGCCGCGTTCAAGCAAATCATTAATCGCAATCGGAGTTGTGATTTCGTGGCAGAATACTCTGTCAAGCTTCAGAATGTAAGTGTCTTTGAAAGGTTTCTCCAAAAGATGAGTTTCAAAAATTTTCTGTGCGATTGTCTTTCCCATAATTCATACCCCTGAATTTAACATTTTTAAAGATTTTAATTATTTTTGAAGTATTTGTCAAGTGTAAATTAAAAACTTCAGCATAATTAAAACTCTTCAGAGGAATTACCCCAGCACAGTCACACCGGCTCCCGCTATTGCGGCATTTATAGCGTCCTCGATACCACCGACGCTTTCATCATAGTCTACTTTTACCTGAGATTTTGTTGAATCGGCTACACAGTCTTTTACACCGGCAATTCCCTTGACAGCAGCTCCTACATTGCCAGCAACGCCCTCATCAAACATACCATCCACATATATTTTCTTTTGCATTTAGCCGAACTCCTTGCAGAAATATAATTTATTATAAATCATAACAGATAAATTTGCAAGCAGTTTTTTTCCTGTAAAGAAATATTATTATTTGGTAAGCGTGCCTCCCAACTGTCCGCAGGCCCCGTTTATATTTGAACCGCGCCGCCGCCTTAAAGTTACGTTCAGGCCGGCATTCTCAAGCATTTTTATGAAGGAATCACATTCCTGACGCCCAGGCTCTGTAAAAGGAAGTGTTTTTACAGGATTCCATGGAATAAGATTGATGTTTGCGTCAAGACCTCTTGCAAAATCTATCATTCTGGCGGCAGAATCAGGACCGGTGTTCTTTGAGCCCAGCAGGGCAGCCTCCAGGGTTACTCTCCGGCCGGATTTTTTCGCGTAATAGTCTACGGCCTCACGCACCTGATCCAGCGGATTTGTCTTTGTAACAGGCATAAGCTCGGCTCGAAGCTCCTCGTCGGCAGTCGTAAGGGAAAGAGCAAGACGAATTTTCGGCCCGTTGTCTGCCAAATCGTATATCCCTTTTATTATCCCGCAGGTGGATAGTGTAATTCTCTTTGAGGAAAGAGCTCTTCCGTCCTTGTCCGTAAGAATGCTTATGGCCTTTCTGATTCCGTCCAGATTAAGCATAGGCTCGCCCATGCCCATAAAAACAATATTTGAAAGACTTCCGCATTCTTTTTCCAAATACAGGAACTGCTCGACAATTTCTGCCGGCGTAAGGTTACGCGCAAATCCCAGATGACCTGTCTGGCAAAAGGCGCATCCCATGGCGCAGCCTGCCTGGCATGAAACACAGGCTGTCTTGCGCCCTTCTATGTCCGTAAGAAGAACAGTTTCTATCCGGAGACCGTCCCCGGTCGTAATCTGAAGCTTCACAGTGCCGTCCCCGTCCCTGAGCGTCTGGCTCACCGCGGACGAGCGGAGAAGTGCCTTTTCGGCAAGACTTTCGCGGAGCTCCTTTGAAAGATTTGTCATCTGCTCAAAGGAGTCAATACCGGAAGCAACCCATTTAAAGATCTGCTTTCCGCGGAAAGCAGGAGAGACACCCAATGCGGTGCAGATTTCAGAGGGAAGAAGACCGGTTAAAATAACTTTTTCCATAAGAACCTATAAAAAATTCAGCTGTTCCCGTTCAGTCTTTGAAGAGTCTCATTTACAGCCTGACTTCTGACACCGAACTTTTGGAAAGCCTCAAGAGTCTCAATCGCCTTCTGCTTTCTGTTGAGTTTTACATAGGAATCCGCCAAATCAATGTAGAGACGGTAATTCTTAGGATCGTTCTTAATCAGGGCACTGAGGCGGTCAACGCTTTCCTCGTAGCGCCCCTCTCCCTTGCAGATAAGTGCAAGCCCAAGAGCGGCGTAAATGTCAAAGTCAATGTTCATGGCCTTATTGTAATACATCTCGGCTGTTCTGTAGTCGCCGGAATTGCGGTATGCGTCTCCGGTACGCGTAAGGATAACCTTGTTGTTGGGATCCATCTCAAGGATTTTGTTCCAGTATTCAATGGAACGGAACTGCTGGTTCATTCCACGGTAGCAGTCCGCGAGACCGAAGAGGGCGTAAAAATTCTTAGGATCAAGACTAAGGGCTCGCTCAAAAAAAGGAACTCCTTTCTCAAAAGTTTTCAGCTTACGGTGACAGTTGCCTATGCTTGTAAGGACACGGATATCAATCTTCACATCGCTGAGCTCAAGCATTTTTGTCCAGAAAAACAGGGCGTCAGTGTATTCCTTAAAGTCATAATGCAGGTGTCCCAGACCAATCAGCGCATAGGGGTTGTTTTCCTCCATGTCAAGAACCTGCAGATACAGTTCCTTTGATTTCTTAAAGTTCCGTATTTTTCGGTAGGCGTCCGCAACCCGTGTAAGAACCGTAATGTTTCTGTTGTCATGAACAAGATACTGTTCCCAAATATCGATTGCCTTGTGAAACTGGTTCAATGTCTTATAACAGTCCGCCAGGCCAAAGAGTGCATAGTTATTTCCCGGATGAAATGAAAGACATTTTGAGTAATAGTCTATTGCATCGTTAAAGTGATTGGACTTGCGCTCGCTGTCGCCCAGACCCACAAGCGCGTAGTTGTTGTTGCTTTCGATCTCCAAAATCTTCTTAAATTCGTTTTTTGCTTCCTCGATTCTGTTTTCTTTTAGCAACTGATATCCATGTTTAGAAAGCTCCGCAATTTCATTGCCTTGTTCCGAATTGCAGTCTGCCTGGATTTCGGGAAACTCAGTCTCATCCATTTTTAAATCTCCTTAAATTTAGACATTATCGTCTTTCAGCAATTTTCCAATGGTCAAAGCAATTTTGTCGTAAATCGGTTCAACTTTAGACTTGTTGTGTGCAAGCACATACATCTTTAGAGCCTTCAGTGACTGCTTTTTCTTTGCATATTCGTCGCCTACACGTATAAGCCCATCGGAATAGCCTGTAGTCAAGTAAATACGCCGCGCACTCTCTATATCGCCGTTATTAAAAAAGACATTGCCGCGTCTGTTCAAAATCGCCTTTTGCTCGGATGAAAGACCTTGAATAGGTTTGTCTGTAACTTTTATGAATCCATCGGGAACTTCTTTCTCTTGCAAAAGATCTTTAAATTTTGAATCCAACTGCATCTTCAACATATTTTTTTATAAATTTATTATAACGCATTTTTCAATATTGTCAAGAAAAAAAAATTAAAAAATGTTTAATACAAGTAAATCCCAAAAGTTACCTCTAAAAGCTGAAGTTTTTAGAGGTAACTTTTATCCATAAAAATCCACGATGGAACGGCCGTAAACACGACGGTCAACGAGGGTCAGGCCTTCAATCTTTTCCGGCATAAAGTGCTCTTCAGGCCTGTGAACCATTATAGTTCCGCCCGGCAAAAGAAGCTCCCTCTTTGCTGCTTCCGCAACAAGCTGCTCATGGAATTTATAGGGGAAGGGCGGATCAAAGAAAATGTAGTCAAACTTATTTCTGCATCTTTTTATAAAAAGCTCGACAGCCATAAAGTGGCAGTGAATCTTTACGCCGCACTCTTTTTCGGTGACAGAGACATTCTCCAGTACAGTCTTTATTTTCAGACGGTCTTTCTCGCAGAGTTCAACATGCGAGGCCCCCCTTGAGACAGCCTCAATGGCAATCGTTCCGCTCCCGGAAAAAAGATCCAGCCAGCTTTTTCCGCTCAGATCGCCCAGAATAGCAAAAACGCTCTCCCTCATACGGTCCATGGCCGGCCTGATTACGCCGTCAGGACATTTTATAATTCTGCCTTTTAGTGTTCCGCCTGTAATACGCATTATTTTGAATCCTCTTTGTCTTTATTTGAACTGTTATTAAGAGACCAGTAAACATCGTTGTGCGGAAGGTTGGGATTCTGCGAGGCAAAAAAATAGGCGTCCTTGTAGTCAGAAGTAAGCATCTTCTTGTCCGCGCCGTTCTCCAGCAGAAGTTTTATGCAGTCAGTATTTGTATTGGACTCGGCCGCATACATAAGGGGGGTCTTTCCCCTGTAAAACATGTCAGGCTCCATACCCCGGCTCAAAAACTTCGAGATAATACTGCTGTCACGTCCCAGACTCACCGCATTGACAAAAGCTTTTCTCACGGACTTTTTATCAGACTTGTCGATCAGCGCGGCGACAATCTCCGGAGATGTATTATAGGAAGCGGCTATGTCCAGAGCCTTCAGATTATATCTGTTCTTTGCCCTTACATCAGCACCTGCGGCAAGAAGTGACGCGACGGTAGATACTTTTCCCGCAAAGCGCGCGGCATACATGAGGGCAGTCCAGCCGTCGTTGTCGGCGAGGTTGACATTTGCCTTTGACAGCAAAAGACGCTGAATCATTTCATAATCGTCCTCCGCGGCAGCCTTGTGGAGAAGAGTTCTTCCGTTTTTACCCTTTCTGTCAGGGGCCGCGACAAGAGGAACCTCACTGTCGCTTCCTTTCTCGGCATAGGTGTCAAAAGACTCTATTCCCTCAAAAAGATAAATGCGCTTGTATGGATCGGAATTATTCATTGCGGCGGCCTTGGCTGCTTCCTGAAGGGCCAGTGTATTGTCAACAGGAGAAAGTTCCGGTTCGGGGGCAATACTCACCTCGGCCACGGGAGCCGCTTCCGGAAGCACAGGAGATTCGGAATGCTCTTCCGCCGCCGGCACGGATCCGATCTCTGCAGGAACCTCAGTCTTTTCCTCGGGCTCCGGCTTTTCCGGAATAATGACAGCAGGCTCCTCCAGAAAGCTTTTCAGAAACTTTTCAGTCAATTCCGCACCGTTAGCCCTTGCAATTTTCAATGGGTTTTCGCCGTCCTCGTTTTCGTGAAGAACCCTGTTCCTGCGCTGGAAGGGGAGAACAGTATCATAGACAATCAGTTCTTTTAGAACCTCGATGTCAGCCGAATATTTCACTCCGTAAGTCAGCGCCGTGTCTCCGCCAGCGTTCTGCACCTTTGGACTGACTCCGGCCCTCAGCAGAATCTTTACAATGTCGGCCTCCCGCCCGTTTGCTAGAGCAATCATGAGAAGGGAGTCACCCTTATCGCCGTAAGTCCTTTTGGCCAGGCGGGGATACTTCATAATATAATTCTCAATCTGCCTGCCGCTTCCCGACTGAACCAGTTGCATAATTTTCTCAGACTTCCGGTCAGCAGACGCCGGAAAAGTGAAGAGGACAGCCGTCATTAATAAAACTAGATCTCGCTTGAATTTCATAAACTTCCTTAATTATATCATCGGCAGATTTCTTTGTCTACTATTGACAAATCTATGCGAAATCTGATATATTAGAGTCTACATCACCACCTTGGATTCACGTTGTGAATTCGAAAGCGGGGCATGCGCCCTGCAAACACCATAAGGAGTTTTTATGAGAAAGTATGAGCTTATGACCATCTTCCCCTTGGATGAAGAGCGTGTCAAGAAGGGAACTGACGGTGTTCACGCAGTCCTTTCACAGTTTGGAGCGGAGATTGAAAAGGAAGAGCCTTTCGGTGACCGTGATTTGACCTACGAAGTTAAAAAGCAGAAGAAAGGCCGTTTCATCTTGATGAATGTCAATGCCAATCCTGCAAAAATCGCAGAAATTTCAGAGCAGTTTAAGTTGAACAATGATTTGCTCAAATTCATGTTCGTTCTTATCGAAGAGTCAAAGTAATTAAAGTCGGAATCCGGAGGTTTTTATGACAGACTTGAATCATGTTGTGCTCATTGGCCGTCTTACCCGTGATTTAGGAACTGACGAGCGTTCTTTCGCTTATCTTCCTAACGGAACGGCCCGTGCCAATGTGAGTATAGCTGTAAACCGCAGCCGCAAGGGTGCGGACGGATCTTGGAGCGACGAAGTATCTTACTTTGATATAACAATTTGGGGAAAGACAGCTGAGAATCTTAAGCCTTTTCTTCAGAGGGGCAAGCAGATTGCTGTGGACGGCTATCTAAAACAGGATCGCTGGGAAAAGGACGGAAAGACTAACAGCAGAGTGGTAATTCAGGCCAACACTGTTCAGCTTTTAGGCGGAAAGGGTGACGGCGCCGGCAGTACGGCCGACGCGGGTGGTGCACCGAGATTCCAGCCTCGTCCTCAGTCAGGCGGCCCGGTAAATGATATTCCGTACACACCTGATGACGGCGGATTTCCAGAGGATATTCCCTTCTAAAAAATTATAGGAGACAATTATGTCAGACGAAACAGTAGAAACTGTAGAAAATAAAGACGTTGATGTTCAGGTAAACGACAAGAACATTGCAGAAGCCGGACGTGACGGTGAGGGCCGTCGCGGAGCAAAAGGAAAGTTCTCTTTCCACAAAAAGGAATGCCGTTTCTGCAAGAACAAGACAAAGATTGATTACAAGGATGCGGACGCGCTCCGCCGTTACACAACAGAGCGCGGTAAGATTCTTCCCCGCCGCATAACAGGAACCTGTGCAAAGCACCAGCGTGAGCTCGCGGCCGCAATCAAGCGCGCTCGCAACATCTGCCTGCTTCCTTTCGTAGCGGACTAAGTTAAAAAAGGCGGACGATCCGACTCCTGGTGACGCCCGCTAAAAATAAAATTCAATAGGAGCTTGAGGTATTTTTTATGAAAGTAATTCTTAACAAAGACGTAAACCACCTTGGTGAAGAGGGAGATGTAAAAGTAGTCGCCAACGGATATGCCCGTAACTATCTTTTCCCCCGCAGCCTGGCTCTTCCGTACACACCGGAAACAGTACAGATTTTCGAAGGCCGCAAGTCTGAGATTGAGGCCTGCAAAGAGCAGAAGCGCGCAAACGCACGCAGCGACAAGGAAAAACTCGAGGCACTGGCTCTTTCTATCACAGTTCCGGCATCTGCAAACGGTAAGCTTTACGGTGCTGTAAGCGCACAGACAGTCGTTGACCTCCTCGCAAAAGAAGGCTTCGAATTTGAGCGCAAGCGCATCGAGATTCCCGGCGTTGCAATCAAGAACACAGGCCACTTCAAATTCAGCGTAAAACTTTACGAGAATGCAGTTGCAGAAATGCACCTCGAAGTAAAGGGTCAGGTTGACGAGGCTTCCGCAAAACAGGAGCGCAAACCCCGTGCGGAGAAAAAGGCTGAGGTAAAGGCAGATGAATCAGCTGAAGTTCCCGCCGAGGAAAAAACGGCTGAAGAAGCCAACTAATTTTTTGCAGTTGTCTTTATAAAAAGCGACAGGCCTTTACTGGCTTGCCGCTTTTGTTGTATTTAAAGGCCTTGGGCAGCCTGTGTAAAACATGTTCAAAACTTGTATAAAACCGGGGGAAAATTTGTGGAATACCAGGGACTAAAGGACAAGGTTCCGCCTCACAATCTGGAAGCCGAGCAGGCTGTTTTGGGAGCAATGCTGCTTGATTGGAGCGCCGTAAGCGAAGTCAGGACCATTCTGGATCCCGAGCGGTTTTTCTCATATCAGAACCAGTTGATTTACAGGGCTATGATTTCCCTGTTCAGTCAGAATGTTCACGGGGACACACTGAGTCTCATAAATGAGCTTAGCAAAGAGGGAAAGCTTCCGGAGGCGGGCGGGGCGGCCTACATCGCAGCCTTGACGGACACTGTTCCGACCAGCGCAAATGTTGAGTATTATGCAAAAATAGTTCTTGACCTTGCAACCCGCCGCGATTTAATCAAAATGTCTGAGGAAATCAAGGCCACCTCATTTGACGCAAGCCGCGAGAGCCGTCATATTCTTGAAGAGGCCGAAAGAAAGATTTTCAGTCTGTCGGAAAGAAATGAAACTGTTCAGGTTCATGAGGCCAGCAAACTGATAGGAGAGACACTCAATCTTATTGAGGAGCGCTACAATAAAAAGGACGCCTACACAGGAATCCCGTGCGGAATCGGACGGCTTGACTCAATGACCAGCGGTTTTCAGAACGAGGAACTTATAATTCTGGGCGCGCGTCCTTCAATCGGAAAAACAGCCATGGCACTGTCCATGATGCAGTATATTACAGTTGAGAAGAATATTTCCTGCGGATTTTTCTCCCTGGAAATGTCCTACCAGATGATTGGACAGCGTCTTTTAAGTCAGGAATCGCGTGTTTCCGGCGGAAAACTAAGAAACGGTATGCTCAGCATGAGCGACTTCCAGAAACTTCAGGATGCGGCGGGGCGTATTT
>CAYFWC010000003.1:15224-47010 GCA_964346805.1 uncultured Treponema sp. | reverse complement strand
CCCCCTGTATATCGTTGACCAGCCTAACATGCAGCTTTTGGACTTACGGGCCCTGGCCCGCCGCCTTGTAATTGACAAGGGAGTAAAAATTATTTTCATTGACTATATCGGATTAATCGGTGTGGAAAATATCAACGCAAAAGTCTTTGAGGCCCAGAGCGAGGTCTCAAAGTCGCTCAAGGCGCTTGCACGAGAACTTGGAATTCCTATTGTGGCCCTCTGTCAGGTAGCCCGTGACGCGGAGGGAAACGAGCCTAATCTGGCCCAGCTGCGCGGCTCCGGCTCTATAGAACAGGATGCCGATGTAGTAATGTTCCTGCACCGTGAACGACTCAAAAGCGAGGAGCCGGCGCAGGAGGCGAAACTTATCGTGGCCAAGCAGCGCAACGGTCCTACGGGAGAGGTTGCGCTTACCTACCTGCCTTCATACACCAAGTTTGAAAACCGGGATGAAGGCGGAGAAGGCTAACGCTCGTTTGCGGACGATGCCGCTTTTCCCGTATTTACTGCGGCACCGACGGCGCGTTTTACAGTAACGGTAAGGCCGTCTGCATCAAGAATAAGAGGATTTCCAGCCAAGTCTGTTACCATATAGCCTGCGCTTGTCTTGATAATCGGAGAGTCCGGATTAATCGGAACCGGGCTTTTCTTGACCAGATTCAAATCCCCGTCATACTTTCCGACAAATGCACCGGCCTTTTCCTTAATCACAACAAGATATGCGTTTCCGTCCGCCAAAAGAACAGAATTGTCTGTCAGTGTCTCTTCCGATTCCTTTGTAATCTCCAGAGTCTCCTCGTCAATAATCACAAGCTTAACGGCGGCCTTTCCCTTGTTCTCGCCGGCTACAGCGATAAAACCTCCGTTTGCAGGATACATGGTGCGTCCCTTGACAACCTTAACAGGAGATTCTTCCATAATAATTCCGGTGTCTGTGTTTACCTTTACGATCTGAGAGGCAAGACTGGCTGAGTTTACCAGGCGGAGACCGTAAACAGAGGGGGCCTTTTCTTCGGCGCGTTTTTCCTCTTCTACTTTCTGCTGGTCCTTTGCTATTTCCTTGCGCTCATTCTGGGCTTCTGTCTGCTTTTTGTCAGCCGTTGCCTGCTGCTGCTCGGCCTCCTGCTTTGCCTCGTCAGCCTCTTTCTGCTTTTCCTCAGCCTTCTGCTCCTGAGCCTTTTCCTCAGCTTTTGCAGTCTCGGCTTCTTTCTGTGCAGCCTGGGCCTCCTCCCTGGCTTTCTTATCATTTGGATTCGCCTCGGCAGCTTTCTTTGTTTCCTCAGCCTTCTGCTCGGCCTTCTTTGTCTCCTGTTTCTTTTCTTCTACCTTTTTCTTTTCTTCTGTAGCCTGATTCTGCTTTTCAGTGGCCTTTTTCTGGGATTCCTGCGCCTTCTGGCTTGCCTTTTCGGCCTCGCGCTCCTTTATGTCAACCATCTGCTTGCGGTCGTCGAGGTTCTTGTCCTTGTCCTCCTGCATGGAGTCAACCACGCCCTTGTCGCTGATTACACTTGTGTCAACAGTACTTAGCCCGCCGGAAACATCAGAGACAGGAATGACAATCTGCGAGGCGCCGGGCCATTCGGAATATTTTGTAGAGAGACCGCATTTTTCAGCGGAAAGATTGTTTACGACAACACCCTTGTATTTTGCGGTGAATGAATCAAGGTTCTTGCGGTAAACAGCATTGTAAACCGTAACAAATGTGGCGATTGTGCTTCCGTCGGCCTCGGAGTAGCCGTAGGCGGCGCTCAAATAGGACGCGATAATGTGGCGGAGATTTCTTATATGGTCAACCTCCGCGTTGGGGCCCAAAATCAGAATGTCGGCGTCCAGCTTTCCTTTTTCGGAAGGATCTATTGCATGGATTACATAATATTTCGCCGCAGAGCCGACAAACTGGGGTTTCTCCGGCTCCTGGGCAACAACTTTTCCCAAGTCACTTCCGATTTTCTTGATAGCCTCAAGAGTATCAATACGGGAATGAGGACCGGTGTAGTTTTCAAACTCAATCGTCTGGTTTACAGACTTCAACTCGCTTTCGTCAACCTCAGCGGCGGCAAAAATCGTTGCGGCCGCAAAAACCAATGCGGCGACTCCTGCTCCTAATTTTTTCATGTTCACCTCAATTCAATTACAATATTCAATATCTTTAATTATAACACTACATATCTAATTCTGCAAGTTTTTCATAAATTTTTCTTGCGGAATCTTTTGTTGTCGAAGGATACTGCGGCAGAAAGAGATTTGAAATAATCCTCAGTCCTTTTTTGTAAAGGGCGGGGCGCCCCATAAAGCGGCATACAGAATACAGGGCAGCGCAGCATTCGTCCAGCAATACGCCCTGCCTTGGCGAGGCATTCTTTATAATCTGCTCAAGGGCGCTCATAACGGAAAGACCTGGATCGTAGCCGCACTGCTGGACAGATTTTAGGGCCTGAATAAGAACGGTTTCGTCCTGCTCGACAGAAAGAATCTTACCCAGTATCTTTTGGGCATTCTCCTGGCCGAAGAGGTGGAGCATGGAAATGACAGCGGTCTCCTGCGAGATATCGAAGGTAAAAAAATCATCATCATAACTTGAGGAGAGGTCGGCGATGTTTCCGCCATAGGACTTCTGCCTCATCTTTGAATTAAAATATTCTTTCATAATAAAATCGGCGTCAAAAAAGTACTCACGCTCGCTGTCTCCGTAACCGCCTTTTTCGAGAATTTCCTTCCGGGAGACATTAGGAGCGGAACTTACGCGCTTATGGTCCTGTGATACGCTCTCATAAAAAACATTGTAGTCCTTTTTGGATCTGGAGACAGCCTTTGCCTTTTTGTCTTCTCCCTTCAGAATCTTCCAGCCGGTTACAGTCCAATTCTTTGCTGTGAATACCAGAGTTCCGCTCTTTTTTCCGTATTCAAAGTAATTCCAGTTACATTCCTTTGCCTTGGGGGGAAACTTGACTCCGCGTATACGGTTTCCTGACTGGCTGTAGACTTCCGCGAAGGTTCCGTCAGAAATAAAAAGACCGTCCGAAGAATTTGAGAGGCGGACAGGAGCCGTAATCCCGCCGGCGGAGAATGAATCTTCCACGGCCGGAACTTTTGTGTTTACGACAGAAATCCTTGTTCCCTGCGCCGGCGCATCAGCCAAAGCAATTCTGTATGAGTCAAGAGGCTCGAGGAGGACACTGCCACGGAGGCAAAGATCTTTCATCACCCATTTTGAAACCGCCTGTCCTGTAGTCCGGTCTATCGAGCACATTCCGAGCGTGCCGTCAGAAAATACCAGTACTACACCGGTTTCCAAAGAGGCGGAGGCTCTTATGTCTCCCGCAAAAATAATCTTTTCCAGAACCTTTCCAAAAGGAGAAAGCCGCAGGGCGACTGACTTTCCGTCCCGCCGTTCCTGTAAAAAAAGCAGGAAAGAACCGTCCTCCAGCTCTGACGGCGGAAGAAGGCTGTCAGCCTCGTCTGTCTGCACGGACCATTTCTGGATACCGTTAACACCGAAACAGGCCGCCCGTTCCCGGCCAAAGACAAAGATTCTCCCGTCCCGGCCAAAAAAAGGAGGCTCTTTTACCTCAAAGCCGACTGGCTTTTGCCACAAAAGGACACCGCTGGGATTCAAGAGGCAGAGCCTTTTGTTTTTAAGCGCCGCGCAGACAAAATCCCCGGAACTAGCGGACAAAAGCGGCAGGGGCTGGGAGGGAAGCCCTTTCTGCCAGAGAACCTTGCCTGACTCTGTAAAGGCTGTAATCATCTTTCCGTCCGTAAGGTTCGCCCAGCCGTAAGATGTACGGACAGGAGAGGCGAGGGATTTTCCGCTCAGAACTGACAGCCATGTGTATGGCATGGAGGACAAGTCCAGATCCGTCATAACGGTTTCACCGAAAAAGGTGCGAATATGAATAGAAAAAATCAAAAATAAAAGGGTTAATTTTCGCATAAACCTCACTCCCGCCCTTAAAATGTCTACTTTAGTATACAACTTAACAATGTTTCTATGTGACTGGTCTGGGGATAAAAATCCAGAAGCCAGATTTTATCAATCTCGTATCCGCTCTGGGTAAGGCGCTCAATATCACGGGCCTGTGTGCTCGGATTGCATGAAAGGTATCTTACCGCGGGAATCTTGCTCCTGCAAAGCCAGTCAAGAACCTCGCGCTCCATTCCGCTTCTGGGCGGATCCACCACAACCGCGTCAAAGTCACCGAGTCTGTCTGTAATTCCCCGGACATTGTTCTTTACAAAGTCGGCTCCGCTTATTCCGTAACTTTCATGGTCTGCGCCGGTCATATTCTGCTCTGCAAAAACCATAGCCCCGCGGTTATGCTCGACCATAATCACTTTGTCAAAAGCCTGAGCCAAAAAGACTGAAAAAGTTCCCGCTCCAGAATACATGTCAAGAACCAGGCGGCCGGAAAGCCCTTCTGTAATATGGGGTATTGTCTTTTCCAGAACCTCAATGTTGGACTGGAAAAAGCCCTGCGCGTCAAAGAAAATCTTTTTTCCGCACAACTCGATCTGAATAGGGCACTGCCTGTCGCTTGAAATTCCCTCAAAGCGCGGTTTGATGAAATGCTTTCCGGCTTTTTTCTTCTGCTTTGAACTCATTTTTTTGCGGGAAACAATCTCTTTCTGACCTGACTCTGCCTCGCCGTCGGGGGCTATGGAGATTTCCGGTTCTGCCTTCTGCGAGGCGAAAATCTGTGTCCGTCCCTTAGGACGCTCTTCCATTGGAGTGGAGGCGAAAAAGGAATTGATCGCCTCGTTTGCGACAAGGCACTTGTTTATGGGGATTATGTGGTTGGTACCGCGCTCCTCGAGGCCGCCGTCATGAAGCTGGAATCGGTTTCTGTAGCCGAGAGGCGAACCTGAAACAGTCTCAACGGCTGGAATTTTTATTCCGGCCCGGTCAAAAATGTCCTGTAAAATCTGCTTTTTCAGCTCAATCTGATAGGCTGAATCTATATGCATCATATTGCAGCCGCCGCAGCGTCCGTAAAGAGGGCAGGCAGGCTCGACCCTGTGGGGGGAAGGCTTCACAATCTCCTGAATTTTACCTTCCTCATAGTCTCTTTTTGACTGGACAATTTGGATATTCAGCGACTCATCAGGCAGGGAAAAAGGGATAAAAACATTTTTTCCATTGTTTTTTGCCAAACATTTTCCCCCAAAAATCATTTTCTGTGTTATAATATTAATACAATTCATTGTAAGTTATTCTATCATATATTTTTTGGAGTTTCAATTATGACAACAAATACTTTTTATCAGACTATGAAAGACGGAACTGAAGTCAATGTAATGCGATGGATTCCCGACGGAGAAATAAAAGGGCTTATTCAGATAAGTCACGGTATGGCGGAACACTGTATGCGTTATGACAGGCTGGGTTCAATATTTGCGGAAAATGGTTTTGTTGTCAGTGCCCACGATCACCGCGGACATGGAAAAACAGCCCACAAGGCAAAATCAGAGGGAAACGGCGACTTTGGCTATCTGGCTGACAAGAACGGCTTTGATAAGGTTGAAAGCGATTTGGAAGAGGTTATTCTGAACCTAAAAGCAGACTATCCCCAGAAAAAAATTTTTCTTGTCGGACATTCTTTCGGCTCAATGATTTCCCAGTATTTTATGGAAAAAAACGGGGACCTGGTTGACGGCGTGGTTCTTTCCGGAACAGCCGGCCCCAGACAGGTCCAGACGAGATTCGCAAAGTTTGTGTTCAGTCTGAACGCCCTGCTGTTTGGAAAAAGACATAAGGCATCGATGGATTCACTGCTGACATTCGGTTCTTACAACAAGGGAATAAAACCGCGCTCAAAGTCTAAATATGACTGGCTCAGCCGCAACCAGTTGAATGTCCAGATGTATGACTCGGACAAATGGTGCGGTTTTACGCCCTCCGCGGAATTCTTCTGTGAACTTGTCGGAGGACTTTGCAAAATCCATTCAGCAAAATCCATGAGACAGATTCCGCAGACACTTCCCGTTTACATGACTTACGGTTCCAGGGACCCTGTAGGCGGATACGGCAAGACAATCAAAAAACTCTGCAACACATATATTTCAAACGGAATGGCAGATGTTTCGATAAAAGAATGGCCAGAAGACCGCCATGAGATTTTTAACGAAGTTGATGCAGACACGGTAATCGCGGATACAATGGACTGGATCAACAGACACCTCGCTTGACTAAGGCCCATTTTTCTGTTAGAATTATACCATTGTGTTGTATCGCTACGGAAAAGACAAGAATGGCAGCCCTGTAAAAAAGGCTGTCATTTGGACAAAAGACGAACATAAAATACCTTTTGAGAAAATAGACTCAGACGCAATCGGGATTATAAGAAGACTAAAGGAAAGCGGATACACCGCCTATATAGTGGGAGGTGCTGTCCGTGATTTGATTGTAGGCAACACGCCTAAAGACTTCGATATCGTTACTGACGCAACCCCCTCAAAAATAAAGCGGATTTTTCGCAATTCACGTATTATCGGACGCCGGTTCAGGCTTGTCCATGTATTCTTCGGGCCGAAAATTTTTGAGGTAAGCACCTTCCGATCGACTGCGGAAGGCTCTATAGGAAACGACTTCGGTTCTATGGACGAAGACGTTATGCGCCGTGACTTTACGCTTAACGCCCTTTACTATGATCCGCTCCTGCAGCAGGTTATTGACTATGTCGGCGGTGTCCGTGACATACGAAAGGGGCTTTTGCGTCCGGTAATTCCGTTGGAGCGCATTTTTGTTGAGGACCCTGTAAGAATGCTGCGCGCCGTAAAGTATTCCGCCACAACGGGCTGCACGATGAGTTGGACTCTGCGCCATAAAATAAGGAAAAGCGCACCGCTTTTATCTCCTGTTTCACCGTCGCGCCTTACGGAAGAGATGCTCAAGATTATAAATTCAGGCCATGCCTTTGACATAGTACGCGAGGCTTTGGACACAGACCTTTATATGTATCTCCAGCCGGCCGCCACGGAATTTATGTTCAACGACAAGAAATTTGAAAAGTCTTATCTCGAAAACCTTAAAAAACTTGATGCACTGAATGTTATTGAAAAAGACGCCAGACTTGGAAAAAAACTTGAATTCCTTATAAAAGATTTTATCATGACGCTTACCGACTGGAAAAAGGAAATAGCCGGTAAGTCCGCCGCCGGAGAACTTTACCTGAAGACTTGGGCTGAATGCCGTCGTTTTGTACTTCCGATAAATCCCCAGCGTACAGAACTTGAGTACGCCATCAGAGCCGCGTTGCGTGATCTCGGTGTAAACATAAAGCTTCCTAAAGTCGGAAGTTCCGTCTGCAAAGAAGAGGGCGGCGAAGGAAAGCCGAAAAAAAGAAGGCGGCGAAGACACGCTTCGCCGCTCAAAGATTCAACTGACGCACAATCCGCTAATCTGTAAAATCAAAGGCACAGACTCCCGGGCTGTGCCAAAAATTAAAGGTTGTCGCAGAGCCACTGCTTAAAGAGACTGTAGTCATTCTTCATCGGAATGGCACGGTCGGGCAGAGTCATAAGCTTTTGCAGACGCTCCGGAATCACGGGCTCGCTTCCGGTCGCTTCTTTTACAACGGCCGAGAATTTTGCGGGATCCGCCGTCTCCAGAATTATACCCATGGAATTCTTAACGTCTTTTGCCCAGTCAGGCGCATTGGGTGTGATTCCGGGTTTAGCGATGTCGATTCCGGCGGAAATATTGTCCAGAGCACCGTTCTTTATGTCTTCCCATGCGCGGTAGGCGACAGCTCCGTGCGGGTCAATCATATAGCCCGTTTCTTTCTTGCATTCACCGACAGCCTTGATGATACCGTCGTTATCAAGCCAGTAAGAGGCAAACAGATGGCGGACCTGTTCCAGAGAATACATGCTGGCTATGCGCTCATAGTTTGAGGGAGCGCCTACATCCATTGCGTTTGCAAATGTCTCTACAGACGGACGGGCATTGTATTTGCCGGTCGCAATCCAGTCCGGAATCGTTCGGTTGGAATTTGTGGCTGCGACAAAGCCCTTTACAGGAGCGCCCATCTCACGGGCAATAAGGCCTGATGTAAGGTTTCCGAAGTTTCCGCTCGGAACAGTAAAGATTATATCTTTTGAGGGATTCTCCTGTTTTGCAACCATAGCGGAATACATATAGTAGAAACCCTGTGGCAGGAGGCGGCTGATATTGATTGAGTTTGCCGAACTCAGTCTGAATTTCTCGCGCAGATCCTTGTCGGTGAAGGCGGTCTTCACAAGCTTCTGGCAGTCGTCAAAAGTCCCCGAAACCTTCAGGGCGCGGACATTTCCGGTAAAGGTTGAAAGCTGCTTTTCCTGCAGCGGAGAAATTTTTCCCTCGGGATAAAGTATCGTCACATCAAGTCCCTCAACATTATGAAAGGCGGAACCGACGGCGCTTCCTGTATCACCGGAAGTCGCCACGAGAATATGGAGCTTGCCGTTTTCTCCGCGGTTAAAGTAAGACATAGCGCGCGCCATAAAACGGGCGCCAAAATCCTTAAAGGCGCAGGTAGGACCGTGAAAAAGTTCCAGCACATATGTCTGCTCGTCAATTCTGACAAGTTTAGGCTCAAAAGGGTAGGCGTCCCTAATCAGCGCCTCCAGATCCTTTTCCGGAATCTCGCCGTCGGTATAGGGTCTTGCCATTGCGAGGGCGGTCTGGATAAAGTCCGGATTTTCGCTCAATGCGTTCATGTCAAGTTTAGGAAATTCAACTGGAATATATAATCCGCCTGTGGCAGAATTCATTCCGTTGACCACGGCTGTCTTAAAACTTACCTTAACCGATTTGTCACGGGTATCTGTGTAAATCATTTTTCCCCCAAATTATATGCCCTTAAAGAGCGTAAAGAACTTCCTCACCAAAAAGCCGTGCCATTTCCTGCTGGGCGGCACTGATAAGCTTCCACTCACTTTTGTCCCTTACAGTTACCGTTTTTGATGCTTTTAGAAGAACCTTTCCCGTCTTTATTTCTATAGCGCCAAGGTCGCCTGTAAAAGTAACTGAATAATAGCCGTCCGCATCTTTGACAATTTCGCCGGCATATTTTACACGGCCGTAAACCACATAATGGAACAAACTGTTTCCGTTCAACTGCTTTAAGGCATCGTTGCGGATTCTTACAGGATCATCGGCATCAACAGAATTGTGGAAGTCCGCGTTCTGAGCGCCCATAAGGCGGTTGCGCCACAAAAAGTTTGTCAGTGCCTGAGTTGAGGGCTGGGCGCCTGTTCCGAGATTCATACTGCCGTTCTGCCGGTAGTCAAGAATTGAGACAAGAATTCCTGTATATGTGCTAAGGTTGGTTCTTACCTTCCACGGAGCGCTTCCGGCAACCTTGGTGCACAGGCGCATAAGCTCCGGATCCGAAGATGATACCTCTGGATAAAAAGAAACGCTGGAGTTTACGGAAAAAGCGGGAACGGGAGGCGTAAAAACAGCTGTTCCGTCCTCTCCTGTAACAATGGTCTGCTTTGCATACGAAAGAGTGTCGCCCGTGCGGTCTGAAGGATATTCAGCAGTAATCTTCAGGGAGGAATACGGAGAATCCTCCGTGTTTGTAACGAGAATCTTGTACGGGGAGGCAAAATTCTTTCCTTTGACAGTTTCCTTCGGAGAAGAAACTACGGTAATCTTTATGTCCTGAAGGATTTTTTTAACCTGAATTTTGGCAGTTCTGTTATCGGAGGCGGCGGACGCTGAATTCTTTTCATCCTCGCGGGAAAGCGAAGCATTGTCAGCATTCTTATCCGAAATAGCCACTTGCCCGGTAGATTCACAAGAAAGAGCGGAAAACAGAAACAAGGCTGCAAGAGTTAAAGTTGCAATAGTAGTAATTTTTTTCATGCAGTCAGTATAACAGATTAATACATAAATCTCAAGTGGAAAAGTACTTTTTTTGAGGCGAAAACAGGGCCGGAAGATAACTTTGGTAGACAGAATATACATTATAGGAAGTAAAATTTATATTCTCCTGCGGGAATTCACCGCAAAAAAAAGAAAAGTCCCCTCCGCCGCTTCTTGGCTTACGGGGACTTTTTTCCGCCCTTTGTTTTTTTACACTGATTCTTTACATTCTTTACAAGACCATAAAAAGAGTTCCGGCCGCAATTAAAAGAGAGCCCGCGGCGGACTTCCATGTAAATGTCTCGTGAAGAAAAACAAAGGCCATGACAAGAGTCAGCACGACGCTCATTTTGTCAACGGGAACAACCTTTGACGCGTCCCCCAACTGCAATGCCTTGTAATAGCAGAGCCATGAGCCGCCGGTCGCAAGACCCGAGAGGATCAGGAAAATCCAGCTGCGCCTTGTGATTTCTGAAAGACCCGACTGCTGTTTTGTAACAAAAACCATAAGCCATGCCATAAGGACTACGACAACAGTTCTGATTCCCGTGGCAAGATTTGAGGGAACACCCTCAATTCCGACCTTTGCCAGAATCGAAGTCAATGCCGCAAAAACGGCGGAAAGAATTGCAAATATCATCCACATGCCTGTCACCTCGCAATATCTGATAGCATCTGATAATAGCGCACCCGGAATATTTACGCAAGCCGCTCAAGCATCTCGGACATAAAGGCGCCCTTTTCCTTAAGACCGATTTTTCCTGTCTGAAGAAGAATCATATTCGGCTTTGCCGGATCCAGTTTTACGGTTCCGGGATTATCTTTTATCAGTCTCATGAGCTTGTCGATGTTGATGCTGCTCACCTTTCCAAATTCCACGCGGGCGACACCTGCCTTTTCCCTTATGCTTGTGATGAAGAGCTGTGAGGCGATTATGCGGATTTCCGCCAGAGTAAGCAGGCTGGCGACTTCTTCCGGCACGGGTCCGAAACGGTCGTTCAGCTCGTTGTAGACTTTTTCAAGTTCACCGCGGCTTATGATGCCCGCAATCTTTTTGTAGATTTCCATTTTGGTCTGCTGGTTCCTGACATAATTCTCCGGTATGAAGCCAGTGTATTCAAGTTCGAGAAGAACTTCGCTCTGGGGAATATATTCCTTCTGGGCTGTAAGACGGTCAACCGCCTCGTTGAGAAGACGGAGATACATGTCAAAACCAACGGAATAAACATTGCCCGACTGGTCACGGCCCAAAAGATTTCCTGCGCCGCGGATTTCCATATCCTTCATCGCAATCTTAAAGCCTGAACCCAGTTCCGTAAAGTCGCTTATAACCTGAAGTCGCTTCATGGCGATTTCGCTGAGCACCTTGCCTTTCGGATAAAAGAGATAGGCGTAGGCCTTGCGGTCGCTTCTTCCGACACGGCCGCGCAACTGGTAGAGCTGCGAGACTCCGTACATATCGGCACGGTCAATGATAATCGTGTTTACATTGGGAATGTCTATTCCGTTTTCGATGATGGTCGTAGCCACAAGAACATGGAAACCGCCGTTCTTAAAGCGCCTGAAAATGTCGTCCAGCTGCTCGCTGGTCATTTGACCGTGCGCCGTATCAATCAGCATCTCAGGAACGATGCGCTCAAGTTTAAGGCGTGTCTCTTCAAGTGTCTCAACTCTGTTGTGAAGGTAGAATACCTGACCTCCCCGGTCAACTTCAGCCCGGATTGCCTTTGCAACACGGTCCTCGTTATACGGATCTATTACAGTCTCAATCGGCCGGCGGCTCTGCGGCGGCGTTGTCAGAAGACTCATGTCGCGTATTTTTAGGAAGGACATGTGCAGCGTCCGGGGAATAGGAGTCGCGCTCATCGCAAGGGCGTCAATATTATTCTTCATAACCTTGAGGCGCTCCTTGTCCTTTACTCCGAAGCGCTGTTCCTCGTCTATAATCATAAGTCCCAGGTTCTTGAACTTCACATCCTTCTGTATAATCCTGTGAGTTCCGACTATAATGTCCACACCGCCGCTCTCAAGCCTTGAGAGAACTTTTTTCTGCTCGGCCGGGGTTACAAAGCGCGAGAGCATCGCGATGGTCACGGGAAAATTCTTAAAGCGCTCCATGCAGGTCTCGTAGTGCTGCTCGGCGAGAATTGTCGTCGGGGCTAAAAACGCCACCTGCTTTCCGCCAAGGACAGCCTTAAAGGCCGCCCTCATGGCTATCTCCGTCTTTCCGTATCCGACATCTCCGCAGACAAGGCGGTCCATGGGAACGGGCTTTTCCATATCCTCTTTTATTTCTTTTGTAACCGTAATCTGGTCGGCGGTATCCTCGTAAGGAAAGGCCGCCTCAAAGGCAGTCTGCCATTCCGTGTCCTTTGGAAAGGCAAAGCCCTTAGATGTTTTCCGTCTGGAATACAGGTCAATGAGTTTCTGGGCAAGTTCCTCGACCGCCTGCTTAACCCTGTTCTTTCTGTTTTCCCAGGCCTTGCCTCCTATGCGGTCAATCCTCGGATGCTCGCCCTCGCTGCCGATGTAGCGCTGGACAAGGTTTGCCTGCTCAATCGGGACAAAGGCAAAGTCCTCATCGGCGTACTCCAGCTTAATATAGTCTCGCTCGCAGGAGGAATTCTTTATGCGTTCTATTCCCTTGAAAATACCGATTCCGTAATTAACATGGACAACATAGTCCCCCGGATTGAGCTCCACAAAAGTGTCAATCGGAACAGACTTTGCGGAGTGAATTGATTTTGGAAGATGCTTGCGCCGCCCGAAAATCTCGTTCTCCTGGATTACCAGAAGTTTTATGTCGGGAACACTGAAGCCGGCGGTTATTGCCGTGGGAATGAGTATTACAGGCTTAAGGTCAGGGTTTTCAGGATGAACATAGGCGTCAAGAATTTCCTCAATGCGCAGGGACTGGTTTTTGTTGTCGGTATAGATAAAAATGTCAAAACCGTCTTTCTGCAGGTTTTCAAGCTGCTCCTTTAAATAATTTATGTTTCCGAAAAAGGAGCGGGACGGCTCGGCGTTCAACACGAGGAAATTTCCCTCCGTGGCTGCGGCCGTGCCATTTTGTGATGAAGGCTCATTCGTCTCCGTATGCAGAGAACGAAACATGACAGACTTTTTATGCCCTGAAGAAATCTCCTCAAAGTCATAGAGCATCATCGATACAGGAAGAAGCGGCTCCTCCACCCGTCCCTTGCGGTACATGGCAGTCCACTCACGGACAAGGGACTCCCTGGAATTTCTTTCCCTGTCGTAGTCATAGTAAAAGACTGTGGAGGACTCCGAAAGGTAGTCAAGCAGATTTGACCGGAAGAGAAGCGGATAAAGCAGTTCCTCTCCCTCGGCGACCCCTGTAAGTTCTATCTCCTCGAGTCTTTCATCCAGAAGTTTTCTCGCCTTTTCCGTAAAAGGCAGGAATGCGGCCCCCTCCTCTGCCTCGAAAATATCTGAAGTTGTATCTTTTTTTATACATTTTGCATCGTATTCAGCGGTTTTTTCACGGAGTTTTTTAATCATTCCGTCGTCAAAGAGGACTTCTTTCATAGGAAATATTAGTATATTCTGAATTTCCTTTTCCGTTGACTGGGTTTCAACGTCAAAAGTCTTAATCTTTTCTATTTGGTCAAAGTCAAAGGTTATGCGGAAGCCTTTATCGCAAGCGGGCATGATTATGTCGAGCACTTCTCCGCGGAGTGTGAATTCGCCGCTCATGCTTGCGCGGGGAACACGCAGATATCCGGCCTCAGACAAACGCCGGCTGAGTTCCTCTGTGTCTATGGTCTGCCCCCTTGCAAGAGTCCAGCACAGAGACTTTATGTATTCCGGTCCCGGAACCGGCGACAAAAGCGAGCGGAGAGTTGCGATAAAAATACGCGGCCTGGTGTTAAGAGGAGAAAAATTGCGGTAAACCAGTTGCGATAAAAATGCGGCTCTCTCGCCGAAAACCGCCGATCCCTTGGACGCCGCCCTGTATGGAATCATTCCCCACCAGGGGAATGAAAAAATATCGGCTTCTCCCATAATAGAGTGTAAGTCCTGCAAGACATCAAGGGAGTCTTTTTCAGAGGGAACAACGATTAAAAAATCCAGCGAGGCGGCGTCCGCCTCGCTGGTGCCGTAGCGGGCGGAACGGATTTTTTTTGAGATTTCTTCCGCGACATAGTTACTGAAAAAGAAGGTGCACAGAGAGCCAGAAACACCCTCAATATTCGCAGGCATTGATTCGGGCAAAGAAAGTGAGCGTAAAGCCGCATCAAGGTCTTGCCATTTTTTTAGTTTAGTGTTTACTATATTATCTAATGAAAGCATAAGAAAATTCCGATAATTTAAGTATATAGGAGTTTAAATGAAAAAAGCTCACTTTTTAATTATATCAGTTTTACTAATTTGTTGCCATAGTTTTTGGGCGCAAAATGAATTTTTAAAGGCCCGGGACGACTATAAAAGTGCGAGCGTTTCAATAAAATTCTTTGACCGTACAATGTATTATCCAGGGGCTGCAAAAGACAATCCTATATACGTTCATGTTACGATAAAGAATAACGGACCGGAAACACTGCGCTTTAAGCTTGCTGACGACAGAATGTTCAGCACGGACTTTGCGGCATTTACCGTAAGGAACACACAGCTGGAGCAGACAAATGAACTCATTCGTAAGAGAACTACAAATCAGGTGGTTTACTTCAGAGAGATTTCATTGGAGACAGGTGAGGAATATTCTTTTGTAGAGAACGCAAAAGATTTCCTGAACTTTAACGAGCCAAGCGTTTATTACATTGAGCTTTCTTTTTATCCGGAATTATACAAGTCAAAATACATCGAGTTAAAGTCAAACAGACTGACTCTGGAAGTGCGCCCTACTCCTTCCGCCGCCTCGTCAACCTTTATACCCGTTGCGGCCGGCACCGCACAGATTCTTCAGCCTGAGCAAATCAGCCCGGACAAGGTCGTAGAACAGACAATCGTCGCGAGACAAAAATCACTGTGGGATCAGTTCTTCCTTTATATTGACCTGGAGGAAATGCTAAAAAGCGATCCGCTCCGCCGCAGTAAGTACACAGCCTCCAGCGCGGAGGACGGAGACAAAATGATTGCCGACTACAAGGCAGCGTTAATCTCAGACACGATTGAGACAGACATTGTGGCGGTGCCCGACCGCTTTGAGATTATGAGAACAAACTATTCCCAGACAGAGGGAACTGTTACGGTGCACGAATGGTTTAAATACAAGAATTTTTATGAGAAAAAAGAATATATTTATTATGTACGCCAGCGAGACGGAATCTGGAGAATCTACGGCTACGGTGTAAACAACCTGGGAACAGAATGAAAGCCTTAATAATCACCGAAGACGATTCCATAATAAATGCTGTCTCACCTGTAATTAAAAACTGCGGATACGAGATTATTGTCTACCGCTATCTTTTAAAGGCGCTGGACAATGTTGAGGAAATCGCGCCGGATCTTGTATTCATATCCACCGCCGAATATCCCCGCCACTGGAAAACCTTTATCCAGTTTACAAAAAGCGGCATCAGCGGAATCATTCCAAAAGTTCTTCTGTACAATTCCAGACCGCTCTCAAACGACGAAAAAGACAAGGCGCGGGCGCTGTGCGTTTTCGGTATGATTTCTTCTGTAGAAGAGGACGGACTTTCAGAATTAAAAAAATATTTAAATGCGAAAGGAATGTCTGCAATTGAGGAAAGCGGTCCTAAGATTGAATTTATCTTTAAGAATCCGAGAAACGGCAGACTGGTTACAGGCAGCGTAAAGGCATTCAACGGAAAAAAAATAGAATTTGTACCGGACATATCAGCATCTGCGGAAAATCTGAAGGCCGGAGATATCATAGAAAGAGCTGTTTTAGGCAAAAACAAAATCTACAAGACAGTGAGTGCAACCCTTCTTTTAAACGGAAAGGCGATTGAATTAAAACTTTCATAAGGACTAAAAAGATGGCTAAGCAGGCAAAATTTTTTTGTGAGAATTGCGGTGCGGAAGTAGCGCAGAATGCGCGTTTTTGCAATAAATGCGGCCGCTTTTTTTCTTCTGTCCGCTGTCCTGTCTGCGGAAAAACAGGTTCATCT
Organism: uncultured Treponema sp.; assembly: GCA_964346805.1. Classification (GTDB taxonomy): domain Bacteria; phylum Spirochaetota; class Spirochaetia; order Treponematales; family Treponemataceae; genus Treponema_D. The sequence continues at coordinate 31,065 of CAYFWC010000003.1, read as the reverse complement.
CTCTTATTCGCAAACGGCTGTCCTGTCTGCGGTTACGGCGGAAAAGGCCAGCCCGGTATTGCGGGAAATTTCAAGACTCTTGAGCAGGCCAGAATTGACGCCGTAAGGAACAAGGGACATTTTTTCTTTCATAAGAAACATGCCGTCAGTAAAAAAAATAAGGATAGCGGAGACGGAAGCCTTCCTGTCTGGATATATATTGTAACAATCGCGGCTCTTGCGGGAAGTCTCATAGGCATAATGAGATGCTCCTAATGGCAAAAAAAAAATCGTGGTCATCAGACGGCCGCGATTTTTTATTTTAAATTCCAAATATGATTTATCAGAGACTTGTTTCTTTCTTACTTGCTGAGTTCAAGATAAATCTGATCTGCAATACCGAAGCCGGCATTCTTTGTAAGAGCGGTTGTATACTCGTCATACATCATATCCTGATACATTGAGTGCGCAAAATCGTGCTTGGTGCCGGAAACGACAGTCTTACGCATTGAGTCAACCATCATTTTTACAAAAAATGATTCCATCTCAAGCGATTTCTCATAGAGTTTTGAGGTCTTGTCTATTCTCTTATTTGAGGAATGAACGGCGGCCTGGTTGGCGGCGGCTCCTGTCACAGACGCCTGCTTGTCCGCCTCTCTTGTAAAGGTATTATCAAATCCAGTCTTCGGGTCGCCGTTCAGCCTGCCGTCCTTTGCAAGCATTTCGCTTGAAACATGAGACATATCGGCAGAACTGCCTTTCTGAAGTTTTTTGACCATATCGGAAAATTGGGAAGATTCAGAACACTGAACTGCGTTTTCCATCATCATTGTGGCGCCTGTAAAAGATCCAAGTTTATCGATACCAGTCATAAAATCACCTTACCTTATAAATTACTATCTCTTTAAGTTTGCGGCAGTGCTCAGCATGCTGTCGGAAGTCTGAATTGCCTTTGAGTTATACTCGTAGGCTCTCTGTGCCACAATCATCTGAACCATTTCGTTCACAACACTGACATTTGACATTTCAAGCATCTTATGCTTTACAATACCCATTCCGTCAACACCTGGCCGGTCTGCGATGGCGTTTCCGGAAGCCGGTGTCACCTTGTACAAAGAGTCCCCCATAGCTTTTAAACCGACTGCATTTGGAAAACGGTAGAGTTCAAGCTGCCCCACTTCTGTAGGTGTCGTATTGCCGTTTACCTTTACTGAGACGCGGCCTGTATCACTGATTGTAAGAGTATGAATGTCAAACCCCTCAGGAAGAATAATTTCCGGCATGACACGGAGTCCCTCGCTGGTAACCAGCTGGCCGGTCATGTCAACTTTAAGAGCGCCGTCTCTGGTGTAGGCGTAAGAACCGTCATACTGCTGAACTCTCATAAAACCGTCACCCACAATTGCAAGGTCGGTATCAACGCCGGTTGCCTGAAGCGAGCCCTGACTGAACACACGCTGGGTTGCCGCCAGTTTTACGCCGGCGCCCTGCTGGATTCCCACAGGTGTAACAGTATCTTCAGTGGCGGGAGTTCCGGAAAGCTTGAGATTCTGATAAATCAAATCCTCAAACTCGGCTCTCTGCTGCTTGTAGCCTGTTGTATTTACATTTGAAAGGTTGTGCGAAATCGCATCAATGTTTGCCTGCTGGCCGTTCATTCCTGTAGCTGCTGTCCATAAAGATCTAACCATTTATTTTTCCCCTTTTACCTTTATCTTGCTCTGGCAGCCGCGCGGTTCCACAAAGTGCTCATCATGCTGTCTTCGCTCTGAATTGTCTTTTGATTGGCCTCATAGGCGCGGTTCACTTCAATCATACGGACCATTTCGTTAACGACATTAACATTGCTGGTTTCTGTAAACGACTGTATAAACTGAGGACGCTCGGAGCCTTCCGCAATATGGGCCGGTCCAGAAATTTCATTTTCTGTATAGAAAGAGTTTCCGGCCTTCTTCAGATAACGCTCGTTGTCAAAGCGGACCGCCAGGAAGCGGTCAACCTGCCGGTTGTCGGCAGTGTAAATCATTCCGTCATCATTCACCTTGAATTTATCGTCCGAAAGATGAATTATTCCGTTCTCGCCTAAAACCGGATAGCCGTCCTTTGTCTCCAGAATGCCTTCCTTTCCGATATAGAAGTTTCCGTTGCGTGTATAGCGGTTTCCCTGAGGTGTTTTTACAACAAAAAAGCCTTTTCCGTGCAGTGCAAAGTCCGTTGACTGGCTGGTATTTTTTAGAGAGCCTTCCGCAAAGTCGGTATAGTTTTCGTTTGTCTCAACACCAAGTCCTAATTTTCCCATAACAGGAGCCGCATCGGCAGAACCTTCCGGAATTGTATAAACGCCGTCAAAATCCTTGCGACGGATAAGAAGCTCGCTAAAAGACTTTGAGACAGTCACATCACGCTTGAACCCTGCCGTATCAACATTGGCAAGATTGTTAGAAATTGCATCAAGTCTGTTCTGCTGGGCAACCATTCCGGAAGCGCCTGTATACCAACCACGAATCATCTTTTATTCTCCTGATACTTCTATTATCGGAAAATAAAAAACAAAATTAAGGAAAAAATTAAGTCTGAAGGCGCAATTACAGAGGTTTTCAGGCGCTTTGACGGCAGCCTATTTCTTGTGTTTTCGCGTATAAGTTATTGTAAGACTGATTGTTTTCTCAACTTCCATGGCGGCGGCAAGGTCCACATCCCAGATAAAGGCGGCTACAAAAGTGCGGCTCTCATTCTGGACTATATCCGTATCCATATTTCGGCGCTTAAAAGTTACGGGGAAGAAAGTTACGCCAGCCTCTTCGTTAGGCGTAAACATAAAGGAAACATTTGAATTGCAGTCGGAAATCTGTATCGCCGACGCCTTTTGAATAAGGCCGTCCCTTACAGATTTACAGCAGGGTTCGGTAGAAAAACCGCTCACGATTTCTGTTCCTGAAACAACCTCAATGTTATAGGGCTTGTAGTTAGGATTGAGCAGGTTGAGTTCAGCAAAATTTGACTCAACGGCAAACTTTCCCTTTACCGCTATAGGCCCTTCATTTTTTAAGATATACTGAACGCTGATTCCGTTTGACTTTACAATATAATTCTTTTTTAATAAAATCGGCTGGTTCAGCGTGGAAAAATTTGTTCTTGTCTCAAGGTGAATTTCCTGACGAGGACCGGAAAATGCAGTCTCATTGTAACGCTTGGCAGAAAACAGCCCGTTGCGGCACAAGTCTCCCTTGCAGTATTTTTTCGCCTCCTCATCTTCAAAAAGGTGGTCAACAAAAATTCCACGGTAATAATTGTCATCAACACCGTCATATTTTTTTATGCGGCTGATGTTGTCGGCATAGTTTCCGCCGGACTGCATCACATCGAGCTCAAAAATTGAGCCCCCGTAAGGACCGATGCAGACATTGCATTTCTCAAGCCGGCAGACATATTCCTTAAAACCGTCTCCGTTATAGTCATAACTTGTGACAGACTCCTTAAAGCCGGAAGACTCCCTGACAAGCTTCTCTGCCTCGGTCAAATTTCTATAGGCGTTCTGTCGTTCCGTAAAGGTTGAAAGCTCGCTGGAAGAACGGGAAACATAGGCTGTCCCGGACTGGGATGCAAGCAGTTTTTCACGCGCGGCATTTTTACGCATTTTGTCGCCGTGGCACTGGTTTACAAGCATCGAGACATACATCATCCTGTCAAACAGAGAATGGCTTGTCTTGTAAATCTGAAGATAATCGTAAATATTTACAGGATAACTGTCCGTAAGTTCCACAGGCTCGTACGGCTCAAAGCACCAGCGGGCGATTTTATGATCAATTCCCGCATGAACAAAAGCCGGCAAAAACACATCGCTGCTTTTTATTGAGTTATACGGAAGCTCAAGAGAAAGCTTATCGGAAGCGGCGACAAGGTCAAGAAAATCTCCGCTGAATTTTGCGTCAAGCAGCGCGCCTATAGTCTTGCTGTCAAATGAAATTGCGGCAGTTCTGTCTCCAGCCTCGTTTCCGGAGTCTGTCTTCTGAATAGAATCAAAGATCTTGGCCAGGCGATCGGTATATTTCTTGGCGTCCTCACCTGACTTTGGAAGCATTTCTGTATAGGACGGAAGAAAAATCGTAGTCTTACCCAGATTATTCATTACGATTGGAACTAAAATCTGACGGGCAGGAGGCAGAAGACTCCCGTCCAGCAAGACATATTCAATGTTACTGGCATCAAAGGTAGAGACAAGGCTGGGGTCCCAACAGTCGCCGAAAAGCTTTATTCCGCGGGGCCTCTTTCCAAAATACTGCCGTATTGAGAGACTTAGTTTTTCAATTTGCGCGACACGGTCTGCAGGAAAAATAAGCGGGAAGACAGGATTATAAAAACCGCCGCCAATAATCTCGACCTGTTTTCTTGAGATTAAATTTTTTATTAAGTCCAGAAATTCAGGATTATTTTTTTTAAAAAGCTCAAGCTGGGGACCAATAAAATAAAAGGAGAATTTCAATTCAGGATGGGCAAAAAGCAATGCGCCCAAGGGCTTGTAAATATTTTTATAAGCCGCCTGATAAGAAGAGTCATCCTGAAATTCACTTGTGCTGCCTGAATATTTCAAGCATAACTTCAATTTAGACATATTTTATCTATTCGCCTAATATTGTATACCAACTTTGCCAAAATTTAAAGCCTTTTTTTTCAGGAATTTCAATAATATGCATATTATTTACGTCATTTTTGTATTGTACTGACTTTTGTTCCTTAGGAAAAAGCGAGATAAGCCTCTTAGGACAGGTTAAAACACAGGTTCCGCAGCCGCAGCAGTTTTTAGTAACAACGGCAGTTCCGTTTACAATCTGAATTGCCTCTTGCGGACAGACAGCTGCACAGTCGCCGAAACCGATGCAGTCCTGGTTTTCTTCCGTCAGAGTACCAAATGTCTCCGCAAAGAGGGCGCAACTTTTTATTCCGTTATAATTCATGCGGAGTTTTTTCGGCTCCTTTTGCATCTGGCAGAGAACAACGGCCCGGTTATCGGAAGTCGTTACATTGCCGTCGACATTTCTGAAAATGTATTTTTTTTCAATCGGAGCAAAAATATAGTCAGAATTTTTTACAAGCTGCCCTTTCACCGCAGGCAGAAAAATATTCACGATAAAGAAAACCAAAAGGGTAACCAAGATTAAAAAAAGAATTGCCAAAAATATTTCTAATATCATCTTACAACGCTCACATTAATCCATGAAATATTAAGCGCGTAAAGCGCAAACATCAGAATCATCATACAAAGAAAGACGGAAGTCTTTTGCTTGAAAGAATCCGTATTTTTCGCCTCCCCCATTTTTCGTATAAAAGAAAAAAGGACGGGAACCAGAAGATAATATGACAAAAGGCAGCCGGCGCTGACCGCAATGGACTCGATCAAAGAAGAGCCCTCATTCAATGCAAGGAGAACCGTAAGATATGAAACCGCAAATTCAGCCGCAGATTTTTTTGCTGTAATTTCCAGAATAATCTCAAAGAATGTTCCAAATGCAATAAAAATCAAGAGGGCTGCCAAGGGATAAATTTCTGTAAGTCCTAGAGAAGAAAGTAAAAGAGAATTTAACAGAAAAGTAAGAGTCACAGTTGCGATTACGCAGATAAAGGCCTTGACGGCAGGAAGCAGAATTTTTTTCCGCGACAGGCTTGACTCCGCGCTCTGCAGAGTCCCAACTCCGTAGACTAATACCGCAGAGCAAAACAATATGTAAAATAAAAAGATATTGAGTATTTTCATTCTGATTCCCCAGCCCTCTCAATGATATTCATATGATTTTGAACAGATAAAAGCCCCGCCATGCACAAAACCAGAATCAGAAGCGCTCCCGGAGTCGTGGCAAAGAAGTTCAAGAATGCAGTCTTATATGAGTCAAACAAATAATACTCCGTGATTCCGTTATAAACGGGCAGAGAAATTGTTCCGTAGCCCAGAACATCTCTTAGAAAAAAGAAAACAAAGGCAAAGGCGGAAAAATTTACGCTTGCCAAAAAATTCTTTGAAATGCCTTGCGCCGGCTGTGAGAAAAGACTTCCAATCAGAAAGACCGAGACCGCCGGAATATAAAGCACAAAACTAAGCGTAAGGGCGATAACCGGAGAAATAAGAATCAGCAGCTGCTTGTATAGAATTGTCAGAAAAACAATAAAGGAAAGTGTCAGTATTTTCCGCAGATTTCCGAGTTCCGTATTTCTCAAAAGATTTGCAAAGGCAGTTCCGCACAATACAAGAAGATTCAGCTCCACAATAAGAGGCAGCCCGTATGCGAGTCTGCCGGGCGCACAGGCCAGGAGAGCGAACGAAGCCGCTATAAAAAGAAAGTACAAGTTTTTTTTCATTTTTTTGCCTCCGCCTTTGCGGCAAGTTCTATAATATCCTTTGCCCTGGCCGTCCAATAGGAAATCTGTGCGTCAAATTCATTTTTATCAAATTCGCGTGATACGGAATTCTTGAAATAGGCAATTCCCTTAAAAGAAACCTTTCCGTCCTGATAAATAAAGACGGCGGGAAGCGGCCCGTAATAACCTGTAATTCTGAGAATAAGCGCATAATTCTTGCTGCGTGTTTTGTTCGAATCAAGCTCAAAAACAGCACCGCTTACAGAAAATGCGGAATCAATCTTTACCATATCGCCGACCCTAAAGTCATCATCGGTAAAGACATCCTCAACTGCGGAACGCAGCCCTCTCTCCCAATTACTGCGGCTCAGAACAGTAAAAAGCGAAAGTATTAAGAACAGTGCCAGTATAATGCCCGTAAAAAAACCGGACTGTATGAGAGATTTTTTTGTAGCGTCAGTCATTTACCTTTTCTCCTAATTTTGAGTCAAGCAGAACAGAAAGCCTTTTTCGGATTGCGTTATTCTCGGCCGCCTGTATTGCGGGAGACACAAGGTTCATAAAGAAAAGTGTCATTACAGCTCCAACAGGGGAAGTTCCCGTTCCGCAGAAAATAAAGGCAAAAAAACCGCCCGCAATTCCGTAAAATATTTTTCCGCATCTTGTATAGGGAATTGTGCCCGGCCACTGTAACATATAGAAAACAGAGAATAAAGTTCCGCTGGAAAGAAGAGCCAGCAGAATATCACCGGAAAAATTCATAGCCCCTGTAAGGAAAGGAGAGATAAAACGGACTAAAAGAGAATAGATTAGTAAATATACAAACGGAACCACAGCATTTCTAAGCTCAAATGCAATTAGAAAAACAGAGGCTGTCAGTGTCAGAAAGTTAAATCTGAAGGCCGGAATCGCGGCATGGCTGTCCCAGAAAAGCGAGACATATCCGTTAGGAATAGAAACATTAAAGAGACTGAATGTTGTGTCATTTAAAAAAAGTGTAATCTTCTCGTCAATACCGTTTGTCAGCATGGCCGCATCTGTAAGATTAAGTGATGGATTTTTTGAGAGCAAATCACTTCCTAAAATCTGGAAACCGCCAAAATTAAAATGACCTATAAACCATGCGCAGGCAAGAGTGAGAACAGCCGGATTAATCCATGACACAGCGAAACCGCCGAATATGCTTTTAGACACAAACATGAAAATAAATGTGATAAAGAAGACGCTTGCCGGCGGATATTCAGGCGGCAGGAAAAAACCTATTAGAGTTCCTAGCAGCAAAGAATATATTATTGAGAATCTTATATTCTCCACTCGGATAAAAGAGTCCGCCTGGCTTGCCGCGACTCCAAGAACAGAGCACATAACAATCAGAAGAGAAGAATAACTTTTTGTAACAAGCAATAAGGCAAGCTGCGGAACAAGAGTCGCCCAGATAAAAAGCATTCTTAGCGCCACAGACTTTGTAAAAGTCAGAAAGGGAGCGACTGAAATTTTATTATAGCAATCTTTATTTTGCGGCATTTTGTTTTTCCTTTAATAATTTTATTACTTGAGAAAGCGGCAGTTTTGTAGGACAAACCGTATTACATACACCGCACTCAATGCACAAGAGGCTTGAGCGGATAAAACTCTGCGGCACCTTGATTGAATTAATCAGATGACCGTAAATTATGTCCGGATAAATATGAGCAGGGCATGACGCCCGACATTTTCCGCATCCAAGGCAAAGGGCTGTCGCATAATCGGCAATATCCCCCCTGGAAATAAATGCAATGGATTTTATGTATTTTGTAACAGGCGTATCCATAGAGGAAACCGAAAAACCGTTTATAAACCCATTCACAACGATTTTTCCTATGCGTCTGGGCTCAATTCCCAATTGCTGCGCAATACTTCTAAAACTTGTTCCAACACATACTTTCAGGACTGCGCTGGATTTGAGACAGTCTCCGGAAACATAAACATTCACGCGTTCAACAGGAACATTAAAAACCAGCGTATCCGCCAGTATGGAAAGGGTTTCCGCATCAATAAAAAGAGAATTGTCAATCACAGACTTTTCACTTTCCGAAATCTTGAAGAATTTCCTATACCGCAGAACAATATCGGACTTTGTGGCAAAAGGATATTTCTTAACACTTACAGGAAGCAGGGCCCGATTAGCGGCAAGGGTCTCGTCATGAGAAAGGGCGGAAAGTTTCATCTGCATATCCCTGTCGTTTTTTGCATAGGCAAAAACAATTTCCCTGGGCTGAATTATTTCGGAAATAATATCAACGCCTTTCAGAATTTTCTCAAACTGCGAGCGGGCCAGAACAAAGTCTGTCTGGCAGGAAAGATCCTCATCGTAAAGACGGACAAAAACCCGGGCGGAAGAAAAATCTTTCAGTTCCTTTATCTCCGCGCAGAGAGAATGCCCCTCCCGCATTGAAAAAGTATTTATTACGCCAAGCGCACTGATTCTGTTGAGCAGTGAGGAAGAGCCCCAACTCTTCCAGTCAAATGAATGCTGGTTTTTTCCTATGTGTGAGAATTTACCTGCCAGTCGAATTTCAACGGCTTCTCCATATTTACCGTTAGGATATGCGCATTTCTTTACACCGGTAACATATCCCGGAATGGGAGAATGTATTTTTGCAGAATCCGTAGTTCCGGCAGAATCCTCTGCGACCACCTGTCCTTCCTCAACGGAATCCCCCTCCTTAACAACAGGATTACAAAATACCTTGTTCTCCTGACACAAAGGTATCAGAACGGAGCGGGGTAAGAATGCAGTTGTTACAGAATGAACAATGTCCTTTTTATTTAATACAATTTCTGGAGCCATAACTTCACCGTTTTATAATAAAAATATAATATAACGCAAATCCCAGAGAAAGCAGCAGAGAGAAAAGCAGTGCAAGTTTTCCCGCGCCGCCGGTTTCCTGACCACCGCCGGAAGAATATACTACGGAAAAGCGTCCTTCCTGCCGTTCCCACAGTTTTTCTATCGCGCCGTAGTCAGTCTTGTTCAGGGAGTCCAGGACCTCTTTCTTAAAGTCGCCTCCGTAAGTGAACAAAGTCTCCCTCCTCTCCTTTATTCCCGAAGGAGTTTTTTCATAATGTGAAAAAGCCACCATTTCCCCGTCTTTCGGAACGGGATTCTGAATTTCATTGCAGGACCTGTAAGGCATCGTTACAGAATTCCATCTCCACACAAAAAAATCCTCCAAAGTAGGAAAAGAACCGGTTGTTCCATTATACTCCGTAGGAGCAGGAAAAAACAAGCCCCCGGACGCACCGAAAGAACTGATTGATGACGGGGAAAAAAAGAAAACCACAAGAATAAACAGGCCGCCGCTGCAAAACAAAAGATTTCGGACACTTCTTGAATTTATCAGGCGCATTCTTTTCGCACTCCTGATAGGAAGAGGCAGAAAGCGTAATTTCCTCTCGGCATTCAATTCAAGGTTAAAAAGAGCGGCCAGCAGGCAAAGAGCCGCGGCAAGATTCAGCACATACAAAAAACCGCATCTTAATCCGGCGCAAAAAGAAATCAAAAGAGAGGCTGCCGTAAAAATCAGCATATAGGGGTTATGCAGCAGGGCATCACACGCTCCGCGCCGGCGCCATATTCTTTGCGCGAGAAAAAAAGCGTAAAGCTCAAAGCATACCGCCGCGGCCGCAGGATAAAAGGGATTGCAGGCAATATACAAAATCGCAGGGAAAGACGCCCCCGCAAAAACACTCTTATTATCAGCGCCGGCAAAAAGACAGAAAAAGACCGCAAGACATACAAAAGCCGGAACCCAGGGAAAAGAAGCCAGACTTCCAAGCCTCGCGTCAATATGATATACATTCTGCAAAAGAGCCGCGGCCTTTTGACCGCTGCTCTTCTTTGAGTCCGGAATATAATAAATGCGGGAAGAGCCTTCCCGGTCAAAGAAATACAGACTGCGTCTTTCTATATATGAATCCGTGGAATCAAAATCATCAAAAGGCATAAGAGTTCCGGCGTTCAAAAGCCTCTGGTTCTCAAGGGCAAGATATTCTCCGCATTTTTCTTCTGTCAGAACATTGTTTACAAGTCTCTCATCTGTTTCTACCGGAACGCAGAGCATAGTATACCCCTTCCATAATTTTGAAGCCGGTGACTTTCTTAAAAATATGAAAAGAAAAAAAATAATGAGGGCTGCAAGAGCCGGTGCGGCGATTTTTCTTACTAAATTCATCTTTATAAAACCGCGAACCCCAGTCCGATGGATAATCCCAAAATGGCGCCGAAAACAACTTCCATGGGGCTGTGTCCCTGTATTTCCTTTACAGGCTTGTAATTAATCATTTCCTGCTCGGACAATTCCCTGCCAAGCTCATTGAGTTTCTTAGCCTGAATTCCGCTGGCCCGTCTGACACCCAGAGCATCGCGAATGGTTACCATGAGGAAGCAGAAAGAGAGAATGAATATATCGCTTGACAGGCCGGAATGAAATCCGACGCAGGTAGTAAGCGTCGTAACCAGGGAAGTATGACTGGACGGAAAGCCGCCCGTCCGCCAAACAAGGGATTCCATAAGACTTTTCAGAGAATGGATTCTGCCCGCAAAAAGACTGATTATTGTTTTTATGAACTGCGCTGAAAACCAACTGAATATACATGCCTGAAAAACAGGATTGGAGAATACTTCGCTCAGTGTTTTTTTCAATTCATAAAACATTGTAACATTATATCAAAAAAACTCAGATATTGCAATAATTTGGCATAAAAAAAAGGCGGATTGGAAAAACCAAACCGCCTTTTTGTCGGGCTATCGGAATTCGAATCCGAGACCTCTTGCCCCCCAGACAAGCACGCTAACCAGCTGCGCTATAGCCCGAAATACTGCAAACATTAACTGTTTGACAATGCAATAGAATATATCACATTGTCAAAAAAGATTCAATACCCCTGCAAGGAATTTTCGTATAACTTTTGATATTTATTTTTCGCAACGATTTCCCAGGTATAATTCTCACGCAGACAGCGGGCCGCATTCCGGACAATAACATCAAAAGCACGGGCATCCTCAAGTTTCTTTTTTGACAGTTGTATCATAAGCCCGCTTAAAACCGCCGCTGAATTGGGCTTATACAAAAAGCCTGTCTTTTTGTCCAGAATCTTGTTTAGTCCGCCTGTCGCATGAGCCACAGGAACAGTTCCGTAAATCTGGGCGATGTAGTCTTCCGTTCCGCAAGGCTCAAATTCACTGGGCAAAAGAGCAAAATCCGCAACGGCTGTAAACAGACGGCTGAATGACTTTTCGTAGCCGTAGAAAAAGCAAACACGACCGGGATTTTTCCGCGCGAACGCCGAGCACATGTCTCTGAGTTCTTCCTCACCCTGCCCGTTTATGATAATGCGGGCCTCAGGAATTTTATCCAGAACTTCCTGCGCCGCCTCCAGCAGAACATAAATTCCCTTCTGCCGGACAAGGCGTCCGTGATAGCAGAAATAAACCCTTCCGTTTTCGTCAAGAAAACCGCTTCTGGGCAGAACTGAAAGCTCAGGCGAGTCTTTGCCGCCCACATTCTCAATAAAATAACTGCGGCACATGTATTTACCGTCCAAAAGCCCCTCTTCGGGACTAAAGGCATAGGGAAGCCGTGAAATACCTGTATCTTCCGGCGTATAGCGGCAGATATCGATTCCGTTTGTAATACCGAAAATCTTTATCCGCCTTTCCGCGAAAATCGGAGCCAGTCCGTCCGTATTAGCAGTGGCCGGGTCGCAGAGTTCCGCCGCGTAGTCCGGTGAAACAGTCGTAAGCGTTGCCGTCGCGGAAGCCAGAAGATACGGCTCCACACGATTTCCGTTAAGAGCGCCGGCAAGAATCGAGTTCGGAAGATTGGTGTAAAAGGCAGCCTCCTCTATATTCTTGAATTCGTGGTGATAACACGGGCCGGCATTGTGGATTGTAACCACAAACTTTGTATTCTCAAATGAATTGCGTTTAAAGAATTCCGTAATCGCAGGCAGGGCGGCCGTGCAGGCGTCGTGGCAGTGAACAATGTCAGGTGCATCTTTCTGGGTAAAAATCTCGTCACCGTATGCAAAAATCGCCTTCTCAAAAATACTGTTCATAAGGTGCTGGTCGGAATACCCCTCGCCTATCCTGCATTCAGGAAAATGAGCCTTGTCCTCCGCATTATAAGTGTAGACATTCTGCTTTTCATAAAAGCATTCAGCGCCCACCAGCACAATTCTTACGCCGTTCAGAAAACCAGAGGAATAAGAGACTGAATAGTTTGCTCCGGCGGAAAAAACCGTAGTTTCATATTCATACTGCTTAAAGACGCTTAAAACCTGGCTGTTCACGCAGCCGTAAAAAGGCAGAAAGCAAGTAACACTGTTCCCCGTTCTGACCAGGGCCTCAGACAGGGAGCACACAACATTCTTTACGCCGCCAGCCTCGGCTATTCCGGCGTATTCTCTAGAGACCATCCAAATATTCATTTGCTTGAAAAATCCGGGCGCATAATCTGGGCGCCGTCAATATAAATATGCTCGGGCTTATTCTCAAGATAAGCCGTAAGCATCAACCTGATAACCTTTGGTCTGCCGCCCTTAATGTAAGCCTCCTGACTGCAAAAAAGAGGAATCTGCGACACATCTATTTTTGTTTCCCCGAGCCTCAGGGCCGTTGCGGGATTCAATTCATCCAAATCACTGGTAATCGTAAAATGGAGCGAGACAATATCCTCACTCAGAACGGAATTTTTTTCCACAACCTCGTTAAAAAGTCTGCATGTTTTTTCTTTAATCGATTCTTCAGTGTTTTCCGCAAAAACGGCTCCACGAACAGCGTAAAGTTTTTTCATAGTCTACCTTAGTGAGTCAATAGTCTCCAGAGTTTTATTTATGTTGTCGGAATTTTTCAGAATGTCCGACAACTCAGGATATTTTTTCAGAGTCTCTCCCAGTGTTTCCATCTTCTGAATCGTCATCTTAAAACGGGAACTTTCCTCCGCTTCTCGCTGGGCGGCAAGCGCCGCGTTTTCCTTCAGTGACTTGATGAAGTCCGCATAAGAAGCCGCCGCCGAGTTATATAAGTCTATGTCGGGAACGGAATACTTGGTAAGAACCATATCTTCCAAGGTAAATTTATCTTTTAGTGAGGCGGCCGCCCCGCCTGCGGCTTTTTTAGCGGTATCCTGCGCGCCGTCAAAAGAAGTAACTCTTTTTGAGATCGCGCCGTCGAGGACTTTTTGCGCGGCAAGATTCGCAAGGATTCCTGCGTTTCTGTCAAGAACTTTCTCCAAGTCCTCCTGAGTCCGAATCTCCTGATTTTTCAGCAGAAAGGCAATCTGCTCCGTTCCGGCCTTCAGCACAAGAGAAAAGCCCAGCTCATAGGCAAAAGAAGCCTGTCCGTCATAAACCCGTGAGTATTCCTCACCGCTCGGAAGAATACCTTTTGCGGTCTTATCAAAAGAACAGGGCTTAACGGAAAAGATTTTCAGCTCGGCATTCGTGGGCAAAAGGAATTCCCAGTTCCAGGAAAATTTATCGTGGGTTACAGGCTTATCAAAGGCAATGCCGCCCGTTTTTGAAACGACAATTCCGACGGAATCCCGAGGAACTTTAAATTGTGTCCAGCCCTGGTAAAAAACAAAACCGGCCGCTCCCAAAAATATAATAAGGCACATAAGAAAAGAAGTGCGTTTTTTCAAAATAGACCCCTCGAGATAATATTATTGCATAGAAAAGAAAAAAATTCAAGAGATTGTATTTTCACAGAAAATCCGCTATTATATTAACTGATGATTCGAAAACCAAGACTAAAAAAACTACAGATGGCTCCTCTTGTCTATCTTTTGCAGAAAATATTTTTCCGCATGACACTCTTTTCTTTTTTTCTCTTTGTGTCTCTAACGCTTTTATACGGGGCCGGAAATTATCAGGAGTTCTTAGACTCCAGCCAGATTATGATTTTAAAGTCGCTTATTTTTATTTCAATCACCCTGTTTTTTTTCGCGGCAACATCAATTATCTTTACAATCATGGACACTCTCTTCTCACGCTTCTATTCAATGAAGAAAACCGCCGCAATTATATTCTATGCGGTCAGCATCATTCTTTCCGCGCTGGCAATGATTGCCGGCCGTGCGATTCTGGTTCTGGCGGCCGGAGCCTGATTATTTTACGACAATCCTCTGAACTCTTTTTGAAATACATGTAAGCACTTCATAAGAAATGGTTCCTGTAGCATTTGCGATGTCGTCGGCAGTCTGAAGTGCTCCGCTTTCTTCCGGTCCGAAAATCACCGCACGATCATAGCGCCTTACATTCCTGCATGAGGCACCCAGATCCACCATGCACTGATCCATGCATATGCGCCCGCGGACAGGATATGCCTTTCCCCCGACCGCAACCTTTAGAGTTCCGGCATTGGCTCGCAAAAGGCCGTCAGCGTATCCTATCGGAAGAACGCCTATTTCCGTTGCCCGTGCGGAAGTCCAAGTATAACCGTAGGAAACGGACTTGCCCTTTTCAAAGTGCCGGATTGCGGACAAACCAGTAACAAGAGCCATTACAGGCTTTAAGTTAAGAGGAGTCTTTTTTGCCTTTAGATATTTTTCCGTGATTTTGTCGGGATAGTAGCCGTAGACAATAATTCCGGGTCTTACCATATCCAACTGCCATTCGGGTTTGTCCATAAGGGCAGCGCTGCTTGACGAGTGAAGGATTCCCGGGTCAATGCCCTCGGCCCTTACGGAATTTACGGCGGACATAAAGTTTTCAAACTGAGACTTTGCGTACCTGCGGTCTTCTTTTGAATTCCCGTCGGCGCTGGCAAAATGGGTGCACATTCCGCCAAGCCGTAAGAATTTTGATGAACTGATTTTTCTTGCGAGAACGGCCGCCTCGCTACTGAGACAGCCTACCCGTCCCATGCCTGTATCAACGGCCAGATGAACAGAGAATTTTTTCTCTGAATATTTTTTCGCGGCCTTTTCTATAAGATCAATGTAGTCAGCGTCTCCCACAAAAGGCGTAAGGTTGTAGCGCACAAGATCAGCCATTTCGTCCGGGGCGCAAAGGCTCAAGACAAGGACAGGCTTTTTGATTCCGGCCTCGCGCAGTTCAACGCCCTCGGGAATTGTGGCGACGGCAAGAAAATCCGCCCCGCATTTTACGGCGGTCTTTGCTGTAAGAACCGCACCGTGCCCGTAACCGTCAGCCTTTACGGAGACGCACATTTTTACGCCGGGTTTTATAAAATTTTTTATTGACTTGATGTTGTGCTCAAGATTCTTTATATAGATTTCTGCAAAAGTAAGCCTCATATTTTTTTCCTTAATATTATTATCGGACAATAATATAACTTTTTTACTTTTATCGCAACAAGTACGCCAGCGAAGCTGACGCTCACGCACCGAAAAAGGAATTTGAGGAATGGAAACCAATCTCTTTGGTGCTCATTTATCGCAACCAGTACGTCAGCGAAGCTGACGCTCACGCACCGAAAAAGGAATTTGAGGAATGGAAACCAATC
>CAYFWC010000003.1:0-15124 GCA_964346805.1 uncultured Treponema sp. | reverse complement strand
TCTTTGGTGCTCCCACCCCCTTGTAGACTTTATCTAATTGCGATAAAATATGGCAAAGAATATGCTGCGGAAAGATTTTATTTTAGGCGAAAATGACTCGGGCAGAAGACTTGACAGAGTGCTGAAAAAGCTTCTGGCGGAAAAGCCTGCATCCGCTGTTTTCTCCGCGGTGAGAAAGGGTCTTTTAAAAATCAACGGAAAAAAGACGGACGCGTCCTATATCACAAACGAGGGAGATGTTCTGTCCGTCGCAGAATTTTTATTAACTGAAGACAGCGGCAAAAACAAAGAAGCAAAATCCAAAATGACGGACAGTTCCGATAGAAGTCCCGGTTCCGGAAGAGATGAAAAACTAGATCCAAAAGAAAGAAAGGACATCGGCACAGACGGCAAAGAAGACTTTCCGGATAAATTCTCTCATGTATTCAAGAACGGCAACCTTCTTATAATAGACAAGCAGCGCGGAATTCCTGTTCAGGGAGCGGACTCGGTCGCGGAATTTTTTTCCGGGCGCAAAACCGATTCAATTTCTTTTACGCAGGCTCCGCTCCACAGGCTTGACAGAGGAACAAGCGGACTTCTCGCAGTCTCGCAGTCACTCGCCGGCGCGCAATGGTTCTCCCGGAACATAAAGAATCACTCGATAAAGAAATTCTATTTTGGAATTGTTCTGGGGAGTCTTGAAAAAAAGGAAGTCTGGTATGATAAAATCGCAAAAAGGCAGACGGACGGAGACGGCGGATTCCATACAGTTCAAGTTCTGACAGAAAAAGGAAATTCAGCCTTAAAAGAAGAGGGTGCGGAAACTATTGCGGAGCCTGTAAAGCACGGAACTTTTAACGGCAGGGAAATCACGCTTGTCCGCTTTGAGATTCTGACAGGAAAAAAACACCAGATAAGGGCGCAGTCCGCATTCCACGGGCATCCGCTTTTGGGAGACACCGCCTACCAGAAAAATGAAGGCGGAAGACCAAGATCTTTCGGAGGCTTTTTCCTGCACGCGTCGCGCATGGAATTTCCTGAAAATGACCTCGGAATTCCGCCCTTTGTGGAATCAGAGATTCCCTTATATTTTCCACTCAGATAAACGGGCACATGCAGTCTCTACATCCTCGCGGTGGCCGAAAGCCGAAATGCGGATAAAGGATTCTCCGGAAGAGCCGAAGCCCGCGCCCGGAGTTACAACCACATTACATTCCTTTAAGATGCGGTCAAAAATGTCCCAGCTCTTTTTTCCCGGAAACTGAATCCAGACGTAGGGAGAGTTTCCTGTAAAGAATACATTTACGCCGGCCTTCTTAAAATTCTCACCGCGGACAGTCTTTTCGATTATTCTGGCGTTATCAAGATAATAGTCAATTACGGACTTCATCTCTTTCAGGCCTTCCTCCGAAAGGGCGGCGAGTCCGCCGGCCTGGGCAACATTTGAGGCTCCGTTAAAGAGTGTTGTCAGAACACGGTTCCAATCACGGTTGACAGAAGTTCCGTCACTGAACTTTAAGTCCTGAGGAACTACAGACCAGCCGAGGCGGACACCCGTAAAGCCGGCTGGCTTTGAGAAGGAGTTCACTTCTATGGCGCATTTTTTTGCACCCTCAATCTCGAAGATTGTTTTCGGCAGAGAGGGATCACGGATAAACTCGCGGTAGGCGGCGTCAAAAATAATGATGCAGCCATTATTGAGGGCGTAGTCAACCAGTTTTGAAAGTTCCTCTTTTGTTGAAGCCACGCCTGTCGGATTGTTGGGGCAGCAGAAATAAATAAGGGAATTCTTTTTTACGACAGAGAGGTCCGGGAAAAAGTTGTTCTCAGGAGTGCACGGCATATAGGTGATTCCCTCATAGCCCTCGCCGTTATTTTTTCCTGCCGCTCCTATGATTACGGAGCCGTCCACATAAACCGGATAACTGGGGTCCTGAACCGCAAGCCCCACTTCGCGGCCAAAGAGTGTCTGAATGCGGGCAATATCGCACTTTGCCCCGTCCGAAATGAATACTTCGCTTTTATCGATAAGACCGGGATAAAAAACAGAGGCGATTTTTTCGCGTAATTCCGCCATACCCAGCGTATCGCCGTAACCGGAATAGCCTTCCGCAGTTCCGAGCGCCAGGGAGTAATCGCTCATGGCTTTTGAAATAACGGGCGGCAGAGGCTCGGTTGTGTCCCCTACACCTAAGCTGATGATTTTTGCAGTCGGGTTTGCTGACTGAAATTCCTTTCTGCGGCGGCCTATTTCGGGAAAAAGATAGCCGGCGGTCAAATTGGCAAAGCCTGGATTTCGTTCTATCATGGAAAAGCATTTTAGCAAAAAAAAAAAAAAAAATAAAAAAATAATTAAATAATCCTTATTGTTTTAAAAAACATGATAAAATAAATTTATTTTTTTTTTTTTTATATAAAATGTTTTTCTAGAGATTTGCGATATCATTATAGTTACGGCAGAGACATGCTTTTAGTTTTTTCTAATAACGGAGGAAAAATTATGGTGAATAATGATAAGCAGACAGAAGGCATGCTGTTTTCTAAAAACATACTGCTTTCTATGGACGACGAATATTTTTCAGACTGTATTACGGAGCTGGAGGACTCGCTTGAAGCCGGCTGGGAACTTGTAGATCAAGAATACGATGAGTGCTCAAACAGCTCCCTGATTACGCTTGAGCGGAAAAGTAGCTATTGATTCATAGTGTTTCAGCCTTTGTCATAATGACTTTTAATTTTAAAAAATTCTGTCCGCAAAAAATTAAAAAACATCTTGAAAATAGCCTTAATTATTGCTATAATTTTTTATTATGAATAAAATCCAAATGAAAAATGCCATTGCCGAACTTGACGGCGATGAGATGACCCGTGTTCTCTGGGCTGTAATTAAAGACAAGCTTTTGACTCCTTTTGTTGAGCTGAAAACCGAATACTATGATCTGGGCTTGAAAAAGCGCGATGACACAGATGATAAAATTACATACGAGGCGGCGGACGCAATCAAGCGTCTTGGAGTCGGCGTAAAATGCGCGACCATCACTTCAAATGCCGCCCGCGTAAAGGAATACAATCTGAAGCAGCTGACACCTTCTCCCAACGGAATTATCCGCGGGGAACTGGACGGAACTGTTTTCAGAGCGCCGATTTTTGTAAAGAACATCAATCCTAATGTTAAAAGCTGGAAAAAACCTATTGTTTTAGGAAGACATGCTTACGGCGATGTTTACAAGAACTGCGAGATTAAGACACCATGTGCAGGAAAAGCTGAACTCGTTTTTACGGGAGAAGACGGAAAGGAAATCCGCAGGCTCATCAAGGACATGCCCGGCCCCGGCGTTATTCAGGGAATTCACAATCTGGACAAGTCAATCGAATCTTTTGCCCGCTGCTGCTTTATGTATGCTCTTGACCAGAAGGTAAGCGTATGGTTTGCGACAAAGGACACAATCAGCAAGACTTACGACGGAGACTTTAAGGAGATTTTCCAGAAGATTTACGATGCAGAGTTTAAGGCAAAGTTTGAGGCCGCCGGAATCGAGTATTTCTACACGCTGATTGACGATGCCGTTGCCCGTGTTATGAAGAGCGAGGGCGGAATGCTCTGGGCCTGCAAGAATTATGACGGCGATGTTATGAGCGATATGATTGCCTCTGCCTGCGGAAGCCTTGCAATGATGACAAGCGTTTTGGTAAGCCCGGACGGAAAATATGAGTACGAGGCAAGCCACGGAACAGTTCAAAAGCACTACTACCGTTACCAGAAGGGAGAAAAGACATCAACAAATCCGGTAGCCCTGATTTTCGCATGGACCGGAGCGCTCGCAAAACGCGCTGAGCTAGATGACACACCGGAACTGGACGACTTTGCAAAGCGCCTTGAAAAGGCGACACTCGATGTAATTGAGAGCGGCGTTATGACAGGCGACCTCGCGAAACTTGCAGAGCCAGAGGCAAAGAAAATTGTAAATTCATGGGAATTTATTGACGAGATTGCAGCAAGGCTGTAACGAAAAAAAATGTTTGCCTAAAGGCAACTCCAGCAAACATAAAGTTGCGGGCTATAGAAATTCCTGCCCTTTTGCAAAAAAGACTTACGACTTTTTGCCGTAAGTCTTTTTTTTACAAGATTTTTTAGGAAAAACATCAGGAAATGATTCCGCCGTAAGGAATGTTAAAACGGCTGCACATCTTTAAGTACTCATCTTTCTGGGCCGGAGTGGCGGCCGTAATAAAAAAGCTCCAGTTGGAGAAAAGCGCTTCTGAGGCAGAGCATTCCTGCGGCGCGAGAGCCGGCTGGAAAGAGATCTCGCTCTCGACTTTCAGCGCCTGGTTTGAAACGCCCTCACGGCTGTCAACGACATTAACGCTTGGACCGGCCGCCTTCTTTACATAGTCTGCCATCTGGGTAAAATGAGTGCAGCCCAGAATAATGGTGTCGCAGTCATTAGCAAGAAAATAGTCTACCGCCGGGCGGACAGCGTTCAACCTTTCTTCTTCCGTAGCGGTAAACAAATCGTGCTCGATAAAGGCAATGAGGTCAGGGTCTCCTCGTGAGAAGACCTTGCAGTCGGAGGCAAAGTCTGAGATGAGCCTTTTGCTGTAAGGATTATTCACGGCGGCGTTTGTCGCCAGGAAACCGATTCTCTTGTTTTTTGTTACGCTTGCGGCAAGTTTTATTGCGGGAACCGTTCCGACAATCGAAAGTTTTGGGAATGTCTTTCTAAGGTCGGCAAGGGAGGTTACTGAAATCGTGTTGCAGGCAACTATAAGCGTTTTCGGATGCCAGCACCGGTTTATCAGTTTTACGGCACCTACCGCACAGTCTGTAATTTTTTCCGGGGTCTTTTCTCCGTACGGAAAATTGGCCGTATCACCGAGATAAAGGCATTTTGCCTCCGGCATCTTTTTTTTAAGTTCCAGCATGTAGGGAATACCGCCCGTGCCGCTGTCCAAAAAAGCAAAGTCAACACACATAAAAAATCTCACACGAACAGAGAATTAAAGGCATCACGCGCCTTGTCGGACGCAGATTTTTCTCCGGTCTTAGAAGCGCTCTTGTATTTTGAATTTATTCCGGCCTTAAAGTACTCGCAGAAGTTGGCGCGCTCTTTATCGGTAAAAGCTTCCTCGACAGTCTCATGGCAGTCAAAGTGGCTTCCAGGAGAATAGAAGGAGCAGCCGCGGCAGGAATGAAGGTCTGCGCCGCATTCAGGGCAGACAGAGTCCCTGTAAACGCTTTTAGAGAAATCCTGAAAAGATCCGCATTTCCAACACATGAAATTCAGTATAATGAATTCTTTTTATTCTTGCAACTGCTTTTTTTTTATGATACAATCTGTTTATGAACAAAAAGATTTTCGAGATTTCATATTCACTCAGACAGCAGCGGAACAGGCAGACCAGGACAGCGGTCCTTGTTGTTCTTGCCTTTTTTGTTATAATGAATATTCTGCTGACAAAAATCATAACTCCTGTAAGGCAAAAGGCTGTTTCCATGGAGCCTAATATAAAGAGCGGAACTTTTGTTCTTTCCACGCCTCTCGGCAAGAAAATAAAGCGCGGCGAGATTGTAATTATTTCCGGAAATAGCGAGAACCTTTCTTTTTTTAAAAGGACTGCTGACGGTATTTTACGCGCGCTTACTTTCCAGAAGTTCCGATACTTTTCGGAGGAAGAAAACATTATGCGCCGCGCGGTTGCCGTTCCAGGCGACACTATTTTTATGAAGGACTTTGTGCTATACATTCAGCCAAAAAATGAAAGACATTTTTTTACGGAGTTTGAGCTGAATCAAATTCCGTACAGCGTTGACATTACAGTTCCGCCGGTTGAATGGAATACGCGGATTGGGGTGCGCGGCAATTTTGATAAGATTACACTTGGTGAAAATGAGTATTTTGTTCTAGGGGATAACAGGCTCGCCTGCATAGACTCGCGCATTTTCGGAAAGATAAAGGGAGACAACATAAAAAAACGGGTGCTGTTGTGTTACTTTCCTTTTACAGAATTCCATCTGTTCAAGTCAAAAAATTAGATTGTATAAACCAGTCTGATGGCCAATATCATTCCCCTTTATATTCACATTCCCTTCTGCAAGAAAAAGTGCGATTACTGCGATTTTTTCAGCATGACAAAATTCAATTCAAACTATATAGAGGCACTTGTCTCTCAGCTTGAGTATTTTGCCCGGGCCTTTAATGTGCAGGGATGGAAAAGCATTTACATAGGAGGCGGAACACCGAGCATTTTGCCACAGGCCTCTCTTGCCCTGCTATGCGCCTCCATTAAGAAAGCCGCCCCGCCTGCTAAAAACTGCGAGTGGACTCTCGAAATGAATCCAGGAACTATCACGGAAGAACTTCTGGAGACAGCAAAAAGGGGCGGCGTCAATCGGCTGAGCATAGGCGTTCAGTGTATGAATGACAGGGTTCTCGGAGCGATTGGAAGAAACGCTATGGTAAGCGACATTGAGTCATCAGTCGGGCTGCTTGAAAAATACTGGCGGAATGACGGCGGCGAAAGTCTTTCATGGTCGGGAGACCTGATTGCGGGTCTCCCCTACCAGACGGAAAAAGACATCAGGCACGACATAAATTATCTTTCGGAAAAGGGCGCAAGTCATATTTCCTTTTATTCCCTTACAGTTGAGGAAGGAACTCCGCTTCAGAAAAATATTGACAGAGGCCTTATTCCTTACGACCAGAATAGATCGGATACTCTCTGGCTCTTTGGCCGCAACGAGCTGGAAAAAAAAGGCTTTATGCAATACGAAGTATCCAACTTTGCGCGTCCCGGCTTTGAAAGCCGTCACAACGGCGCCTACTGGGCTTTGGACGACTATCTGGGGATTGGAGCCGGGGCGACAGGAACAATTTACGGAAAAGGAAAAGCGGACGGAATTCGCTGGACAAATACGACTGACATAGAGAAATATGTTTCCTACTGGTGCGGGCGTGATAAGGAAAAAGAAAGACCTTTTCCCGAAGGGCAAGCGATTATCGTGGAAGCGGAACCGAGTCTTTATGACCGGGAAACAATTCCGCCTGAGACTGAAGAATTTGAATACCTGATGATGAATTTAAGGACATTAAGGGGCGTAAGCGAAAAAGAATACACCGCCCGCTTTGGAAGAGATTTAACCGCGCGTCTTGGAACCGGAGAAGGTTTTTTTTATAAATGGAAGCAGAAAGGACTTTACGCCGTGCGCCGGGACAAAGACGACACTTATTACGCCCTTACAAAAGAAGGACTTTTGTTCCTGAATAAATTTCTGGAAGAACTATGAGGCTCTTCCGCAGATAAATTCCTGTTTACGCAAAGTCAGTCGACAATGATTTGTCCCTGACGAACTATCTTTAGCTCATTGCCTACAAGGGAGACGATTGTGGAAGGACAGCCGCCTATTTTGTCTCCGTCATCTATTATTAAGTCAACGGCAGACTCAAATTCTTTTCTTATATCATCAATTTTATTAAGCACAGGCTTACCGGAAAAATTTACGCTCGTGGAATAAAGCGGAGAACCGCACAAGGCTATGACACTTCTGAGCCACTCGTCCCCCGGACAGCGGAAGGCGCTTGTGGCGCGGCCGGTGATTTTTTCATAGGAGGAATTGTTTTCAATGATAACGGTAAGCGGACCGGGCCATTTTGAATAGATTGAGGTCGGCAGGAATGGATTTTCCGCATATTTAAATATATCCTCCGGGGCAGAAATAAGCTCAATCAGCGGTTTAAATTCCGGGCTTTTCTTAATGGCGTCGATTTTTTTATCCAGGCCGCCGGACTTTTTGTTTTTTAGAAGAGTTACGGCGCTAAAACCGTAAACTGTATCAGTTGGCAGAATTGCGATTTTTCCCTGCTTTAGAATGTCGGCGGTAAGACTTGCGGAGTCCGGATCAGATTTGCGCAACATCATAGACTGGAATTCCTTCTATTGTTTCAAAATGTTTTTTTCGCGAAAAACTTTTTATTCCATAAGAAAAATCAAAGAGAAGTATTACAAAGGCAAACAAAAGACCGACAAGAAGTCCGGCACCCTTGCAGAACCATTCACCTACATAGGCAACCGGTGTGCTTTTTAATACTTTTCCTGTTTCATACATCAAAGGTTCGGCTACCCCAAGCCCTTTGATTTTTATAAGTTTTTCATTATCAAATACATAGTCAAGCTTTCGGGCATAGGCCGCAATAACATCCTCATCATCACGGATTGCGGTTTTTTCCAAATTTAATTCATCATTTATATTTTGAATCTGCTGTGTGCGTATGCTGATAACTTTTTTTTGAGCCTCCAGCTGTCTCTGAGCCCAGACACCGTTTTGTCCCCAGAAAAATGAAAGGAGAACATAAACCAGTGTTCCGACCAGAAGCGAAGGCAAATACTTGGCTGTTTTCATTATAGGTATATTATCGGCATAATATACCTAAAAAATAAAAGAATATTTTATTAAATGAGAGAATTATTTACGGCGTCAGAAAGCCGCAAAAGTTCCCCAACGGAAAGTGCCTCTGCTCGTGAGAGCGGACTTATAGCGGCGGCCTCCAGAATTCCGTCTATTGTTGAGTTGATTTTATATCCAGACAGAAATTTAGTTAAATTATTTTTAACAGTCTTCCGGCGGCTTAAAAAAAGACCTCTGTTCATCTTTATGAGGAGAGCGGAATTGCTGCATCCGGGAAATCCGTCTTTTTTTGTAAAGACAACAGTTCTCGAATCCACATTCGGGCGCGGCCAGAAATTTGCCCTGCCCAAATAACATACATTCTTTACATCATAGGCCCACTGACAGAGAACTGAAAAACATGAATAGTCTTCGGAAGAGGGCTTTGCCGCCATACGCTGAGCGACTTCCTTTTGAACCGTAAAAGCGCACTTCTTAAAACGACAGCCCTTTTCTATTGTGGCGGCAATAAGTGTGGCGGCAATGTTATAGGGCAAATTTCCAAAGAAGTAGTCGGGCATTTTTGTCTCAAAGGCCTGCTGCCAGTTCTTCAGGACATCACCTTCTATAATCGTAAGCTGATTCTTCTGTATTTCCTCGCTAAAAAAATCCCTGAGGCAGACGGAAAAACCCCGGTCAATTTCAAAGGCTGTTACAACAGCGCCTCTCTGCAAAAGTTCAGAGGTCATGGAACCAAGACCGGGCCCGACTTCCCAGACACTTTCCCCGGGCTGAATGTCAAGGGCGGCGACGATGCGCTTACGCGCGTCAGGGCTTATCAAAAAGTTCTGGCCGAATTTTTTTTGCATTCCCAGGCCTTTTTCTTCGAGAAAGGAAGAAAGAGCCGCCGGTGAGTTGTAGTCTGGTGTTTTCATATGACGCCAATTATACCAAATTTTTCACAAGAAAAGCAAGGCGATTTCAGGATATTCGCACTTTTGGTATTTTAGCAAAAATTAGAACCAGTGTCTTTATGATTGAATACAAGACACCGACAATGGTTCCTGACGGAACAGCAACAGGCGGAAAAAGAATACTTAAAAGTATAAGTACAAGGCCTGAATAAATAAAAAGATTTACAAGCGGAGAAAGGACGGAACTTGCGATAACTCCGCCAGGTGTAAAAAGTCCGAAGAACCTTAGTGTTAACGGAATTGTAAAGACCTGTGCTCCGGCAGACTGTGCAAGGCTTGCGCCAAAATTATATGGCAGTGAGTGAGAAAGCGGCCGTGCGATAAATTCGTTAAAGCAGAGGATTCCGGCAAGAGCTCCGTAAGAAAGCATAAAGGAAATCTCAACCATATCTTGGGGAAAAATTGAAATATGGATTAAAAATGCCAGAGAAAGAATATTCAGCATGCTGAAATTTTTTAACTTAAAGACAGCCGCAATTATAAGGGCCGACGAACACAGCAGTGCCCTGAAAAGCGAAGGACTGCGGCCTGCAAACCAGACAAAAGTTAAAACCGCAATAAGCTGCAGGAACGGAGCAATTCTTTTTCCGAGCGATTTTTTTCCCATCAAAAAGGCAATTCCGCTGAAAAGAGAAAGGTGCATTCCGCTCAAAGCCAGAATATGGCTAAGGCCTGCGTCCCTAAAGGCGTCGGCCGCGTCTTTTTCCAGATAGGCTCTTGCCCCGGAGATTAAGGCCAGCAAAAGACCGCCCGCCCCGCTCCAGCCATACATGAGGCGGGCAAAATGAAGGCGGCTCAGGGCACGAAAACGAAATAATCGGCCGGAAAGAGTGTTTTTATAGACGGACGAATTTACCCGCAAAACCTTAAAGACAGACATTTGATTTTTGTTTTCTGAGCCGGATATATTCTGCGGGGCGGTTTGCAAGATTAAGTTTGCACCCTGGTCTATAAGTCCATCGCCCTCTAAAAGTTCTCCTCTAAATGAAGAGCAGAGTCGGCCGGGCTGGTAGACCTCATACATGGGAGCGGGCAGATAAAGTTCGGCAATTCCCCTGGCGGTAGAAACAAGGCCGTTTTTGCCGGATACGGAATTCAGCCTGAGATGAAACCTGTAGGAAGGAAATGGACCGGATGTTTTTACTGGATTATCGATGACAACTCCGGAAAGGCTTTGGACATCAAGAGACCGCACAAGACCGCAAAAAGGCCGGGACCGGGAAAAGGATACAAGGCCTGAATATAATATCGCGGCCAGGACAATGGCTGGAAAAATGAGAAAATTCCTTTTTAATGCATTTACCATTTTAGTCTCGTAAGTGCGTTACGAGCCGCTACGGTAACCTCCTCCGGGTATTTTGAGTATGTTGCAACAAGCAGACTGTCAAAAGCGGATTTGTCCCCAAGCGAGCCCAACGCTTCAATTACAGCAAGCACAATAGTCTTGCTGGGGGAATTTCCTGATTCCTGCGCCTTGTTCATTGCAGAAAGATACTCAGAAAAAGGTGCAACGGCGCCGCGCGAGGCCAGAGTCTCGACATAGGCGATTGCCCTTGTAAACTGTTCTTCGTTCAGGTACTTGCCTTCGTAGGCAATCTTTGCAACATTAAAATAATTCTTGGCCAAATCCGCCGCACGGGTCCATTTGTTTGCCGCAAGGACAGAGGCTGCGGACAACTGGAATGAAACCAGGTCATTTGAGCAGGAATTCCCCGCTAATATCATAGACCTGTTTAGCATTTTTTCCGCAATTTCAGACTTTAAAGCGACGGAAATTTTAGCATTTTGAATATAAATTTGAGAAAGTAGTTTTAATTCAACTAACTCAGCCTGATTTATTTCCTTAGTAATTTCGTTTAAAGATTTATCTGCTGTAGCCGTAAGAGAAAGTGCAACAGACTCTTGGATTTCTGACCAGAGCTGCTGTCTTAAAATTGAATACAATACATCAAAGGAGGAGCCGTTTCCGATTTTTGCGAGAGTCTCGACAGATTTCTTTACGGTCTCATCGCATTCACCGCCGGCAGAAATTTTCTGCAGAAGAAAAGAATTTACAAAGGCAATGAGATCTGTGTTTTCCTGCTCCGAATAAAATGCGGAGATCTTATCAAGAATGCTCACCCGTACATTTATATCGGTGATTGTGGTAAAAATTTCTGTAAAGGATTTTAAAACCTGACCAGGATTCTTTCTATACTCGGAAACAGGATAAGAAAGAATTCCTGCGACGGCAAGACCCGCAAGGTCCCTGTCTTCGCCCAAAAGACTTTTGTTTGCTATTACAAAATCAACTGCATTTTTGGCAAGCATGGAATTTGCGTCGGACCGCTTTACAGCCGCAATCTTATCGGTAATGTTTCCCTTTACAAACTGAACTTCAGGTTTTTCAGAATACAAGTCTGTCTGTGCAAAAACAGCTCCCATCAATAAAAGAAGGAAACTGAGGGAAATTATTTTTTTCATCTATTCTCTCCTTGTGCGCTTGAAGTGATATCCGAAGTATTATACAGGGCACCAGAATCAATGGCATTAGGTATTTCTATAGTAAAACTGTTTTCTTTGTTTTTAGTAACATCTGACTGTTCCTTACCGTCGGAAGCCCCGCCGTTCTCAGCTTTCTGCTCGTCTTCCAGCTGTGTAAGGGCTTCTTCCGCATTCCTCTGCTCCTCGGGCATAATCTTGTATACAAAGGACAGAATTGCGTTCCGCATGGCCGGCTCGATATGCATGCATTCAATATGAAGGCGCGACTGGTTGTTTGTGGCGTTGTACTCAACTGACCTAACTATACCATACATTAGAATCAAAGTATCTTCAAGCTGGAACTGGAGCTTTATCTGAATATTATTCACACCCTTGCCGCCGGCGCGAATCAAGGCACCGTCGCTCGAAATGTCTTCAATGATGCATTTATAACCGGGGGCTGTCTCTACCTGAGAAAAATCAGTAACGGTCTCACGGATGATGTAAAGCTGGGCTATAACATGGCATTCCGTACGGATTGACTTACGCTTCTGCGCTCGGAAAAGATTTTCCGAGTGCGCCAGATACAAAACATTCTGTCCCAGAAAAATTCCTGAATAAAGGACGCTTGTATCAAAGACATATCCGGCATCTCCCTTGCGCCAAAGATAAACGCTTACTTCCTTTCCCACCCAATCAGGTCCCGGAATTTTTATTTTCCCGTTCTGAATCGGAATCGTAATAATAAGCTCACGGCCGTTATTTAAAATGCGGGAGGAAAAAATACCCGACCCTTTTAAAATAAGGCGGAGTTTTTGTCCGTTGTCAAGGACCCGGCTGGAATCAAGGCCACGCTTTTTATCAGACAGGAGTTCAAGTTTTGTGCGGAACTTGTAGAGCTTTGTCAGAAAATTCTGAGTCTCAGGAAGATTGTCTGTTCCGTTTGAACGCGTGGTCTCGATTAAATTGCTTATGCATTTTGAAATAGCATTGACTGAGAAAAAAAGAGATTCCGGTTCCTCAAGACTTACAACCTTTGCCAATTTCCATAAGATTGAAATTTCACTGACAGTAAATTTTGAGTCAAGCCCCGTTGCGAAAAAATTAATTTTCGAAGAAAAGGTTTTTAAGAGCCAAATTGCCAAGAGTAAAACTGTCAATCCCAGAACAACGATAAGTATAGTCAAAACACGTCCAACCTTATATAATATCTATTATATGATAAAAAAGATTTTTTTTCTACAGTTTTTTATAATATTATTGTTTTTTGTATTTCCGCCTCTCTTTATCATGCCTGACTCAAAAGCGGGTGCGGAAATCAATTTTTCCAATTTTTCTCCGTTCGTTCTGGTAAATTTTCTAGCCGCCCTTTTTTTGTATTTGGAGAATAAAAATTTTTCCCGATGGAATTGGTTTGAAAAAAATAATGAGAAGGCTGTGTCCGGCGGCTGGAAAATTATCATGCTCTCATCAGATTTCTTTGTAACACTCGGACTTCTTTTTGTTACGGCTGTATTATTTGAATTGCTGGCGGTAGCTCTGAAAAGTAATTCGGGCCAGGAAATAACAATGCGGAAAACTGCGGACGGATATTTTATCTGTCTTACATCGATTGTTCTTTCTGCTTTCTTTGAGGAAAGCCTTTACAGGGGATATCTTCCCTGCACTTTAAAGAAAATAATTCAGAGTAAAATAATGAAAAAAGAGGACGGTGCAGACAGACTGAGCTGTAATAACGCCGCATTTTGGACAGCGGAAATAATTTCACTTCTGCTTTTTGCACTTGCCCACATATATTCAGGATGGATTCCGGTTCTCAATGCGCTGGCGGCCGGATTCTTTTTAAGGCGATGTGCTTTGCGGACAAAAAGCATAATGCCGGGTTTTATAGCACATCTTATATATAATTCAATGGCTATACTCTTTCAAACTTGAATTTTATTTGATTTTACGCTAATATAATTTTATGGGCGGAACATTCTACGCGGCGGATACAGTATTCACTGTAACACAGCTTACGACTTATATAAAAGACATAATCGAAGGAAATTTTCCTGATGTAATTCTTGAGGGAGAAGTTTCCAACTACAGGCCGAGTTCTTCCGGCCATTTCTACTTTGTCCTTAAAGATTCAGGCGCACAAGTGGCGGCCGTTATGTGGAAGTCTACCGCCATGAAACTTAATTTTGTTCCCCGGGACGGAAACCTCGTCCGGGTAAAGGGAAAACTTACTGTTTATCCGCAGCGGGGAAATTACCAGATAGTCATTTCATCTATGGAACTTGCGGGCAGCGGCAATATTCTTCTGATGCTGGAAGAGCGGAAGAAAAAACTTGCCGCCGAGGGAATCTTTGACGAAAGCCGCAAAAAACCCCTGCCGTCTTTCCCCGATACAATAGGAGTTGTTACAAGCCAGACGGGAGCCGCCCTCCGTGACATTCTTCAGATTACAAGAAGACGCTCCAAGTATGTGAACATAATTCTGCTCCCGGCTGTCGTACAGGGAGATACCGCCGCTGAATCAATTGTGCGGCAGATAAAATGCGCCAACGACTTCAAGTTATGCGATGTCCTCATTGTAGGTCGCGGCGGCGGATCTCTGGAAGACTTGCTGCCTTTTAGCGAAGAATCTGTTGTGAGGGCTGTCGCCGGATCAGAAATTCCTGTAATAAGCGCTGTGGGACACGAAATTGACTGGTCACTCTGCGATTTTGCCGCAGACCGCCGCGCTCCGACTCCGTCAGCCGCCGCGGAACTTGCGGTCCCGGTTTTGGACGATGTCCTCTACTATTTTGAGCAGAAGAAAAGCGAATTTGAAACGGAAATACGCAACCGTGTAAAAACGCTCAAACTTATGATTCAGGAATTTTCTCCGGAGAATCTTGAACTGCGTTTCCGCACTATTGAACAGCCGCTCTTGCAGAGATTCGATTCGGCAAAGGAAGACTTGCTGAAATATATTAAAGACAGAGTTAGTGACGCAAAGACAAAGCTGGAAAAGCAAATTCTGATTCTGGAAAATGCGAATCCGACTGCCCTGCTTGAGCGAGGATACTCGATGGTGCGCAATTCAGAGACCGGAAAAATTATCAGAAGTTATGAAGAGGTAAGGCCGGGTGCGAAAATTGAAATACTTCCGGCACGAGGAAAAATCACGGCCACTGTAGACAGTGCCGAAAAAATCTAGTTTAAGGAGGCGTGATAAAAAAGTTCACAAGATGTTGTTCACTTTTTTATCTGCAAGTTCGCGTTGCGAACTTCCTTATTAACTGTGCTTCCGCCGAAGCACGCTAAAAAGTCTTTTCGGAAACTGAGGTTTCCT
>CAYFWC010000002.1:128247-137088 GCA_964346805.1 uncultured Treponema sp. | reverse complement strand
ATACCCTCTTTATTCTCGGGTATTTTTCGACTGTACTTTTATAGTATCCGTTCATGATATTGACTCATCAATTAAAGAAGGTTTAGAAAAGGCTACTGGTGTTCCTGCTAGTAAAATAAACCTATCTATGTTGAAGTGTAAGAAATAGAATACAAACTCAGTTTTCCTATCTTCATTTTCAGCACGCACAACTCAAATCCGCTATACAACCCCGCAATTTTTGTTGTCGTAAAATTAGACGGCAGAATCGTCACACCGCCGGCGGTCCTGGAACAGTAAAACGGATAATACATATTGTTTCCGTCAAAGGCCGAAAAACCGTTTATCATTCTGAATCTGCTTGCAAGCGGAATCTGAACTTTTGCGGCCACAGAAACAGACTGCGAAAAAACATAGCCGCTGTTATCCGTAAAACAAAGCGCACCGGAAACACTGATGGAATTTGTAGACAAAAAAGTTCCGTTCCAAGAAGAATGGGCAAAATTCCAGCCGGCAAAAGCCGACCACCTGTTAATGTTTTCAATCCACGGAGAATCGTGCGGCAAAAACAAATCATAGCCCATTCCAAAAGATAAATTGGTTCTCACCGTAGGCTTTAAGAGAAGACGGCCGCCGGCACTAAAAGAAAAGGCTTTGTAAGTAAGTCTTGTCTCATTATGTGCGTTCGTCTGCCCTATATTCGAATCCGCCGCAAATACAGAGACAGAAAATCCAGGCCGTCCATTAAAGCGAGCCTGCTTCGTATAAGCACCAACACCCATCGTCCTTTTCTTTGAATACACGCCGCCAGCAACAGCCGTATCGTGTATTCCAAATGCGTTCATATCCATAATAAAAAGACCGCCGAGAAAAGAACCGTCCGAATAATATCCGTAGGGCATCGGCAAAAAGGCAATTTTTTCTTTAAAAGAAACATCAACGGCGGCCTCAGTGGAAGACAAAGGGCGATACGCCATTTTTACCTCATCAAACAAATTTTCCCCCTGAAGAGTCGCCTCAACCGCCTTTAAATTTTTCTCTGAAGCTTCCTGCCCGATAAAAGAAGAAAAAAGATGCTGTAAATAAAATTCCTTTGTCCGTCTGAGCCCGGAAAAACAAAATTCCTTTATCGTTAAACCGGAAAAAACCCGCTGTCCGTCTGAGCCCTCAACCTGACCGTTCTCAGCACTGCCGTATTCCTGCGAATGACAAATTTGTGCAAACAAAAAAATCACTGTAAAAAAAGCAAAGAAAAATTTTCTGCCAAATAATAACATTTTAATAATTTATCACAAATATCAAATATTTTCAATTATAGTTCAAAACAACTTTATATGCTTTATCCGCCTTTTTTACTTGAATTTTAATTGACATAATTTCAAAATATATTCATAATTGTTACCGGGACGGGAAAAATGGATATAAAAAACAATGACCTTAAGAATATCGTGGTTTTGATTGACGCTGACAACACTCAACTTTCAAAATTAAAAAATGTACTGAATGAAATTTCAGCCTACGGACGCATTGTCGTCAAGCGTGCTTACGGCAACTGGAAAAAAGGTGTTCTAAAAAACTGGGACGATGTTCTAAAAGACTCCGCAATAAAGGCAGTTCAGCAATTTGACTATGTAAGCGGCAAAAACGCCACGGACCTTGCGCTCGCCATAGACGCAATGGACTTGCTCTTTCAAAAAACCTATGACGGCTTTGTAATCGTCTCAAGCGACTCAGACTTTACTCCGCTCGCAATACGCCTCCACGAATCAGGCATCTATGTAATCGGCGTAGGCCGTGAAATAACCTCAGACTCATTCAAGAATTCCTGCGATGAATTTCTTGCCTTAGAAGACATTGACGAAGATCAGGAAGAAAACGCCAAAGAAGAGCGCAAACCCAATGACAAGGAAAAATACAGACCCGGTGAGCTCCACAAGCTCTTAAAAATCGCCTGTGACCGCTGGGGTGATGACGAGGGCTTTGTAAGCCTAAAAGGAGCCGCCGCCTACATTAAGCGCACAAAGCCGGACTTCAATATCAAGCAGTACGGATACCCGAAACTTACAAAATTCCTTGAGGCATTTAAAAACCTTTACGAAATCAAAAAGCGTGGCACAGAAGGCGCTGTCTACTACAAAAAAAAGTAGGATAACCTTTAGGCGCGGTATTCTTTCTTGATAATACTGATTGACTTGCCGCCGTTATTTTAGTTTCCACTGCCTCTATGCCGCATGATAAATCTCCGCTACAAGGTAAAAAAGCCGGTCCTTAATATGCCAGTTTTATCAAATCGAACAAATCATCGCTTGTCATAGAACGCGGCAGATAGTTAATCATATCCAGCTGCCCCGCATCTTCCGCGCACAAGGCAAGTTCCTCAATGCTCAAAGAAAGGTCCTTTAAGCGGGCCGGCAGATTTGCCTTGGCAATTCTTGTCCGAATATTCTCCGCAAAAGCGGCGCAGGCTTCCTCAACACTGGCCTCTTCGGGCGCGGCGCGGAGAATCTTTGCAAGTCGGGCTATTCTCTCTCCCTTAAATTTCGCATGGTCTTCTATAATATATGGAAATAAAATAGAAGTTACGAGAGACTGCGATATTTTGTATTTAGCATTAACACTAAGGGCAAGAAGTGTTGCCGCGCCCTGGCTGGCAATCGAGCTTGCAAGTCCGGCCATACAGCCACCCTGACTCAAAAGAACCTCACTAGGTGTGGTAATCATAAGGCTCGGAGCGCCGTCACGCCCGTATCCCGTCAGCTCAACAGCCTTTTCGGCAACCATATCGCTAAAGAAAGAAGCCTTGGGCGACAGATAGGCTTCGGTCGCAAGACACAAGACTTCAAGCGCCATGGACGCAATCTGATTTTCCGTCAAAGAAACCGTTAGATTTGGGTCAAAAACCGCCATTTTACAGATTGAATTCTTGCTTTTAATTATTTTTGTTGAACTTGATCTTGAGTCAATTACGGGCGTGAATGTAGAAAAAAGATACGGATTTCTGATTGTAGTCGGAAGACAAATCAGCGGAAGCGGCGCCACCCCAGGAACAGCCCCCTCAACAAAATCATAAAGGTCGTGGGTCTCGTAATAAATTCCGCATACCGCCTTGGCAACGCTTATAGCCTTTGAGCCGCCCACACCGATTACTCCGTGAACATGCGCCTCACGGGCAAGTGTAAGGGTCTGCTCAACAGCTTTTGTAGTCGGTCCGTCGTTCAAAGCTTCAAACAAAAAATATTCAATCTTTCTGTCATCAAGAGATTTTGTCACCTTGTCCGCAATGCCGACTTCACGCAGCATCGGGTCCATTACAACCATAAATTTATTTCCCATTTCAAGAGCAAACTGGCCCAGCCGGCTCAAAGAATAGGATCCCAGAATAATATTCGGTGAAACTCGAAAAATAAAATCAGCCATAAACACTCCAATAAAAAAGGCGGAATTATAATTCCGCCTTAAACAAATTCAGTAAAATATCCGCAGCACCCTATTTAAATACCATAGGCCTGCATAATGCGGTCGGCAGTTGCACTGATTGTCTGGGGATTAAGATAATTTGCATCCTTAATTTTTGCCTTGACTTCTGCAACCCGGTCGGCGCGAACATCAGAAACTTCGTCGGCAATACCTTTAAGATAATAGGCCTCTGCCATTTCCTTGGCTTCCGCAGAAACTGAAATTGAATCAGGCGAAGATTTTACACTTCCTGCGCTATGCGTGCGCTTTGTGTTCTGAATGTTGTTAAGAGGATTTATTCCTCCGATCTGATCTATTCTCATAATACACCTGCCTTTTTGCATCTTCTTACCGTAATTATCGGCCAATGCCGGCTCTAAGTTTAGTGCTATTTTAGCAAATTTCAGCGTTTTTCCCGCTATCTTTTCCTGCCAAACCAGCCACAAACACCGCAAATTCGCCCTTTATAGACTGCCTTGCGGCAAAATTATCCCTAACTTCGCTACTGCTTCCCTCTACGATTTCCTCGTGCAGTTTTGTAAGCTCACGCCCGACAACCACGCGGCGGTTACCGTCAATGTCGGCAATATCGGCCAGCAGCTTTACAATTCTGAACGGCGATTCATACAAAACAAAAGCCTTCTCGCACTCCAAAAGCTCGCGAAGCCGCTTCCGTCTTTTTCCGGGACTCGGACTTAAAAAACCCTCAAAAATCAGGGTTTTTCCGCCAGGCCCCGCGACGCTTACCAAAGTAGCAAAAGCACTCGGTCCCGGAACAGGCGTTACCGTAAAGCCCGCCTGTCTCACTTTATATGCCAGAACTGCTCCCGGGTCGCTAATACCGGGCATTCCGGCATCACTCGCGTAGGCAACATTCTGTCCTTTTTTTAGAATCTCAATTATCTTTTCCGCCGCAAAATCCTCATTCTGCGCCCGGCAAGAAAGCATAGGTTTTCTAATTTCAAAATGCGTCAGCAATTCAAGAGTATGTCTTGTGTCCTCGGCGGCAACAAAGTCTACAGCCTTAAAAGTTTCCAAGGCACGCATCGTAATATCACCTAAATTTCCAATCGGAGTTCCAACTATATATAATACTGACACAATTATATTTTACAGCATTTTATACTAAAATGCAAGCAGAAATTTCTTTACAGGTTCACTCCAGTCCGGTGAATTTTTTCCTTCCGCATAGAATCTCTCAAAAAGACTCTTCATATAATAAATAATTTCTTTTCTGTCCTCAGGCTGAATGTCTTTCTGCTCAAGGAACATACAATCCAAAAACTGAAGCGCATCATTTTTTGAACACAAGTCGCCTGTAATCCGATACATCATATACATAGCAGCGGCAATGCAGTTCACGCTGTGCTGTTTAATATACAGAACGGTTTCCGCAATCACAAGAGCGCCCCGGTATAATTCCCCGTTCCAAAGAGCCTGCTGCTCTTCCGAAAAACCTTCTTTTTTAAACACTTCCCTAAAATAAGTCCATGTCAGTGTAATAACCGCAATATGCAGCGACGGCACGCACAATAAATGCGGATCCAAGATATGAATTGCTGCAAAATAAATTGTCTTGTAATAACGCGGTCGTCTTGTCGTAGTCATGCAACAACGATAAACGCCGGCCGCCTCACGGTAAGTTTTTTTTATCAGATTGAAGAATTCTGCGACATACGGAACAGCCTTCCTGCGGCCCAAAACCTTTATCAGCATGGCAAGAGGGCGTATCCAGTAGTTAACAAACCCAAGATAATCACCTACCTTTACCGGCGCAAAGGGAACCCTGTCGTCCAAAGGATTATCCACGCTGACTATAGGAGTCTTTGTAAACTTAAATTTTCTCGCAAACTGAATCAGAAAAAAATCCCGGATTACAGTCCTGACATAAGAAACCATTTCGACAAAAACTCTGGGACTTGTAAAACAAAGACCCCATGTTGCCGCCGTAGAAAATGTCTTAATTAAAGGAATTCTGCCTTTTTTCAAATCGTATTTCATTATGCCCAAGTCCTTATAGTATAATCAGCATATCTTTCAGAAAAAAATCAATCACGGCATGTGAATAATCTCACGCGGCTTTGAACCGTTTGCCGGACCCACAATTCCCCGGGCCTCCATCTCCTCTACAAGACGGGCGGCACGGTTGTAACCGATTTTCAGACGGCGCTGAATGTAAGAGGCGGAGGCCTTTCCTGCCTCAATCACAATGTCTAATGCCTTCTGGTAAAGCGGATCATTTCTCTCGTCAAAAAGCCCCGGCTCCGCGTTCTCATCGTCTTCATCCTCAACAAAAATTTCGTCATCAATGTATTCCGGCGGACCGTACTGCTTGACATATCTTACAACATTCTCAACCTCATCGTCGCTTACAAATGTTCCCTGTATGCGTGTCGGCACAGGATTTACCGCACTCACAAAGAGCATATCTCCGCGCCCCAAAAGTTTTTCCGCTCCAACTTGGTCAATGATAATACGGCTGTCAATCTTTGAGGCAACGGCAAACGCTATGCGGCTCGGAATATTAGCCTTAATCAGACCTGTAATCACATCAATCGAAGGACGCTGTGTCGCAAGCACCAGATGAATTCCCACGGCACGGCTCATCGCGCACAAGCGGGCAATCGTAGACTCAAGTTCCTTTCCGGTAGTGGCCATCAAATCCGCATACTCATCAATAATCACAACGATATACGGAAGTTTTTCCGTGGCAATGTGTCTCTCTTCAATACGGCGGTTGTAACTTACAATATCACGGACACCCATTCCGTCAAGCAGAGCGTAGCGGCGCTCCATCTCGCACAAACAATACTGTAGCGACTGCAGGGCCTTTTTCGCCTCGGTGATTACAGGAGTAAGAAGATGCGGAATGTCGTTGTACAACTTCAACTCAACAATCTTAGGATCCACAAGAATCAGTTTTACCTGACTTGGAGACCGCTTGTATAGTATGGAAAGAATGAGTGAGTTTACGCAGACAGATTTTCCGGAACCAGTCGACCCAGCAATCAGTAGATGCGGTGTTTTTGCCAAATCTATAACCTGAGCCTCACCCTGAATGTCCTTTCCTAAAATTACGGGAACAGCCATCTTCTTAAACTCGTTCGGATTCTGTTCGATAATTTCGCGGAATGAAACAATGGCTCTGTCCCTGTTAGGAACTTCAATACCTACGGCGCGTTTCCCGGGAATTGGCGCTACAATACGCACAGATTTTGCCGCCAGTCTCAGGGCAATATTATCCTGCAGGGCAACAATCTTACTAAGTTTGACACCGGGTGCCGGCAAAATCTCAAACATCGTAACAACAGGACCTTTACGGATTCCCGTAACCTCGGCGGAAATCTTAAACTCTTCAAGCGTTTCCTTTAACTGAACGGCCGAGGCGTTTGTTCCTTCGTCAATCACCCAATAGTCAGAACCCTCATACTTTTCCAGAATGCGTTCCGTCGGAATATCGTAAACTCCACGCGTAAATCTCGAATCAATGATTTTAGGCATTTCGGTCTCTGCCTTTCCTGCCGTCCGGGCTTCTTTTTCCTCACGCTTTCTTTCTTCCAGTCTGGGATTCTTTGCGACAAGAGTCTTTTCGTCTTCAAGCGCCACAGTATTTTTCTTTTCGGAATAAAGTTCTGTGGCAAGACTTTCTCCGTCCTGAATTACTTCTTCCTCATTTTCCGGATGCTCATCCTCTTCTTCGGCGGAGCCTTCATCTTCAAGATCTATGTCTATATCATAGTTGCCGTCGTCCACAACATTTTCTTCCGCAGCCGGCGCTTCTTCCGCGGACGGAGATTCCTCTTCCTGAGACGGCTCATATTCCAAAGCATTATAGCCCTCGTCCTCAATCTCTGATTCATCTTCGCCCGCTTCTTCTGACTCAGGAATATTATAAATTACAGGATCTTCCTCAATTTCTTCTTCGGGCTTTTCGACAATTTCTTCTTCCGTATCAATCCGGGGTTCAAATTTCTCAATCTCTTCTTCCAAGCCAGGCTCATTTTCCTCTACATAAGTCTCCTCAATTTCCGGCTCCTCGTAATTGGGATAATCTTCGGAAAGTTCAAGGTCGTCCATTTCACGGTAAGAGTCCGGTACAATTTCTGTCTCTTCCGTTGCGATAGGGCCACTTATAGTTTTTTCCGAAACAGATTCTTCCGCAAAAGGAGCCTGTGCGATAGCTTTTTTTGTAGTCGCGGAAACACTTATCGGTTGCGATAAAGGCTGTTGCGATATATTTTTATCGCAAATTGAATTCTCTTGTTGCGATAAATCTTCTTTCTGTGTTTCCGGCTTTACTTGCGATATATTTTTATCGCAACTCAAAGACTCTTGTTGCGATAAATTCCGCTGTTGCGATAAAATTTTCGCTCTTTTTTGCGATTCTTCCGCAGCCTGAATTACTTTTTTATGCAGAATTTGATCGGAAAGATGCGTAATTTCAGGTTCTTCCGCTTTTGCAATCCCAGTCAACGGCAACGAGTCAAATTCATGTAAATATTTTTCATTTTTTATCGCAACGGCGTCTTTCTTTATCGCAAGTAAATTCTCATCTTCTGACGAAAAATTTTCATTTTTTATCGCAACTTCACCTGCCATAAATTTCTTGGGTACTTCGACTGTCTCTTTAGATTTCTCGCTGTCATCTTCTGGCTCCAAAACTGTAGAAAACGGATTTACGCCCTTCTTCTCCGCAATTTCTTCTTCAGCAGAAAGAGGAGATTCAAGAACCTCATACGCTCCACCAAAGTCTTCGTTTAATGAATCAATCTCTTCTTCCGTATGCAATTCAGCAGAGCCAAAGAAAATCCGTTCCGCAACAATTCCAGCCAAAAGATATTCTATCACATCAATTAAAAGCGTGATTATTATTGCAAGAACAAGCTGAATTATTTTAAATCCCGCAAGGCCTTCATAGTTATCTGTCAGCGCATGATAAATTTTTTCTATTCCGACAGAAGTAAAAAACGGAACTAGACTAAAACTTATGTATATGCATTTCTTAAAATTGAACTGGCCGCCAAAAGTAATTATTGAGGATGCGAAAAAGAAAATCGGAATCAGAATACTGCACAGACCGTATGCCCCGGAAAGAATTTTTCCCGTTCCGAATAAAAATTTATAAGCAAAACTTGTATGGGTGCCAATGCCAAAAAGTTGTACCAAAAGCGAAATAGAAAAAAAAGTCGCGAGAATAAATAATCCCGTTCCGGCAAGTTTTGAAGATATATTAAATTTTTTCATGTTATATTCCGCATATATTATCGGAATTTTAGAAACAAAATTAAGGGGAAATAACGGCAAGAACAGCGAATTCCAAGCCACTGACCACTTTCTTGCCGCGCAACGCTACTGCGTAGCGCCCGCTGAATAAAATGCATTTGAGCAAGAACAGCGAATTCCAAG
>CAYFWC010000002.1:125548-128147 GCA_964346805.1 uncultured Treponema sp. | reverse complement strand
ACTGCGTAGCGCCCGCTGAATAAAATGCATTTGAGCAAGAACAGCGAATTCCAAGACCCTGACCACTTTCTTGCCGCGCAATAATGCGGCACGAATGTTGCCGTTGCGGCACCGAACGAAGCGTTTCGGTCTTGCTAACCGTTACCCTTGGTGCCCCACCACCACGCGGCACCTTGGTGCCGTTGCGGCACCGAACGAAGCGTTTCGGTCTTGCTAACCGTTACCCTTGGTGCCCCCTTTGTGCTGCAAAGGTCTTAACGCCTTCAACTACCAAGATAATGGCAAGAACTGTCATTGCTCCGGCAAAGAAAAGCTGGAACCGTGCGCCCCAATGGAAGGCATTCTCGGCACCGGCTGCCATTGCGCTTATCTTTTTGATTATTGTAAGCACCAGCTGGGTAAGGGTTGCGGCCAGCATAAATACTGTCGGAATCAGGAACATCTTATTGTTCTTGCCAACTTCTCCGAGCCAGGCTGCTACTGCCATCAAGGCAATTCCTGCCAGAAGCTGGTTGGCTGCGCCAAAGAGCCCCCAAATCTGGCTCAAAGAAAGACCTCCCAAAATACATCCGATTACTACCATAAGAATAGTTCCCGTCAGCGGGAAAGCCAGAGCCTTTCTCACAGGATTCTTTGCCTCTTTCCAAGTCTTTTCATCGTCCTTTAAGAAAAGTTCAGAAAACATAAAGCGGCTCAAACGAGTTCCTGTATCAAGTGAAGTAAGGGCAAATACAGAAACGCTAAGGGTCAGCAGAGCGTAAATAGCCGTATTTCCGCCGAACATATTTGAAATACCTGTCGCAAAGGCTACCGGCGGCGCACCCTTAAACGCACCGTCCAAAAGACCGAACTGCTTTGAAACCATTCCGACCGCAACAAGAGAAATAACACCCAGAAGAGATTCAACCAGCATTGAGCCGTAGCCGATTATCTTTGCGTGGCTTTCGTTATCCAGCTGCTTGGAAGTTGTTCCGGAAGAAATAAGCGAGTGGAATCCAGAGCAGGCGCCGCAGGCTACTGTAATGAAAAGAGCCGGGAACATAGAACCGATTTTTGTATTCCAACTTGTAAATGCCGGCAGATTGAACTGCGTATTTCCTGTAATTGCAGAAACAACAATTCCAATCAAGGCAAGCGCCATCATAAAATACAGAAGAAAAGAAGAAAGATAGTCACGGGGCTGGAGCAGAATCCAAACCGGGACGAGAGAAGCTACCGTAATGTAGGCACCGATTAGGACAATCCATGCTGTGCGGCTAAGTGCAAGACCATAGTGAAGTCCCAGCCATACAGAAAGAACAATTCCGATAATTCCGAGAATTGTGGCAGGCAGAGTATGCATTCCAAATTTATTTGTAAGCAAACCGTAAATAATAGCAAGAACAATAAAAAGCACAGAAACCATTGCGGTAGTCTGGTTGCCGTTTGGATTTGACACAATTCCAAATACTCCGTCCGCAAGGGATTCAGCTTTTGTAAAAAAAGTTCCGGCTACAACATTCACAAACGAGGCTATGACCAGAATAAGAACGAGAAGTGTGAAAATGATAAAGAGTTTTTTTGAGAGTTTTCCCATTGAATCTTTGATAATTTCGCCGACTGTTTTTCCGTCATGACGGATAGAGGCAAACAAAGAACCAAAATCCTGAAGTCCGCCAAAGAAAATGCCTCCTATTACGCACCAAAGGAAAACCGGTACCCAGCCAAAGACTGCCGCCTGAATCGGACCGTTAATAGGACCGGCACCGGCGATTGAAGAAAAGTGATGCCCCATCAATACGGCGGGTTTTGCCGCAACATAGTCAACGCCGTCTGCGTCTTCAACGGCCGGCGTCTTTTTTGACGGATCAATACCCCACTGCTTTGCAAGCCAAGAACCGTAACCAACATATCCTGCAAAAAGCAGAAGGCTGGCTGCGATAATAATTAATAATGCTGTCATATAGAACCTCCAACAAATTTTATTCTATTTAATTAAAATCTTCTGTAAATTCTTACCGAGAGCGCGTCCCCGGTAATTGAAAAATATTTTATTCCCCGACAAATCGCAGACAGCAAGATTAAAGGCAGACCAGCCGAATAGTCCCAGTTTATACGATTTGTAGTAATGAATCTTTTTTACAAACTTTCTGTCAACCGGGGAGTCAGAAAAAACCACAAGTGAAATATCAGAATTCTTATGACCAAAATAGGGTTTTATAAAAGACAGTCCGCATTCCCAGGCCTTCTCTGCCAACGCCGGCAGAGAAACTGGGCCGCCCTGAGACAGTTCAGCAAAAAAGACATATTCGTTTGAGTCTATGTCGGCAACCTTAGCGGCCTTTACAAGAAAGAACTGTTCTCCATGCGCATGAAATTCATAGCAGGCAAAAAATTCACACGGAATTCCCTCTTGCTTTTTGGAATAGTATTTTTGAAAAGCCTTTAATACTTTTTTTACAGCCTCGCTGCCTTTCATGATACTACTATTTTACAGTATTACTAAAGACTTGTAAAGAGGCTTCCACCACGCGGCACCGAACGAAGCGTTTCAGTCTTACTAACCGTTACCCTTGGTGCCCCACCTCCACGCGGCACCTTGGTGCCGTTGCGGCACCGA
>CAYFWC010000002.1:0-125448 GCA_964346805.1 uncultured Treponema sp. | reverse complement strand
CGTGCAAGCCATGCGCGCACGAATGTTGCCGTTGCGGCACCGA
Organism: uncultured Treponema sp.; assembly: GCA_964346805.1. Taxonomy (GTDB): domain Bacteria; phylum Spirochaetota; class Spirochaetia; order Treponematales; family Treponemataceae; genus Treponema_D. Next base: position 125,405 of record CAYFWC010000002.1, on the reverse strand, counting down.
ACAAGGCGTTTCAGTCTTACTAACCGTTATTCTTGGTGCCCACTTACCGGACCCCGAAGGTCCGGCTCATGCACCGAACAAGGCGTTTCGGTCTTGCTTAGCGTTATTCTTGGTGCTCAAGATGCGGCTGTTCGTGCAAGCCATGCGCGCACGAATGTTGCCGTTGCGGCACCGAACAAGGCATTTTTAGTCTTGCTAACCGTTATTCTTGGTGCTCAAAATACCGGATAGCATTCAAAACCGGCGGAACGGAGCTGGTCCCCCATATTTCCGGCGGGATTTTCGTCAACAACTACAATGTAGTAAGTTGTGCCGCTGGGACGGGTTTCTTCCATAATATAAGGTCTAAAGCCCTTACTCTTTAGGGTTTCTATAAGACTGTCCGCATTGGCTCGGTTCTTAAAAAGTCCCAGCTGCTGCTTTTTTATTTTTTCGCCGGAACTGTCTGTATCGCCGGAATCCGATTCCGCTGATTTTTCCACCGGAACTGTCTGGGACTCGGCGGCCGCCTCCGCGGCTGTTGCAAGAGCCTGTCCTTTTTTGGGCATAAAGTACCAGAAGGGCGCCGGCATCATCTGAACGCTGCCGCCTACTATCGCCGCCTCAGGGCTTTTCGGAAAATCAGACTTTAGCCTGCCACCGAATGACTTTTCGCCTGTTACATACCATAATGTTAAAAGAATTGAGGGACGCACACTTTCCATTGATGGAAGATCGCTGTAAGCCTTTAAAAGCGCCACGCTTTCATCAAGCTGGGCGGCGGAATCAATTTTACAAAGTTTACTCCATATCTCATAGAGTTTTATGTCCGCCTGAATTTTCCCGTCACTTGAATTCCTTACGGCGGAATTCAAATAACTTTCTGCCGTGGAAGAGTCTCCGGCGCAAAGGGCGCAGCGGACAGCGTCCAATACCAGCCTGGTATTTGTCTTTTTTTGCATTCCCTCCGCATCTCCGGCGGAAATTCCTGCCGCTGCGGCATAGGAATCGGAAGCATCCTTGTAGGCACTCAACTGTTCCTGAAGAAGCCCTAAAAAATTAAAGAGCGCCCTTTTTTCTGAAGCAACATCGACAGAAGGAATTGTCTTTTTCAGGTAATCAATCGATTCGCCGGCGGTCTCAAATTCCAAGGCCCTTTGTGAGACTTCTTTAGCTGACTGACCGTAAAAAGAGGCGGAAACACCTGCAATCAAAAGTGCGGAGACAAGACGGATGCGTTTCATTTTTTATTGTCCTGATTCTGTGCTGGTTCGGGGGAAGTCTCTTTGGCCGGTTTTTCTTCCGCCGGCTGTTTTTTTATTTTACTTACGGCAGTTTGTGCCTTTGCCTTGGCTTCCTCCAATTTTTTGTGTCTCTTTATCTGGTTTTCCAACTGCCTTTTCTGTTCCTGCTCCAGACGGTCAGCTTGAGCGCGGGCCTGCTCCGGTGTAAGGCGTTTTGTGCGTTTAAAGAATACGGCGGGCAGTGTAATAAGGATTCCGGCCGCAAAAGACATAAGAACAGTCAAAAATATGGGGACATTCTCAAATTTAGTCCAGAAGAACCAGATGTTGCAGCGGTTGTCCAGATTGAATCCGCAGAAAAACGCTAAAACTACAATAAAAATAATAGTTGAAATCAGTTTTAATACCATACAGACAGTCTAGCATAAAAGCCATTTCAGTTCAATATTTGCCCGACTTCGGGTGAAATATTCAACAAACAAAAAATTACATTGAATTCAATCTAATGTTATTCAATTTTCTTCCCGAAACTATTGCCTTTTTGCACAAATTGTTTTATACTGAAGGTATAAAAGAAATTAAGAAAGCCTCAATTATACTGAGACTTTTCTTTCTAAATATTTTTTTGGGGGTACACCTATGAGAGAAGAGTGGAACGGTTTTAACGCCGGCCGTCTTTGGCAGGACGAAGTTAACGTCCGCGAATTCATTCAGATGAACTACACTCCGTACGACGGAGATGCAAAGTTTCTTGCCGGCCCTACAGCCGCTACTAAGACTCTTTTTGACGAACTGCAGAGACTTCAGAAGGCAGAACACAACAAGACAGTAGAAGTAATCGAAAAGAAAAAGGACAAGAAAACTGGCGAAATCAAAGAAGTTAAAGTAACTCGTTCTGGTGTTCTCGATATGGACACAGATATTGTTTCTACTATTACTTCTCACAAGCCCGGCTATATTTTTGCTGACGGCTCAAAGAAAGACCTTGAAAAGGTTGTTGGTCTCCAGACAGACCTTCCTTTAAAGCGTGCCTTTATGCCTTTCGGTGGAATCCGTATGGCAGAAGAGTCTTGCGAAATGTACGGCTACAAGCCCAACAAGGAAATCCACGATGTATTCACAAAATGGCATCTTACTCACTCAGATGCGGTATTTGAAGTTTACAACCCGGAAATCCGCGCCGCTCGCCGCGCTCACATCCTGACCGGTTTGCCGGATACATACGGACGCGGACGCATCGTAGGTGACTACCGCCGCGTTGCCCTCTACGGTATCGACTTCCTCATCGAGTCTAAGCAGAAGGACTTTGCCAACATCGGCGACGGAACTATGACAGATGATGTTATTCGTCTCCGCCAGGAAGTTGCTGAACAGGTTAAGGCTCTTAAAGACATCAAGAAGATGGCTTTGGACTACGGCTATGATATTTCTAAGCCGGCAAAGAACGCGCGTGAAGCCTTCCAGTGGCTCTACTTCGGCTATCTCGCCGCCATCAAGACACAGAACGGCGCCGCTATGTCAGTAGGCCGTATCTCAACATTCTTCGACATTTACATTGAGCGTGATCTTAAGAACGGTACTCTTACTGAGGAAGAGGCACAGGAACTTGTTGATCACATTGTTATGAAGTGCCGCATGGTACGCTTCGCGCGTATCGAATCTTACAACCAGCTCTTCTCTGGTGACCCGATTTGGGCTACTCTCGAAGTTGCGGGTCTTGGAATTGACGGACGCTCAATGGTTACAAAGAGCGACTACCGTATTCTCCATACACTCGAAAACATGGGACCGTCTCCGGAACCGAACATCACTGTTCTTTACTCTGAGCGCCTGCCCAAAAACTTCCGCGACTATGCCGCAAAGATTTCTATCGATACTTCTTCTATCCAGTACGAGAACGATGACCTTATGCGCCCCATCTGGGGAGATGACTACTCAATCTGCTGCTGCGTTTCTGCAACACAGACTGGTAAGGAAATGCAGTTCTTCGGAGCACGCGCCAATCTCGCAAAGGCTTTGCTTTACGCCCTCAACGGCGGCAAGGACGAAGGCGACGGCTTGTCTCCGTATGTTCAGGTAGGTCCGGAACTCCAGCCCGTCACAGCTGATGTTCTCGATGCATCTAACTACGATGAAGTTCTCAGAAAGTACGATGTTGTACTTGAATGGCTCGCAGGTCTTTATGTTAACTGCTTGAACGCTATTCACTATATGCACGACAAGTATTACTACGAAGCTGCTGAAATGGCATTGCTCGATACAGACTGCCGCCGCACATTCGCAACTGGTATTGCAGGATTCTCTCATGTTGTTGACTCACTTTCTGCCATTAAATATGCAAAAGTTAAGGTTATCCGTGACGAAAAGGGTCTTACAAAAGACTTTATCGTAGAGGGAGACTTCCCGCGCTACGGTCAGGATGATGACCGCGCAGACGACATCGCAAAATGGTTGCTCAAAGATTTTATGACAAAGATCCGCAAGCACCCGACTTACCGCAATGCCGAGCCCTCTACTTCAATCCTTACTATTACTTCAAACGTTGTATACGGTAAGGCTACAGGCGCTCTTCCTGACGGACGCAAGGCTCACGAGCCGTTCTCACCGGGAGCCAACCCCTCTTACGGTGCAGAAACAAAGGGTCTGGTAAAGAGTTTGAACTCTGTTGCCAAAGTTCCTTATGAGTATGCTCTTGACGGTATTTCTAATACTCAGACAATCAACCCGACCGCTCTTGGACACGATGAGAGCGAGCAGATTGACAACCTCGTAAACGTAATGGACGGATACTTCCACAAGGGAGCACACCACCTCAACGTTAACGTATTCACAGTTGACAAACTCAGAGACTGCCAGGCTCACCCTGAAAAGCCCGAATACGCAAACTTCACAGTTCGCGTTTCTGGTTATGCAGTACGCTTTATCAACCTTACTAAAGAGCAGCAGGACGATGTTATCGCTCGTACTTGCCACGCAAGTCTGTAATTGCCTCTGCGATAACAATTTCGCAAGCGATTAACTGAACGAAAAGCCGGTGATGCCTGAATTGCATCGCCGGCTTTTTTTATCAATATGTAAAAACGGTAACTTCTTGTTGCCTTTTTACTTTTTTGCTGTTATTATATTAGTATGAAAGAATTAATCACGCTAAACCAGGCAAAGCCTGATGTCCAGAGAAAATTTATGGCCGGAGTATATCTCCGCATGACAATCGCCCTGTTAATTACAGCGGCAGTCGCCTGGTACACTTCACAGTCAGAGCAAATGCTGAACTTTCTCTTTTCAAACCGCGGTATTCCTTTTTATGTCCTGATTGGACTTGAACTGATTCTGGTAATCGTGCTGTCTTCCGCCATCCATAAGTTAACCCCGCTTGCGGCAATGTTCTTCTTTCTTATTTACAGCATAATAAACGGAATTTCATTCAGCACAATTTTTATGCTTTATACTACCATTTCAATTTTCCATATGTTTATTGTAAGCGCCCTTATGTTTGGCGGAATGAGCATTTACGGAGCCTTTACAAAGACAGACTTGACCAGCGCCGGTCGTTATCTGTTTATGGCGCTAATTGGCCTTATTATTGCGGGTCTTGTAAACATTCTTTTCAGATCAAGCGCGCTCGACTGGATTACCAGCCTTCTCGGTGTCGGAATCTTTATCGGAATTACGGCCTACGATACACAGCGCCTTATGAAAATCGGCATACGCAATGACGGAAGCGAAAATTTCCAGAAAATGTCGGTCATCGGAGCGCTTGAACTTTACCTTGACTTTATTAACATCTTCTTAAAAATGCTTTCACTGTTCGGAAAGAGACGAAACTAGTTTTTGGAGAAAATTTTGGCAAAGCAAAAGATTATCATCATTGGCGGCGGAGTTGCCGGTCTTACAGCCGGAATTTATGCGCAAAAAGCCGGATTTGATTCTGAAATTTATGAAAAACATTCAATAATGGGCGGCCAGTGCACCGGCTGGAAAAGAAACGGTTTTTACATTGACAACTGCATTTCGTGGATGACTTGCGGCGCCCCGGAATTTCCCATTTATAATATGTGGAAAGAAGTCGGCTTTTTGGGCGACGAGAACGGTAATGAAATTCCAGTCCGCTACCACGATGCTTTTTACACATCTGAACTCAACGGTCAAACCGTAACTCTTTGGCGCGACCTTGACCGTGCCGAGCGCGAAATGATTGAGATTTCGCCTGAAGATAAAAAATTAATCAAGAGTCTATTTAAAAAAATACGCATGTGCAGACACCTTCAGGTTCCGCACGAAGCGCCTCTCGACATGATGAATTTGTGGCAGCTTACAAAGCTCGGCATAAGAATGCTTCCTGTCGGCATTTCGATGCTGCTCAGCGGAAAAACAAGTCTGGCGGATCTTGAAAACAAGTTCAAGCATCCGCTGCTTAAAAAAATGATTACCGACTATCTGCCAAAAGATTATCTTGAATACATTTGGACCAACGCTTACGGAACTATTTCGAGCAGCGGAGGCGGCGTTCCAGACGGCGGGTCAAGCAAAGTTATCGAAAGGATGTGCGCCATTTATAAAAAAGCCGGCGGCAAAATTTTCGCAAAGGCGGCGGTAAAGAAAATTCTTGTGGAGAAAACTCCCGGCGTAAAAAAAGAGTATACAAACGGAATTCTCTTGGAGACAGGCGAAACTGTTACAGGCGACTATGTTATTGCGGCCGCCGATCCTTATCATACCTTCCACAATCTTTTGGACGAAAAATATATGCCTCCGCATCTGAGGGTAGCCTACGATAACCCCGAAATAAACAAGCTGGTCTCTTCGTTCCAGGTGGCTTTTGAATACAACGGCGAGACCAAAGACATCGGACGGCGCACATTCTTTGACTGCGAGCCTTTTGAACTGGCAGGAGTCCCCGTTACCAGAATGAATATGAAGAACTACGATCTTGAGCCGACTACCGCTCCAACGGGAAAGAATTTGATTCAGATAAAAATTCTTCAGAATGAACAGCGATACCTTTACTGGAAAAATCTCTATGAAAAAGATAAAGATGAGTACAACCGCCAGAAACTTCAGGCTGCAATGGATATACAAAAACGTCTGGAAAAAAGAGTTCCCTCTGCAAAAGGAAAACTAAAACTGCTGGATATATGGACACCCTTTACCTATACACGCTACTGCAACGCCCACCGCGGAGTTTACATGTCTTTTATCATAACAAAAGACAGCCCAAATCTATTCAATATCAAGGGCGTAGTAAATGACATAGACAACCTCTTTCTTGCCAGTCAGTGGCTCTGTATGCCGGGCGGACTGCCAATGGCAATGACAAGCGGAAAATTTGCAATTCAACGGATTCTCCGCTCACAACATAAGTCAATAAATCTATTACCATAGATTTTAGGAGTTAAAAATGATTGAAGTTTCTCACCTGTCGAGACAGTTCGGAACATTCCGCGCCGTTGACGACATTAGTTTTTCAATTCCGACCGGACAAATTGTCGGATTACTTGGTCCTAATGGTGCCGGAAAAACAACTACCATGCGCATGATTACAGGCTTCTTGGGAGCAAGTTCCGGAAGTATAAAAATTGACGGAAAGGAGATTTCCGAAAATCCTGTAGAAGCCAAGCATAAAATCGGTTATATGCCGGAAAGCGCCCCGCTCTACTCCGATATGATTGTTGAAGATTATTTAAAGTATGTGGCGGAAATGCAGGGTGTAAACTGGGAAGAGAAAGTTCCCCTCCTGTGCCAGACTTGTGGGCTAAAGGAAGTAATGCACAAAAATATTTCCGAACTTTCACGCGGTTACAGACAGCGTGTAGGACTTGCCCATGCGCTGATGAACGATCCGGAAATCTTGATTCTGGACGAACCGACAAGCGGCCTTGACCCAAACCAGATTGAGGATGTCCGCGCCCTCATCAAGGAAATCGGAAAGACAAGAACCGTAATCATTTCCACACACATTTTGGGCGAGGTCGAAATGCTTTGTCCGCGTGTAATCATTATTTCAAAAGGCCGGCTGGTTGCCGACAGCCCTACAAATGAACTTCGTGAGCGCTTTGGAAATTCCGTTAATCTTAACATCACTTTCGGAGGAGCGAATTTTACTGACGTAAAAAAATCACTTGAAACCATTAAGGGTATTGCGGCTGTTACAAAGGCCGAGGCGGAAAAAATCAATGGCGAACGCAAACTTTGCGCCGTTCATGTTTCAGTAAATGAAAATGAAGAAGTTAGAAAAGATATTTTTGATTCAGCTGTCAAGAACAAGTGGACCGTTTATGAGATGACAATCCAAAAGAACAGTTTGGAAGATGTATTCCATGTTTTGACACAAGGAGCCGATAATGAATAAAAAAAATAATTCAGCCATAACAATTATGCGGCGCGAGCTTGCCGCTTACTTTACAAATCCGGCGGCTTATATCGTTACCGGATTATTCCTGATTTTTGCAGGCATTCTGTTTTTCTCAACCTTCTTTCTTAACGGAAGAGCTGATTTAAGAAATTTTTTCAGTCTTCTGCCATTGTTGATGTCTCTTTTTGTACCCGCTCTGACAATGCGCCTTTTTAGCGAAGAAATGAAAAGCGGCTCGTTTGAGACTCTGATGACACTTCCTGTAACCGAATGCCAGATTGTACTAGGAAAATTTCTTGCGTCCTTTCTTACAAGCGCCGCAATGTTAGTCCCTACTCTTTTTTATGTGATTACAGCCAATATTTTCGGAAAACCGGACGCAGGTCCGATTATCGGCGGTTACATCGGAGCTCTGTTCCTGTGCGCCGCGTATTCAGCTATAGGAATTTTTTCCAGCAGCATAACAAAGAATCAGATTATCGCATTCTTTACAGCCCTTGCAATTTCTTTTGCGCTTACACTAGTCGGAAACCTTTTGGTTTTCATGCCTGCTCCAATCGTAAGGCTTTTTTCATGGATTTCTGTAAGTACACATTTTCAGTCAATCTCACGCGGCATTGTGGACAGCCGTGACATTATTTACTTTATCACCCTTTCCGCAGTCTTTATTCTGATTACAATTAGAAAATTCATCATCAACTGGACAAAAGAAAATTCCCTGGACTTTATTCTGGCTCTGGTAATTTTTCTTTTAGCTAATCTGGTGAGCGGCCGCGCTTTCTTCAGAAGTGATTTGACGGCAAACAAGATTTATTCAATTTCCGGTGCAAGTAAGGAACTCGTAAAAAATTTGCAGGAACCACTTTCTGTAAATGTTTTCTTTACCTCTGACCTTCCCGCGCCTTACAACAGCGTAGACCAATATCTTCGCGACCTTCTGGTTGAATACAAGTCCGCCGGAAACAGTAATTTTTCTTATAAATTTTTTGACATGTCAAAGCCTGCCAGCGAGGATACGGCCCGCTCTTACGGACTTAATCAGACTCAGGTTCAAAAAGTAGAGACGACAGAAGTCAGCGCAAAAACTGTATGGATGTCAGTCGCTTTGGTTTACGGAGACAACATTAAAACCTTTGACTCATTAAATTCAACCGCCGGCCTTGAATACAAGCTTACAACCGCCATTTCGAAAATGATTTCCACAAGCGACGCAATCGCATCTTTGCATGACGGACTTACGCTGACGCTTTATCCTGCAAGCGAAATAAAGGAATACGGAATTGCTGGTCTGGACAAGCTTGAGACTGCCGTAAACTCTGCCGTCAGCAAACTGAACAAAAAATTCGGCGGTCAGATAAGTTTCCGTCTAAAAAACGCCGGCGAAAACGAGGCGGAGTTTCTCGGAACAAAATACGGAATCCAGGCTGTAAGTTATCAGGATCCAAACACCCAGACAGAAAAAACAACTGCCCTGGGCCTTGTTCTTGAACTTGGCGACCAGTTCCGCACCATTCCCATAAAACTCCAGAATTTCTTTGGCTGGCGTCTTATGGGAATGGAAAACCTTCAGGACAATATCGATTCTTCTATTGAATCCCTTCTTTCCAAAACAGTGGAAATCGGTTATATCACAGGTCATGGAGAAACTTCACTTTATTCAAACCCTTACAGTAACGGACAGACTCCTTCAAGTGAGAATTTCCGCAATATACTGAACGATATTTATACATTAAAAGAAATCAATCTAAGCAAGGACAACATTCCGCTTAACATAAAATGTATTGTCATAAACGGAGCAAAAAATCAGTTCGGCGACAGCGAACTTAGAAAAATTGATCAGTTTGTAATGACAGGCGGAAATCTTTTAATCTGTCAGGAACCGCTCGCAGAATCCATGGACAACGGTCCGAACGCTCCGCCGTCTTATAAAAAGCCCGAAACCGGTCTGGACAAACTCCTTAACGCTTACGGAATCAAGGCCGACGCAAATTACATTATGGACGAGAATTGCTACGAGTCAAGACAGGGAATGACTTCAATAAAACTCAACTGGGCTCCGCTCCTTATGCATGACCAGATTAACCGCAAGAACCCCATTACCAAATTCATTCCCGGAATGATTTTCCTTCAGGACGGATCAATTAACATAGATGACGCAGACAAAAATAAAGACCTAAAAGTTACGGTTCTCGCAAAATCTTCTGACAAATCATGGACTGTGAGCGACAACATTATTCTTTATCCGGGATATATTTTTCCCCCGACAGACAAGGCCGAGATTCACGAAAACAATCTGGCAGTTCTTGTAGAAGGAAAATTCAAGAGCGCATTTGCCGGCATTCCGCTTACGCAGCCGGAAGAAGATTCAAGCAAGAATGATTCAATCGGAACCGACGCGCCGTTAAAGGCAAGCGAAAACCTTGAAACAGGAATTCAAAACGCAAAAATTATTTTCATCAACTCTTCTCAGGTTACAACAGACCAGTTGATTGCAAACAGCAATGAACCTATGGCTTATTTTTTACGAAACTCTGTTGATTATCTTAACGGCGCTGAGGACTTCTGTGAGATGCGCACAAAAGGCATTTCTCAGAATCTGCTCGAAGTCAAAAAACCGGGACTTGCGACAACACTCAAATTATTCAATCAGTTCGGTCTCGCAGTTCTCGTAGCTCTAGCCGGCCTCCTCGTATGGAGACTCCGCGTTATACGACGCAATGAAATCCGTATCAAATACGATCCGGAAGACTCGCGTCATATTGAATCAACAAAAGAAAAGGAAGTAAAAAATGAAGAATAAATTTTCAAAACGCACAAGCGTCTTAATTTGTGTCGCAGCCCTTCTGGCTTTAGTTTACATAATTCAACTTTTGGCAGGACTAAAATCCCCGCAAAAGACTTTCAGAATAAAAGACGCGCCGGATTCAATCTCCATCGAAAACGCAGGAACTACAATCGTCATACAGAAAAACGGTGACTCCTGGTTCAGCGGTGGAAATGAATTGGATCAGAGTAAAATTGACTATCTTTTAAAAGATTTTACTTCTGTAAAAACACTGAATCTTGCTTCCCGCTCTGACAAGCCCGCGACACTTGAACGCTACGGACTTGATAAGCCCATTGTTTTTCAGGGCAAGTCAGGCGCAAAAGATTTACGCACAATCCTCATCGGTAAAGAAAGCGTTTCCGGCTCCCAGTGTTACATTCAGTTCAAAGGTAAAAAAGAGATTTACCTTGCGCAGGGAAACCTTCGTAAAGACTGTAGCTTTAAGCTTGACGACATAAAGAAAAAGACTGACGAAGAAAAAACAGAAAAAGCGCCAATCGAAATTCACGGAGAAAACGGAGACGCAGTCAACACCGCAGAATCCGGGCAATAATCCAGAATCCCGCCCATAAAACAGCGCCCCAAAAACCGGTTACGGATTTTGGGGCGCTGTTTTTCATTCTTCTATAAGTTATGGTTTTATTCGATTACTGTTTTCCAATTTTTTCCGTCAAAGTCAAACACACTTGCCTGACAGTTTTTCTGCAGACACTTTCCCCAGTATTTCTCAATTCCGTGGTTCTGAAGGTAACACATCATACCCTTGTTCAAAGCCCCGTGCGCCACAATCATTATTCTTTCTGCCTTTCCATACAAAGTTTCTATTTCCTGCTGAACAAATTCTTTTGTGCGCCGGCAAACATCTTCCAGCGACTCGCCGCCTTCAGGTGTCGGATATTTTTCCGGAGCCGTAAAAAAGAAACGGTAAGGACTTGTATCATCCATCCATTCCTCACAACGCTTTCCTTCTCCGACACCAAAACAAATTTCAATCAACCTGTCATCTTTTATAATCGGAATATTTCTGTCTCCACGGATGAGCTGGGCGGTTGTAAATGCTCTCTTTAACGGGCTGGAAAAAAAACAGTCAAAGTGAATGTCCTTCAATTCTTCCCCCAGATCTTTAGCCGAATCTATTCCGTGCTGGTCAAGTTCTATATCGGTCCGGCCCTGCAAACGCCCGGCAGCATTCCAAGATGTTTCTCCGTGTCGAATTATGTAAAGTTCCATATTTTCAGTTTAATAAATTTCGAGTTTTTCGTCAAAGGGTTTGTTGAATATTTCAACTAATAGAAAATTTCCTTGACAGACACTAAGACATATGTTATAATTTATTAGTTGGATATTTCAACTTACTACCCTAAAAAGGAGACACAAAATATGAAATTTGGATTCTTTGACGATGAACGCCGTGAGTATGTAATAACCACTCCGCAAACCCCGTATCCATGGATTAACTATCTTGGAAGCGAAAAATTTTTCTCGCTTATTTCCAACACTTCTGGCGGATACGCCTTCTATACGGATGCCCGCCTGCGCCGCATTACGCGTTACCGCTACAACAATATTCCACTTGACAACAATGGCCGCTATTTCTTTATTAAAGACGGTGATACTATCTGGAATCCGGGCTGGCAGCCCACACAGACTCCTCTCGACAAATACGAGTGCCGCCATGGCTTTGGCTATACAAAATTCGCCTCAGAAAAAGGCGGAGTATCCGCTAATGTTCTTTACATGGTTCCTGTTCATGAGAATTGTGAAATTGAACAAATAACTCTTAAAAACAACACCTCTGCAGAAAAGAAACTTTCTCTTGTATCTTTTGTTGAATGGTGTCTCTACAACGCACAGGATGACTGCACAAACTTCCAGCGCAACTTCTCTACAGGTGAAGTTGAAATTGAAGGCTCTGCAATTTACCACAAAACAGAATACCGTGAACGCCGCAATCACTTCTCATTCTATTCTTGCAATGTTCCCGTTCAGGGTTTTGACACAGACCGCGAGACTTTCCTCGGTCTTTACAACAACCTTAATGCCCCAAAAACTGTTGTAGAAGGAAAAAGCGGAGACTCTGTCGCCGACGGATGGTCACCAATCGCCTCTCACCGCATTGAAATCACTTTAAAACCCGGCGAGTCAAAGACAGTGATTTTTGTCCTCGGCTATATCGAAAACGATGTAGATAAAAAGTGGGCAAAAAACGCTGCGGAAGGTGCCGGAAACAAAGACCTTCTCCGCACAAACATGGCTTCTGATGTTATCAACAAGGAAAAGGCCTATGCCATGCAAAAACGCTATGCCACAAGCGAACAGGTTCAGGCAGCCTATGACGCGCTCAAGGCTTCTTGGGACGAAACACTTTCTAACTTCACAGTCAAAACATCTGACGAAAAACTCAACCGTATGGCTCTCTGGAATCAGTATCAGTGCGTAGTTACATATAACTTTGCCCGCTCCGCTTCTTACTTTGAGTCAGGAATCGGACGAGGAATCGGTTTCCGTGATACTTCTCAGGATATGCTTGGTGCCGTTCATCAGCTCCCCAAAGAACGTATCCGCGAGAGACTTTTTGATGTCGCCTCAACTCAGTTTGAAGACGGTTCCGCCTACCATCAGTTCCAGCCGCTCACAAAACGCGGAAATGCTGACATCGGATCCCAGTTCAACGATGACCCGCTCTGGATTATTCTCGGAGTCGGCGGCTACATACGAGAAACAGGCGATGAGGCCTTCCTTGACCAGATGGTTCCTTATGATAACGATGCCTCAAAAGCGCAGCCGTTGTTTGAGCACATGAAAAAATCATTCCACTACACTTTGGATCATCTCGGACCTCACGGACTTCCGCTTATCGGCCGGGCCGACTGGAACGATTGTCTCAACCTCAACTGTTTCTCTACAGACCCCAATGACTCTTTCCAGACTTCAACAAACAAAGACGGCAAAAACGCCGAATCTGTAATGATTGCGGAAATGTTCGTTTATGTTGCTCCCGATTATGCCGCCATGTGCCGCATTAAGGGTGATGAGGCAGAGGCAAAATTTGCAGAAGACGCCGCCGCCAAAATGGAAGCGCAGATTTGCAAAGTTGCATGGGACGGCGAATGGTATGTCCGCGCCTTTGATGATGCTGGAAATAAAATCGGTTCAAAAGAATGCGAAGACGGAAAGATTTTCATCGAGTCTCAGGGCTTCGGTACAATGGCAAAAATCGGTGCCGATAAGGGCTATCCGCAGAAATCATTGGATTCAGTCAAAAAATACATGGACACAAAATACGGCATCGTAATTCTTGATCCTCCATACAAGAACTACCATGTCGAACTCGGTGAAGTTTCATCATATCCGCCGGGATACAAAGAGAATGGCGGTATCTTCTGCCATAACAACCCATGGGTAATCATAGGTGAAGTTGTAAACGGCCGTCCTGACGATGCCTTTACACACTACAAGAAGATTGCACCGGCTTATCTGGAAGACATTTCAGAAATCCACCGCACAGAACCTTATGTATACGCCCAGATGATTGCCGGAAAGGCAGCACGCCGCTTTGGAGAGGCAAAGAACTCTTGGCTTACAGGAACTGCGGCATGGAACTTCGTAACTCTCAGCCGTTACATTTGCGGTTTCCAGCCGGAATACAACGGTCTCAAAATTGAGCCGAGATTCCCGACAGAAATCAAATCTGCAGAGCTTACTCGTAAGTTCCGCGGAGTTACCTACAAAGTAACCGTAGAAAACAAAGACAATACGGGCGATGTAAAACTTACAGTAACCTCCGGAAACGCTACAATCAACGGGACAACCGTAAAAGCAGCAGCCGGCGAGAAAGAAGTTTACATTACAGCTGTTATCGGCTGATACAGAAACAGACTGACAAAAAAAATCCGGCAGATAATGCCGGATTTTTTTTATTCCTATTCATTTTTGTAAGCCGAACAACTTTCGGTAATTGCTTTATTCAGTCGGATCATTCTTTTTAAAATATTTTTTATTGCTGTCCAAAAAGGCAAAAGACGAAACCGGTTTCCCAAAGAAAAATCCCTGGAATTTATCCGGCTTTAACTTTGCAAGTATCTCAACATCACTCTCAGACTCAATACCTTCCAGACAGACCTTCATTCCCAAATCATGAGCCATATTTATAATGTATTCAATAACTTTTCGCTCGCTGTCACCCTCTTTGCCCATAACCGCCTTATGGACAAAAGAATAGTCAAGTTTCAATGTATTCGCATGCAGATTCTGAATATAGCGTAAATTTGAATATCCGGTTCCAAAATCATCAATGTCAATATTAATTTTCAATTTATGGAATTCGTCAAGCAGTCGCTGAAGTTCATCATGATCAATGTATCCGCTTTCTGTAATTTCCAATGTAATGTTCGCCGGATTAACCTTTGTCTTCTCAAGTGCGCATTCAACATCAAAAAGAATATCACTTCTCTCAATCTGGACATAAGAAAGATTAACACTCATGTGAAAATCCTTGTCGTATTCATTCCAAATATGACACTGTTTAAAAGTCTTCATCAAAATCCAGCGCCCAACCGGTGCCATCAACCCGGAATCTTCCAAAACAGGAATCACCTGGTCAGCATTGACCATACCCAAATCAGTATCGGACCATCTTAGCAGAGCCTCCGCACCAATCACATGAACCTGCTGATCTCCGCCGGAATTCCTATCAAACTGTGTGGCATCAATAACCGGCTGGTAAAAAATCTGAAATCCTTTAAAATTATTCTTAACAGACTCCCGCAGTTTTTCATGCAAAGAAAGCCGGTTCATATGCTTTGAGTATTCTGTTGAATTAAAGAAATAAAGATTATTCTTACCGTTTCTTTTTCCCATCAAAAGAGAAAAATCCGCCTTTTTAACAAGGTCCTTCATTTCGCTGCGGTCGTTAATAAAGGCAACAATTCCAGCTGAAATTGTAAACACTACAGAATAATCCAAGTCAAATTCAATATCGCTGATGGCTCTCTTTAATTCAGTATAGAGTTTCTGCGCGTCCTCGGCATTTCCGCCGCCAGTATTCAGCAGTGCAATTTTATTACCGCTGATTCTATAAGCCTTTGTGGTCTCATTTTGAACGCCAAGACAAGTCGCCGCAACCAAATTAAAAATCTTGTCGCCGACTTCAAGTCCAAAATTAGCATTTATATGTTCCAACCCCTCAATGCGAATCGCCAGGATAAAACCGGAAACACTCCCGTTTATATGCCGGATTTCATTATAATCCGATCTCATCTTGGCTTCCACAGGAAGTCCCGTAATATCATCACGCTGATTTGCTATAAGACTCAATGTACCGGTAATAATAGGATCGCCGCCGGGAACATCAATATATTTTGCCCGCAGTGCTACCGGGATAAAAGTTCCGCTCGGAGTTTCCATTCTGCATTTAAACTCAAAATCAACCGTAGACTGGTCTTTTAATTTTGAGCAAATTTCCAAAAAAAGTTTCTGGTCATCAGGAAAGATTAAAGATGTAACTGTTTTATAGGCATTATCAAAACTAGCAGACGGAAAATTAATATACCCTACACAGCCATCACTAAGTGTAATGTTATCAGTCTTGAGATTGATCAAAAAAATAAAATCATTAAGCCCGGATTTTCTTACAGATGCAGAAAAAGTTTTGGACTTAAATAAATCGTTAGAATTTTCCACTATACCTCAAATTTTCTATTTATACTTTTTAATATAACTAAAGATTATATATTATTATTAACATAAAAGCAATAATTATTACAAATAATTATTACTGGTTTTATCAAAATCATTGCAATTTTTTCATAAATCTTCAAGACATTTCAAATATTTTCAAAATAATTCACTTTTTTGCTTGACTACTTCAACAAATTCCGTTAAAATCATGAACTATTATAATTGAGTAAAGGTGTGTGGCGCTAAATTCGGTGCATAGCCATTTTGGGGATAGAGAGAAAAGCGTTGCTTTTTTAGTTCCTTGGAGGTGGCTTATGAAGGGTGAACCTTCAACCACCTATGGGGAACATTATGGAAGACTCTATCACTTTTGAGGACCTCGGTCTCGACGAGCAGACCCTGGCCGCTGTTTCGCGCAAGGGTTTCGAAACTCCTTCGCCCATCCAAGTACTGGCAATCCCTCGTTTGTTAAACGGGGATTCAAACTTGATTGCGCGTGCAAGAACTGGCACCGGAAAAACCGCCGCATTCGGACTTCCGATTATCCAAAACCTCCGAGGAGAATCGGATCATGTCCGAGCACTTATTCTAGAACCTACCCGTGAACTCGCAGTTCAGACATGCCGCGAAATGGAATCCTTTTCGGACAACGGCAAACCGTCTAACTGCGTAGTTTACGGCGGTGCCTCAATGACAGAACAGATGCGCCAGTTAAAGAAAGGCGTAGACATTGTTACCGGAACTCCCGGACGCGTCCAGGACCTTATCGAACGCAAAAAGCTTGACATTTCTAAAATTGACTACTTCATCCTTGATGAAGGCGATGAAATGCTGGACATGGGCTTTGTCGAGGATATTGAAAACATTTTTTCAAGCGCAAATCCCGACAGCCGCATTCTTTTGTTCAGCGCCACAATGCCAGCTCCTATCTTAAAAATCGCCCAAAAATTCATGGGTGAATATGAAATCGTTGAGGAAGAAGGTATTGTTGAAGAACCCCTTTTAATCGAGCAAAAATACTGGGTTCTCCGTGAGGCAGATAAAGTTGAAGCTCTTGTTCGCCTTATCGACTCAAACCCCGATTTCTACGGCCTAGTATTTACACAGACAAAAAATGATGCCGACACTGTAAGCCGCCGTCTCGACGAAAAAGGCTATGAAGTTGCGGCCTTGCACGGAGACATTCCGCAGGGTCAGCGCGAGAAGATTCTTGCCCGTTTCCGCTCAAAGAAAACTCGCATTCTTGTCGCAACAGATGTTGCCGCGCGAGGAATCGATATTTCAGGCCTAACTCATGTAGTAAACTACTCTCTTCCCTTTGACGCCGCAACTTATGTTCACCGCATAGGGCGCACAGGCCGCGCCGGCTCTTCAGGAGTGGCCATCACCTTTGTCCGCCCGGAAGAACGCCGCAAACTTAGCTTCCTAAAGGCTCGTGTGGCAAAAGCATCAAAAGGAGATCTTAACGAAGGAGAAATTCCTTCAATAGATTCGGTTTTGGAAATAAAACGCGCTGCTTTGTTTGAAAATCTTAAAAAATCCCTCCAGGACAAACAAAATGCCGAAGACTCTTTCAAAACCATGGCACAGAATCTCTGCCAGGACGGAGAGGCGCAAGACCTTCTCGCCTCACTGCTTGAAGTAATCTACGGTGAAAAACTTGACAGAGATCGCTATGAGGACATTCGTAAAGTTGCCGCAGAGAAAGGCTCAAAAAGTGGCCGCCGTGAGCGTGACAGGGACCGTAGCGGAGAAGACCGCCCGGACCAAAAACGCCTTTACATTCAGCTCGGACGGCGTGACGGCTACAATGCCCGCGAAATTGCGGACTATTTCAGCGACATACTTCATATTCCGGGAAAAATGGTTGACTGCATTGATGTTACAACAAGTTTCAGCCTTGTAAGCCTTCCGGTTTCAGAAGCCGACAAAATGCTGGAACTCGCAAACCGCGACTCAACAATTCCGCACATTCATGTTGACACGAAAGCCGAGGGGTCTGGCAGCCGCCATCGTTCCGGCGGCGGAAGAAGCCGTGGAGGAGACCGAGAAAACTCAAGAGGTTTTGGCGGAGGACGCCGTCGTGACCGTGATTTTGGCCGGGACAGAGACTCACACCGAGGAGAGGCGGACGGCTACAAAAAAAGCCGCAGTCGTGTAAATCCGCACACAGCAACAGAGCGCACAGGTTCAAGCTCAAGCTACTTTAAAAGCAAGAAAGCATCGCGCGAACTTTAATCCTTTCTTTTGCTGTAAACGCAGCCGCAATAATCCTGTCTGTAAAGTCCGTATTTTTCAGACAATTCAAGGCTGCGCTTAAAACCATTCCTTTTCTTAAAATCGCTGGTCAGAAACTTTGTATGAAAGTCATCTGTTCCGGCGTTTTTTCTTTCCAAATCCTTTCCGATTATATTTATTTTTGGCGCATCTTTAAAAGGGCTTATACTAAGCGTCGTCGTAAACCAGTCAAATTCATGCTGAACTGCGTATTCATAAGCGCGACACATTCTGAATAAATAGCACCGCCGGCAGCGTTCACCTCGTTCTTTTTCTTCCTCCAGGCCGTCACGCTCCGCCTGAACCGCGTCAAAATACTGGCCCGGCTCATATTCAGTCTCAATTAAATTTATTTCTGCCCCAGGAACATCACCACGGAATTTCGGCAAAAAACTTTTCAGTTCTTCAAGCCGTCTTGTATATTCCGCCTCAGGATGAATGTTGGGATTATAATAATAAATCGTAATGTCAAAATATCTGTTCAAATATTCAAGCACATAAGAAGAGCACGGGGCGCAGCAGGCATGGAGCAAAAGTCCGGGCTTTTTTCCGCCGTCCTTCCCCTGCTGAATTTCCATTCCGTTTAAAATGTCGTCAAGTTCCTTCTGATAATTTTCTTTCTGCACAGAATTCATTTTATCACAAATAATTTTCTTCGTAAATAAAAAAAGGGGCCGCATAGTCGCAAGCCCCGTAAAATGAATCAACAGACAAAACTTGCCTTTGATTCCGATACCGGATTTTTCAGAAATCTGGCAATAGATTTTCGCTTAGATTCCGGCACGATATAATTATAACTATATTTTATAAATAGCACCATAGATTTTAACTCTATTCGCCCTTATTTTCATAAAAGTTACATTAAATCCTCAATATCAATTTCACCTGCATAGCAGGGAACCTGAATTGCCCAGTTTTCAAGAACCTGCGGATTCACTTCTCCGAAAATTCCAACCTGCTTTCCGTTAACCATAACACCGGCCTGGCGTCCCGGAATAAAGCGCGGGTCATTTGTCTCGACAACCTTGTACTCGTGGTCAAGAAAGTAAAGCAGTGAAGAAACTTCGGAAGCGGCTGTGTTGAAGTTGGCGTTCGCGGCAACCGTCAGAAAGCCCAGATTCTGTGTAGTCCGAGTTCCGGTATTCTCTTCGTCGCAGATATAGGCAACCTTTCCAATCTCGAAAATTTTATGAGGGAATACCGCGTTTCCGCTTCCGCTCTCGGCACGGAGCAAAGACGGAATGATTGACGGACGCACAAACTGGTAGTTCTCGCTCATCGGGTTTGCAACCTCAATCGCTTTTTCCGCAGTAATATTCATCTTGTCAATGTAATCGCTCTTGCTTCCAAGATAATTGAAAATCATTTCCTGGTAGTTCATTCCCACCATAATTTCCTTTGTCTTTCTGCTGAATATCGTTACATCGCTAAGCTTACCGATTGTAAAATCATTGGGCTTTTGCGGAGCAAACGCATTCACTCCGCAGCCAATCATTACATCCTCAATAACATCTACTTCATGGAGGAAGTCGTTGCGGTAAGGAGCCGGACTAAGGGTAATCTCATAGTCGTCTCCAACCTGCTTCGTCTCCACTTTGCTTCCCATACGAGTAAGCGCATCGACAATCTTGTTAATGTCAAAATCGCTTCCCAAAAGTTTGTTTATGCTGGAAAGCTTCGCCTTTGTTACAGGCTGAAAATAGAAAGGCGTCATTATATCCTTTCCAAGACCTGTATCATAGGGGTGCTTTACAAGAATCGGCTTTATCTCGTATCCCTGGTCAATAAAATCACATGCAACAATATTTGCGCTCAACACAAGGCCTTCCATATTGTCGCCGGTAAGTTCCACCATAAGATCCTTGTCTCCGACTTTTACCGCTCCCAAAGTCGCACTGTTGATAATCGGTGCCATAGACATAATCTCGCCGTTCGCATCGCTCAAAAGCGGGAACTTCTTAAAGTCTTTGAGAATATGACCAAAATCCTTTCCCTTAGGATGCTCCGTAAGAATCTGGCGGCAGGTCATCGGCGCGTCGCAGGCAAGCGGAACAAACGAAGTTTTATCCGGGTCTACGGCATGGTAGCTTACCGGAAACTTAATCTGGTCAACGCGGTAAACGCCCATCGAAATTGACTTGCGCTTTCGGCCATAGTTCCAGCAGAGTTTCTCCTGAGTCTGAATTATATCCTTTAACATTGTGTCATCGATTGCCTTGCCGCAAATCATAAAGGCAACCATATAAGGGCGAATATCTTTTAATTCAGGGTCAACATTTACCACACGGTCGCCGTAGTCGCTGTTTCCCATATTTGACATATATTTGTAATAGTCTGCGGTTTTTCCGCCGTTGTGAAGTTTTATCTGACGGGCAACGCCGTTGGTAGACCACAAGTCTGGACGGTTGGTATCATTCAATTCAATTTTAATAATGCGCTCATCCTCCGGCAAAGATGTGTCGGGCTTTTCATCAAGTTCGGCTTTTGCGCAGGGAAGAATGTCTTCCAAAGCAGCATAATCATAACGCTTACCGATAGCGTCAAAAAATAGTTTTTCGTTAACTTCGATTTTTGGCATAATTTAAAATCCTCAATAAAATTTCTTTTATTTTATCACATTGAAAAAAAATATTCAATCAAAGAAAAATTCATAAATCAATAGTCAAATTCAAGGGTTACCGGCTTTGTAGAAAGCAGTAGTTCCGCCACCCTTATTTTTTTTGAAGTAATTTTTTTATCCGGGCTTACAAAGTCAACCTGAATATCTCCGCTCAGAATTTCATTCGCATTATCCGCCCCGTAAAGCTCGCCCAGCAGATTTCTGTATTCGGCCTCTGACATCTCTTCCCCGGAAACAACCGGCGCCAAAGAGCCTTCGACAATCGTCCGCAGTTTCTCATTATTCTGACCGTCCAAAAATTTCTGAACCAGTTCCGGTGAGATTTTTATCGCAAGCCGTGTTTTTCCATTCGCAACTTTCTTTGTTGAGACAAACTCCTCAGGGATTTTTTCCGAATAAGTTTTATCGCAAAAATCACTTAATTCAGTATTATCTTCCAATAATTGACTGAAATTTGCGATAAATTTGTCAGAAATTTGCGGTTTTATACTTGCGATATATGAATTTGCGATATTTTTATCGCAATCTGTTGAATTCTTATCGCAACTTATCGCAACTTTATCGCAAGAGACGGTGATTTTCTGCGGACACCCGCAGAAAAAAATTGCGATAAAAAAAAGACTTCCTGCCAGTAGAATTTTTCCCGTTATAAATCTCATACTATTTAAAAATATTTGATCCCGGCAAAGTTACGCGGATTCCCGTAGAAAAAACAAGGCCTGTTGTTACAGACTTGTGCATATTCAGAGCGCCGCCGTCCGTATCATTAAAGACAGTGTATTCAACATCTTGTACCAGAGACAAGAAAACTTTTCCCGCCTTAAACTGCGGTGTCTGAAACGAAAGTCCGATAATTCCCGGAAAAAAAGACCCCCTGATTTCTTCATTACTATCGGGCAGAGTCGGGGTTCCAAAATTAATTACAGGACCCGCATAAAATTTTATGTAGTCGCTAAAGGTAAGAGAAAAGACAATTGGCATCTGAAAATTCTTTGTTCCGTGGTTGTAACGGAAAATTGTTCCGACTCCGGGTTGAAGCTTCCAACCGGCGTAACGCGCGTTTGTTTCAAGAGCGATGCCCCTGTAATTCAGCATAAGGCGTTCCGGAAGAAAAAAATTCCAGTCGCAAAAAAGAGTAGCGTCAAAAATTAGATTCTTATACCACTTGTCATGGTTGGAGACGGAAATTCCGCCGCCGCTGCCGGAAGAATCTCCGGCCGGTTTGATTGTTTCCTCACTTTCAGGGGAATTTTCCTCTTCATCTGTATCATAATTTCCGGAAGGTAAAACTCTTCCCACGGAGGCAAAAGAGCCGGCATAATATTTTTCCCGTAAAGAAGATACAATTACACCTGTATTGTTTCCCTCGCTTGCGCAGTGAATGAACTGATTTTTTCCAATATAGATTCCTACATGAGAGATAGAGCCGTCGCTGGTAGTTTTAAAAAAGACCAAATCACCTTCTTCCGCCCGAGCCGTCTTAATCATTTTAGCGCGGGAATACATTACCTTAACGGAGCGGGGCATCTGCATACCGGCCGCATCGTGGTAAACAGTGTAAATCAGTCCGGAGCAGTCAAAATAGTCCGGGCCAATCGCTCCCGTCTTGTATGAACAGCCGATATATTTTTTTGCCTCGGCCACAATCAGACCTCTCGCCTCACGAGCCTGTTCCGTAGTAAAATTTTTTGCAGTGCAATGCCAGATATATATCAGAGGAATTGCTATAAATAAGCATAATTTTTTAGTCTTCAGCATATTTCTATTGTCGGAATTTTTAGGATTTATTTTACAAATTTCAATACTTATGGTATAATTATTAAAATTTCAATTTCGAGGCGTATTATGAAATCACTAAGACAAGATGTAAGTTGGAGATTTCTGGATGAGTATCGTGGTAAATTCTTTAAGTCAGACTGGCCGACATTACCAGAAATGGTTCGTATTTCCGCGGAGCGGTGGCCTGACAACCCATGTTTCGTAGACTTTGACGGCAACAACGGAACAAAACAGTCCTATACATATACTCAGGTTTGGCGTAAAATTGAAACACTTGCCCAATGGATGATGGCAAACGGCATAAAAAAAGGCGACCGTATTGCGGTAAGCGGGAAAAATTCACCGGAATGGGCAGTGGCCTTTATAGCGGCGATGCTTGCGGGCGGAATTGCCTGTCCGATGGATTATGCACTCCACAATGAAGAAATTGAAAATTTAATGAAAACCGCAGAGCCTAAACTTTTCTTTGTTGATGAAGAAAAGTTTGAATATTTTTTAAAGCACAAGAACGGTGCAAAAATATATTCCCTTAATAAAAAAGAAGAGGCTCTGTTTATATACAATCTTGTCTCAAAAAAGAAGCCTGTTCCTTTCCCGGAAGTTACTGACAAGAATACCGCGGCGATTTTATTCACAAGCGGCACAACGGGAACACCAAAAGGCGTTATGCTGAGCCACGAAAATCTTGTAAGCGACTGCTTTATCGCACAGCAGAACCTTATCCTTTACGATACAGATGTTTTCTATAACCTGCTCCCTATTCACCACGGCTACACGATGCAGGCAGCCTTGATTTGTCCTTTGAGTGCCGGCGCTTCCATCGTCTTTGGAAAGAGTATGGCTGTTTCAAAACTTCTGCGCGAGCTAAAAGAAGGCAAAATCACACTTATGCTGGGTGTTCCGCTTTTGTATAATAAACTTTATTCAGGCATTATGAAGGGGCTTGCCGCAAAGGGAAAGGCTGTCGAACTGCTTATAAAGCTGATTATGAACATCAGTTACGGAATAAAAAAACTTACCGGAAAAAAGATCGGAAAACATATGCTGCATTCTGTTTTGGAGGCGGCGAATATTTCCACAATCCGTGTCGCCATTTGCGGCGGCGGCCCTCTCGCCTCAAGTATTTTCAAAGCTTATAACGCTTTGGGAATAGACTTTATCCAGGGATACGGTCTAACGGAGACATCTCCGATTATTGCCCTCAATCCTATGGAGCACTTTAAAATTAAGAGTGTCGGTATGGATTTTAGCCCGTGGGAAGAAATCAAGATTCTTAACCCCAACGAACACGGAATCGGCGAAATTGCCGTAAAAGGTCCAATGGTTATGCAGGGCTACTACAATATGCCCAAAGAGACACGGGAAATGTTTACGGAAGACGGCTTCCTAAAGACCGGCGACTTGGGCTGGATGGACGACGAGCACTACTTGATGCTCAGCGGCCGCGCCAAAAACCTTATCGTTACAGAAGGCGGAAAGAATGTTTACCCGGAGGAAATCGAAGACTCATTCCAGCTCTACTACGATATTGAGCAGATTATGGTGCGCGGTTACATAGCCAACGAGTCCACTAAATCAGAAGAGATTGAAGCCCTTATTTATCCGAGCGATGACCTTATCCAGCGGCTGGGCGTTGAGCGCAACGGAAATGATAGCAGCAAGAACAGAATTCTTGCGGAGATTAAACTTATAGTAGACAAGGTGAACAAGACCTTGCAGCCTTACGCGCGTATTTCAAAGATTACAATTCTGGAAAAACCGCTCGAAATGACTACAACACGCAAAATCAAACGCAGTTCGGTTTCCACGACAAAGGCTGCCGCGGAAGAACAAAAGTCAAGCGTCGGAAAAAATTCAGCCGAAAAGAAAAGTTCAACAGCAAAGAAAAGTGCTGGCACAGTAAAAACACCGCCAAAAAAGCCGAAAACCGACGCTGTAAAAAAGACTGCGGCAAGCAAGACTCCAAAAAAAGCAGTTACAGAAAAGAAGACGGGAAAAACATCAGCGGTTAAAAAAACCACGGCGACAAAAACGTCTGCAACAAAGAAAAGCGTTTCAAAGACAACTGCCGCAAAAACGCCAACCGTTAAAAAAACTGCTTCAAAGCCGGCCGGTGTAAAAAAGCCTTCTGAAAAAGCAAAGACTTCTTCAGGCAAAAAAACCTCAAAGAAATAGCAAAAAAACCGGGTTCTTAAACCCGGTTTTTTTTTATAAAATTTTGCTAAATTTTATAAAAAAGTATTCTCATAATCATATATTTCTGATAGTATCACCTCACCACAGAAAAAAACGTAGTTTGCGTTCCGTGTCGCCGGAATATCCGGGTAATTTCTTTTATGAAGTTGGAAAATATGTTCAACCGTAAAGACTTTGTAAGCGACAGGGAATGGTTGCGATTTTTGGAATTTTCTAAGGACTTGAAACTCCCAACATAGTTATCAATGTCAACAAAATCAAACAGAATTTTATAAAGCTGCGGGACTCGTTTCCCTTTGCACGGATTTATTACGCAATGAAGGCAAATCCCGGCGAACCTGTTCTAAAAATGCTTGCTGAACTCGGTTCAAACTTTGATATTGCTTCCCGTTATGAACTGGATATCATTAACAAATTCGATGTTTCGCCTGACCGCCTCTCTTACGGAAACACAATCAAAAAGGCAAAGGACATTAAATATTTTTACGATAAGGGAGTCCGCATGTTTGCAACGGACAGCAAAGATGACCTTAAGGCAATCGCCGAGAACGCTCCCGGCTCCCGAATCTATGTCCGCATTCTGGTGGAGAACTCTGTTACCGCAGACTGGCCGCTAAGCCGTAAATTCGGCTGTCATCCGGATATGGCCTACGACCTTTTGGTTTTGGCAAAAGACCTTGGCCTTACTCCCTACGGCATTTCTTTCCATGTAGGCAGCCAGCAGCGCGATATCGGACAGTGGAATGACGCTATTGCAAAAGCAAAATACCTCTTTACCTCTCTTGAAGAAGAGGAAGGCATTCGTCTTACAATGATTAACATGGGCGGCGGCTTTCCTGCAAGCTATATTGATCCGACAAACGATTTGAGCGTGTACGCCTCGGAAATTACCCGTTATCTCCACGATGACTTTGGCGATGAAATTCCCGAAATTATTCTTGAACCGGGACGCTCACTTGTCGGCGACAGCGGAATCCTTACGAGCGAAATTATTCTTACAAGCCGCAAAAACAATACAGCTTTGGCTCGCTGGGTTTATGTGGACGCAGGAAAATTCAACGGTCTTATAGAAACGCTTGACGAGTCAATAAAATATCCCGTCGTTACAAGCAAAGACTCACCCGACGAAAAAGAAGGCGAAGTGATCATTGCAGGCCCAACTTGCGACAGCATGGACATAATGTATGAGGATGCAAAATACAAGCTTCCTGTCTCGCTCAAGGCCGGCGATAAACTCTATTGGCTTAGCACCGGCGCATATACATCAACATATGCAAGCGTCGGTTTTAACGGATTTCCGCCAATTAAAACATATTTTATGTCAATCTAACAAAATTGTTATATAAAACTCATTTACCAAAGGCGGCGTAATCATTATAATTTGTCCACTATGGATACATTGGAAATGTTGCGCCGCCTTGCTATTATCATTATTTTTGCAAAAGCAGGCGGATTGGTTGCGCGCAGACTTCACGCGCCTCAGGTTGCCGGAGAGATTTGTGCCGGTTTGTTGATTGGTCCTTCATGCTTTGGCTGGGTTCAGAGCACACCCTTTATAAAAGGAATGGCGGAAATCGGCGTTATCATGCTGATGTTTAATGCGGGTTTGGGAACAAGTATTCACGACCTGAAAAAATCAGGCGCAAAAGCCACTGTTATCGCATGCGCGGGCGTATTTTTCCCGTTAATTTGCGGAACAATTCTGTACATGTGCTTTTACGGAAAAGCCGCCTTTGGTACAGAAAACTTCTACAAGGCTGTTTATATCGGCACTATTCTGACGGCAACCTCTGTCAGCATTACAGTCCAGACACTGAAGGAACTGGGAAAACTCCAGAATTTTGTCGGTCAGACAATTATGTCTGCCGCTATTATCGATGATGTTATCGGAATTCTTGTTCTTACTTTTGTAATCGGACTCCGCGACCCCTCAACTTCAATCGTAAAAGTATTGATTCAGACATGTGCATTCTTTGTTTTCGCCGTCATTTTTGGAATTCTTTTCTACAAAGTCTTTAAAATCTTTGAAAAACGATATTCTCACACACGCCGCATTCCGATTATAGGACTGGCTCTTGCATTCGGAATGTCTTACATTGCCCAGAAATATTTCAATGTTGCGGATATTACAGGCGCCTATGTTGCCGGTGTGATTTTATGTTCAACAAAAGACTCTCACTATATTTCCGAGAAAATGGACATCAATTCTTACATGCTGTTCGGGCCGCTTTTCTTTTCTTCAATCGGGCTTCAGACTAATATACGCGAAATAAACCTTGCGCTTATATGGTTCTCAATCGCCTTTGTCTTAGTCGGAATGCTTTCAAAAGTAATTGGTTGCGGTGCAATGTCCCGTCTTTGCGGCTTTAAGGGGAACGATACTCTCAAAATCGGCTGCGGTATGATGACACGCGGAGAAGTTGCCCTGATTGTAGCCCAAAGGGGACTTGCAGTAGGACTTATGGCAGAGTCTTTCTTTACAAGTGTTATTCTTTTGATTATTGTCAGTTCAATTTTAACTCCGATTATTCTAAAGTCAACCTATTCCAAAGACAAGGAAACTGAGCAAATTGCTCCGGACAAGATCCAGATAACAGAATAAATCTATTATTCGGTATGTAAAAAACAAGTTTTTTTTTATAAAATTTTGCTAAATTTATAAAATTTTTGAGCGAATTTTTAAAATATGTGATATAATGAGAAATACTATGAACAAAAGAGATTTCCCCAAAATTCATTTTTATGATCAGGATTTTGTCGATATTTACAACAAGACGTGGAACTGGATTGGTGAATACTGGATTGACCCCAAAAAGGGAACTAAATCCAATGATGGCTACTTTGTTTATCCAGAAGACGGTGTAAACATTTTAAACCAGCTTGATTCCATCTTCTCTTCATTTTTTCTTGTTTACTCCAACAGAAATTATTCAGCAAATAAAAATTTGGACTATCTCTATGACCGTCAGGAACGCGATGGTGCTATACGCTGGAAATATGATTTAAAGACCCACAAACCTGTTCCGGATAAAACAAACCCGGAAGGAGTAGGCCTTCCACTTTTAGCATGGGCAGAATTCAATCTTTATCATAAATCCGCCAACAAACGCCGCGTAAAAGAAGTTATCCCGATTCTTGTAAAATACTTTCAGTGGATTGACAAAAAATTCAAAAAACCAAACGGATTATACGCAGCCCCGGTTACTGCCTCAGGAATGTTCAATTCACCGCGCGAAAAGGTGATGTACCCCATCGATTTTAATGCGGCAATGGCATTAGATGCCCTTCATCTGTCGGCCCTCGGCGACATAATGAACGACAAAGACTTGAGTTTTATGTACAAAAAAGCCTACTTCTCGCTTAAAACCAGAATCAATTCCATGATGTGGGACGAAAAGACCGGCTTCTACCACGACCTCGACAAAGACGAAAAAATGCTTCCCCTTAAAACAATCGCCGGTTTCTGGCCACTTTTGGCAGAAATCCCGAATGCGGACAGAGCGGATACCTTGATTGCGCATTTGTCAAATCCAAAAACATTCGGCACCGACCATCCATTCCCGTCGCTCAGTGCGGACAGCAAGGATTTTAAAGAAAGCGGAGAAGGCTGGAAAGGAAGTGTCTTTCCAATAATGAATTTTATGGTTGTCAAAGGCCTGGAAAAATACCAGCGCTACGATCTCGCGCGCGAATGTTCCATCAGACACCTTTACTACATTCTCGAGGCTCTTACACCTGAAAATTCAAAGGAAAAGGGGGATGTTTACGAGGCATATCTGCCCTGCAAAGAAGGAAAAGCCTCCCTAAAAGGAAAACCCGCATTCCCGCGTCCGCATTATTTGCAGTCAGTGGCTTTAAGCACAATCGCCCTCATGATAGAAAATGTTATCGGCCTGTTAATCAGTCTTCCGCGTAAAACCGTTGACTGGATTATTCCTAATCTGGAAATTATGGGCATTGAAAATCTTTCTCTAAAGCGAAATTTGATTACGATTCTTTCCAACAAATCTAACCGTGGTTGGGAAATCCAAATGGAAAGTGAAAAACTTTACTATTTTACAATCAATATTCTGGAACAAAAGAAAAAGACTCTTCCGATTCCTTCCGGAAGATGTTCAATGCTTATAGACAAGCTTTAAAGTTATATGGCAAAAACGCAGCGGAAAAAAATTTCAGAGGTAAAGCCTGAAGCAGTTATAGAAATCGCGTCTACCGGTATTCGACTTTTAGTCGTTGAAATTCTTACCAGCGGCAAGTGGAATACGCTTGACCGCAGCGATATGCCGGTTCCGCTTGGAGCCGACATTTTTACCACTGGTTCCGTAAAACAGAACACAATTTCGCAATGCATACAAATTCTTTTGCGCTACAAAGAACAGCTTCAGGGCTGGGGACTAGCACCTAACGAAGTTAATGTCGTTGCCACAAGCGCTCTCCGTGAATCGCGTGACAGGGATTCCATTGTAGACAGAATATATGTCCGTACAGGGTTCGCAGTCCGTGTAATTGACGGCATCGAAGAGAGCCGCCTCATGTATATGGCTGTCCGAGAGTGTTTTAAAGGCAGTTCTTTTAACCTGGCGGACGATGACTACATTATTCTTGAGGCCGGCGGCGGCTCCACAGAAATGATGCTCCTTAAAAACGGAAATATCGTAGGCGCACACTCATTCAAGCTTGGAACAGCCCGCATCGAGCACCAAATCGGGTCAAGCGGCGCATCAGATACAGCCTGCCGTTACATACAGCAATTTATATTGAACTCAAAGAGTTCCCTGAGCGACGAATTCCGGAGCATCAAGGAAAAATCTTTTATTGCAGTCGGTAAACCAGCTCAGATTGCCGCTCTTAACGCAGGCCACCCGGTCTCAACCTTTCTTTGGGAAATGCCGCGAAAAAACTTTATTGAATTTGTCGAGAAAATTCAGACTTATTCAATTGAGGAATGCGTCGCCCGCTTTAAGATCCCCTACAATGACGCAAGTCAGATGCACATAGGTCTTTTAATCTATAAATTATTCATTGATTTGACCGATGTCCAGACAATTATTGTTCCTGAAACAAACTTGCGCGAGGGCATTATCATCAATAAACTGAACGCCGGCGGCGAAGACCTTCAGCAGGAATTTTACAAGCAGATTACAGCCGGCGCCCTGAACCTATTGCAAAAATACCACGGTGACGAAGGTCATGCAAATTTCGTAACCAAGATTTCATTGCAAATCTATGATCTTTTAAAAGATGAAATTGCACTTGATGAGCGCGCCCGCGTTCTGCTGGAGGTTGCGGCAATGCTTCATGATGTGGGAATCTTTATCCGCATGGAAAACCATCATCAGCACAGCGCATATATCATATCCAACTCCGAATTCTTCGGTCTCCGTCGTGACGAAATTACTATAATTTCCGAAATAGCAAAATATCACCGCGGCCATGTAAATCCGCAGCAAGACGACCAATTCCAGATGCTGCCTCGCATAGAAAGAATGACAATTTTAAAACTTACCTCTATAATCCGCATTGCGGACGCCCTGGATCGCGCCCATACACAAAAATTCAAGGAATTAAAAATCTCACGGCAAAAGGAAACGCTGGTTATCAATACAGGCAACAGACATAATACAGTCCTTGAACGACAGGCACTTGCAGAAAAAGGCGAAATGTTTGAAAGCGTTTTTGGCTATAAAATCATTCTCTCATAGACTGAATAAATAAATCCAGTCTTTCCGTAAAATTTCCAATAGAAAACAACGAATCGGCAAATCCCGCAAAGCCGCCGCGCATGGCGTTTTGATTATACAAAAATTCCAGGCAAGCCTCTTCAAGCATTTTGGAATAATTTTCTTTATCAGTATACTGACCGTTATACAAAAGCCAGAATTTTTTTATTACCTCAAAATCCTTTTTCTCAAAATACCTCTCCATTCTTTGCAGCAGTGCACTTACTTTTACCAACTGGTAATCATCGTCCTGAACATAAGCCTGCCAGACAAAGGGCTTTCCGCACAAACATGCGCGGCTCAAAGAATCTTCTCCCCGAACAAAGAGCAGATCCTGCGCGCACATCATTTTATCCCAATTTTCCTGAGACAAAAACGGCAATTCGTTTATCGCAAATTTCAAATGATTTATCGCAAGAACCTCTATCGCAATTTTGTCATTTTTTATCGCAAATTCCGATTGTCCTATTGCGGAATTATTCTTTTTTATCGCAAATTCCGCATTTTTATCGCAAATTCGCAGTGAATCCAAGAATGAGTCTTTGCCGGCACCACGCGCTAAATTTATCGCAAATTTTCCGTTTTTTATCGCAAATTCATTCAAGGCATTTATCACCGGAACAAAATTCTTAGGATAGTTGAACATAAGAATTTGCGATACCGTACCTGTGTTTTTTTTTGAATCGTGATTATCCAAAAACGGCTGGTCCAGGACAAGACCTCCTGTTCTTTCCGTAAATCCCGGCATAAAGTTTATTTTTTTTACACGGATATTTCTTGTTCCGCTTTTTAAGCAGTGAAATTCTTCCGCGTAGTCTTCCGCTGTCAGATAATCTATGTTTATAATCTGAACAATATTTTTTACGCCTTCATCAAAAAGAAGTTTTTCCAGCCAGCCGGGCCGGCTGCACTGAAAGCACTCCAAAATAATTTCAGGATTATGAACTGAAAATTCCTTGTAACAGAAATCCTCTTCAGACCAGCTGAAAATTTTTATTCCGAGAATTTCCTGCTCGGATAAATTTAATTCAACCTGCGGACATAAATTTTTAAAAGCCGAGAGATTGTCAATTACAATTCTGATTTTGTAATCTGAAAAATTTTCATGGAGATTCTTTGCCAACCGCCAGACAAAACCAATGTCTCCAAAATTGTCAACAACTTTGCAGAGAATAGTTATGTCTGTCATTTTATGAACGGTAGGCTTCGCGCATTTTTGCGACCAGATTCTGCGCATCCTTATCGATATAGAAAGTTCCGCTTATATGGTGAGTATGTTTTATAAAGCTAAATTCTATTTTTTCTGTCCCCCAGAACCGGTACCAGGGTTTTGCGGGCACATTAAACTGAAGACCGTCCATATTATTAAAACAAAAAATCTGTTCGACAGATTCTGTCGCATGCGTTTTAATCATTGACATAATGGCCTTTTCGTTTTCCGGCAGATAAAAATACAAGCTGTGAGAACAAATAACAATTAGTCCCCACAAGCCTGATTTTTCCTGAGGCACCAGACCCATCTCTTTCAATGTTAAATCGGAAGCAATCAGTTGGGCAATTTTTATCTCCCGAACAGTGTCATTTACACGGGAACCGAATGAGGAAATAAATTTTCGCCGCTGATTGTTTTCCATAATAATAAATTCCTATTTTGCACTAACCAATTCAATATCAAATCCGATGTAAGACATGGGCGGAATTACTCCCGCATATCCACGCTCACCGTAATGCATATCCGGCGGCAAAAGGACAGTGCGTTTTTCACCAACCTTCATCTGCTGAACCATTACATCAAAACCAGGAATCATCTGTCCGCCGTCTGTCGTAAACTCAAGCGGGCCTCTTCCCTCAGACTTGTCAAAAACACTTCCGTCAAGCAAAAATCCCTTGTAGTTTGTGGCAACCTTTTTGCCGCCGCCACAAACAGAACCTTTTCCTTCTCTTGTAACAATATAGAAAATGCCGTTTTCATCTTTCTGAACGCCGGGCCATTTTTTCTCAATCAGTTTAATCTGAGTTGCATACTGCTTCTCTTTTGCGGCCTTAACTTTTTCTGCGGCGGCTTTATTCAATGCGTCAAATTCAGACTGACCTGCTTTAAATGCCTCTGCGTCTGCTCCCTGGCGGACAATTGTTATTTTTTCAATAACATCGCCCTGCCGGGTTTTGTCAACCACTTCCTGACCGCTTATAACCTTTCCAAAAATTGTATGGTGCCCGTTAAGCCATGTTGTAGGAGCTACAGTAATAAAGAACTGGCTTCCGTTTGTCCCAGGACCGGCATTTGCCATAGCGAGAACACCTTTCTTCTCAAATGTATATTTTTCTACAATCTCGTCCGCAAAACGGTATCCGGGACCGCCGGCACCTGTTCCCTGTGGATCGCCACCCTGAATCATAAAATCCTGTTCATCACCGTTTGCCTTGCTGATTACACGATGAAATTTCAGTCCGTCATAGAATGGTTTCCCCTTAGCGGCATCCATAGTTCCCTCTGCCAGGCCCACAAAGTTCACAACTGTAAGCGGCGTATCCTTGTAGTATAACTCAAGCGCCACTTCTCCCTTTGGCAATTTAAGAACGGCAAAAACGCCTTCTTTTCCTTTTAATGCATCCATAGTCTTTTTCTCCATTGTATTTTTTTGAGCACATCCGCTTGTAAGCAGAATAGTTCCGGCAAAAGCAGCAATAAAATTTCTTTTGTTAATCATTTATTTTTCATCTCCCAATTTTGTAAACCAAACATATATAGCTTCAAGACGCGCCTCAAAAGAATTGTTCAATCTTTGTCTGAGCGACTGAATAATTTTAAACTCTGCATAATCGCACATATATACAGTAAAATAATCTCCGTTGTCAATAACAGTAGCGCACATTTTAAAGTCACCGGGCATAACGGCACGGACAATCTTGTATTTTAACGCCGAACGGTTTTCCATAAACATTACAAGCTGGTTCTTTGATTGGCGGTATTTTATCTGGTACCAGCCTTTGCCAAATGTATGGTCATTCATATAAGCGTAAAGAGTTTTTCCGTCTGCGGAGCCGTCCATAGAATCTGCAACCGGTTCTGTCCCAAATTCTCCGTCTATGCTGAATGCTTCCTTATACAAAACATTCCACTGCTTGTCAGAACGGCTGTAATAAAGCATACCCTGCATTTTAGAAATTGAGCGCATTAATACAGACGCGTCCTCAATCGTAACATCTTTAGGAAAAACTGATTTTGGAACGGTATACAATTTTTCGTAGGCATGCCCTGCTTTATCGGAAAAATTTCCAAAGACATACTTTTTAATAACCTCAGAATAGGGAGAATCCGGCAAAAGCACCGGTATTTGGTTCTCAAAAGAAAGTTCATGGCTTTGACCAGGTTCTTTAATCGGAACAGAAGAGCCCAACTCCTGGGCAAATGTCGCTGCACAGAAAAAAGCACAGACGGCGACTAAATAAACAAATTTTTTAGTATTCAAAATTAATTCCTCTGTCTTTAAAAACATTCAGATAAAATAAGGTTTCAATATTTTAAGGTATCTCTAAAAACCACAATTTTTAGAGCCTTCCTTTATAATTGAACACCACTTTCAATTTTGGCGTTAAAGCGTTCGAGCTTCTTTCCTTCGAGAGGATTCTGCCTCCCTGCCAGAATGTCGCGCAAGGCGTCCATTTCCTCACCGGTAAAACTAACGGCTCTGTTCAAGTCATTCTCAAAAGAGGTTACGGCCATCGGGCAAACCTTGCGGACTAATTCAAGCATTACTTTTGCATACTGCCGGATTTCATACTGGGCATGTCCGTCCAAGCGGAGTTTCAGGAATTTAAAAAGATTATTCAAATCCATCTGCCAATAGAACTCTGTGTAAAGAGAAAGCGGGAGATTTATACGAGCAACCTCGCGCGCCAGACCGGTTTCCAAAAGCTTTGAATAGGCATCATAGGCATTCTTCTGACCTTTTTCCAGTTCAGACTGAATTTCCTTTGCCTTCGCCTCGTCAAACGGCTGATCAGCCCGGCCCTGCTTGTTGTTCGTAGACTGCGGATCAATATCCTTTGTATCGGGAAGATAAAATTCATCTTTCATAATTGAATAGCGGCCGGAAACTTCGTTCATACGGCCCATTCTGTGGCGAACCCACTGCCGGGCAACAAAAATCGGCATTTTAACATGGAAAGTAAAGACAACCTGTTCAAAAGGAGAAGTATGCTGATGACGCAAAAGATAGTCAATAAGGCCGGCATCCTGAGAAACGGTTTTTGTTCCCGCACCGTAAGAAACGCGTGCCGCCTGAACAATGCGCTGATCGCTTCCTAAATAATCAACTAAACGGACAAACCCCTTGTCCAATACCTTAAATTCTTTGTCCAGAATTTCTTCCGCTTCGGGAACAATCGTATGCGCCATTTTTTTCTCCTATTTAAACATTGATTATAACAAAAACTTGACTTTATTGCAAGAATTTCCGATAATAGTATAGTATGTTACCTATAGTTATTACGGTTGTAGTTTGCCTTGGAGCCATTGCCGTTTTAAGCATTATTGGCGGAAGAAAATCATCTAGTGGCGGAGAGGGGAAAAACAAACGCCAAAAAGGAAATTCTCAAAAAAACCGGGCACAGATTATCCGAGAATCAACAAAAAAACTAGCCCATGATCCATATAATACTCAGGCGCTTCTGTTGCTTGCGGATCTGTATTTTAACGAACACTTGTGGGAAAAAGCACTTCCCCTTTATGACACTCTGGTTGACTTAGCCGCAACTCATCCGGATGTAGATCCGGCGATGGTTACTCTGAGACACGGCATTTGTTGTGTAAAACAGAACAAACCGCAAGATGCATTAAAGAGCCTTGTTTCCTCGTATAAACTAAAATCAGATAATTTTGAAGTAAACTATTATTTGGGACAAGCCTGCTATGCAAATAAAGATTTTGAAAAAGCAATTCCCTGCTTTAAAAAAGCATACACAATAAATCCGGAGACACCCGACATTACAGCGCCCCTGGGCCTGTCTATATACAAAGCAAAGCACTTTAGAGACTCTCTTCCTGTTCTAAGAAAAGCCCTTAATGAAAACCCGCAGGACAAAGAAACTCTTTTTGCAATGGCAGATGCCATGCAGGAATGCGGAGCCGGAGACAAAGCCCTAAAAGTATTCATGCATTTAAGACCCGATCCCGTTTACGGACCAAAATCAAGTCTTTCCGCCGGTATTATCCATACAAGAATGGGCCTGAATGAAGAGGCCATTCAGGATTATGAAATAGGCTTAAAACTAAAAGACATTCCGCAAGAAACTTATCTCGAATTGAATTATCGCATCGCTCAATGCTTTTTCTCTACAAATAAAATTGCGCTCGGACTGCAACATCTTACAGCCATTAACAATACTGTTCCAAACTATAAGGATGTCGCAACTCTTATCAGCCGCTACAAGGAACTTAATCAGAACTCAAACCTTCAGCTTTATTTAAATAGCGGAACCAGCGACTTTGTCGCTTTGTGCCGGAATCTTGTAAGCACATATTACACAAAATCTTTTGTAAAAATTTCAGATGTAGATGTCCAGCAGGATTCTGTTGAAATTTTATGCGAAGTAGAAAACGCAAAGTGGGATGACACAGAATTATTTCGTTTCTTTAAAACCACGGGTTCTATAGGTGAATTGCTTGTTCGTGATTTTCATGCAAAGGTAAGAGATAAAAAAGTTGACCGTGGTTTCTGTGTAACCCCCGGAACATTCAGCGAGGAAGCGCACAAATATGTAGAGGGTCGCCCGATAGATTTAATCGAAAAAGCGCAACTTATGACACTTCTAAAAAAAATTACACTTGCCCGCTAGTGCCGCCGAGAAAATTCTGCGCAATAAAAACCAGATTTCTCTCACGGTCATCGCTTTTTCCTGAATCAGTCAAAAAAGGAACTTGCAACGGCATCACCTTGTAGAAATCTTTCGGACAATTGCATCCGGTCATTTCAGTTTCTATGTTCTCACTTTTAGCTTTATAGGCGGCAAGAGTTCCGCCTTTTCTTAGCGTCATCAAAAGAGCCTTTAACATTTTTTTGTCAAGCGGTCTAAAGGCTCTGAAAGTGGCAATATCAAAAGACT
This sequence comes from uncultured Treponema sp., assembly GCA_964346805.1. Lineage (GTDB taxonomy): Bacteria > Spirochaetota > Spirochaetia > Treponematales > Treponemataceae > Treponema_D. The sequence goes on along the minus strand of CAYFWC010000002.1, from coordinate 88,624 downwards.
CAGGAAAAACTTTTTCCAACTCGATGTTTTTTACAAGAGTATTCTTTAATCCGAGAATCGCAATTTCATTTTCCAAAAAGGCACATCTCTTGCTCATTCTTTCTACCAGAGTAAAATGACATTCCGGCATAGCACAAGCCAAAGGAATTCCCGGAAGTCCTCCGCCAGACCCTATATCCGCAATAGAAACCGTTCCGCCTGTTCCAATTGACTTTACTGCTTCCGATATAAGATTCACCGCACTCAGACTGTCCAGAATATGGCGGACGACAATTTCATCATGGTTATCCGTATTCACCAGATTATATGCCGAATTAAAAAGTAACAGCTCCTTGATATATATTTCCATAAGGGGAGCAATTCTTTCAATTTGCGATTGAGAAAAATTTAATTTTTGTAAACCATTTGTTAATAAATCTGACATAATCTACCAAATTTGCGATAAAATATTTTAGGTTGCGATAAAAACCAGTTAAATTTGCAATATTTTATCGCAAATTCTGAAATTTTATCGCAAATTTCTTGCAATCTTTATTGCGTTTTTCCAATATCAAGCAGCAAATCCATCGTGTTTCCATTTGCGATAAAATGCAGCGTAACAAGATTTCCCGTTTTTGTTGCGATATATTTTTGTTCTGAACACATTCTGCTTAACGGAGTTTCAAATTCTCTGCTTTGCGAAAGCGTCGTGCTCACATTGTATACAGTTTTTGATTTTTGTGTTCCCGACGCTTTGAACAAAAAGTAAAAGGTTTCATTAACAGTTTCCTTGCCGACAAGTGTTTTTGTGTCGCCCGTCAGCAAAAAAGAACCGTCTGTCTCCCTATCACTAAAATATACCTGACTGCATTTTAAAAGAATATCGTTGGCATTTATCATAAAACGCAGAATTTTTGGAGGCAATGCGGACGGTTTTGTTCCGTCCGTTGCACGGACAAGTGTCTTACTCTGCATCTTTTTGATTTCTTCCAGTTCAGAAAGAATTTGCTTTAATAAAATTTGATTTGAATTTGTATCTGCTGAAATTATATTTTTTGCGCCAAATCCCGTTAACGAAGATAAATTTGTAATCGAACCGCTCTGCGCAAGCTGAACTAAATCCTGCGCTGTAAGACCGGAAAAATCCAGTGAATTTTTTTCAGATAATTTTTGTTCCAGAATGGCAGATGCAGAACTTTTCGGTAAATCGGGAGACGAAGAGGTCTTTACAGAATTCTTCTCATCTTTCAGATAATTCTGTCCCGGCCTGTAAAAACCGCTTCCGGAAACAGGCGCTGAGACAGAAGGCATTGCCGGCATATTTATTCCCGGAGAAGGTGCGACAGGGTTGACCGGTGCTGCCGGAGCCACAGTAGAATTTGATTGTGCAAAAGCACATGCTAAAGAGAAAGCAATACTGAATGCAATCCCCCTACATATTCGCAAGACTTTCCTCCACAAATTCAAGACGCTTCTGAAGTTGCTCAATAGTTTTTGAGAGACGCTTTGCTTCCTTTTCCAACTTTGATTTCGGGTCTTCCGTTGCGGCGGCATGAGCTTTTTGCTTCATCATTGCGGTTACGCTTACGGGACTAGTTCCTGTAAGCAACTGCTGTTCTGCCGCTGCACGGTCATCAGGCTTTTTAATGGCACTGACCATTTTCATATTGTCGTAACCTATTGCAGGATTGACATTTACAGAGCCAACGCGCTTTAAATCTCTTGCTGTATTACGCTGAATACACAAAACTCTGTCAACATAATCCTCATAGCGGATATTTGCGGCTTCACAAAGGGCATGTGCCTTAATTAAAAGACGGCCCACTTCGGCCATCAGTTTTCCGTTAGGCTCCAGATATTCCGTTCTAATTTTATTTGTCAGTTCTTCCAGTTCCGGGGAAACTGAAATATCAATTTTATAAAAACCTTTTTCTTCAGCAGTTTTTAAGAGTTCCTGAAACTTTGCCCAAAAGACCGCGTTATGAACCTTTTCATTATAAACATAAGACGAGCCGTAAGTCGCAAGTTGCTCCTCTGCAACAAGATGATGTGTATACTCATGAACTGCTGTATACACAAGTTCGGCATCCGTCTTGAAATTTTTATTATGAAGAATAATTTCGTGAGTGTCGGGCTTATACAAACCGTTTACTCTCTTACTTTCTTTTCCGCTTTGTGTTACTGTAAAATCCAGATTACTCTCGTGAATCTGAAGAAGCATTTCTTTAATTTTTGCGTTTTCCATATTTTTGGTATTCTAGCATATTTTTTGATTTTATGCTAGAATTCTTTTATGCAAAATAATATTGATTCAGTTATAGTTTGGGGAGACTCAATTTTAAAGGGCGTTGTTTCCACCGGCAACTCAAAGGAATTTGAAGTTACGGAAGAAAATTCGCTGGCCATTGCCGGCAAACATCTTGGAATTGATATTATAAATAAAAGTGTTTTCGGTTCCTTTATGACAAAAACCCGCCGCACTCAGGATAAAAACATTCGCGCGGGCTATACTGCCGATATCGGCATAATTGAATCCGCAACAAACGACTGCGATTATGACTGGGACGCTGTAAGCCAGAATCCCGACGGGGAACACCTTCAGCGGTGCCCGCTCGATGAATTTACAAGGCTTTTGAAAGAGGCCGTAAATATCGCAAGAATCAATAAGATTACACCTGTTATCGCAACTTCCACGCCATTGGTCGGAGACTGGTGGTTTAAGAATATTTGTGTCGGTAACGATGAAGTTGCGATAAAAAAATTTATCGCAAATAAGACAAAAAGTTGCGATATTTACTGGTTATATCGCAATCAGGAGCTTTTTTCCATGACTGCCGCTAAAATTGCGATAGAAATGGGCGTTCAACTTGTGGATTTGCGATATGAATTCTTAAAATTACCAGATTATCGCAACTTCATGTGCCCGGACGGCGTTCATCCCAACGAAGAAGGCTATAAATTTATCGCAACTGTATGGGAACGCGAATTACCTCTGCTAAAAAAAGAATTTTAATTTTGCTATTATGAATGATATTAAACAGATAAAAGAATATGCCGCGGAAAATTCCGTTCCGATCATGCAGGACGCCGGAATGGAATTTATTCTGAATTATATCCGCCAGAATAATGTTAAACGGATTCTGGAAATTGGAACGGGAATCGGTTATTCCGCGATAAAATTTGCAAGTCAGGCACCGGATATTTTTGTCTATACTATTGAGGCTGACATTGACAGATATCATCAGGCCATAAAAAATTTTCATGATGAAAATTTAATGGACAGGGTAACCTGTTTTTTGGGCGATGCCATGTCTTTTAGTTTTGAGGAAAAATTTGATTTGATTTTTATTGACGGACCAAAAGCGCAGTATATAAAATTCTTCAATCACTTTTGCAATAACCTTTCTGACAACGGAGCCATTATAAGTGACAATCTTTCTTTTCACGGAATGGTCGAGGATATTTCTCTGACGCACAACTATTCAACAAAAAAACTTGTAAAAAAAATCCGCAAGTACATTCAGTTTCTGAAAGACAATGCGGATTTTTATACAGAATTCTTTCCGGTCGGAGATACTGTAGGTGTCAGCAGGCGGAAGTAAAATATCTGTGGTTATTAATTAAAGATACAAATTCATCAAAAAGGAAACTTGTGTCCAAAGGACCGCCGCAAGCCTCCGGATGAAACTGAACGCTAAAGGCCGGCGAGTCTGTGTATATAATTCCCTCGTTGGTCTTATCGTTCGTATTGATAAAAGCAAGTTTTGCGTTTGCCGGAAGGCTCTCATTCTCTACAGCATATCCATGATTCTGGCTTGAAATGTAGACACGACCTGTTGTCAACTGTTTTACCGGCTGGTTGGCGCCGCGGTGTCCGTATTTTAGTTTTGTTGTCTTTGCGCCCTTTGCCAAGGCAAGAATCTGATGCCCGAGACAAATTCCAAATATCGGAATATTCTTTCCAAGCAGTTTTCTCAGCTCAGAAATAATTCCGGTATTATCAGCGGGATCGCCAGGTCCGTTGGAAAGCATTATTCCGTCCGGACTCTGCGCCAGAATTTCTTCCGCTGTTGAAGAAGATTTCATTGTAATAATTTCAAGACCGCGCTTTAAGAGTTCACGGCGAATATTTCCTTTTGCGCCAAAATCCCAGAGGACAACTTTTTTGCCCTTTCCGTCTTTCATGGCCTCTTCCTCATCGTTTACTTTTGTTCCGTCGGCGCGAACAGGGACTGCGCGGTAAGCAGCGCTTTCCTTAAACACAATGTCCGCAGATTTTTCTATTTTATCGGCATCGAGAGAAACGCTTTCTACCGCGCGCTCAATTCTATACGCCTTGATTTGCTCTATTAGCGCGGTCTTACCGGAATCAGTCGCAAGCATTTCAAACGCTTTTTGGGCTTCCTGGCAGTCTCCGCTTATGAGCATTCCGTTCATTACACCTGCCTCACGGAGAACCTTTGTAAGTCTGCGGGTATCAATTCCGTAAAGACCGGGAATATTGTTTTCCTTTAAGAATGCGTCGATTGTTTTTTCACAACGGAAGTTAGACGGTTCGTCACACCAAGAGCGGACAATGTAGCCGCGCGCATGTATTTTGGAACTTTCCATATCGGCAGAAATAACGCCGTAGTTTCCGACTAATGGAAATGTCTGTGTGATTATTTGACCAAAATAGGAGGGATCTGTAAGAGTTTCAATATAACCGGTCATACCGGTCGTAAAAACCGCTTCTCCGATTACGCAACCGGGAGCGCCAAAACTCTTTCCTTCAAACACCATGCCGTTGGCAAGGACCAGGGCCGCTTTAGTAGATTCGTCTTTCATACTAAAGCATTATTATACCACACAAAAGACTATTAAATCAAGTGCCTGCGTTTTTCTTCTACCGAAGATTCTTTGTAAAGAATGGCGGTATTTCCTATGATGCGGACGCATTCCGCACCTGTCTTTTCACAAAGAGTTGCGGTAAGCTCTTTTTTCTCGTCCTTGAACTCATTGAATTTTACTTTAATCAGTTCGTGATCGTCCAAAACCTTTGCTGTTTTATCAGCAATTCCGTCTGTCAAACCGTTCTGTCCGACAATTACAAGGGCATTTAAAGAGTTTGCCGCTGAACTTAAAATTTTTCTTTCTGAACTTGTCATATAATCTCCATAAAAACACCGCACTTATGGCGGGGCTCCTTATCTGATAATGCGTCCCGTTCCCGAAGACTTTGCCAGGCGCTCTACTTCTTCAGCACTAATCATATTGTAGTCGCCCTCTATGGTATGCTTTAACACACCTGCCGCAGCCGCAAATTCAACAGACTTTTGTCCGTCAAATTTATTGCACAGGGCATAAATCAGGCCGGCGGCAAATGCATCTCCGGAACCGACACGCTCAATAATATTTATTGAATAATCTTTACTCCGGAAAAAATCTTTTCCGTCAAAATATATTCCGCTAAAATTATTTATACTTGCGTTTACAGATTTTCGTAAAGTAACGGCGACTTTTTTAAAACCGTTTTTATTTACCAAAGTCTGAATTGTATTTTTATAGGCATCAATATCTATAATACCGTCTTCCGTATCGGTATGTTCGGTTTTTATGCCAAAAATATTCTGAATGTCATCTTCATTTGCAAAAAGAATATCGACATCATTGCAGAGTTCTTTCATTATACGGCGAGCTTTTTGCAATGTCCACAATTTTGAACGGTAGTTCAAGTCGCAGGAAACCGTCAGTCCCATTGACTTTGCCTTTTTACAGGCAAGAAGAACTGTTTCCGCGCAAGTATTTGAAAGCGCCGGCGTAACTCCCGTTATATGAAAAAATTCCGCGCCTTTAAAGATTTTCTCCCAGTCATAGTCTTTTTCATTCGATTCAGAAAATGCTGAATTCTTTCTGTCATAAATGCAGAGGCTTCCTCGCTGGGACGCTCCTTTTTCCAAAAAATAAATTCCTATTCTTGAACCTCCACGGACGATAAAATCTGTTTTTACACCAAAACGGCGCAGTGAATTTTCTGCTGCCTGACCAAGAGGATTCTCAGGAAGCTTTGTAACATAAACAGAGTCAAAACCGAAATTTGCAAGGGAAACCGCAACATTGGCCTCCGCCCCGCCAAATTCCGCATTAAAACTATTGGCCTGAACAATTCTGTTATAACCTTGAGGCATCAGGCGAAGCATAAGCTCACCAAACGTAACAATTTTCATAGCATGAAGTATATCACATTTTGAGATAAATGCAAATTCTACCCCCTTGATTTTATTTGATTTTTGTGTAAAAATATTGGCATATTTTATTTATATTTTTTGGGAGAAAGAAAAAAAATGAACAAATCAGAACTTGTTGATGCTATTGCAAAAGATACATCTTTGACAAAAAAGGATACAGAAGCATTTGTAAAGTCTTTCGTTGAAGTTGTCTCTAAAACTCTTAAAAAGGGAGATGATGTTGCTCTTGTTGGTTTTGGAACATTCTCTGTTGCCAAGCGCGCAGCCCGCACAGGCATAAATCCTAAAACAAAAGAAACCATAAAAATTGCCGCTTCAAAGGCTCCTAAGTTTAAGCCTGGAAAAGCTCTTAAAGATTTAGTAAACAAGAAGTAATTCACATTCACAGCGGCTGCCTGACAGGCAGCTGATTTTTTATAATTATGTATAATTTTGAGAAAACAAATCTAACTAACTATCAGACATTTGTTGTTGTCGCTTTTCTTTTTTTTACCGGCAGCATTTTAGGCTGGTTCATAGAACTTTTTTACCGACGATTCTTTAATTCCAAACAAAACCCAAAGGGTCAATGGCTTAACCCCGGTTTTTTAACAGGTCCGTGGCTTCCTGTCTACGGCTTTGGCGTCATGTCTCTTTTTATCATGAGTTCTGCCGAGTCTTCAATTTCTAACATACAAGCAAATATTGTTCTCATGTATATTATCCGCATTGTTATCATGGCACTCGTTATGACGCTGATTGAATACATTGCGGGAATTATTTTTATAAAAGGAATGCATGTAAAACTTTGGGACTATACAAATGAATGGCTTAATATTCAGGGAATTGTCTGTCCTAAATACACATTCTTCTGGGCGCTTCTTTCTGGAATTTATTATTTCTTTTTATTCCCGCCCTTTTTGCATTTAGTCGTATGGTTTATTTCTCATCCGTGGTTTTCTTTTATTGTAGGAACTATTTTTGGCTTATTTATTGTTGACTGCGCTTTCTCCATGCACCTTGGAACAGTTCTCCGTAAAAAAGCAAAAAACATTGACAAAAAAGCTGCAATCAACCTGCAGCAGCTGCAAAGCACACTTCGTCAGGATAAACTGGCAAAATTCTTCAGCGCCCACAGCGAGCAGTATCTGGCTTCTAAAATCGAGCGTTTTGAAGAATTTATCGCAAGAAGTCCGGCCGCAATAAGCGAAGAATAACAACGGCAGCATCGCTGCCGCTCATGCACCGAACAAGGGATTATCGGAGTGGAGAACAATTCTATTGGTGCTAAACATACGGCAGCATCGCTGCCGCTCACGCACCGAACAAGGGATTATCGGAGTGGAGAACAATTCTATTGGTGCTCCTCTATCCAATTCCAAAATTCGGCATCTTCCTGCCCCATTCGCCAGAATGCGATATTTGTAAAACCGGCGGTTCGATACATTCTTGCCCTTTGCACAAGAGATGTGGCATCGTCATACCACAGCGTTACCTTGACTTTTGCCTCATATTCAAAATAAGGAATTCCATCCTTGCGGTTTATTCTATTTACGCCGTTCTCGTTCATTATGCGATTAGCCCCATTAAAATACCAGGCTTGGGCCACAGGTTTTTCTGCCCAGCTGCGACCGTAAAAGGGTGCTCCTATAATATACTTCTCCGGAGGCAGAATATTCAGTGCGTAATCCTGAATACGCTTGCACCAATGCACTGACGCGACAGATCCTGGACCACTTGTAGACCAATGTTCGTCATAAGCCATAATCATAACTTTGTCACAAATTTCTGAAAGCCTTTTATAATCATAAACATCGCCCTCAAAAGATTTTACGCGGGCCGGCACGCAGACTGTAAGTGTTTTTTCTCCCAATTTCTTTTTTAAGATGCGGAGAAAATCTGCAAAATTCTCAGAGTCCTCTTTTGGAACGAGTTCATAATCAATCTGAAGTCCGTCAAAGCCTTCCGTCGCTTTTATCAAATCTTTTATCAACTGAACCCTGACTCCGTATTTTGGATCAAGAACAAAATGGCTCAGGCTTTTACTGGAACAGGTTGCAACCAGATGAACCCGTCCGTCAAAATCTTTTATTATATATCTTGGAGGAGCCTTTTCCAGTTTTCCGTAGCAGTCAATATCGACAGAAAACAGTCCTATATCTGTAAGAGGTGCTTTTTTGTCCCATTCTTCCAGTCGAGCGGCTAATACATATCCCCATATTTCCTTAAACTGAACTTTACCGCCTTCAATTTTATTCCATCTGTAAGGATGACTGTAGCCTTCTAGAGTTACCTCATCAGGATAGTCTTTTGCCTCAAGCACAATGTCTTCTTCATAAATAGCGGCCTGCGAAAATATTTTTGCACAGAAGAACAGACAGAAAAAAATTAAAACTTTTTTCATTATTACTCCCTTATAATAGTTTTATACATTGGTTCTTTACCGGGACAAAATTCCAGAATATGTTTTTCACAGGCAAGCGTCTCGGTCGGATCATGCGTTACATGGAGTAAGGTTGTAGTTCCGCTTTCTGCGACAAGTTCCAACAGGTCAAGAATCTTCTGTCTGAAAGATTCGTCAAGACCGTGGCAGGGCTCGTCCAGAATCAAGACTTCTGGAGACTTTACCGCCGCTCGTAAAATCAAAATCGCTCTCTGCTCGCCGTAAGACAAATTGCTGAAAGCTTCGTCTTCTCTGTCCTCAAAGCCTCCGAGCGCAAGCCACTTTCTTGCCGCCGCAGTCTCTACGTCGCTTGCCTGTTCGTATAAACCGATTGAGTCTCTAAAACCGGAAATTATTACGCCCAGCAAATTTGTTCCTACCATTCTGTATTCAACATGGAGACGGTATGAAACAATTCCAAGTTTATGTTTTATATCCCAAATAGTTTCTCCGGAGCCGCGCCGCGAACCGAAGATTTTTATGTCGTTGCTGAATACCTGCATATTGTCGCCGGTAATTAATTCAAGGAAAGTTGTTTTTCCGGAACCGTTCGGACCTCGTATGAGCCAGTGCTCGTTGCGACGAAGTGTCCAGTCGAGGTTAACCAAAACCTTGTGGTCATCCCAACCGACATTGACGCTATGCATTTCTATCAGCGGCGCGGCCTCTATGCCCTGAGTGTTTTTGGAAGAAGTTGCGGTATTCTGAAGAACTGCAGTTTCTGCTTTTATTGAATTAAGTTCATTCTTAAAATCCTCCTTGTCCCTGCTGCGATTTTCTTTTGCCACCGCGTGTTTCTGCTCGATTATTTTTTCATAGTCTGAACGGGAGCCGCAGAAAGAAACATTGGATTTTGTAAATTCTATTACATTATTGATTGCGTCAGGAATTTCATGCCAGCGCTCCATTCCCAGAATAATGCGGGGAAAACTGTCGCCATCTGTTTCTTTTAACTGTCGGACGGCAATGCTGTCAAAAAAGTCCAGCAAAATTTTGCGGCTCTCAGCGTCAAGACCGGCAAACGGATCGCTCAGAATCAGTAATTTTTTTCCGCTTAAAAGAGAATGGCATAAAAGTGTTCTGCGGATTTCTCCAGTGGACATATATTTTAATCCGCGGTCAAGAATTTTTTCTACGCCGCAAAGTTTTACTTCAGGATAGGATTCAAGTTTTGACGCAATTTCCGGAAGAGTGATTGTTCCGTCTCTGGATTTTTTAAATTTCTTTCCGAGAAGAGCCTCGCATAAAAAGACGCGTCCGGTTCTTCCGTGGTCTACGCCGCCCTCTATGTATTCGCTTTCGTCATTGAGACGCTCTTCTTCTATTAAGGAAGCAGCCCGTTCCAAAGAAACAATATCAACAGAATTTTCAAAAATATTTGAGTAAAGGCCATTATTCAGGTTGGGGACAAAATGAAGTATTCCTGCAAGAGCCTTTAAGAATTCAGCCTTGCCGCCGCCGTTAGGACCGATAACAAGCCAGGCTTCTCCTGACCGCATCTTCCAGAAAAGGGAGTCAATAAAGGTTGATTTTGAATCTTCAATACGACAATTATTTACATCTATAAAAGTTTTTGAGTTATTTTCTGTCATAAAAAAATTATATCATAAATTTCTTTTCATATAAAGAGAATTTCTTAACTTCTGTTATTATTGACTAATCTTAAAAAAAACTGCACAATTACAGAATGTATTTATCTGAACACGCAAATCAAATCAGAGACGTAATAAATTACATAAAGAAATTTAAGAATGCACTGTGCGTCATTCATCTTGATGACTCAATTATTGACTCGCCCATTTTGCAGAATCATATTCATGATATTGCTTTAATTCATGAGGCGGGACTAAAAGTAATAATAGTTCCCGGTGCCCGCAATCAGATTAATAAAGTTTTGAATGATGCGAAGATAAAATGGCAAATCAAAAAAGGATTACGCATTACGGACGAGCGGGCAATGCCCCTTATAAAAACCGCGGCATTTGATGTTGCCAATCTGCTTATGAATAATCTGGCGGCGGAGAATCTTACCGCCGTAATCGGTAACTGGGTAAAAGCCCGAGGTAAGGGGGTTCTTGAAGGAACAGACTACGGAAGCGCCGGCGAGATTGACAAATTAAAAATTGACGCAATAAAGCAGATTCTTGACAACGGCTTTGTTCCTATTTTTCCCTGCATCGGCTGGAATGATTTGGGAAAACCCTATAATATTTCTTCGGCGGAGTTATCGCAACAGATTGCGATTCACCTAAAAGCGCAGAAATTGTTTTTTATTCTGCCTGATACGCAGATTTCCAAAGATGAATTTGTTTTGCCGGAGTCTATTACAATAAATGAAGAAGGTAATATTCCCGCAATGAATTTATCGCAAGTCGATGAAATTTTGCGATTAAACAGAAAAAATATCGCAAATTTGAATTCAATAAATGAAAATTCAAATTCTGGTATCGCAAATTCTTCGAGGCTTTTAAAACTGTTTTCGCTTGCAAAAGACGCTTGCGATAAAGGCGTTGAGCGAATTCATATACTAAACGGAAGTATAGAAGGTATTTTGCCGTGCGAAATTTTCAGCGGAATAGGTTCCGGGACGATGATTTATAATTCCGGATACGGAGACTTCCGTCCTATGCAGTCTGAGGATATTCCTGCGGTTTTGTCTCTGATGAAGCCGTTTGTAGAAAGGGGAATTCTTTTGCCGCGCACAGCGGAAAGTCTAAAATGTGAATTAAACAATTTAATTGTATACAATGTAGACGGCGGAATACACGGGTCGGCAGCTCTAAAAAATTATGGCGGGACAAACGGATTTGTGCAGGCAGAAATATCTGCGGTTGCTGTTGACGAGGCGTATTCAAATATGGGTGTTGGGCCGAAAATAGTCGCCTACCTTTTGGAAAAAGCAAAAAGACTGAAAATTGATTCCGTATTTGTTCTTACAACACAGACTGCGGACTGGTTCCAGAAACTGGGCTTTGTTCCTGATACAATCGAGTCTATCCCCGATGAACGCAAAAAAATTTGGACACCTGCGAGGGGTTCAAAAGTTTACAGAATAAAATTTTAAGAGGCTATTGATGAAGACTGTAAGCGGTGAGAATCTCACCATTGAGGATGTATGCGATGTTGCATGCAAGAATGAGAAAGTTAAACTTCCGTCAGAAAAAAAATTTTGGGAAGTGTTGGAAAAATCGCGAAAGTTCTTGATGGACTACATTGCAAAGGGTGTTCCGACTTACGGAGTTACAACTGATTTTGGTGACTCATGCGCAAACCAGATAAGCCCGGATAAAGCGGGCGAATTGCAGCGAACCATTGTTGCTTACCATGGAATTGGTCTCGGTAATAACTTTGACCATGAGACCGGGCGCGCAGTTGTTCTATGCAGACTGAACGGAAACATCAAGGGCGGACACTCGGCTATACGCCCGGAACTTGCAAAGAAAAGGGTTGAGCTTTTGAACCATGATGTGATTCCTGTTATTCCTCAATTAGGATCGGTTGGCGCAAGCGGTGACTTGACTCCATTAAGTTATGTGGCCGCCGTAATTATGGGTCAGAGAAAAGTTTATTATAAAGGAAAGATTGTTCCGACAATGAAGGCTTTTAAGGCAGAAGGAATTGAGCCTCTTTTGATTGAGGCAAAAGAAGGCCTTGCAATTATGAACGGAACATCTGTAATGACAGCCGTAGCATCTCTGGCATGGAAAAAGGCTCAGAGGCTTGCCAATATCTCTGACTTTTTGACTGCGGTTACCTCGGAAATTACTCGCGGTAAAGATACGCCTTTTGTCGCAAAAGTGAGCAAGATAAAAAATCACAAGGGACAGATTGCAAGCGCCGCCTACATTTATTCTATTACAAGCAAGTCTAAGCGTGTATTTAAGTACGAAAACTTTATTAAAACTCAGATTGAGTCTATAAATGGAAAAACATTTGTAAAGCAGCAGAATAAGATTCAGGACAGATATTCTATCCGGTGCGCGCCGCAAATTACAGGAGTTTACCGCGATACTCTGGAAGTGGCAAAAAACTGGATTACGGAAGAAATTAATTCGGCAAATGACAATCCCCTTGTTGATATTGAGGCAAAACGCATATACAATACGGGCAACTTTTACGGCGGACATATTTGCGCGGCATGCGACTATATGAGGACGGCATTGGCCAATATTGCAGACTTGTCGGACAAGCAGGCGGAAATTATTATTGACGGAAAATTTAATGGTTTGACAGATAATCTTATTCCGTACACAAAGGATACAGATCCTCGCGCCGGCCTGCGTCTGGGATTTAAAGCCGCTCAGATTACTATAAGCGCAATCCGTGGAGAGATTCAGACTTACTGCTATCCGGTAAGCATTACTTCCGCGCCGACAGAGGCTTTGAACCAGGATAAGGTTTCTATGGGCACTATAAGCGCTCGTAAATTTGCCGAACAGATTGAACTTGTTTACTTGCAGTTTGCAACTCATATTTTGGCGGCAGTTCAGGCGGTAGACTTGGCCGGCTATGATGAATTTAGCCCGTTTACAAAACAGGTTCATGATGAAGTAAGAAAGATAAGTAAATTTGTAAAGGAAGACCGGCCGCTGGATAATGAGGCGACAAAGGTTGCTGAATGGTTAAAAACAACTGAAATATTTGGTTAAATTTTAACTTTTGTTTTAGTTGTAAAAATATTTATAATGGCAATGAATATAAAATTCATTTGCAGGGGAGGCATGATAAAAAAGTTTACAATATGTTGTTCACTTTTTTATCTGCAAGTTCGCGTCGCGAACTTCCTTATCAACTGTTCTTCCACCGAAGCACGCTAAAAAGTCTTTTCGGAAACTGAGTTTTCCTGCAAGACTTTTTATAGGAGAATTAAATGAAAAAGAGAGTGATTTTAGGGACAGCTTTATTGCTTTGTTTCGCGGCAGCGGGTTTCTGCAAAAAAACGGAAAGCGATGAACCGCCGGCAGGCGCAGAAGGAACTTTGTTGGACACTAAGTCTTTAAAAGGAAAAATAAGCGACAATATTCGTCTTATAAGCGGAATTGAGGAAAAAAAGTCTTTTATTGTTTTTTTCTATAATTCTAAAAAAGAACTGTGGCAGCCTTTTGGCTCTGCGGAACTGTTAAGATACGCTGACACTGCTTTTATTGACTCAAAAGTAAGCGTAGACCGTTACCGCTGGTATTCGATTAAAGCTGAAGACGGAAAAGAGTACAGATATGAGATTTCTGCAAAGCACAATGACCTGTATATCAATATTTGGTCAATAAATGATTCTGAGAATATAAACAAGGAAAAAGCCGAGATTATTGATGCTTCTTCTCTTTCCGGCAAATTTAAGGATAATGTTAAACTTGTAAATAATACAACAGAAACAAATTTAAGTTTTACAGTTTACGGCTTTAATGACAAGAACGAAAAGTGGACAAAAATTGGAAATACATTCTTGAAGAATATTGGAGACGATTCGATTGCCATGTCACCGGTCGAGAATATCGCACAGTTCAAATTTTTTGGAATTATTTCTAATGACGGAAAAAGCTTTAACTATTCCGCCACAAAAGCCCATAATGATTTGATTATAATATTGGCTGATAAATAATTTAGTTTTTAATTGAATTATTAAGACCCGGCAAAACGCCGGGTCTTTTTTTTATATTCTTTATTTTTAAGGAGAAAAAGGCTTTTTTGATATGCGGGAGGCAAAACTCCAGAAAAATCAGGTAAAGGGATTGTCCTATTGACTCCAATTGAGTTTGCCACTTTTTTAGTTGAAAGACAAACATTGCAGAACTTAACGAAAGTCCTTTTGTCTTCAGACTTTCAAAGATTGTAATTACACCAGTAGTTAAAAAAACCGGGAACATATGATTTTTAATAAATACGAAACATAACAAAAACCAACATCTTTTTAGAAAATAAAAAAACAATAATAAAACGGCGGAAATAAAGATTCACCCTGTTTCTGCCACAATCGATTCTGTTCCTGATAAGCGCGAAAAAACCGGGGCTCTTGTTAGAAATCTAAAAGTTTACAGAATAAATAAGAAAGCGTTTTTGACTAACAAATATTAGTTTGTAATATTATTTACTAACGGTCGTTAGAGATAATTTTTATTATAACTATTGGGAAAGAACAATATAGGAAAGTTTCACGTGAAACAAAAACTAATCTCTATGACGAATATAGAGACGAATATAGAAAATTGATTCTTTCGGAAAAAATAAATTTTTCGGCATTTCTAATTAAGTTTTGGTATCATAGAGAATACGGAAGATATGTTTTTCCGCTAACACCACTACCCTATTATTTTGTTTCACATGAAACAAATTTTATTTTGAGTAATATTTGAGAGCTATTGATTTGAAATATAATATGGAACATAAAACAACCAGAAGAACTTTTAGAATTGATAATGCTCAAGATGAAATACATAAAAATTTGGTTGACAAAATTTTTAAGTTATAACGTTTCACGTGAAACACTAATAAAATTGATTTTTGTTTTACTGCAAAAAATGAATTGGAATTTTCATAAGATATAGAAAATTTTTTATTATGCCAAAGAGACAAGAAATTAAGAGCTTTATAGAAGTAATAGTTTCACATGAAACACTATTTTTTCAGTGACTGTGGAAAAGTTGTTTAAAATGTGGAAAACTAATTTGTTTCACGTGAAACAAATTCAAAAGAAATTATAACCGGAAAATTCATGGGCCTAAAAATTTTTGTAAAAACAGGAAAAATAAATTTTTCACATAAAGTTCTATTCAACCAAAAATTGTGGAAAAACTGTTTAAAGTGTGGAAAACTAAAAAATGTTTCACGTGGAACAATTCACAAAACTTTCCACTGTTGTGGAAAACTTGTGGAAAATAAAAAAAACCGGAGCTGTCGCCCCGGTCGCCTGATGTGTTTATGTGTAGTTAAAATCTGTTTTCAGTTTTTACTACTTTCCCCTCATAAATAAGTATAGCATAAAAAGATATTTTTGTCAGTATAAATATATGATTTTTTTAAAAATAATTCAAATAAAAAAACAATATCTCCAAAATCTCTAAATAATGTAATTCTTTATAATATAATGAATTACATTATATTTTTTATAAAAATCATTCAAATATCGGGATTCTTAGAACTTTCTTTAAAATTGACTTTTCTAATTTGTTATATTACAACAAATTAGAATTTATCTGCAAATTCTAAAAAGTCGGTTCCGTTGTTTTTTAGAAATTTTCCTGTAATAATATTTTTTTTAACTAAAAAAAATCCCGGATCGAATCCGGGATAAAAAATCAGATTAACTCTGAGGAAGTTCTCTTCCGCCGGATGATTCGTCGGAATTTTCATCTTCTTCGTTTGGAATCTTATCAACTCCAACCAGAAAGTCAGGGTCAGAAATCTTTACTACTTTAACGCCTGTTGAACCTGTTCCCTGCTGGTTAATAGTTCCGGCGGAAATACGAAGGGTCTTTCCTTGACTGGTCATACAGACAATTTCGTCCTTATCCTTTACGCTGAGCATACCGATAATTTCGCCACGCTCTTCCGTATTGCCAAAGATTTTTTGTCCGCCTGTTCCTCGTCCGTGAGTTTTAAAGTCGTCAAATGAAACTCGTTTTCCGTAGCCCTTTTCGGTAAGAAGTAAAATGCTTTCGGCTTCAGTATAAGTGATTGCTCCGCTTACTTCATCTCCTTCTGAAAGCTTCATACCCTTTATGCCGGAAGAAGCCCGTCCCATTGCACGGACATCAACTTCACTAAAGCGGAGTGCCTTACCTCTGCGGGAAATAAGGAATACATCAGAAGAGCCTGCTGTAGGAATGGCACTCACAAGCTTATCTCCGTCTTTAAGTTTAAGACCGATGATTCCCTTTGTGCGGGCATTTGAAAATTCACTTGTCTGAACTTTCTTTACGATGCCGTTTATTGTTGTCATAAAGAGATATGTGTCTTCTGTAAAATCATGGATAGGAACTACTGTTGTAATTTCTTCATCGCCACCGATGGCGATTAAACTCTTGATATGTGTTCCTCGGCTGCCTTTTGAAAGCTCGGGAATTTCGTGAGCCTTAATCCAATAGGCGCGTCCAAGATTTGATACAAACAAAATGTAGTCGTGGGTAGAACCTATGAAGAGATGATTTACAAAGTCGTCTTCTACAAGAGCCGTGCTGTTACTTCCGGTTCCTCCCCTACCCTGCTTTTTATAGGCAGTTACTGAAACTCGTTTTACATAACCGAGTTTGGAAATCATTACGACAACATCCTCTTCTTTTATCATGTCTTCAACATTGATAGATTCAACTTCACTGCCTATAATTTCTGTCTTACGGTCATCGCCGTATTTGCTTGCAATCTCATTTGTCTCATCTTTTATGAGGGCGAGAATTTTTTCGTGATGCTCAAGCAAGTCGCGTAAATGTGCAATCAAAGCCTCAAGTTCGGCAAGTTCGCGTTTGAGGTCTTCTATAAGCAGGTGCGTCAATCTCTTGAGCTGCATATCTACGATTGCCTGTGCCTGAACATCGTCAAAATTAAATCTTTTTTCGAGATTGAGTTTTGCGTCTTCTGTGTCTCGGCTTGATTTGATAATCTGAATTACTTCGTCGATATTGTTGATTGCTACGATAAGCGCCTGCAAGATATGCTCGCGGGCAAGAGCGACTTTTAGGTTGTGCTGGGTGCGCCGTGTAACAACATCGTCACGGTGATTGACAAAATATTGAATCAGCTGCTTTAGTGTAAGAACGGCCGGTTTTAGAAACTGTCCTCCGTCCGGCTTTTTTACCGGAACAAGAGCCAGGTTTATTACACCAAAGTTTGACTGAAGATCTGTCTTTGCAAAGAGCTGGTTCAACACAACTTTTGTAATTGCATTGCGCTTTAACCCCACGACAAGGCGCATACCTACGCGGTCAGATGTTTCATCGTTTGCGTCTGTAATTCCGTCTATAACTTTATCGCGGACAAGTTCCTTTATTTTTTTGATGATGTTTGTTGTATTTACACCGTAAGGAACTTCCGTAAAGATGATTGATTCCTTGCCGTTTTTTGCGGTTTCAATTGTAAACTTTGAACGGATTGTAATTTTGCCGCGGCCTGTCTTGTATGCCTTTTTAATTCCGTCTGTACCATAGATAATTCCGCCTGTCGGAAAATCCGGACCTTTTATATATTTACAGAGGTCATCGATTGAAATTTCAGGATTATCGATATAGGCGCAGATTGCGGCGGCGACTTCACGAAGGTTATGGCTTGGCATATTAGTTGCCATACCAACCGCAATTCCTGTTGTACCGTTACAAAGAAGGAAAGGAAATTTTGCGGGAAGAACAGTAGGCTCTTTTGTTGTTTCGTCAAAGTTTGCTGCCATATCGACAGTTTCTTTGTCGATGTCAGAAACCATTTCCTCGGCAAGTCTTGCCATTTTTGCTTCGGTATAACGATAAGCCGCCGCAGGGTCTCCGGCAATTGTACCGAAGTTTCCTTGAGGAGTAATCAATGTATAGCGCTGGGCAAAATCCTGTCCAAGGCGGACAAGGGCATCGTAAACAGAGGCGTCTCCGTGCGGGTGATATTTTCCCAACACATCTCCGACGATTTTGGCGCATTTTCGTGTAGGCCCGGAATTTGCCAGATGAAGTTCATCCATAGCGTATAAAATACGTCGGTGAACCGGCTTTAGACCGTCACGAACATCAGGCAAAGCGCGCTGAACAATTACGGACATTGAATAATCTATATAAGCTTGTTTTACTTCCTGTTCAATAGGAATGGGAATTAAAGTTCCGCCTTCTTTAGTTTGAATTTCGTTTTCCATTTTTTACTCCAATCAGACATCCAAAATTGCGTAGGTTGAATTTTCCTCGATAAACTTGCGGCGAGGTTCAACTTCCTCACCCATACATACACTGAAAATTCTGTCAGCAGCTTCCGCGTCAGGAACTGTAACACGCTTCATACGGCGGACAGAGGGATCCATTGTAGTGTCCCAAAGCTGGTCACCCGACATTTCTCCCAAACCTTTGTATCGCTGGACTTTTGCTTTTTCCGCATTCTGTCCGAGTTTTGCAAGATATTCAGCCTTTTCATCATCGGTGTAAACATAAACAGGTTTTTGTTTTCCTACTGAAATTCCGAAAAGAGGAGGCATAGCAAGATAAACATATTCTTTTTCAATAATCTCAGGCATATAACGGAAGAAGAAAGTTAAAAGCAAAGTACGAATATGAGAGCCGTCAACATCGGCATCTGCCATAATGATGATTTTGTGATAACGGAGTTTTTTTATATCGAAACTATCGCCAAAACCGCATCCTAAAGAAGCGATAATAGGCTTCAGCTTATCGTTGTTTACAACTTTGTCCGCACGAACTTTTTCTACATTGAGCATTTTTCCCCAAAGCGGCAAAATCGCCTGTGTCTTTGAGTCGCGTCCTTTTTTTGCGGAACCGCCGGCTGAGTCTCCCTCTACTATATAAACTTCACACAATTCAGGATCTTTTAAAGAACAGTCTGACAGTTTTTCAGGAAGTCCGAAGCCGTCGGAAAGTGATTTTTTTCGTGATGCGTCCTTGGCCTTTTTTGCCGCGATACGGGCAGTAGCTTCTGCCAAAGCCTTGTCAAGAATCATTTCCAAATCGGCAGGATTTTGCTCAAAGAAAAGAGTAAGTTTTTCTTTTACCAAGGCATCTACGATTGTACGAACTTCTGTATTTCCAAGTTTTTCCTTCGTCTGTCCTTCAAATTCAGGTTCAGGAACTTTCATTGAGACTACAAGTACGATTCCGGAAAGAATATCTTCTATACGGAGTTTTTCGTCCTTGTCTGCCTTTTCCAGTTTTTTCTTGAATTTATCGTTTGAATCCAAGAATTTATTAAGGGTAAAGTTTATGGCGTTTTTAAATCCGTCAAGGTGAGTTCCTCCCTCACGGGTATTGATATCGTTTACATAAGTATTTATATTGCTTGAGAAACCGTCGTTATACTGGAAAGCGCATTCTGTAATTACACCGTCTTTTTCTCCTGTAATATAAACAGGTTCAGCAGGAATATAGAATTTGCTTGAAATGCGGGTATTCATTTCCTTTACATACTGAGTAATTCCGCCTTCAAATTTATAAATAACTTCTTTTGGCTCTTCAAGACGCTCGTCCCGAAATTTGATTACGATTCCGCTGTTAAGAAAAGCGAGTTCACGAAGACGCTTTGAAAGAACATCAAAGTTATAAGTTGTTGTTTCCTGGAAAATAGTTTTATCGGCCTTCCAGCGGATCGTTGTTCCGTGTCGGTCAGATACACCTGTCTCTTCCACTTTTGTAACCGCTTTTCCTATAGAATACTTCTGAACATATTTTTTTCCGTCAAGCTCAACTGTAGCCTCCATCCATGTAGAAAGGGCATTTACACAGGAAACACCTACTCCGTGCAAACCACCGGATACTTTATAGGAACCCTTGTCAAATTTACCGCCCGCGTGAAGACGGGTCAAAACCAATTCAAGAGCGCTTATATGTTCTGTAGGATGCATATCAACAGGAATACCGCGGCCGTCATCTTCCACACGAACTACATCATCTTTTTCCAAAGCGACAGTAATCGTATTACAAAAACCTGCCATTGCTTCATCAATTGAGTTGTCGACAACTTCATAGACAAGATGGTGCAAACCGTTGGGACCGGTAGAACCTATATACATACCAGGTCTTTTACGAACTGCTTCAAGTCCTTTAAGAACCTGTATGTTATTCGCTGAATAATTTCCGTTCATGATGAATTTATCTCCAAAAATTTATTTATACAAAATACTTTTAAAATAGAAAAAAGTGTTCAATAATTATAGTGAATTTTGGATAAAAATTCAAGTTTATGAAAGAAAAAAATAAGTCTCACTTGTCTTAACCTCTCTTTCAGTTTATAATAACACAGTTATGAGCGAAAATAATTACCAACTAATATGGACAGAAACCTTTAACCAGCTGAGGACGCAATACAAAAATAACGGTAAAGAAAATGAATTTAATCTCTGGTTCAATCTTGAATATGTAAGCGATGACGGAAACACCATCACCGCTGCTGTGGCAAGCGATTTTATGCGACAACAGATGATTGACAGGGGAAATATTGATATTATAAAAAATAAAATAAAAGAAATTTCGGGAATTGACATTGAGATTATTTTTTCTGTAAAAAATACAAGCGTCTCGACTTCCGAAAAAAAAGAAATTATTTCCGTAAAAAAAACTTTTCAGACTGAAAAAAAAGATGAAGAGAACACAGTATTTTTAAAACATCCTGATCTTGACGAAAAATTTATTTTTGATACTTTTGTTCCCGGAGATAACAATATGTATGCCTATCAGGCTTCTATTGCAGCATCAAAAAACCCCGGTTCTGCCTATAATCCAATATTACTTTACGGAGGAAGCGGTCTTGGAAAGACTCACCTCATGGAATCGATTGGAAATTATATTTATAACGAGAAAAAAGGAAAAATAAAACTTGCATGTCTTTCTGCGGAATCTCTTTTAAATGAATTTACAAATTCATTAACTACAAAAACCGCCCAGAAATTTAAGAATAAGTATAGAAACCTCGATGTTTTTCTTTTAGATGATATTCACTTTTTGCAGGGAAAAGATGCATTGCAAGAAGAAGTATTCTATATTTTTGACGCACTTCATGCCAAAAGAGGACAGATGGTGTTTACATGCGACCGTCCCATAAATGAATTGCAGGGAATAAAAGACCGTTTGAGAACGAGATTCAGTAACGGACTTTGCATTGATATGCAGCCGCCTAATTATGAAACAAGAAAAGCGATTCTTCTTAAAAAAATGGAAATTATAGGAAAAAAAATAAGCGATGATATAATTGATTTTATTGCTGCCAACATTGAAAGCAATGTCCGTGATCTTGAGGGAGCTTTTAAGAAAGTAATCGGTTACAGTGATTTTATGAATAAAGATTTGACTCTCGATGTTGTCCGTTCTCTTTTACAGGAAAACATCAATTCAAATATATCAGGTAATGTCTCTATAGAAACAATTCAAAGAATTGTTTCTGATTATTACGGAATTTCTTTTTCTGATATTAAAAGTAAAAAACAGACAAAGAAAATTGCTGAACCGCGTCATGTTGCAATTTATATTAGCCGAGAAATTACTGAATACTCATTTACAGATATTGGAAGCGAATTTGGCGGTAAAGACCATTCAACAATTATGAGTTCTTACAGAAAAATTTCAGAGCTTATAAAAACTGATGCGACATTAAATAATGCTATTAAGAATATGATAAAGGAAATAAAGTCTAAAAAGTGATTTTTTATTTGCCTTATTTTATATTAAATTTATATAAATTTAATAATAGTAATAATAAGCAGTGTGAATTTGTGGAAAACTTATTTAAATTATTATAATATAAATAAATAAAAGTTTATAAATTTTGAATGAGAATTCACAAATTTTCCACTTTTCCACAATTTTAAAAATTTTCCACAGGCAAATTACAAAATTTCCACAGGTTTTTAGTAATTTAATTTTTTTTATTAAAGACTATACAAAAATCAAATAAATATGATATAATAGAACAATTAAAATTTATCCGGAGGCTCATAAAAAATGAAATTTCAGTTTGACCGTGACGCTATGATAAAAGAAGTTGCAATTGCTCAGGAAATAATTGCAAATAAAAGTCCTATTTCAATTTTATCAAATGTTTTGCTTACTGCGGAAAACAATACATTGACAATAAAGGCTTCCGATGCAACCGTAAATTATATTACAAAAATTCCTGTTGATGTTCAGGAAGAAGGTTCTACGACAATTTACTGTGATAAACTTATGAGAATTCTTGCAAAATCTCCAGCAGGAAATATTGAGTTTGAGCAGAAAGATATTACTGTTACAATTAAACCTTTAAAGGGTCGCTTTACTTTAAAGAGTATAGCCAGCGACAAGTTCCCGGAAATCGCTTCAACAGATAATGTTCCTTATTTTGAGATTCCCTGTAAAGAATTAAAAGAAATGATTCAGCAGACTTCATTTGCTGTAAGTGAGGATTCTAACCGTCATTTTATGATGGGTGTTTATTTTGAGAAACAGAGCGACAATTTGATTATGGTTGCTACTGACGGCCGCCGCCTTTCTTATTCTGAGAAATCTATTGCCCAGGGAATTCCTGATTTTCCGGCGGCGATTATCCCTACAAAAATTTTAGCTTGTATTTTAAAAAATTCAGGAGATGAGGGAAATATAGCCGTTGCGGTTGTGGACAAAATGATTTTCTTTAAGTTTGGTAATTATGAATTTTCTTCTCTCTTGCTTGAAGGTGAATTTCCTAATTACCGCCGCGTAATTCCTACTGAATTGGATAAAACTTTTCAAGTTCAGAGAAGCGATTTGATGGAGGCACTTGACCGCATCGGAATTATGATTGACAAAACTGCCGTGCGTATTATTTTTAAGCTTACTCCGGGAAAACTTATTCTTAAGTCTCCTGAACTTGAATTGGGTAGCGCGGACGAGGAAATTCCCTGCGAGTATAACGGTGAGGAAATAATGATTGCCTTTAATTACCGCTATGTTGAAGAGCCATTGAAGCTTACAAGTGCAGAGAGAATTGCATTTGATTTTAAGGATGCAAACAAGGCTGCAATTTTACGCACAGAGCCGAAGTCTGATTACTTCCATGTAATTATGACAATGAACCTTAACTAGTTCTGATATTTTGCCCCGAACTAGTTTCGGGGTTATTTTTTTATGCCTTTTTTATCACTTCAATTTTATAATTTCCGCAATCTTCAGAATGACAAAATAGATTTTGATGCGAAAGAAATTTATTTTGTCGGTAAGAATGGTCAGGGAAAAAGTAATCTTCTTGAATCTTTATATTACTGTGCTTACGGAAATTCTTTCAGAACTCATGCTGACACGGAAATTGTCAGAGCCGGGCAAAAGGAATTTTCTGTAAATTCCTTGTATCAGGAAGAAGGCGGCGGGATAAGAAGCGTAAAAATAATTTACAAAGACGGAAAAAAAAATATAGAAAAAAACGGTAAGAAAATACACGACAGAAAAGAATTAGTGAACACAATGCCATGTATTTTATTTTGTCATGATGATTTGCGTTTTGTAGAGGGACAGCCTGTCGACCGCCGCTTTTTTTTGGATCAAAGCCTTTCTATGTATGATATTCTTTACATTGATTTGGCACGGCGTTACAAGCTGGCTTTAAAAAACAGGAATGTCTTGATAAAACAGGGCCAGCGGGATATGCTCGGCATTTATGATGTACAGCTGGCTCAAAACGGACTGGAAATTCAAAAAAAGAGAAAGTCCGCTGTTTTTAAATTTAATGAAATTTTTACCAGATTGTATGAACAGGTTACGGGGATAAACGGACTTTCAATTTCTTATGAGCCGAGCTGGAAAGAAATTTCTGATAATATTACCAGCCGAATGCCCAGCCAGAATGAGGTTCTTGAAATATTAAAGTCAAAAAGAGACGCAGACTTTGCGCTGGGAACTACAATCAGCGGTCCTCACCGTGATAAAATCCGGTATTTGAGAGAAGGAAAAGATTTTATTCCGGTTGCCTCGATGGGGCAAAGAAGACTGATTGCTCTTTTACTGCGGGTAAGTCAGGCGGTTTATTATTCCCAGACTATAAAAGAAAAACCTATTTTATTGATGGACGATGTTATGCTGGAACTTGATCCTGATAAAAGAGAAAAACTGACTTCTCTGCTGCCGGACTACAATCAGCTGTTTTGTACTTTTCTGCCCGGAGAGCCTTACGAAAGATACAAGCGGACAACGACAAAAGTATATTTTATAGAAAACGGTTCTTGGCATATATAATATAAATCATGGTATTTTTGAAAATTGCAATTTTTTAGAAATATCAATTTAGATAAAATTTTATCGCAAAATTTTAGAAGATGTGATATAATTATATTATGGAAAAAATTGACGCAAATAAGAAATTACTATTTTGGGAATCGGCAATATCTTTACAGGCGGTAGACTTATTAAAAACTTCTGCAGAGTTAATAGAGATTGCAAAAAAAAGTATTGAGTCAAAGATAACCGGGGAAGAAGCGATTGTACTTGCTCAAAAAACAGGTAATGAAGCGGATTTAGTTGCCGCAAGAATGTTTTCTCTTCTAGTAAAGGACCAGTTTGAAATAAGTTCTGCATCATTAACAGATATTCATAAAAATTTATTTGAAGGTATTTTGGACAGCGCCGGTTTGTTCCGTGAGAATAATATTGCGAAAAAAGAAGCGGCTCTTGAGGGCCTCGAAATGGTATATGAGGACTTTAAAAAAATTGAACACAGTTTGAAAACATATTGCGATAAAGAAAACAAATTTTCTTTTGAAGGACTTACATCACAAAAAGTTATTCATCATATCGCAACTTTTATCGCAAATATATGGAAAATTCATCCTTTTGAAAGAGGAAATACGCGTTCAGTTGCGATATTTTTTATAAAATATCTTGCTTACAAAGGATTTGCGATAAATAATGATGTTTTTGCGAAACATCCTGTTTATTTTAGAAATGCTGTATGTCGCGCGGCTTTTTGCGATAAAAGCAGGGGAATAAAATCTAATGCAAGATATTTTGAAAAATTATTGAGGAATATTATTTTTAACGGCGAAGACAAACTTAATCACAGTGCGATTCATTTGGATTTGAGCAAGGTAAAAACAGTTACGGTAGATCCTGAAGGTGTCATGATAAAAAAAGAAAGGGCGGTGTTTGACACACAGGGGGTTGCTGTAAAAAAAGCGCCGGCGGTTAAAAAAATGGGTTCAGCAAAAAAAGGCTGTCCGGCAGAAAAAACTCTTTCTGCAAAAAAACAGGAAGAAAAAAATTCAACAAAAAAATCGATACAGAGTTCAAGTGAAAAAAAGACTGGAAAAGCAGGCTCAAAAATAACGGGCGGAAACAATGGCAGGAAAACTTCTTTAAAAAATACTGAAATAAAAAAATCCAAGATAAAGACAAATTTAATTGAAAAAAGGAAGCCCTCAAAAACAGTAAAAAAGGAACCCGCAAAAAATACGGAAGCCGAGGCAAAAATCATTGATTTATTAAAAAAGAATAAGACTATTACAAACAGTCAGGCGCGTGTGGAGGCTGAGGTTTCTACCGAAACGGCCAGAAGAATTTTAACCGATTTATGTAATAGAAAGATGGCGCGCGCTGAAGGTAAGAATAAATCGCGCATATATGTTTTGAATGACTAGAGTTCTGAGAGAGGAACACAGCCGAACTTTGTGTCCTGATAATTTAAGAATTTCTGGCGCAATGTTTCCGCTTTTTTTGAGATGGAACAGATTCGTTCTTTTTTAAAAAGAGGATTTATATAGCGGCGTTTGACTTCCAGGCTTACGCAAAAATGATTTGGCAGAGGAAAGTCGCTCCTCTTGATTTTTTTCATTGTGCGAAATGTTTTGTAGTGACGGAGAAAGTCTGTCTGATTTTCTGTGCCATAAGGTTTTGATGCTTTTTTATTTGAGGAAGCCGCTCCGAGCATTTTGTCCCAGCGGCAGATGATTTCTTTTTCTGACAGTGAATACAATTCAAGTTCTGTAAGAGCGCCGCATTTTATTGCCTTGTCAACAACTTGGGCAAGCAGTTCCATGGCAATTTTATCTTCGTTGCGTTGCAAAATCATACCGACTTTAAGGCAGCGCTTGAAATATTCAAAAGCGATTTTTTTTGTTTTAAATGAAAATTCTGTAAGACCTTGCTCATCTACTGATAAAGACAAATCGTTGTAAATACGACGGATTGAGCGTAAAGAAAAAATTCCCTGTAAAGCGGCGCCGCTGGGAAACATATATTCCAGGCGGTCTGCGCTCAATTGCGGAACCTCGTTATCGCAAATTGAGAATTTGTGATAGTCATTTATATCATTTGCGATAAAACCGTCTTTTTTTATCGCAAAATTCAGTTCTTTATCGCAAGAAATCATTTTGGCATTAAGATTTTCCGTCGAACTTTGCGATAAAGCATCTCCGTTCTTAAAATCGATTACATGGCTGAATACAGGTGTTGAGACATCATGCAAAAGAGATGCGATAGTCTGTCTCTTGTCATGAGTCCATTTCCATACGATAAGAGCGCAGTTTAATGAATGGTCGAAACGGGAATAAAAGAATTTGTTTTTAAATAAAGGTGTCCAGTCTGTTCCGCATAAAAGCCCTACCCCTTTGAGACGCGTTAATATTTTAAGAGAAAGATATTTGTTTAAAAAATCAGGAAATTCTCCGGAGAGAATTTCCTGATATTCATGAAGTCTTATATCAGACATGAATTAGAATGCGTGATTGAATACCCAGTAAAGGCTGAAAATGTATCCGTCTGTTGAACTTTTGTCGGGGTTGTTGACATGTTCCCATTCAAATGTTGTTGTAATAGAGTGTTCTTTGTTGATATCAAATGTCAACTCCGGGCGAAGGTCAAAGATAAATCCTCCGTCCCAGTCTTTTTTCGAGGAATCGTTCTTCCAGTTCTTGTTCTCAGCACCCCAAGCGGCAGAAGACCATGCTCCCAAGTGCAGCTGTTTTGAAAGATCCCAGTTTACGCGACCGCCGACATAAAAGGCACTTGTATAGTCATCATGTGTAAGATCTGAAAAACCTACTTCCGGGCGAATCCACAGAGGAAGGTCGCCGAATTTGATGAATACCGAAGCACCGGTTCCCCAGCCTTTTTTGAATGCGTTTACATTATTGTCGTCGTAACCGATTCCGTCAATACCGAACCAGGCATCAATCTTAAAGTCGGCTGAGAAGGAAAGTGTCGCACCTGTATAGAAGTTTCCTCCTTCTAGGAAACAGTTCTGATAACCAGCCGCAAGAAGGAGCCAGTCAAACGGTTTTAATTTTGCACCCAAGTTAACATCGAATTTTTTTGCATAATCGTCATTTTCGCTGTTGTAATGGCTGTCGATTCCCATTCCAATTGTGAAAATGTCTTTGTATGAATAGCGTGCGGCGAGAGATTTGTCAGCATATTTATAAGCATAAGTGAAAAAGCCTGCAAGGCCTTTTGCGCTCGGAGCCTGAGAGCGAAGATCACCTTGAACGACATGCGCAGATGGTCTGTAAGGACCGCGTTCTGTAGAAGGAGATGGTCCGACAAACCAGTTAAGGGCTGTTCCGGCTGCAAGGTCAAAACCTTCAAGAGGATGGAAAATAAAGTTTACATAATTAGAACCGAATCCGCGGGCCTCTCCGAGGAATTTGAACTGTGTTACATTTGATGTACCGAAATAAATGTCATCAAATGGTTCTCCGGAAAAATTAGTGCCAGGAATGGCCCAGAGCAGACCTCCGTCGAATGTGATTTTCCAAACATCGACGCGAGCCTGCATTAAATCAAAAATTCCTGACCATCTTAAATCCTGTTCCTTGCTGTTCTGAACAGGTGTTCCTACTCCAGTCCATACAACATTCTGGAAAGAGGGGCTGCTTAATTCCTGCGCAAAAGCAGAAATTGTCAATGCTGAAGAAATAATCAGCGCTAGAAATTGTTTTTTCATTTTAAAACCTCCACGTAAAAAAATGAATTGCGTTTGCCTTATTTTGCACCCCACAGTGCATAATAAGAGTCCATTGACTTTTTGATATTATTTGTAATTATACCGGAACCGTCAGGTTTGTAAAGGCTTTGGATAACATCTGCCATGGAAACTATTGCCGCGGTCTTAAAACCGTAGTTCTCCTGAATAACTTCGAGGGCAGATTTTTCAGAGTCTGCGGCGCGCTCCATTCTGTTGAGAGAAACTATTTCTCCTACGATTTTTATTGCGCCGGGCTTTGATTCCTGCGCCTTTATAATGGGATAGGTTTCTTCGATGGATTTTCCGCTTGTTGTTACATCTTCAATAATTACAACCCGGTCTCCGTCCTTTAGGGGGCTTCCCAAAAGAATGCCTTTGTCGCCGTGGTCTTTTACTTCTTTGCGGTTAGAGCAGTATCGAACTTCCTTGCCGTACAATTCAGAATAGGCGATTGCGGTTATAACGGCAAGCGGGATTCCCTTGTAGGCCGGACCAAAGAAAACATCAAAGTCGTCCCCGAAATTTTCATGAACAGCCTTTGCGTAATATTTGCCAAGTTCATGCAACTGGCTTCCGGTAACATAGGCGCCGGCGTTCATAAAAAAGGGCGACTGGCGGCCGCTCTTTAATGTAAACGAGCCGAATTTTAGAACCTGACATTTTACCATAAAGTCTATGAATTCTTTTTTGTAGTCCTGCATTTATTCCTCGCGTTCTGTAACATTGATATGCAAATCTTTAAGCTGCTGATCATCAACCGGGCTCGGACATTCGTCCATCGGTGAGGCCGCAACATTATTTTTTGGGAATGCGATTACTTCGTGGATTGATTCCTCGTGGCACATAAGCATTACAAGGCGGTCAAGTCCCGGGGCGATTCCTCCGTGCGGCGGCGCTCCAAATTTGAATGCCTGAACCAAAAAGCCGAAAGCCTTTTGTGCGCGTTCATTGCTGTATCCGA
The DNA here is from genome assembly GCA_964346805.1 of uncultured Treponema sp. Classification (GTDB taxonomy): domain Bacteria; phylum Spirochaetota; class Spirochaetia; order Treponematales; family Treponemataceae; genus Treponema_D. The sequence continues at coordinate 59,451 of CAYFWC010000002.1, read as the reverse complement.
CGATTTTGAAAATGCGCTGCTGCAGGGCCGGATCATTGATACGCATAGAACCAGATGCCAGCTCATAGCCGTTAAGAACCAAATCGTAGAGGTCGCCTTTTACGGCTCCCGGATCAGATTCCAAAGTGTCCCAGTATTTTTTCTGCGGGAGTGTGAACATGTGGTGTTCTGTTTCCCATTTGTTTTCTTCTTCGTTCCATGCGAAATAGGGGAAGTCTACAATCCAGGCAAAATGGAATTCATCATCAGGATTGTAAAGGTTGAGGTCTTTGCCCAACTGTTTTCTTACGGCTCCCAAAGAAGTACAGGTTGTCTGCCATTTTTCATCGCTTACGAACAGAAGAAGGTCTCCCTTTTCTGCTCCGAGTTTTGAACAGATTTCGTTTTCGTGGCCTGTAAAGAATTTTGATACTCCGCCCTCAAATTTTCCTTCCGCGGAAATCTTCATCCAGGCAAGGCCTTTTGCCTTATATTTTTTTGCGACTTCTTCCAGAGCCTCAATGTGCTTGCGTGAGTATTTTTCCGCGGCGCCTTTTACAACGAGTGCTTTTAGACCGCTTCTCTTGTGGCGTTCGATATTCATTCCGGCATTGGCGGCTCCGGCCTTAAATGCGTTAAAGTCAGAAAGAGAGGCCATAAATGCCGCGTCCTGAATCTTCATGTCAAAACGGAGATCCGGCTTGTCGGAGCCGTAAAGGTTAAAGGCATCGTCCCAAGAGATGCGGTCAAATTTTGCGGGAAGCTCATAGTTCAATGTCTTCTTGAAAATATACTGCATCATTCCTTCTGTTGTTGTAAGAACTTCCTCGCGGTTGGTGAATGACATTTCCATATCAATCTGAGTGAATTCAGGCTGACGGTCGCCGCGGGCATCCTCATCGCGGTAACATCTTGCGACCTGGAAGTATTTGTCAAATCCAGAAACCATAAGAAGCTGCTTATAAAGTTGCGGCGACTGAGGTAATGAATAGAATTTTCCTGGATGAACGCGGCTCGGAACCAGATAGTCGCGGGCGCCTTCCGGAGTGGATTTTATGAATGTAGGAGTCTCAATCTCAAGGAAGCCTTTTTCTGTAAGGTATTCGCGTGTGGCAAAGGCAACCTGACTGCGCAGAATAATGTTATGCTGCATGGGCGCGCGGCGCAGGTCAAGGTAGCGGTACTTTAGGCGCAAGTCCTCATTCGGAAGAACAATAGTTCCGTCCTTCTGGCGAACTTCATCGATTGCGAATGGAAGTGTTTCTGAAGTTGTGAAAATTTCAATCTCTTCAGCCTCAACTTCAATCTCGCCGGTGGCCATATCTTTGTTAAAATCTTTTTCATTTCTTGCGGCAACTGTTCCGTTGATTGCAACGCAAAATTCAGGTTTTAAAGATGAGGCGATTTTTTTTACATCGTCGCTTGCCTTATCTCCGACTACGACTTGAGTAATTCCGTAGCGGTCGCGGAGCAAAATAAAAGTGAGTCCTCCAAGTTCGCGAGTGCGGTGAACCCATCCGTTCAATATAACTTTTTTGCCATTGTCAGAGGCGCGAAGGTCTCCGCAAGTGCATGTGCGTTTAGTGTTTTCCATAATATAACAATTTTAACGAAAAAACAGTCTTTATTCAACTGAATAAAAAATTATTGCAAAAAAGTAAAAAGTCTGCTAAAATAGTAAAGCTATGTCAGAGGATTTTGGCGGGCCCTCCAAACCAAAAGCGGTATGGGAACCCGGTACACTTGATGCAACACGTAAAAACATCGGCGAAATAGACAAAGAAGAAGCGGCCTACATGACAAAGATTTTGGGCGGCGAAATTATGACAGAGAAGTCTGTGCCGATTGACTACTCAAAATTGCCCAAACGCGCTCCTAGTCGACGGGTGGTGCGTGCTACTAATATATCCAATTCTGCATCAAGAAATTCTTCGGCTAATGCATCTTTCGCCTCATCCGAAAAAAATTCTCCATCAGGCGGCGAATCAAAGCCTCAGAAAATTACAAAGGCCGCAAATCTTCCTTCAATAAGCGCAAAGGATAATCAGAAAATTGATCATCTTATGATGAGTGAGCAATATGCAATAAAACCTAATTACGGATTCTTTAATTTTATAAAAAAACTTGCAAAGGACGGAACTGAAAAAATAATTCCTGAATTTGCGGAAATTACACTAAAGGCCCATTTGGATCATTTGGAAGTCTTTATTACTGTAATAAAGTCGATAATTCAATATGCACCTGACACCTATAAATCCAAAATTCAGAGTGATCCTGATTTTAAATTTAAGTTTTTAAGAAAAGTTGCTGAATGGTCTACACGCGATGCAAGGCTTGCTTATGTAAACCTTGAGGCATTGCAGGACGGACCGGTTGTCGCGGATTTGATACCCTTTATAAAAGCTGTGTATCGCCTGTTGATAACAATTTATTATGCGGGCGAGCCGACAATAAACCGGGCGATAAAGGAAATCTATGCGGATATGCTCCGCTATCCTAATGCGGATAAGGATAAATTTTCTCGTCTTGCAAAAGAGGGTGTAACGGAATGGATGTATCTGTACAATCAGATAATTAAGGGGCTCTACCCTCTTTTAATGCGAATGTGCGGAGCTCCCTTTGATGAATTTCCTCATTTCTTTGTAGTTCAAATTTCTTCCATATTAAATTTTCTGGGAATGAAAAAGTTTGATTTGCTTTTGCCTGAAAAAAAAGTGGATCAGGAAGAGGTTCGTAAGGCAAAGGAAGCCGAGGCAAAAGAAAAGGCCGAGGATGACCGGAAAAAGGCTCAGGAAAAGGAAGACACTCTCCGTAATGAAATGTTGGAGAACGGAATTATTCTTTTGGACAGACTTTTTCCGGGCGCCGGTTTTAAAAAACTTGATACTTTTCCGGATATGTGGCCCTACTTTGACCCTCTCTATGACTTTGATGAGTGTTATATGATGCTTAGCCCGGAAAATCCTATTCAGATAACCATTGCGCTTTGTGAAATACTTCAGGATATTTTCCGTGCCTGCAACAAGATGCAGTTCAATGCAGAGGCAAATCCCAGTCTGGAAAGCCGTGATGACAACATAACAAAGGCGTTAAATGAATGGCCTGTCTATGTAGACAGTATTTTTGAGAAAGAATACGGGGATTTACTGAAACAACTTGTAAACCAGACCTATACACTGGCAAATTATGGAACGACACGAGTGGGTAAAAAATGCATTACAGAACTTTTATGGCTTACAAAATACAATTTTCTGCCGCATTTTTCATTTGAGCAGCTTTTGCTCGAACGGCCTCTTAATAGTAATAAATATCTTTCTCTTTGCGTCCGTGTAGCATTTTTACGCGATGCCTTTGGAAATTTAGTGAAACAGATTTCTCAGGTTGAAAAAAGCCGCGGGACTGTCGGCGGTTTGAATAATCCGTGGGAACACTATGACTTTGAGATTAACTCCCCTATTTCAAAGCGAATGGATGTTCTGCTTAACGGAAAAGACAAGTCTCCCAACACAACAGCCAGCAATGCCAATGTCGTCAAATATATAGCCTGTATTGTGGCGGTTCTTGACTGGTGGATAAATGCCAAAACCTCTCCCGCTTACCAGGCTGACTCAAGAAAAATATACCGCACTATGCCGGGGTCTCAGGAACCTGCTTTTTCTATTGAACAAAGGGAAGACCAGGACAAACTCTTTGCTGACTCCATAAGGGCTGCGTTTCAGGCCCGAGTCGAAAAAAAATAACAAAAATTTTTTAAATTCTTTATTGACAAACAGAGAGAAGAATAATATATTACTCGTATGTTCAAATATTTGAACGGATAAACATATCAACATTTAGACGGAGTGGTTATGAAAAACTTTTTAAAACATCCCTGGCTGATTATTATTGCTTGTCTTGCAATTACTGTCGGCCTTGCGATTCCTTTGACGACTATTTCAATCGAAAACACCGTGCGCCGTTATATGCCTACGGAAAGCGATTCTTATAAGCGTCTTATTGATACCGAAGAACAGTTCGGCAGTATGATTTCTGTGGGAATTTCTCTCGAAACTAACAACGAGACAATTTTAACACCGGAATATATTGATGTTATTAAGAACATCACTGATAAAGTTGAGAATCTCGAAGGCGTTGATTCTATTGACTCAATAAGCAATATTGACTTTGTCTACTCACTTGACGGAGGTCTTGCCGCCGGAAAATTGATTGACGATGATTACACGGGTTCTTCAGAAGATATGAAGTCCATTCAACGCAAAATTATCGACTGGCAGGAAATGTACAACCGCGTAATTGTTGATGACACCTTTAAGGCTGTTCAGATTGCCGCTACGCTAGATCCGAATTTGAGTTCAAATGAACAGATTAAACTTTTGCATGAAATACAGAATATTACGGGCGAAGCTGTAAAAAATCACAATCTTGAAGTCCGCTATTACGGAGATCCGGTTCTTTCCGACAACTCTACAGTATTTATGATGAATGACCTGTTCACCTTGATACCGCTTGTTGCCCTTATCGTTCTTCTTTCTCTTTATCTTTCTTTCCATACTATTTCCGGAACTTTGCTTCCGTTGATAGCTGTTCTGATGGCAACAGTATGGTCATGCGGAATCATGGCTCTGCTTGGTGTTTCGTTTACAATTGTCGCTTCGGTTATTCCTGTCGCACTTATTGCATGCGGTTCAGCATACGGAATTCATGTCATCACCCACTACTACGCTTTCCTTGATAAAGTTGAAGGCGAGATGACAAAGGAAAAGCATCTTGACGCAATTTGCGCCGGTATGAAAGATGTTTGGATTGCTGTTATGCTGGCTGGTGTTACAACTGTTGCCGGATTTATCTCTCTTGTAACAAGTCCGATAAATCCGCTCAAATCATTTGCGGTATTCACGGCTCTTGGAATTGTATTTTCTTTAATTCTTAGCATAACATTTATTCCGGCAATGCTTTTCATTCAGCCGATTAAATATGTCGGAAAGCCTCGTGAGGGTATGGGCTTTACTAAAAAACTCAGCGAACGCGTTAAGGCAAAAATTCAGCGTGAGAAAGAGCGTCGCAGAGGAGCGTCCGCCGCAGAAGCCAACGGAAAAACTTTATACAGTATCTATCACTTCTTTGCAGGAACAAAACCGCGTATGGTTTTATTCTCTATCGCAATTCTGGTATTCTCCGGCTGGGGCTTGAAGAAACTTGTGATTGACACTTCTCTTGTAAATTACTTCCCCAAGTCAAGCCAGTTCCGCAAGGATATTGATTATGTTGACCATAACTTTGCCGGAACAAACAGTTTGTATTTTGTAATCAGCGGTCAGGAAAAGGGCGATATGACAAAGCCTGAGATTCTGAAGGCCGTTGATAATCTTCAGGAATATCTTGATAAAAAATATGAGGGAATCGGAAAGGCTGTTTCTTTCACAACATTCATTAAACGTATGAACCAGGTAATGCACGCTCCTATTCTGGATGCGGCGCCTGCTGACACACAGAGCGGGGATTTTGGTTCAAGCGGAGATTTTGAAGATGTATCTTGGGATTCTGGAAGCGCCGCAACCGCCGATGACTGGGGGGATTCCGGTGACGAGTGGGGCGACTCTGGCGATGACTGGGGTGACGGTTCTGCAGACTCTGCGGATACGACTGAAGGCGCGGCTCCGGCTGTAAAAGAAGGCTGGGTTGACCCGAACATTCAGTATGCAAAAATGCTGAACGATCATGTTTCGATTCAGGAAACTCTTGAAATGTGGTCTAAGGCTTATACTGCCGCCGGCGGTAAGAATGCAACTGTCGAGAAGATGACAAGCGAGCTTTTGAAGCAGTTTAACTACAACGGTCTGGCATATTATGAAGTTCCTTATGACTTGGATAAGTATCCGGCCGCAACACGCGAGCAGCTTGCTGACTTGGTAAGCCAGTATCTCCTGCTTTACAGTGGTTCTCTCGACCGCTTTAGTGATGACCAGTTGGCTCCCAAGACAATCCGTATGCAGGTTCAGTTACGCATTCATAATACTGATGATACAAAGAAGATTATTGACGATGCAAAAGCCTATGCCGCAACATACTTCCCCGAAGGCTACACGATTGAGGCTACAGGAAACGGCGAAATGGAATTGTCTATGAGCGAAATGGTAATTTCAAGTCAGTTTGCAAGTATATTGTTCTCAATCCTGCTTGTATTCCTGATTATTGCGATTTCTTTCAAGAGTGTGTATGCGGGTATCCTCGGAGCGATTCCGCTTGCATTTACTATTATCTTGAACTTTATGACGATGGGCTTTACAGGCATTCACCTTGACCTTGTAACTTCTATCATTGCGTCTGTTGCGATTGGTGTCGGAATTGACTATACGATTCACTTTATGGAAAGTTACAAGGCTTTGCGTTCTACCAACAAGAATGTTGAGGAAGTGACACTTCAGACTTTTGCTGTGAGCGGACACGGAATTGTTACAAACGCATTGGCTGTAGGTCTGGGATTCCTGGTACTGGTTCTGTCAAAGTTTGAGATTTTGAGATATATCGGTGTGCTTGTCGCAATCGTTATGTTCTCAAGTTCTTTCCTGGCTATGACCATAATCCCCGGCGTATTGAACGCCTTTGACTTGAAGTTTATGTGGTCTAATGAAGAGCGTGAGGCTGACAAGGCTGCTAGAATGGCTGAAAAAGCGGCAAAAAAAGAAAACGCCGAAAAGAAGTGATTTATGGATTGGCGGAGTTGTCTTGATGCTGAGGAAGCATCAGAATTCCGCCGATTTTAGAAAATAATTTGTAATCAAAATAAGGTTCAAATGTTTATATATTTGAACACATAAACCAAATCTATAGGAGATAGACTTATGAAAATGACAAAAACAATTTTAGCAGCCGCCGCTGCTCTCGTAGTTGGAACAGGAGCCTTTGCTCTTGATGGACGCACTGTTATGCAGAATGCTTTTGATGTAAAAAAACCGGATTTTACGCGTGCTCAGGTTCAGATGATTCTGATTGAAAAGAGCGGTGCAAAAGAAGTTCGTGTTATGGACGAATGGGGCAAGAGCGAGGACGGCAATGAGACAGTTGTTCTTCAGTTCAACAGTCCGGCTTCTGTAAAGGGAACTCGTTTTAGCCAGAAGCAGAATTCCAACGGTCCTGACACAAAATATATTTTTATGCCCGGAGTCGGAACAGTTCGTCCGGTAGCAGCCAGTCAGGGAAGCCAGTCATTCATGGGATCAGATTCAACCTATGATGATATGTCAACACGCGAAGTTGATGATGATACACACGAATTGCTTGCAGAAACAGAAGCCAAGAACGGATTCAAAAACTGCGCAAAAGTAAAGTCAACTCCGAAAGACGAGAAGAGCAGCCAGTATTCATACCGTATTTCTTGGGTAGACAAGGATACTTGGGTTCCGGTTTATGTTGAAATGTACAGCAAGAAAACCGGCAAGATTTGCAAGACACTTGAAGTAAAGAACCTTAAGGTAATCAGCGGATACCCGACTCCGCTTTTTAATGAAATGACAAATGTTGAGACCGGACACAAAACTCAGCTTGTTATGAGCGAAGAGCGCCTGGTATTTGACAAGCCGATTAACCCCGCTTACTTCTCAAAGGGATTCCTGCAGAACGGAAAAGTTGCAAAGTAAGCAACAAGAAGTAACTGATTATTTACAACAAGGCATTACCGGTGTGTGGAATAGCACCGGGGTGTCGCAGTAAAGAAGGCATGATAAAAAAGTTCACAGAATAGTGTTCACTTTTTTATCCGCAAGTTCGCGCTGCGAACTTTCTTATCGACTGTGCTTCTACGAAGCACGCTAAAAAGCCTTTTCGGAAACTGAGCTTTCCTGCAAGGCTTTTTATGGGAGTATTGTTATATGAAAAAGATGCTGACGGCATTTTTGGCCGCATCATTGATTTTAGTAAATACTTATGCCCAGGACGAATGGGGAGACAGCGGAGACTCATGGGGTGATTCTTCTTCATCAGGTTCTGAGTCTTCTTCCGAAAAATCTTTCTGGGACAGATTCTCTTTAACCGGAGACGCTGACCTTGCGGGTCGCATTTATCTGGACAGCGATACGGCCGAGAAGGCGGAAGTAAAAGTTCTTCCGGGATTAAAACTCGGTCTGGACTATGAGGGCGATTCGACAAAGTTCAGCGGAAAAATCAATCTTACGGAAGATGTAATCCGTTTCCACCCGGTTGATGTTCTTGATGAATTTAGTGCGGACTTGTTTGTAGGCGATTTTGTTTTGAGCGCCGGTAAAATGAGAGTTGTTTGGGGCAAGGGCGACAAACTCCATGTTCTTGACAACTTTAATGCAAACGATTACACAAACTTTATCATTCCCGACTATCTTGACCGCCGAACGGCGGACTATATGTTCCGTCTCCAGTACAACTCACCGGTAGGCTTCCGCCTGGAAGGAATTTATACTCCGGTTATGACTGCTGAGCGCTATGCCTCAAAGGGGCGCTGGGTTCCGGGACAGATGAATAAACTTACTGCCGGCGTAAAGGCAAAGGCTGAAACACAGCTTGGCGGCAAAATGGTGGCAAAAGATAACGCCTTTGCTACTTTGACCGCCGCCGCGGCTGCTTATAAAACATCTCCGACAGATTCAACAAAGGCTGACGCCTATGTGACAGCGGCTGCGGCTTATTCCCAGGCCGCCGACGATTATCTGAAGGCGCTTACAAACGCCTCTTCCATTGACGCCGATTCTCTGCTGCCGAATACCAATTCTCTTGAGTACGGGCAGTTCGGTGTATACGGAAACTTCCCTATCGGTCCTGTTGATGTGGGCGTGTCTTACTACAACGGACACTACAAGAAGGTAAGCGTGAACCAGTCTGTTCTTGCGGGTTTTGATTTGTCAAATACTGCTACTTTGAACGGTGCTGTTACATACGATAAGTTGCAGGTATTCGGACTTGACGCCCAGAGCGCTATCGGACCGTTTACTGTTCGTGCTGAATTGGGATATAACCTTACAAAAGATACTGACGGCGACAATCCGTGGGTTCACAACAACAGTATCTGCTACCTGGCAGGCTTTGATGTAGGACTTCCGATTCACAATCTGAATCTAAACATTCAGGAATATGGAACTGTAATTCTCAACAAAGACAAAATCACGGACAGCCCGACAAAACTGCTTGACGTGGATTATGATCCGACTGGATGCTATTCAAATAACAAGATCGTAGTTCAACTTAAAGACACTTTCTATTATGAGAAGATAGAAGCTGTTGTAAAAGCAATTTATGGTTTTGAGCGCAAGGACTTGGTTTTGATGCCGGAAGTATCATACAAAATTCGTGACGGTTGGAAGGGAACTCTTTCCGGAATGTATATTCACAATTTTGGTGATGACGAAGACAGCGAATTTAACGGCTGGCTTGACAACTCGTTTGTTCAGCTGGCAGTCCATTATTCATTCTAAAAAAAGGCAGGCGTAGTATGAATCAGGAAGATGCAATTCTTGATATTTTTGAACATGCGAATAATTATATTCCGATTTTTCAGGCATTGGCTGATTCTCAGCGCCTGCTTATTTTGCTGAAACTTTTTTATGCCGGGCAAAGGGGAAAGAATGTTACAGAACTTTCGGGAAGAGTGAGCCTTTCCCGCCCGGCGGTTTCGCATCATTTAAAGGTATTGAAGTCTGCCGGAATTATTGATTCACATAAGGAAGGCACACAGGTATATTATTACCTTGATACTAAGAGAAAGGTTTCTCTTATTGACGAAGTTATAAAGAAACTTCAGAATCATATGACGGCCATTGACCTTAATCACAGCGAGCCTGATGATGAAGCAATGGAACGGATTGTAACAAAGGCGTGTGCCTTAATAAAATAAACTTTTATAAAATTCTGAAAAAAGCATTGACATACTTTTGAATTTTATGATATAATAATTGCACATCACACAAAAATGTGTAGTGTTTGCTCCCTTAGCTCAGTCGGTAGAGCAACGGACTGTTAATCCGTGTGTCGCTGGTTCAAGCCCAGCAGGGGGCGAGAAAAGCGGTTTGCCACAAGGCAGACCGCTTTTTTTATGTAAAAATTTAGGCTCAGGAAAAAAATTTTTTTGCCGCGATATTATGCATATACACACATAAGGGGAATTTGTTTTTTTACAAAAAGCTGCGGAAGATTCGTAAAACCTCCGTGCTCGTGCACATCTTGACTAAAATAATTTTTAATTTTATTATACTTTCAGAACGGCGCTAAAAACACCGTCTTTGTAAGGAGTTTTAATGAAATACTTTGTAGATGCAAGTGCAAAGGCAAAAGGAAACGGAAGTGAAAAGGCTCCGTTTAAGAAAATTTCTGATGCGGCGAAAATTGCTGTGGCCGGCGATGAGGTTCTTGTAGCACCCGGAATTTACCGTGAATGCGTTGACCCGAAGAATGCCGGAACTGAAAAGTCTAGAATTACTTATAAGTCAATTAAAAAAGGCGCTGCCGTAATTACAGGCGCGGAACGCATAAAGACTTGGAAACCTTACGAGGGAGACACATGGGTCTGCCGTATTCCAAATTCAAAATTTGGCAAATATAATCCCTATACAACTCTTGTTTCCGGAGACTGGTTCATTGCTTTTTATGTTGCCCATACAGGAGAAGTTTTCTTAAACGGAAAATCTCTTTACGAAAAGACAAGCCTTGAAGAAGTTCTCACCCCAAAGGTTTATACAAAGTCATGGGACCAGGCATTTACAAAACACACATGGTTCACTGTGCAGGACAAAAAAACGAACGAGACTGTAATTTATGCAAATTTTCAGGGAGCAGATCCCAACAAAGAAAATGTTGAAGTTACTTTCCGCGAGAATTGCTTTTATCCTTCAAAGGAAGGTGTCGGCTATATTACCCTTTCCGGTTTTACTGTGCGCATGGCTGCAACTCAGTGGGCACCGCCGACAGCATACCAGGAAGGAATGATAGGTCCGCACTGGTCAAAAGGCTGGATTATTGAAGACTGCGATGTTTCACTTTCAAAATGCTCAGGTATTTCACTTGGAAAATACAAGCAGCCCAATAATGACAACAAGTGGCTTAAAACAAAACTAAAAGACGGAACGCAGACAGAGCGCGACAATATCTGTCAGGCTCAGATTGAAGGATGGACAAAGGAACGCATAGGAAGTCATATTGTACGCCGTTGTAATATTCATGACTGTGGACAAACTGGAATTGTAGGCCACCTAGGCGGTGTTTTCTCTATTATTGAGGACAACTATATTCACAACATTAATAATAAGCAGAATCTTGCCGGAGCTGAAATCGGCGGAATTAAAATGCACGCCGCGATTGATGTTATTATCCGCCGCAACCACTTCCATCATTGTACTCGTGGTCTTTGGCTTGACTGGCAGGCGCAGGGAACTCGTGTTACGCAGAATCTTTTCCATGATAATACACTTCCATTTGACTACAACCAGAACAAGGATTGCCTCGATGGTCTTGGAGAAGATATATTTGTAGAAGTAAGTCACGGACCGACTTTGATAGACAACAATATTCTTTTGAGCGACCACTCATTAAAATTCCCGACACAGGGCGTTGCCGTAGTTCATAACTTTATAGCCGGTTCAATTACAGCTGTAGGTTGCGGAGTCGATAACGGTGCTCCGACAAAGCCATCTCCGCGTTTTACACCTTACCATGTTCAGCACAGAACAGAAATTATGGGCTTTATGACGATTCTTCATGGAGACGCAAGATTCTACAACAATATTTTTGTTCAAAAACCGCGCCGTCCTTTTATGGCAGGTATAGAAAAAGAAAATAAGAGCAATAAATTTGCCATGGGCTGGACAGACAACAATCTTACATGCGGAACTGTCCCCTATGACAATTATCCTACTTACGAAGAATGGATAAAACAGTTTGACGGCTACTGCGGAATGGGCAGCGTAACGACTGACCGTTATTATAATCCTCTTCCGGTTTATGCCGGCGGAAATGTTTATTTTAACGGCGCAAAGGCAATGAAAAAAGAGAGAGACGCGATTGTAAACAAGACTGACAAAGTAAAATTTGCCGTAAAAGAAGAAAACGGCAAGTGGATCTTTGAGACAAACGCTTTCTCTCTGCTTAAAAATACCGTCTGTAAACCGATAAACACGGATACTCTTGGCCAGGCTTTTGAACCTGAACAGAAATTTGAGCAGCCCAATGGAAAACCGATCGTATTTGACACAGACTTGTTCGGTGTAAAGCGCACGGGAAAGGTTCTTCCTGGACCCATCGCAACTTGTGGCGAAATATTTGCTTTTCGCTGCAAGGCACCCTGTGCGCAGTGATGGTTAGAATTTTACAAGTGGAATTGTAATACTTGTTTCCCCGGTAACAGCGAATTTATGTTTTTCAAAGCCGCCGGGGAAGTTTTTTCCATCATAATTGCTAAAGCCAAAAGGTTCTTTTGGAATTCCAAAAGCGCCTGTATTTAGTTTTCCGTCGGAGTTTTCATCCTGATAAAGGCAAACGGCGTATTCGCCCGGCGGAAGATTTGTATTATATGTAAGCGTGTCCCCGGCGGGCTCTATGCAAAAACTTGTTACCGAGATATGATTTTTGAAATTCTCTTTTGAGTTTTGAATGCTTACGAAGACTTTTCCGGTCGGCAAAACGTTTTTTATCGTAAGAATAACTTTGAAGTCTTCCGCAAATAAATTCAGCGCACAAAAACTTATTAGACCGACAAATAATTTTTTAAAAGACATTGTTCTATTACTTCCTTTCCGATTAATGTAATTGCCTTTTGGGGGCAAGAATTTATACAGCGGTAGCAAAGGCCGCATGTTCCTGTAAAGACTGCTTTTTTGTTCCGCAGACTGATTGCTTTTACAGGACAGTTTGTTGAACACATTCCGCAGCCGATACATTTATCCGAATTAATTTTGAGTTTTTTTGTCAAACCTTTTGCAGTTGCTTTAAACCACAATCGTTGGCCAAAAAGACCGCAGATTCTGCTGTAAAAATGCAGGCCGTCTTTTGGATATTTTCCAAGTTGAATCTTTTGCACAGACGCCTCAATTTTTTCTTCTGTATTATGAATTAGTTTAAGATTTACAGCAAGCGGTTTTTTAAGCATTTTTTCGTCTCCGATGCAGTCGGGCATTCTGACATGGAGGCCGCCCAAAATTACCGCGCCGCATTTTTTTAAGAGGCGCCCGCTTACTCCGGCACCGTCTCCGCTAAAAAGCCCCATTGTTGCAAGAATAAAAATCTTTTTTCCGCAAAATAAATCCGCGTGCGTTTTTATAAAATCACGCATTATAGGCGGAATGTCGCTGTAATAAATCGGATGACCGACGGCGAGAGTCTCGTTCTGCTCTATTATTTTCAGGGCGGCCGGGTCTTCAATTGAGATTGCCTTGCCGCCGGTCGCCTTGCAAAATTTTTCGAGGCAATATTTTGTATTGCCCGTTCCGCTAAAATAAATTCCGTTCATACCAAAAACACCTCTATAAAGTCATGCAGTTTTTTTGCGAAACTGTTTTTATAATTTACATTTTTCATTACGGCGATTGAAGTTAATCCGTGGACAAAAGCCCAAAGTGAGATGGCCATATCATTTTTCTGTTCTTCCGTCAGTTCTGATTTTTCGTATTCTTTAAGAACCTCTTTTTTTAGAATCGCGTAGGGTTTGTAAATTGAATCTATGTCGGCATCCGCATTCAAATCAATTTTAATAGAAGAATCGCAGAACAAAAATGTAAAGTACTTTGGTTTTTTTACAAAAAACTTTATGTATGAAGCCCCGAGTTCCTCCAAAAGATTTTCTTTTAATGAATTGCGTTTTATGCAAGCCTCCAGTTCCGACGAGAATTTTTCAGAAATATATTCTTGGATTGCAAGAAGCAGGGCGTCCTTGTCCTTAAAATGACTGTAGGGCGCGGCATGCGATACTCCGCATTTTTGCGCTACCTGTCGGAGCGAAAAGCCCTGCAGTCCTTTTTCTGCTGCCAGTTCAATTCCGGCTTCTATAAGTTCAACTTGTAAATCCTCATGATGATAAGTGTCAGTATTTGATGCCATAAGTTCCCCTTAATCTTTACAGTGTCTAGTTTAATGACTAATCTTTACAGTGTCAAGATATTTTCGCAAAAAAATTATGGGGTTTGACATTATAGATTTGAGGGTATAAAAAGTATTCAGCAGTCTCAAAAAATCAAAACGAGGTTAACTGTCGACTCTCAGATTACCGATCTTTCTGTAGAAAACTTGTTCATAAACTGGAAAAATATCATTTGCAACCTCTTGTATATAATATTAGTCAAGGGAAATTGTGGCAAAATTCGTCAATTTATGATATTATTTGCGCATGAGGGGATAATTCCGAAATTTTTTATGCCTTCTTCATGGAGTTAAAATGGAACTTAAAAATTTATACGAAAAAGACTTTCCGATGATGGCGGCCTTTTATAAAGATGTTTTTTCCCGAGAACCATGGAAAGACGACTGGTCAGATGAAAAACAGCTCGCCGCTTATATTAAGGATATTGCCGGCTGCTTTAACTCAATCAATTACGGTTTGTATGAGGGTGAAAAAATGCTCGGCCTTTGTCTTGGCTCAAAGCGTCACTGGTGGGGCGGAACCGAATATGTAATTGAAGAATTTTGCATCAGTCCCGACATGCAGGGAAAAGGTGTCGGAACAAAATTTATGCAGATGATAACAGATAAAATAAAAACAGACGATATGAACGGAATTTATCTTTGTACTGAACGCGACAAACCGGCTTATGATTTTTATAAGAAAAAGGGTTTTACAGAATTGACAAGTCATATTAGTTTTTATAAGGATTTATAATAATCTTCCATGCGTCAACCAGCTTGTCAAAAGTCCATACTGCGTTTGCCGGGCTTGTTGACGGCAGGCAGATTTGTCTTATCTCGTATTTTGAGGCACAATATTTTTTGTAAAATCTATCTGCTATTTTTCCGTTTGTAAAGATATTTTCTATTTTTGCCGAACTGAATATTTTTTCTAAATCATTCGGTATGGGGTTTTTTATGGAGGAGTCCGAAGAGCCTGCAATTTCGCAGGAATGAATTATATCCCAGAGGGCGATTTTATTTTTTAACAGAAAGGACCTTTTCTCGTCAATTGTTTCTGGAACCGGAGCGGCAAAGAGAAAGGCAAGAAGTTTCCAAAAACGGTTTTGCGGATGACCGTAATAAAAACCTTCCTGCCGGGACTTTACCGAAGGAAGGCTTCCCAATATCAGAATACGCGAGGCTGAATTGTAAACCGGTTCAAAAGGATGGACAACAGTTTCCGACAATTTGCTAAATTTCCCAGTCACCAGTCTTTTCCGGATGGAGCAGGTCCTCGATTGTAACAGAAAATAAATAGTTTGAAATGAGAGTGTTCAGTTTTTCCCACATTGGAAGCGTAATGCATTTTTTTACGCGGGGACATTTATTCGGTATACAGTCAAGGCATTTTACCGGAGCCAGCGACTCCTCGGTAAGTTTTAAAATTTCACCGACAGTATATTCTGACGGTTCTTTTACCAGACGATAACCGCCCGACTTACCGCGTCGACCTTCGAGCAGTTTTGCCTTTACTAAAAATGCCACGATTGCTTCTGAGTACTTAATTGAAATATCTTGATTAGTTGAAAGTGTTTCAAGCGGAACAAATCCTTCTCTAGGGTGTTTGCTTAATTCGATAATAATTCTTAGTGCGTAACGTCCGCGTGAGGAAACCAGCATAAAGACTCCTTTTTGTATATATTGTATCATATTTTTAAATAAAATCCTATAAAAAATGTATGAAAAAATTATTTTTTCAGAATTTTTAGACAGAATGTTGTGTAAATTTTGAATAAATATTGCAAGGATTTTGATTTGTGATATAATCACTTTATGAATAATCTTACGCCGATACAAATAGAAATTATCCGTGGTCTTAATGCGATGGGCGGTAAGACAAAATTTACAGAAAGTCTTCTCGCAAAAAAAATCCGCGAACTGAATAAACTGGATTCAAAAAAGAAAGCCGGCATTGCTCTTCTTGACCTTGAAAAGGCAATTCAAAATATACAGGAAACAGATGGCATAAATTATGCACTTACAGTAAACTCCGTGAATGACATTATCATAAAAAAAGTTGATGCGGCGAAGCTTTTGTCGGCAGATGCCCGCCAGCGCCGGCTCCGCAGCGAAAAATCTATGTCAGTGCTTTCAAGCGGCGATCTAAGAGCACCAAAAAAATAAATTTCCACGCCAGTAATCACTTTTTCGGTGCGTGAGCAGCAACTCTGTTGCTGTATTTTCTATTTTCGCATTTTTTCCAAATCTTCAGAATAGATTCCAGGCCTTTTATAAACGACAAGAGGCGAAAGTATTTTAATTCCGGGCCTTCCGCATTTTACACCGTGAATCAATACCATAGTGGCGTTTTTTTCGGCAGAGGGAAAAACAAATTGCAGTTCCTTAATTTGAATTTGATTTTGTCCGCAGGAAGAAATTATTTCGTCCAAGCGTGCCGGCCTGTGAATCATATAGAGGGAGCCGGAATTTTTGAGGAGAAGGGAGGCGGTACGCACAAGGTCATTCAGCGTGCATAAAATTTCGGCGCGGGCAATTTCTTTTTCACTTGCTTTTGTTGAATTATTTCTTTGGAGAATTTTTTCGTAAGGCGGGTTTGTAACTACAATATTAAAATGATTTTTTTCGAGGCAGATGTCTTTTATGTCGCCTTTTACAATCTGAATTTTGTTTTTAAGGTTGTTGAGTTTTACCGAACGGTTTGCAAGGGAACAGAGTGCCTCCTGAACTTCAAGACCGGAAATGTTTTCAGCACCACGGCCGGCCAAAAGCAGCGGGATAATTCCGTTGCCGGACCCGAGGTCTGCAATCCGGCATTTTTGGAGACGGCGGCCCTGTGATTTTGCGGCAAAGGACGCAAGGAGAACGGCATCTATCCCGTAGCAGAAAAATTTTTTATTCTGAATAATTTTTATATTCGGAGCGCCGCATTCTGTCAAATCACAGATGTTTTCACCGGGAAGAATAGTATTGTCGTCCGCCTTTTTGTCCGGCTCTTCTATTTTAGAAACTGCCATTTTTCCACGTCGAATAATCCGCTATCTGTGAGACGGATAGAAGGAATTACCGGAAGCGCCAAAAATGAGAGGGCTACAAAAGGGGCGATGTTGTCAGGAATTCCCAGAGACTTTACGCTTTGGTGCAGTGCCCTGTGTTTTTGTCCGACTTCCTCCGCGCTCTCAAGGCTCATAAGGCCGGCAAAGGGAAGCGACAGGGAGGATAAAATTTCTTCTTTAAGGGAAATCGCAATTCCGCCCTGCATAAGGCAAACTTGCTGCACGGCCCTCGCCATATCTCCGGAATTTTTACCCGCAACAATTATATTGTGTGAGTCGTGCCCGATGCTCATGGCGATTGCCCCCTGCTCCAATCCGTAGCCGGACAGCAGGCAAAGAGAATGGAAGCCTGTATTTTTATGGCGCTCAATTACAGAAAGGAGGCAACAGTCCTGAGGAAGGTTTTTTGTGTCCGTAATCTTGTATTCTTCGAGACTGACTTTTTTTGTATTGAGTGAGCCGGGGATTATGCCTATGGCAAATTTTTCAGCACCCGGAGAGAATGTCTCAAACATTGACGGGCTGACATCTTTTGTTTCCAGATGAACGGAGTGTAGCGCGCGGTCAAAAGCCTCGTAATATTTATTGTCTCTTGAAAGTTCAAAAGGCTTTGCCTGAGCGTCCCGTAAACTGCTGAAAATTTTTCCGCTCTTTACTACGGAATCTATTTCAACTGTGTTTTCATTATTTAGAATTACAAAGTCGGCGAGTCTTCCGGGACAAATCGCACCCCTTTCATTGAGCCGGTAGCATTCCGCGGAATTGATTGAGGCGCAGCAAAAGGCGTCTATCGGATTCATACCGCAGCTGATTGCGTTTTTTATATTTGAATTGATGTGCCCTTCTTTGATTATGTCGCCGACTTTTTTGTCGTCAGTGCAAAAGCAGACGCGGTTTAGAGGAAGACCTGACTCTACAAGTGCTGGAACGATATTCTCCAGGTCGCGGGCGGCAGAGCCTTGCCGTAAAAGAACATACATTCCGTTTTCTATGCGCTCGATAACTTCTTCTATTGAAGAGCATTCGTGATCTGTGGAAATTCCGGCTCCGGCATATCTTTGCAAATCACAGCCAGAAAGAAGAGGTGCGTGGCCGTCGATAATTGCCGCGGCCCCCAGTTCTTTTTTTATAGCCTGAATCTTATTAAAGACATTCTTATCGTTCTGAAGAACGCCGGGGTAATTCATCATTTCTCCCAGTCCGAGAATTTTATCAGAAAGATTTCTGTCTTGACAAAGTTCCTTAATGTCATCGGCAGTAATCGTTCCGCCTGCGTGATCAAAATCTGTGGCCGGAACACAAGACGGAATCATAAAATAAATGTCGCAGGGTGTGTCCTTGGAAAGCTCCGCCATAAGGGGAATTGATTTAGGACCGATAACATTTGCCAGTTCATGGCAGTCGGCTATGACACAGGCTGTTCCGCAGGCGCAGACGCTTTGCGCAAAAATCTTTGGTTGTACTGATGAAGATTCAATATGAACATGAGCATCGATAAATGACGGAACAATTTTTTTACCGTTGCAGTCAAAGGTTTCTTTTGCCGGAACTTTGTTCTTTGGCGGCAGGAGAGCGGCGATTTTACCTCGTAAAATATAAATGTCTTTTTTTTCCCATTTTTTTGTCCAGACATTCAGAACTTGTGCACCGTAAAAACAAGAATCGTAAAGAATGTTTTCCATATAAATTCTCCCAAAAAAGATAAAGTGTTCAGTAAAACAGAAAAAATAGAAATATTTGTGATAGTCAGAATTTTTAGTCTATTACAAATTTTATTAAATCTCCGGTTTCCTTGAACTTTTTACCAATAGCGGCAAAGTCAATGTTATCCGGGGCATTTACAAGAATGGCCAGTTTTAGCTTGTCGTCAGTGAATGACTGTGAAAAATTTTCGTCGCGGACAATGATACCGCTGTCGGTAATTATTTTTTTTACAAGTTGAATGTCGGCTTCATCACTTTGATAGGAAAGCCTTATTGTCTTGATTTTTGCCGCAGGGAAGAATTTTTCCTCAATCTTCTCAAAAATCGGAAGGCCGATTATAAATAAAACAAATGCAAAGACAGACGGAAGGTACAGCCCGTGACCTATCGCAAGGCCCAGCGTGGCGGTTGCCCAAATGACAGCCGCTGTAGTGATTCCCTTTATATTAAAACCTTGGTGCAGAATTGTGCCGCCGCCGATAAAGCCTACGCCGGTAATTACTCCGGCCGCAATTCTGGTGGGATCTCCGAGATTGTTTATATTCTGTGAGGCGGCGTAGGCGGAAAGAATTCCCATAAGTGCGCACGAAATGCTTATCAGGAAGAGTGTTCTTATTCCGATTGCCTGAAGGTGGTTTTTGCGCTCAATACCTAAAATGATTCCGAAGGCTGCGCTAAGAATAATTTTGAGAAGGCAGTTCAGCAAAAAATTTTCATTAAGAAATTCCATAGAGAGTTCCAAAAAATTATCTGAATAATGAGAAACCTGTGCCTTTGGCTCCGGGCTTTACCCATGTTAAAATCTGCTTTAGACTGGATTTATTCTTCTGACTGTCAAGTTCGTCCATATAGGTGCAAAGCCATTCACTGAGATTGCGGTCATGTTTTGCGGTTTCATTTGTCAAGTCACCTCGGACAAGTATTATGGAAACATAGTCACGCTGTCCGTAGATTGCGGTGATGTTTTCCGCAAAGGCACGAAAGGCTGCTGCTGCCGCTGCCACGAAGGGGCCTGATGCCATGGGCGTGCTTGACCGCAGGGCTGTGTTTTTTGTAACTTCGTATTCACTGGCGGTTTTTATAAGGAAAACCAGTCTTGACGGAATCGGGCGCTCTTCCAGTCCTGAGTTCATGCTGAATTTTTTTTCAAAGCGGGAAAGAATTTCAAGTGTAAGATATTGGTAGCCTAGAATCATTTCGTCGCAGGATTCAGAGCATTCCTGCGGATTAAGCAGATTGAATTTTGCGGCGTAATATGATTCATCAAAGTAGAGGACGGCTTCGTCAATTTTTCCAAAGGCGTTTTCTGAGTCGAGAACTAAAGTCCGTGCGTTGACAGGAGATGTGCGGTGCCACTCAAAGGCGCTGATATTCGGTGAGGCCACGGGGTTTGCGCCTCTGATTGCGGTTACAGCGATATTGCGCATTTTTAGTTCGGCACCGTCAACAAAATCTGAGCCGTCCGGCAAATCTTTTCCGGCAATTAAAATTGTTTTACTCATAAATTCAGTATAGCACAAAATTTTGAATTATGCTACAATATTCAGCATGGAAAAATTGAACATACTTTTAGCTAAAGGCCGCATTTACGAATCGGTTTATGAATTATTGAATGATGTTGGAATTTCTATTTATCTCCCTGACAGAACATATTTTCCTGTAACAAATCAGAAGGATCTGGCCTTTCAGGTTGTAAAGCCGCAGATTACAAGTGCTCTTCTGGCAAGCGGAAAGGCCGATCTTGGTTTTAGCGGAAAGGACTGGGTTTATGAAAACGGAGTCCAGTCTAAGGTAACAGAAATTATGGATTTGGGATTTGATCCGGTTCGTATAGTTGCGGCAATTCCAAATACAGTGAATTTTGACAGGCTTATTTCAAAGCCCGTGACTATTGCTACGGAATATCAGAATCTGAGCAAGAAATGGGTAAAAGACAAAAAGATTGAGGGAACAATTTTCCGCACATGGGGAACAAGCGAAGGCTTTGTTCAGGACAATCATGATTCGCTTGCCCAGATTTTGATTGACAACACCAGTACAGGTTCTTCCCTCCGCGCCAACAATTTAAAGATTGTTGATACGCTCATGGAATCTTCTACAATAATGTATGCCAGCAAGGAAGCCTTGAAAGACCCTGCCAAAAAGCAGAAGATTATGGAACTAAAAATGCTTTTCCAGGCGGTTCTCAGTGCGCGCAACCGTGTAATGCTCGAAATGAATGTCTCGAAGAAAAACTTTGACCAGCTGGTAAAAGGGCTTCCGTCTATGAAAAGTCCGACAATCAGCCCGCTTTTTGGCGATAACGGCTATGCCGTAAAAATTGCGGTTCAGAAAAGCGAAGTTCCGACATTACTTCCAAAACTGCAGAAACTCGGCGCGACAGATATTCTTGAATACGAGCTTCGTAAAGTTATGCCGTGAGTACGCACGCAGTGCGCTTATGCATCGAGAAAGCGGTAAAGGTTTTGCGATACCGGAATCTTGGTGTCATTTTTAAGGAGCAAAAGAATGGGCAGTCTTTCTGAATTAAAAGAATTTTTTGCAAAAGACGCTTATGCAACCAGTACTACGGGAATTGAAATTCTTTCTGCGGAAAACGGCTGCTCAAAGTTGCAGTTACACTTGGACGGCCGCCACAAGAACGCCTTGGGCTTTACGATGGGAGCCGTTTACTTTACGATGGCGGACTTTGCCTTTGCGGTTGCGACAAACTCATCTCCTTTGAGCGATGTCTCAACCATAACGCTTTCTTCAGCAATAAATATGATGAACAGCGCAAAGACCGACTTGATTTTTGCCGAGGCGTTTCCGCAAAAAGACGGACGGTTGACCTGTTTTTACCATATAGATGTCTACGAAATTTTTGACGGTAAAAAGCGTGTAATTGCAACAACCGAAACTACGGGATATAAAATATATAATTAGGGGTTTTTTATGAGAATTGCTACAATAGAAAGAAAAACCGGTGAAACACAGATTACTCTTACTCTGAATCTTGACGGAAGCGGAAAATGCGATGTAAAAAATCCAATAGGTTTTTTTGACCATATGCTGCGCTCTTTCTGCAAGCACGGACTTTTTGATCTTAGCGGCGAAATAAAGGGCGACCTTAATGTTGACCAGCACCACACGATAGAAGATACGGGGATTACTCTCGGAATGTGCTTTGCAAAGGCTTTGGGTGACTGCGCCGGTATTTATAGGAGCGGCTGCTTTTTGTACCCCATGGACGAAAGTCTCCTGCGCGCCGCGGTTGATTTTGGCGGAAGGCCTTTTTTGGTATGCGACGCAAAACTTACAGGAATGCCGCTTGTAAGCGCGGGCGAGGACGGAAAGGAGTATTCTTTCCAGACAGACTGTTTTGAAGATTTTTGGAACGGATTTGTAAATTCTGCAAAATGCAACCTGCATTTGGATACTTTACGGGGAAGAAGTGACCACCACAAAATGGAGGGGCTGTTCAAGGCGGCCGCCCGCGCGATTCGGGATGCAGTTGCCATTGATTCCAGGCGTAACGGTCAGGTTCCCAGTACCAAGGGAATGATTGTTTGAGGTTTTTGAGTCAGGCAAATTTAAAATTGCAGTTGATTTTTCCTTTTCTTTTATGATATACTTTTTTCTATGAGCGAAAATAATTTGTGCCCCTGCGGTTCGGGGAAGCCTTACGGCGAGTGTTGCGAACCGATTATCAAAGGAACTAAAAAGGCATCTACAGCAGAAGCTTTGATGCGAGCGCGTTACTCTTCTTATGTTAAGCAGGAAATTGATTTTATCATCAAAACTTGCGAAGAAGGCGACAAGATTGCGGAAATTGACCGCCAGGCTACAGAAGACTGGAGCAAGAATTCAACATGGCACGGACTTAAAATTGTCCGCACGGAGAAAGGCGCTGAGTCTGATGAGGAAGGCGTTGTAGAATTTGAGGCGACATATACTCAGAAGAATATCCGCGATATTCACCACGAGACCGCCTATTTTAAGAAAATCAACGGCGACTGGATGTATTCTGTGGGACAGATGACACCGACAACGGTTGTTCGTGAGGGGCGCAAGATTGGCCGTAACGAGCCGTGTCCATGCGGTTCCGGCAAAAAATACAAGAATTGCTGCGGTAGAAATGCCTAAAATGATGCGGCGGCATACTTATACCGTTGCGTTACTTAAAAAGTTATTAAGGTTTTGAATTGATTATGGTGATGACCGGTTTCCATGCTCTTGAGGAGCGTGTTCGCGCTGCTGCCGGAGACAATTCCGTCGCGGCGCAGATGCAGATTTTTTACTCAAATCCAGGTCCGCGTGTAAAGAAAATTCTGGCGGAAGCGACTTCTGCGCATATAAAATGTACGGAAAGCGATAAAAGAACTCTTGACCAGATGGTTCTTTCCTTGCCGGAGATTGCTCGTGATCACAGGGGAATTCTTCTGCAGATAACCGGCGAGAGTTCAAAACCAAATAATATAGTAGATTTTGATGTCTGGCTGAATGACTTTAAGGCTGCCGTGGCAAAATCGGATTCAGCAGGAAAAAAGCGGACCAGAGTGTTGATTCTTGATTCGGTAACTGATCCGCACAATACGGGCGCCATTCTTAGAAGTGCCGACCAGTTTGGCGTTGACCTTGTTCTTATTCCGGAGCGCAGGTCTGCCAGCGATATTTCGCAGAACGAGATTATAGCCCGTTCAAGCGCCGGCGCTTCGTCTTGGGTAAAAGTAAGCGTGGTGACAAACCTCGTTCGTGCCGCAAAACTGTTAAAGGAAGCCGGCTTTTGGATTTACGGGGCTGATGCTGGTGGCGTTCAGGTTCAAGACGGCACATTTGCGGAGAACTCTGTTCTGGTAATGGGCAGCGAAGGCAGCGGAATCGCACGCCTTTTGCGCCAGGAATGCGATACAATTGTATCTATACCTACCTGCGGACGCATAGACAGTCTTAATGTGTCGGTTGCCGCCGGTGTTCTGCTGTATGAGATGTACAGACAGAGTTTGAATGGCTAAAAGCAAATAACAATTCAATCTTATTAACTTTCAATCCGAATATTCCGATAAGTGAAGTATGAAAACCCTTACTCCCGTTTTTTTAAGTTTTTGTATTTCATTAAGTGTGTTCGGTCAGTCATTTAACAGTAAGCCTCTTTATAGTTTGCCGAAAATTATTGAGCCGCGTGAAAACCAGGCGTCTCTCATTGCAAAAAAAGATTCGGAGAAAAAAGCCGGTACTCTCAAGCGTCTGGAAGTAAACGAGGCTAAGAACACTCTTCTTGCTACGGAAGGCGGACTCTACAAGATTACTGTAAGCGGAAAAAGTTCCGCCCTCTGGACGGACGGAGCGGTTAATCAGATTCTTCCGGTTGGAGATGTATTTTATTTTATAACCTCAAAGGGAATTCTGTTTTCTCAAGATTTGGTCAAATTTGAACTGCGGAACTCCGGTCTTCCGACTTATGTAATAAAAAAATTCAAGGAACAAAAAACTTCGCATGAAACGCATATTCAGGATTTAAAGGATTTGGCCTTTAATCCGCTCAATCCGCTTGAAATGGTAACTGCAACAAAGGAATTTGTTTATCTTACCCGTGACGGCGGTCTTACTTGGAAATCTATCGGTTCGGCGAGTTACCGCACAAACGGAATAAAAGCCGTTGCTGTTGCCACCATGAAGTCGGGCGAGACAGTTGTTTTTGAGGCTCACTCGATACTCGGTTTGTATTATTATAAGGTTGATGCGGCTAAGCCGGACTGGATAAAGGCGGACAACGGACTAAAGAGTAGCGACCCGAGTAATTCCAGCGACGAGGTTTCGGATATTCTTCCGGTTGTGGTAAAGAATGAAGCCGGCGACCGTTACTGCGAGATTTTCCTTTCGCAAACATTTATTCCTCGTATTTATCATTTTGATATTGATGCTGGAAGATCTGCCTGTGTTTATAAGGGAAAAGAGCCCTGCGATACTATCGACGCGCTTTGGCAGAACGGTTCGGGCATTACATTTATGTCGCCAGGAAAAGTCGGTTCATACAATATAAATTCAAATGAAGTCACTGACTTGAATGAGTCCCTCGCGGAATATTTTGCCGTTTTTGCACAGAGCAAGGATTTGGTGAATGCGGCCTGGATACCGGCGGAAAATGTTAAGGCAAAGAATATTTCCGGAGGCCTTTTGCTCAATGAACTTTGGCTTTTGAACAGCGGAAAAATTCTTTCTCCGTATGCCGCCAGAATTGACGGACAGAAGTCTCTGTATATTCCTTCGTACCAGGCGCATCTTCCTGGCGGACTTGCCCGGTTTAAGAAAATGATTCTGGACAATAAACTCAATTCACTTGTAATAGATATGAAAGACGACTACGGACTTCTGCGTTTTGATTCTCAGGACCCGCTCGTAAACCAGAAAGGTGTTGTCTCAAAATATGCCCTTGATCTGGATAATTTTGTTAAAACATTTAAAGAAAATGATATTTACCTTATTGCCAGAATTGTAGTTTTTAAGGACAGAAATCTTTCTAATTATAACGACGGACAATATTCAGTCTGGGATAAAAAATTCAAGCGCCCCTGGCAGGGAATTAAGGGAACAGAAACGCTTGAGGACGGAACGAGCCAGACAAGTTACTATGACGAGTCTTGGGTAGATCCTTTCTGTCCCGATGTCTGGGAATACAATGTTGCGATTGCAAAGGAACTCATTTCCCGCGGTTTTGATGAAATTCAGTTTGACTATATACGGTTTCCGACTGACGGAATGAATCTTTACAATGCGTCTTATCGCTGGCAGACAGAAGGAATGGACAAGGAGGGTGCGCTCCGCTCCTTTCTTTCTTATGCCCGTGAGAATATCGATGCGCCTATTGGAATTGATATTTACGGTGCAAACGGCTGGTATCGCAGCGGAACAAGAACCGGGCAGGATGTTGAGACTCTGGCGCAATATGTGGATGTAATTTGTCCGATGTTCTATCCCAGCCATTTTGAGAACAAATTTATGAACTATTCTCCATACGAGGAGCGCCCCTACCGCATTTATTATTACGGTACTTATCGCAATACGGTAATTGCCCGTGATCGTGTTGTTGTCCGCCCCTGGATACAGGCCTTCTTTCTTAATGTGCCTTATGACAGACAATTCTATGATAAGGAGTATGTTCTGAAGGAGGTGTTTGGTGTCCGTGATTCTGTTGACCGCGGTTATATGTTCTGGAATAATGTCGCTAACTATGTGAAAATTTCCCCTGATCCGGGCGACGCTGATTACACAGGCGCGTCTCCTGAGGCCGGCAAGAATTTTAGAAAGCCTGCAATTGGACCAAAAGAACCGCCCTTTTCGTTTTATACGGCTCCGGAATCGCGGAATCTGTCGGATAAAAATAATCTCTCTGTGTTGGATTCAGTCTTGCAAAATTCAAGAGCCTATGGTAAAATCAATAATGAGGAAGGTTCATTATGAAAACTAAAAGTTGTTTAAAAGCGGTAATCTTTATTGCCTCTATGATTTTTTGTGCAACTGTTTTTTCACAGGACATAAATGAGAATACAGCGATTTTAGAACGTACTAAAAAGTATTACAACAATGGTGATTTTGCAAAAGCCGCCACTTCCATAAATCAGGCAATAGACTTAAAGGAAAATCAAAAGGCTTTCCCGGAAGATATTCGTTTGATGGCCCAGCAGTGTTACTTGGATTGGATAGAAGCAATCTCAAAGCGCAGGTCCGCCAACAATGGCCGCTTAAACGAGAAAGAATTTGACAACTATGTTCTTCAATTAAAACTTCACCCTCAGGCTGCAAGCCAGCAGATTTTTGACAAAGTTGAACTTCTTTTTGACAAAGAGTTGCAATCTCTTCAGGACGAGAGGCAGAAAGTAACAAACGGGAATTCAAGCCAGTGGATAAAAATCAATGATAGAATTGAGGCTCTTGAGCAGAGCCAGAATGAATTGTTTGATGTTGTTTCCGGCCGTGTTACAGTTGCCCAGATAAAACTGCAAATTGCGGAAATAAAAATGGCTCGTCAGGCAAGGGCGCTAAAAATTGCCATTATCGTAATCGGAATTCTTCTGCTGAGTGTTCTTATTATTCTTTCAATTTATGTAATCAAGAATTACAAGCGTCGTATTGCCGCGCAAAAACATTTTGACACTTCAATGGAAGTTATTTCTTCTATGGGCGACGATTCTGATGAGAATACAGTTTCTGTGGCGACCGCAGGAGAATCCTCAAAACTCCGTAATACAGTTTCTGCGGCTCTTCTCAGCAAGGGAGACGGAGATCTTACAAAGTCTATTATGGACTTTTTCGCAAAGCCGGAAAACCGCAAGATGATGGCGGAGGTCCAAAACAAGTGTTTTGCTCTTGGAGATAAAATAGATAAATATACATTCCGTCAGAGAACCTCACGCAAGGTTTCAGAACTTGTTCTGAAGATTGCAAACGAGGCGAAACTTAGTCACGATGTGGCGCTTGTTTGTTATTGCGCCGGTATGGTTTATGACGCCGGATTCCTTTCTGTTCCCAAGACCATTCTTACAGCGGAGCAGCTTACAATGAATGAGCGTCAGAAAATACGCGAGCATGTTCACAATGCCGCTGACCATCTGGAATTTGTCCCTGATGCAATCAGACCGATTTTCCTTCAGGCTGCGGAATTCCATCATGAAAATATGGACGGAAAGGGTTACCTTACCGGATTGAGCGGAACAAAGATTCCTTTTATTGCGCGTGTAATCCGTGTATGCGAGTCTTATATTTCTCTTACAAGCAAGCGTGCTTACCGCGGAATTATGGACGCAGACGCAGCTCTTGCTGAACTTAAATCTAAGGACGGAATCTACGATCCGAAGATTATCAGTCTGCTTGAAAAAGTTATCTAAGACCTGTAATCTTCTGAATGGATAATACTGGTTACACTCCCGAAGAACCTATTGCGTCTGTTGCGACTTCTCTTGCACCGGCCGCTTTGGGGATTATCCGCACTTCGGGTAAAAATACAATCGAATTACTTTCAAAAATATTCTCACGCCCGGAGGCATTGAAAAATGCCCCCGGAAATACTATTGTCTACGGCTGGATTGTGGACTCTCAGAACATAAAAAGTCAGGAAGCGAAAAATCTGAACGAGAAAGAGCGGCTGCAGAAAATCGACGAAGTGCTTGTGTCAGTTTTTCGTGCGCCCAAATCTTTTACCGGAGAAGAAATGGCGGAAATTTCCTGTCACGGCGGAACTGCGGTTGTTACAAAAATACTGAATCTGCTTTTAAGGAGCGGATTCAGGCAGGCCGAACGCGGCGAGTTTACTTTCCGGGCTTTTTTGAACGGAAAAACGGATTTGACAAAAGCGGAGGCCGTCCGTGAAATAATAGACAGCCGCACGGGCGTTTCAAGCCAAAAAGCGGCCGGTCGCCTTGCCGGAGGTCTTGCAGAGGAGATTGCCTCCGTAAAAAAACTGATTGTGGATACACTTGCCCAAATCGAAGTTGAGATTGAATATCCTGAGGACGAGGAGACAATTGCGGATGCATACGATAAGAAAAACCTGGAGACCGCCGCCTCCGCTTTGGCCGCCCTCGCCTCTTCCTGGAAAAGCGAAAAACTGTATCAGGAAGGTGCCCGCATAGTATTGGCCGGTAAAACGAATGCCGGTAAGTCAAGCCTTTTTAATGCTCTTTTAAAGGAAGACCGCGCGATTGTTAGCGATATAGAAGGCACTACCCGGGACTGGATTGAGAGTTGGATTAGCATTGATGGAATTCCTGCGCGACTTTTTGACACGGCGGGATTACGCAAAACTGACGATAAGATTGAACTTGCCGGTCTTGTAAGCACAAAAGAGCTCAGTGACGAGGCGGACTTGATTTTATATCTGGCCGATGCCTCTTTGTCCGGCGATGAGACAGAAAGCATTGACACTGATTTTCTTGCCGCCCGTAAGGAACCGGTAATCTTTGTGTGGAACAAAATTGACAAAATTGGCGCTGATGCAAAGAAACCGGAAGATAATCTTAATGCGGACGCTGATTTCTTGCAAAAAGAACGGGCGGGCGGTTTTAATACCGGTACACCTTCCTTGTCAAAAGGCATTGCGGCGCGCGCCGTTGTTTCTGTAAGCGCGAGAACCGGGCTGGGTATAAAGAGTCTGGTTCACGAGATAAAAAAAGTTCTCTTGGCAGGACAGGAAACGGAGCGTGTTCAGGCAGGGCTTGGAAGTGAGCGCCAGAAGTTGCTGATTACCGCAGCATTGGAAAGTATAAGACATGCCTTGTCGCTGGATACAGGATATTCGCTCGACGCGACTGTTCAGGATTTGGAGGACGCTCTTGACGCTTTGGGGGAACTTACGGGCGAAGTAACTGCCGATGATGTTCTCGAAAGCATTTTCAGTCATTTTTGTGTCGGAAAATAATACTCCTCATATAATCTAGACATAAAAAAATAAATCTTTTATACTCAAAAAATGTTTTCCCTTTTAGTTATTATTTACATCGCTTTTATTAGCCTTGGACTTCCGGATTCTATTTTAGGTTCGGCATGGCCGCTTATGTACGGTGATTTGGGTGTTGAACTTTCTTATGCCGGAATAATCACTATGATTATTGCCTGCGGAACGGTTGTTTCAAGCCTTTTATCGGACAAAGTTATTAGACGGCTGGGAACTGGTATGGTTACAGCAATCAGTGTGGCGCTTACGGCAGCTTCTCTGCTGGGGTTTTCTTTTGCCCGCCATTTTTATATACTTTGTATTCTGGCTGTTCCTTACGGACTCGGAGCAGGCTCTGTGGATGCGGCACTGAACAATTATGTTGCCCTTCATTTTAAAGCGCGGCACATGAGTTTTTTGCACTGCTTTTGGGGAATCGGTGCCACACTTGGTCCTGCAATTATGGGACTTTTCCTTACGAATGGCTTTAGCTGGAATTCGGGATACCGTGCGATTGGCGGTCTTCAGGTTTTGCTTTCTGCAATTTTACTTGTAACGCTCCCTCTTTGGGCAAAGCAGAATAAACTGACTGAACAAAATAAACTAAAAGAAAACGCTTCTGCCCTGTTGAGCGAGGAAGATACAGCCCGCGCGGAAAAACCGTTAGGGCTTCCCGGCGCAAAAAGTATTCTTCTGGCTTTTTTCTGTTACAGCGCGGTGGAACAGTCCGCAGGTCTGTGGGCTTCCAGTTTTGTGGTCTTTACCCGCGGTGTCGCTCCGGAAACGGCGGCGCAATGGGGAAGCCTCTTTTTTATCGGAATAACTTTCGGACGCTTTCTGAGCGGATTCATCAGTGAAAAATTTGGTGACAAAAAGATGATTCGTATGGGGCAGATAATGATTATTTGCGGCGCTCTGCTTTTATTTATTCCGGCCGCTTATGTAAACCTTTCCGCCCTGATTCTAATCGGTTTGGGCTGCGCGCCTGTTTATCCCAGCATTATTCATGAGACACCGGCAACTTTTGGAGCTGCAAATTCTCAGGCGATGATAGGAATTCAGATGGCGTGCGCTTATACGGGAACGACACTGATGCCGCCCCTTTTTGGTCTCATTGCGCAGTATGCTTCATTGAGCCTTTTGCCGGTCTGGCTTTTAGGCTTTGCCGTAATCATGATGATTTTGGTGGAACATATGAACCATGCTGTGAAAAAAACTACTTGCTGATATCCTTACCAAAATATTTAATTGAAATTGCGGAAAGAGTTCCGTCTTTGCGGAGCTCTTCGACTGCCTTGCTAATAGCATTTTTAAGCGAGGCAGTTTCATTTCCTTTTCGCATTGGAACTGCGACAGAAGAAGCCTCGTCCGTAAGCGCCACAATTTTAAGCGGTGCGTCCGGGTGGGCGTTCAGGTAATCATAAAAACTTACATCGGCGTTAAGAGTCGCATCCGCGCGACCGTGCTCAACCAACTGCATCGTTTCTTCGATGGTGTCAATTACAATTGTTTTTGCTCCGTATTTTTCCGCAAGGTCTGCATAAGTGCTGCCCAAGGAATTTGTAGAAGTCTTTCCGTTAAGGTCTTTAAAGCTTTTTATGTCGTTATTGTCCTTTCTTACAATCAGAGCGGTATGAATATAGGCGTAGGGAATAGAAAAATCGTATTTTTCAAGGCGTTCTGGAGTAATCTCAACACCGTTCAGAGTAAGGTCATAGCGTTTTGAGTCAATACCCGCAAATATTCCGTCCCATTCAACCTCATAAAATTTTGCGGGAACGCCGAGTTTTTGTGCGATTGCCTTTGCAACCTCAACATCAAATCCAACAAGCTCGTCTTTTTCGTTATGGTAGGTCCAGGGCGCCCATACGCCTTCTGTCGCTACAGAAAGTTCATTTCTGCTTTTTACTTGAGAAAGCAAGTCTCCTTCGGGACGCTTTTTGCAGCCGCCCAAAGTCATGGCACTTGCCGCAATAAGAACCATTGTGTAAATAATTGACTTTTTCATTTTTCCTTACAACTCCTTCTGACTTTTATTAAAATTATCCAAAAAAATCTTTGTCCGCTCCTCTTTGGGGTTTTCAAAGAATTCTTTTGAAGAACCGCTTTCTATAATGCGCCCCTGTTCCATGAAAATAATTTTTGTAGAGACTTTGCGCGCGAAATTCATTTCATGAGTTACAATAATCATTGTCCGCCCCTCTTCCGCAAGGGACTTGATTACAGACAGAACTTCTCCAATCAATTCCGGGTCAAGCGCACTGGTGGGCTCGTCAAAGTAAATGATGTCCGGGTTGCCGCTGATGGCTCTTGCAATTGCGACTCTCTGCTGCTGACCGCCGGAAAGCTCATAGGGATAATTATGTATTTTATCGCCTAATCCGACTTTTGCCAGTAAATCTTTTCCTATTTTTTCCGCGTCGGCTTTTTTCATTTTGCGTGCAATCGTAAGGCCGGCTGTAATGTTTCCCAGGGCATTCTTGTTTTGGAAAAGATTGTAGTTCTGAAAAACGAATCCAGTTCTTTTTCTTATCTGCTGAATTACTTTTTTGTCCGCGGAATTAAGCTCAATCTCATGACCCTCAAAATTCATCTTGCCGGAGTCGGCTCTTTCCAAAAAGTTCAGGCAGCGTAAGAATGTGGTTTTTCCGCCGCCGCTTGGCCCGATGATTGAGATTACATCGCCTTTTTTGACAGAAAAGTCAATTCCGTCCAATACATTGTAGTCTCCGAAAGACTTCTTTATTCCGCTAGCCTGTAAAATCAAATCGCTCATTACGCCCTCCTTGCAGTCTGTCCTGCATATACATTAAGGCGTCTTTCTCCTACACGCTGAATCTTTGTAAGAACAGTTGAGAAAATCAGGTAAATGAGCGCTACTTCTATATAAAGAGCAAGCGGCTCGTAAGTCCTCGCTACAATACGCTGTGCTGCCATGAACATTTCCGCGACAGTAATATTCGCGGCCAAAGAAGTTTCTTTTACCATTGCGATAAGAGAATTTGAAAGCGGCGGAAATGCAGTTCTAAAAGCCTGCGGTAAAACAATATGCCATATTATCTGAAGGTAGTTCATTCCGACGCAGTATCCGGCCTCGATCTGGCCTGAGTTTACGGACTCAAAGGCTGCCCGCATTGTTTCCGCAGAGTATGCACCCTCATTCAAGGCGAATACCAATACTGCCGCAGGAAATGGGTCAATAATAATGCCTATGTTCGGAAGTCCGTAAAAGACCACATAAAGCTGAACCAAGACAGGGGTTCCGCGCATAACCCAAATGTAAAAGCGGGCGGCCTGCTTCAATCCTTTTATGTTAGCAAACTGAATTAACGCCACAATAATTCCTATGATTAGGGCAAGAGAAAAAGATATTACTGTAAGCGGAATTGTCATCTTGATTCCGGGAAGAAGAATTTTAAAGAAAGAATCGGTTAGAATGTTCCAAACTCTGTCTGTCATTTGAAGTTTTCCCCGTGGCTCTTAAATTTCAGTTCCTGATTTTTTATGGTTACCGTCATTTCCGGGGCGACAGATTTTGTAACAAAGGTGTTTCCTCCGATTACACAGTTTTTTCCGACCACAGTATCGCCGCCTAGAATTGATGCGCCGGAATAAATTGTAACATTGTCCTCAATCGTCGGATGGCGCTTGACACCTTTCAGAGCCTGACCGCCGTTCGTGCTGAGCGCTCCGAGCGTTACGCCCTGATAAATTTTTACATGCTCACCAATCACAGTGGTCTCGCCGATTACAATTCCCGTTCCGTGGTCAATAAAGAAATATTTTCCGAGCGTCGCGCCCGGATGAATGTCAATTCCGGTTTTGTTGTGGGCGTATTCAGTCATAATGCGAGGGATAAGCGGAACTCCAAGCACAAAAAGTTCATGTGCAAGTCGGTTTACGGTAATTGCGAAAAAGCCCGGATAGGACAGAATGATTTCCGTTTTGTCAAAGGCCGCCGGATCTCCGTCAAAGGCCGCCTGCAAGTCCGTCTCTAAAAATTCACGCACTCTGGGAAGTCTGTCAAAAAATTCATGGGTAATTGTCCTGGCCTGTTCCTTTAATTTTGCCTCATCGTTTTTTCTGTTTTCCGGAATCTTTTTTATTGCCAGAAAAATCTGCTTGTTCAGAATAAGCATGACCTCGCGGCAAAGAACAGAAATATAAGCTTCCAAGTTTATTACATTGAATTCCTTTTCACGGAAGTAACCGGGAAAAATAATTTTAAAGAATTTTCCGATTAAACTTTGAATGAGGAGAACATCAAGTTCAACCTCATCATCGGTCTTGTTTATGAAAAAATTTTCTTTTTTATAGTGCTCTATTATTCCATGAATGGCACGAGTTTCCAGCATATCAAAATCTTGAGTCATAGTTATAATATAATAAAAATATACGCAAAAAACTAGTGGAAACAGAATTTTATAACAATATGAAAATGAAAATCATTTTCATATTGACAATTTTATTCAATTTTGCTAAAACATTAACTATGAAAAGAATTTGTAAGAATCTTGCGGTTTTCGCGGCCGCAACTCTATTTTCGTCAGTGGTTTTTGCAAAACCGCTCAACATTGTTACGACTATTTTTCCATCTTATGACTGGGCAAAAAATGTCGCATTGGGAACAGACGCTAAAATAACTATGCTTTTGGGAAACGGCGCTGATATGCACAGTTTTCAGCCGAGTGTAAAGGACATCGCCAAAATCTCCTCTTCTGATGTATTTATATTTGTAGGCGGTGAGAGCGATGAATGGGCACTAGATGCCATAAGGATGGCGCGCAACAAGAATCTTCTTGTGGTAAACTTTATGGAAGTTCTCAAAAATGAGACACTTCAGGAAGAATTAAAGGAAGGTATGCAGGCAGAGGAAGAAGAAATTGAAAAAGAAGATGATGAAGACATTGAGTATGACGAGCATGTCTGGCTTTCTCTCCGCAAGGCGCAGAAACTTGTGAGCGCGATTTGCGACGCATTTTCTGCCGCAAACCCTGAAAACGCCGCCGTCTACAAGACAAACACCGGCAAATACAATGCAAGTCTAAAAACGCTCGATGAAGAATTTGTCAAGGCTATGAAAGACGCAAAGAACAAGACGCTGGTTTTTGGAGACCGCTTTCCCTTCCGTTATTTTGTAGAAGACTACGGCCTTGACTACTATGCCGCTTTTGTCGGTTGTTCCGCAGAGACAGAGGCCAGTTTTAACACAATCATTTTCCTTGCAAAAAAGATGGATTCTCTTGCATTGAAAAATATTTTTGTAATTGACAAGTCTGACCAGAAGATTGCAAAAACAATTGTCCGGAATTCAAAGTCCAAAAATGCAGGGATTCTTATGCTTGACTCTTTGCAGTCAACATCATTGGAAGATGCCCAGAAAGGCGCGTCTTATATTTCAATAATGAGAAAAAATCTGGTTGAGCTAAAAAAAGCCCTATAACCTGATTCTGCTTCTTTTTGCCACGGCGGGGAAATCTTTTACAGAAATCTTGTTCCCCTCTGCGTCAAGAAGAGTTCCGTTTAAAAATCCGAAGATCGTGTCATAGCTTCCCTTGACGATGATAAAGTCCGCCTTTCTGGAAGACGAGGTCTGGGGAACAAAAGTCAAGTCCACCATACTCTTGTAATCCTGAATTATCCAGTCTTTCGCGATGCCAAAGGGATGCGTGATTGTTACAGGCGGCAGTTTCGTGCATTTTCCGTCCGCAAACAGTGCATTGTCATTATATTTTTCCGTATTTGCCGCATCAAGGCTTGTTGTCGACAGGCGTAATGTTATCTGTCTGTCGCCGAGAATTCCCGCGGCGGTTATGTTTTCTCCGTGCGTTATAAAATTGTAGTAGGAGCGGTTTACAAACAAAAGGCCGGCTCCGGAGGAAGTTTTCTTTATTTTCTCATTTCCCTTGATTTCAAGCGTCCCTTTTACAGGAATTGAGGCATACCATGTTGCGGAAGGCCGTCTTTTTGTCGGCGCAGGCTTTACTGAAATAATTTCGTTTGCGAGTGCGTCATTAAAGTTTCCTGTGGCTGAAAGATTGATTTCCGGTCTGTGGCGGAAGCCTCGCACATTTACCGCGGCAGAAAAGCGGTTTTCCGGATGGTTCCAAGAAAGCCTTATGTGCCGGACGGGAGAAGGGCTTAAAATCTGTCCTTTTTCCAGTTTAGTCGGAACAAGTTTTCTTCTCGCGCCCAAAAAGTTTCTGTAAATGTATTTTGTTCCGCATTTTGTGTTCCACAGGGAAAATTCCGCCATATTGAGAAGTTTTCCGTCAAAAAAATCGATTGTGCCTAAGTATTCGCCGAAAGAAAAAACATAAATCGCCCTGGCTCGTATTCGGAGGCGCGATAAAAATGACGGCATCGGAATTCCTCCGAATGGCGACGGAATTCCCTTTATGTCAAGTTTTTTCGGCAGAGAATCAAAAGTTCCAAAAACCGGTTTACCGTCCTGAACGATTTTTTCAGGGGCCGGACCTATTGGCTGTGAATACATTTTTCTGATTATACCATATTTTGGTCATAAATTCAATAAATTGTTGAAAATTCTGAATTTCTGTGATACAATAGAATTTATGGCAGTTACATTATATTCACTTGGAGCCGCTCAGGAAGTGACGGGCTCAAGGCACATTTTGGAAGTAGACGGAAAAAGCTATATGATAGACTGTGGTTCTTTTCAGGGGCACAGAAAAATTTCCGACGAAAAAAACCGCAACTTTGAATTTCCTGCTGACAAGCTTGAGGCTGTTGCACTGACGCACGGCCATTTGGATCACTGCGGACTTCTGCCGCTTTTGGCAAAAAAAGGCTATAACGGAAACATTTATTCAACACCTGCCACGCGGGATTTGGCAAACCTTGTAATGATGGACAGCGCCCGCATTCAGGCCCGTGATGCCGAGTATCTCGCAAAACAGGCCTCAAAAAAAGGCGAGAAATTCAACTGGCGGCCGCTTTACAAGGAGTCGGACTGCATTAAGGCCGCCAACCAGATTGTTACGGTCTCCTATAACCGCAAGCTTTTTATCGGACCAAATGTTTCCTTGGAATTTTATGATGCCGGACATATTCTGGGCTCCTCACTGGTATATATTTCGATAAACGGACAGGGACCGGAGGGCGAAACCCGGATTCTCTTTACCGGAGATCTGGGACGAAAGAACAAGGCTATTGTCCGCGACCCTGCCACATCGTTTCCGGCTCCTGATTACATTGTCTGCGAAAGTACATACGGAAACCGTAAGCATCAGGAAAAGGATTTTGCCCTGCATGAACTGATACGCATTATAAGAAACGCAATCAATAAAAAAGGAAAAATCATAATTCCTTCTTTTGCGATTGAACGGACTCAGGAACTCATCTATTATTTACACCTGCTCGTGGACCAGAAAAAGATTCCGGCCATTCCTATTTATGTTGATTCTCCTATGGCTGTAAACGCCACGGGTATTTTTCAGGTTCACCCGGAATGCTATGACGAAAGCGTCTCAAAGGCCTTTATTGACCACCATAAGAACCCCTTCGGTTTCGGCTCGCTTCAACTTATAACAAGCGTGGACGAATCAAAGCGGCTCAACAAAAAGGACGGCCCGATGATTATTCTTTCCGCCGACGGAATGTGCGAAGCCGGACGGATTCTTCATCATTTGGCAAACAATATTACCGATGAGCGCAATACAATCCTTATCGTCGGCTACATGGCTGAGAACACGCTGGGACGCCGTATTCTTGACGGGAACAAGGAGGTTAAGATTATGGGCGATATGTATAAGGTGAACGCCAAGGTTGAGACAATCAACGCTTTTAGCGCCCACGCAGACTATGAGGAAATTACCGGCTGGCTCGGTGAGATAGACACCAGCCGCTTAAAGAAGATATTCCTGGTTCACGGAGAAAAAGACGCTCAGGATTATCTTATAACCTATTTGGCCCAGCATGGTTTTAATAATGTCGAGGCTACGAAATACGGAGAGTCGTATAATTTAGACAATCTTTAAAAAGCCGATAAATGCTTTTTAGAGACTGCCGACGAGTTCTAAGTTGTTGCAATAGCACGGCTTAGAATATCTCAATTTCAACGAAGGCTCTAAAAACTGCAACTTCTAGAGCCTCCCTTTAGTATGAGTATGAACAAAGATATAAAAGAATTTGAAAAGTATTATTCATCGCATTTTAGGCGGACGAGTTCCTTTCTGTCCGGGCTGATTATTATGTTCTTTGACGCATTGACGCTTCTTTTTTGCATCGGAATCGGCTTTTTCCTTGTAAATCTGATAGACCATACTTTCATCAACTTCCGCTCTTTTACCGGATATTATGTTTATATTCCGGTCATTCTTGTTGTGTTCTACGCCGCGGATCTTTATCCCGGAATTATGACATCACCTGCGGAAGATGTAAAGCGCCTTAGTATATGCACCTTTTTCTGCTTCTGCGGAATCGCTATGAGTATTTTTGTCGAGGATGCGGAGGATAAGGTTGCCATTGCAATAGCATTGGTTCTTGCTGTTCCCTTTGCTACAATACTTCTTCCCGGAATGCGTGAGGTTGTCCGCCATTTTTTCGGAATGTTCAAATTCTGGGGGCTTCCGGCCGTTGTCGTATGCTCCGGAAAGTCTGGCGACACCGTGATAGAACGCTTTTTAAGCAACCGCTATCTCGGTTACCGGCCTGCGCTTATCGTCAACGATTCGCCCAAAGCGCCGTCGGAAGTAAATGGAATTCCTGTTACAGCTCCCTCCCCCGAACTTTACGAGGCAATCAAAAGGCTCCGTATAAGAGTTGCGGTCATTTCCGACTATAAGGGCGACACGGACAACATTCTAAAGACTTTCCGCTATACCGTTGTTGTTTCCGACAAGCAGAATATGCTTATGTCTGGCGCGCCGCATTTAAAGGATATTGCCGGTATTGTAGGCTTTTCTTCTACCAATAACAGAACAAAAATTCAGTCTCTCGCGGCAAAACGCGCGATGGATTTGGCCATTATAATCTGCACTCTTCCGCTGACACTTCCGGTAAGTTTGATAATCGCTTTTTTGGTAAAGATTACTTCTCCCGGTCCGATTCTGTACGGACACAAGCGTGTAGGACAGAACCACAAGACAATAAAGTGCTGGAAATTCCGTTCAATGTATAAAAATTCTGACGAGATGCTTGAAAAGATTCTTAAGGAAAATCCAAAGATGCGCAGGGAATGGGAAAAGGATCGAAAGATAGAGAACGATCCCCGTGTTACGCCCTTTGGAAAATTTATCCGTAAGACCAGCCTTGACGAGCTTCCGCAGTTAATCAATATTTTTATCGGAGAAATGAGTTTTGTGGGTCCCCGTCCCGTAACTGAGGCTGAGCTTGAGCGCTATGGTAAGAATGTGGATTATATTCTTTCTGTAACGCCGGGACTTTCCGGAATGTGGCAGACTTCCGGCCGGAGCGACACGGCTTACGAAGACCGCGTAATGCTCGACACCTATTATATCCAGAACTGGTCCGTCTGGCTTGACCTCTGGATTCTTATAAAAACCGTCTGGGTTGTAATAAAAGGAAAGGGCGCATATTAAACAAAAGAGACTGCCAAACAGGAGATAAAGTGCCAGTCAAAGGCGCTCTTCGGAATCCGGCAGTCTTTTTTGTTTTAAAGAGAAACGCTAAAGATTGCGATTTTTAGCGTCTGCCCCAAGCTTATTTTCTTATTTCCTGAACCATCTGCGCGATTCTCTCCAAGGCAACTTTGATTTTGTCAATCGCCGTGGCATAGCATACGCGTATATGCCCCTCGCCGCCCGCTCCGAAAACGCTTCCCGGAACAACAGCCACATTGTGCTTTCTAAACAGTTCGGTTGCAAAAGCCTCGCTGGTCATTCCCGTGGAAGAAATGTCCGGGAACATATAGAATGCGCCCTTTGGCTCCGGAACAGGAAGCCCCATATCGTTAAAGGCTTTTTCCATCAAGTTGCGGCGCTGCTGGTAACTTACACGCATTCGCTCAACTTCTTTCCAGCCGTTGCGGAGGCCTTCCGCTGCCGCGTACTGGGAAAAAATCGGGGCGCAGATAGTATTGTAACCGTGAAGTTTTACAATCTGTGCAAGAAGCTCGCTTGGAGCGGCAATGTAACCGATACGCCAGCCGGTCATTGCGAAAGACTTGCTGAATCCGTTAAGGATAATGGTATAGTCCTTCATTCCGGGGAAAGAGCCTATAGAACAGTGTTCCACTCCGTCATAGACAAGCTCGCAGTAAATCTCGTCGCTTATAACCCAAATCTGGTGCTTTTTTACAACCTCGGCGATTTTTGCCAGTTCCTCTTTGGGAATTATTGTTCCCGTAGGATTGTTGGGAGAGCAAATCATCAGCGCCTTGGTCTTGGGAGTAATTGCCTTTTCAATCTGTTCCGCTGTCGGATAAAAACCGTTTTTGCTTGTGTCAAGCGGAACTGTCTTTATTTCGCAGAGTTCTGCGAGCGGAACATAGTTTACATAGCAGGGCTGGCTTATGATGATTTCGTCGCCGGGATTAAGAATTCCACGGAGAACGGCGTCAACGCCCTCGCTGGCTCCTACAGTAACGAGAATCTCGTCCTTTGGCGCGTAACTCATTCCGTAACGGGCAAGATACTTGCTGATTTCTTCCCTCAAGTCCAAAAGTCCCCAGTTGCTGGTATAACTTGTGTGTCCCTTTTCCAGATGGTAAAAGGCTTCCTCACGGATTACCCATGGAGTCGGAAAGTCCGGCTCGCCGACAGACAGAGAGATTACATCATCATGTCCGATAAGCATTTCAAAGAATTTGCGGATTCCGCTTGGCGGCGTTCTCATCATTGCCGCGCTCAGTCTGTTTGGTCGTGTGTTCAAGCCATTGCTCCTTCGCGGCGGTCTTTTTCGTCCTCAACGTAAATGACATCGTTCTCTTTGTAAGTCTTCAGCACAAAGCAGGTTTTTGTTGAACGAACTCCTTCGATAGTTGCAAGTTTTTCACTTACAAAAAGTCCCACTTCTTTAAGCGAGTCGCCTTCGATAACTACCATAAAATCGTAGCCGCCGCTCATAAGGTAAACTGATTTTACCTGCGGATAGCGGTAGATGCGGTCAGCAATCTTGTCAAAGCCGTGCTCACGCTCGGGGCTTACCTGAATCTGAATCTGGACACGAACCTTGTCGTCCTTGCCGGCAAGTTTGTCCTTGTTGATTACTGTGGAATATTTAAGGATAATACCCTCGTCTTCCATTTCCTTAATAAGAGATTTAACCTCATCGGGAGTCTTTTTAGTCATTGCCGCAATGTCTTCAATACTGAGGCGGGCGTTCTGTTCCAGCAGGTTTAGAATTTCTTCATCGTATTTCATATTATTCCGTTTCCCCCTTTGCATTTTTTAATGAGAAAAATGTATAAGAATAATACAATAGTTTACCACAAAAGATATTTAAAGAAAAGTAGTAAGTGTTTCGCCTTTAGGACAGTAGAAAATATAAGGTCTTTGGTAACCTTTGTTTGAGACTGAGAAGGTAAAAGTTCTTGCTTTTTTAAGTTTTATTATATTATTTATATTTCTTTCATAAACACGATAAACTGCCCATAAGATGCAATCAACTAATTAAAGCATTGCTAAATGAGAAGACTGCTGAACAAAAATACGAATGTTGTTGTTCTCCTTACCCCATTTGTTTTGAAATTTAGAAGTTGCCTCTTTTAAAGCGTTTGTCATATTATTTGTACTGACAACATTCCGCATTTCTGAAAAATAAATATCTAAATATAGTTATTTATTTCATTGTTATTTTCAATAAATAATTTTTGCTCATATCACTTGAATAATTCTGTTATAAGAATTAAAATCAAACTATGGATTTTGAACAGACAATAAGTAACTATGTTGATAAAAAAGTTGTAAATGCGCTTTCTGATTTTTTAAAAGAAAAAAACTTTATTCCGTCAGCAGAAATAATCGCCTCTGCTTTTGGAGCATTAAGCCCGCTTTTTGAAAAGAACACATCTTGCACCGAAACAAAGTTGATTTCCAGTTTTGAAAAGAATCTTACTCTTTTGGTTCAAAAGACATGGATTGAGAAATCTGACGCGGAACTAAAAGAAAATGTTCTTTACAAATTGCATGAATACTGTGCGTCGGTTGCGGACGCCAACTGGCAGGATAACTATTCAACCTTATTAGAAATAATCGGTGATGTGGTTTACTTGATGTTCGGTCCGCAGTCAAAGAGCGCGGATTTTACCGAGTATGCGCTCCGCATCGATCCTGAATTTGGTATCTTCTGGGTTTATATAAAAAGTCTTCCGGCGGAACAGTCATGGACAAAGGAAAAAATCCGCACCGCCATGCTGCTCGGAATGTATTTCTTGGCAAATTACTAAATAAAGTCTATGAATTTTGAACAAACCTGTCTTTCTATTAGAACTGCCTCGCAAAAGCTTTCCATGCAGACTGCCTCGCAGAAAAACAACGCCTTAAAAGCGGTAATCAAATCCATAAATAAAAACCGTGGCAAGATAATTCAGGCCAACGGGCTCGATGTAAAAAAGGCGCGCGAAAACGGAACGAGCGAACCGCTCATTGACCGCCTTATGCTTAACGACAAGCGCATTGATTCTATTTTACAGTGTGTTCAGATTTTAATAGACCGTGAAGATCCCGTGGGAAAAGTCTGCTCCGGCTGGACAAGCCCCTGCGGTCTCCAGATAAAGAAAGTCTGCGTGCCTCTGGGCGTTGTGGCGATGATTTACGAGAGCCGGCCCAATGTTACTGTTGACGCATTCAGTCTTGCGTACAAAAGCGGAAACGCTGTTCTTTTACGGGGCTCCTCCGCAGCCATTAACTCAAACAAAGCGATTGTCAGCGCGATAAAAGAAGGCCTTTCTTCTTGTGCCGACGGAATTCCTGAGGATGTCGAACTTTTGGAAAGCGTAAGCCATGATGATGTGAGCCAGATTTTAAACGCGCGCGGTCTTATCGATGTGGTTATTCCCCGTGGAAGCGGTTCAAAACTGATACAGTATGTTGTGCAGAATTCCCGTATTCCTGTAATAGAAACCGGTTCAGGCGTCTGCCATCTTTATGTGGACAAAGACGCTGACCTGCAGATGGCGGCACGCATTGCCGAAAACGCAAAAATCCAGAGGCCGGGAGTCTGCAACGCAATCGAGGCGATTCTTGTTCATAAAGATATTGCCGGGGAGTTTTTACCCTTACTTGAAAAGACTTTCGCCGGCCGTGTAAAACTCCATGCCGACAAAAACTGTATAACAGCCCTAAGAGAAGCCGCCGCAAGGGAAGGCAGACCTGAATGTGTGGTGGAAGCGGCAGACGCCGATTACGGAAAAGAGTTCCTTGACTTTGAATGCCTTGTAAAAAATGTTGATTCGGTTGACGAAGCGATTGACTATATCAACAGCCACAACACAAAGCATTCGGAAACAATTGTTACGAGCAACCGCGCAAGCGCAAGACTTTTTCAGGCAAAAGTAGACGCCGCCTGCGTTTATGTTAATTCTTCAACACGCTTTACAGACGGATTTGAATTTGGCTTTGGCGCGGAAATTGGAATCAGCACGCAAAAGCTCCATGTCCGCGGTCCGATGGGGCTCGAAGCTTTGACCACGACAAAATATCTGATTGACGGCGACGGACAAATCAGAGAATGAAAAAAAAAGGATGCGCCTTTTGGGCTTTTCTTCATCTGGCACTTTTTGCCGTGCTCGGGCTGTGCCTTTTGTTCGGCCGCCATTTTGGAATCAATACAAATCTTTTTGACATTCTTCCCGACTCCTCTTCAATGAAGTCTGTAGGACATGCGGACAAGGCGCTTGGCGCAAAGACCGGCGCAATGTTCTTTATTCTTGCCGAATCCCCTGATTTTGAGGGAGCGAAAAAGGGGGCGGAAGCCCTTGCCGCCGCCCTCCGTAACGGGGACGCAAACGGAGAGCTTTTTGAGAATCTGTCCCTTACCACGGCCGGCGACCAGCTGGACGAGATTATCGCCTTTTACTACAAAAACCGTTTTCTGCTCCTTGACAGGGATACAATAAAGGAGGCGGAGACAGAAGAAGGTATGGAGGCGCTTGGAGAGGCGGCGCTTGAAAACGCCTTTAGCGGATTCAGCATTACACCGGTTGAGTATCTTGAAGGCGACCCCTTTGGTTTTACAGAGATTGAACTGCAAAACTTAATCCAAAAAATTTCGAGCACCGGAACAGGTCTTTCTCTAAAGGACGGAGTTCTTGCTGCGGAATATGGGGGAAAGAATTATGTAATGATTTGCGGCTCTCTTACACCGAAAGGAGCCTCAATTACAAATAAAAATTCCGGCATAAAAAAAATATACGAGTGCGCGGAAAAAATCCAGGGTGTAAAATTTATTTACAGCGGCGTGCCATTCCATTCATACGCAAGTTCTTCGGACGCGCAAAAGCAGGTTACTCTTATCTCAACGATTTCTCTGCTTGCGGTTGTTGTCCTTTTGTTTTTTGTCTTTAGAAGTCTGCTTCCGATTTTGTGGTCCATACTTGCGATAAGTCTCAGTGTTCTGGCGGCGCTCGTCTCTACCTTTTTGGCTTTTGGGCAGATTCATATTCTTACTTTTGTCTTTGGAACCACGCTTATAGGAACCTGCCTTGACTACAGCGTTCACTATTTTATCCGCTGGAAATTTGAAAAAGATTTAAGAGACGGCAAGGCAATCAGAAAAAAATTATTCAAGGGACTTTCGCTTTCTTTTATTTCCACGGAAATCTGTTACCT
The DNA here is from genome assembly GCA_964346805.1 of uncultured Treponema sp. Lineage (GTDB taxonomy): Bacteria > Spirochaetota > Spirochaetia > Treponematales > Treponemataceae > Treponema_D. The sequence goes on along the minus strand of CAYFWC010000002.1, from coordinate 15,482 downwards.
GATTCTGTTTTTTGCGCCCTTTATGCTTTTAAAGCAGATTGCGGTTTTTTGCTTTGCGGGAATCGCAAGCACTTTTTTGACAACCATTCTTCTTTATCCGAGCATTCCGCTTGCAGAGAAAAAAACACAGTCTCCGTTCAATTTTAAATTTGCGATATCGCAAAAAACAAAAAAAATATGCCTTGCCGCAGTTGCGATATTTTTTATCGCAACTGCAATTTTTTATCGCAACAATCTTGTCATTGATAACGATTTACGCAAATTTTATTCAATGAGCGGAAAGCTGCTTAATGATGAAATTTTTATCGCAAATGTGCTTAATTGCAAGTCAAATCCCTGGTATTTTATCGCAAAAGGCGCTTCTCAAGACGAATTATTGCAAAAAGAAGAGGAATTTTGCGATAAACTTGATGAATTTATCGCAACAGGACAACTTTCTTCGTATACTGCGGTATCGCAATTCATTCCGTCAAAAAAACATCAGATTGAGTCCCTACAAATTTGCGATAAAATAATGGATTCAGATATCGCAACAAGACAGTGCGAGACGCTGGGTTTTGAGAATACTTATTTGCGATTGCCGGAAGAAAATCAGTCTTTTGTCAGCATGGACGGAGAAATTCCTGACTACTTAAAAAGAGCCCTTTCCGCTTTGTGGATAGGTCAGGTGGACGGCGAGTGGTTCAGCGCCATTATGCCTTCCGGTGCGGAAGATGCGGAGGCATTTAAAAAACTGTGCTCGGAGAACGAGGGCGTTTTCTTTGTGAACAAAATGCAGGATATTGCATTTGAGTTGAACCGTCTTACAAAAATCATGCTACTTCTTTTGGCGGTTGCCTTTGTCGTTCTGACTGTCGGACTGAACTTTTTTTACAAACCTAAGACGGTTTTGAGAATTGCGGCGGTTCCCTTTATGGTGCTTCTGGCGGAGGCTGCCGGAATGCCTTTGCTGAATATTCCCCTGGGATTTTTTAGTGTTACGGGAATTGTTCTGGTTTTTGGACTCGGACTTGACTACATAATCTACACGGTGGAAAGTTCCGGAACAGAAAATTTAGAGGACATAAAACTGAACAGCCTGTCGGTTCTAATTTCTTTTTTGACGACTTCCCTTTCTTTCGGAGCGATTGCATTCAGTTCTTTTATGCCGGTTCATGTTTTTGGGACGGTAGTGTTTATAGGACTGGTAAGTGCCTGGCTTGTGTCAAAACTTAATAAATGATATAATATTTTACTTATTAGAATTTATTTTTGAGGAAAGCATTCATGTCTGAAAACACAAATTCAAACGAAAACAAAAATCCGCTTTTATGTCATTGGGCCGATACAATAGCCGACAAAATTATTCGCGAAAAGGGAGACAGGGATTCTTACACCTGCGCTTCCGGTATTACTCCTTCGGGAACAGTTCATCTTGGAAATTTCCGCGAAATCATTACAGTTGATTTAGTAGTGCGCGCGCTCCGTGACCGCGGCAAGAATGTCCGCTTTATTTATTCCTGGGACGACTACGATGTATTCCGCAAGGTTCCGGCGAATATGCCCGACCCCGAAATTCTTGAAAAATACCTGCGTTTTCCCATTACAATGGTTCCTGACACGACTGGACGCAACGAAAATTATGCCCGCCATCACGAGGTTGACATTGAGACACAGCTTCCGCGCGTAGGCATTGCGCCGGAATTTCTGTATCAGGCGAGCCGCTATCGTGCCAACCGTTACGCCGAGGGAATGAAAAAGGCTCTCCAGAACAGAGAACTGATAAAAGAATGCCTTAATGAATACCGTGATGAGCAGCACAAGATGAAGCCGGAAGACATTTACTGGCCCGCCTCTATTTTCTGCGGAAAATGCAACAAGGATACAACCACAATTCTTAAGTATGACGGTGAGTACGGACTTACATACAAGTGCGAGTGCGGAAACGAGGAGACGGTTGACATACGCACTTTTAAGGGCGCAAAACTCGGCTGGCGTGTTGACTGGCCTATGAGATGGAAAGAAGAGGAAGTTGTATTTGAGCCGGGCGGAAAGGATCATATAAGCCCCGGCGGAAGTTACGACACGGCAAAACTTGTTTCCAAAAAGATTTATGACTGGGACGCTCCTGTTACAATGCGATATGACTTTGTAAACCTCAAGGGTGTTCCCGGAAAAATGTCTTCTTCAAAGGGAAAAGTTATTGCTTTGCCCGACGCGCTTGATGTTTATCAGGCGGAAGTTCTCCGCTATATTTTTGCAGGAACTCGTCCCAATACAGAATTTGCCATTTCCTTTGACTTGGACGTTCTCAAGGTTTATGAGGACTACGACAAGACGGAGCGCATCGCTTACGGCATTGACAAGGCAAAGAGCGAGGACCACTTTAACAAGGAAAAGCGCATTTACCAGCTTTCTCAGATTGACGGCAAAATGCCGGAGACAATGCCATACCAGATTACTTTCCGTCTTTTGACGACACTTCTCCAGACATATTCCGGAGACATTGACAAGACAATCGCCTCGCTCAAGGATGTGAAGCCGGAGCAGGAAGAGCGTCTGCGCCGCCGCTGTCAGTGCGCCTGGTTCTGGATTCAGCACTCGGCGCCAGAATGCGCCGCGGACTTCTGTTTTTCTCTCCGCAAGGAAGGACAGGCAGACATTGAGGGCAATATGCGGACGGCGGTTCAGCGTATACGCGACGAGATTGTTCCCAAAATGGAAACTTTTGCTCTGGACAAGGAACTTCAGCAGGCTATGTACGAGATTGCCACGGAACTCGGTCTTGACGCAAAGGATTTGTTTAAGGCAATGTATAACGCCTTGATTGACAAGGACCAGGGACCGCGTCTTGCCTCTTTTATGCGCATTATCGGAAAAGACAAACTGATAGAGCTGCTGAAAGCATACTAAAAGAGGCATGATAAAAAGGCTCGCAGAATGGTGTTCGCCTTTTGAACTGCAAGTTCGCGTCGCGAACTTTGTTATTTTACTGTGCTTCTTGCGAAGCACGCTAAAAAGTCTTTCGGAAACTGAGGTTTCCTGCAAGACTTTTTATAGGAGAATGAATGATTCTCTTTCTTCTTAAAAAGAATTTTTGTGATGGTTGGGACAACTTCCTCTTTCTGCTGATTCCCAACCTGATTATTTCCCTTTTTTGCGGCTTTGCGTTTTTAATTCTGAGTAGATTCCTGGGACTTGAAAACGCCTTTGCCGTTCCGCTGATGCTGCTTGCCTTTATCGGCCTGCTTGCCGCGGGAATGGTTTTTGCCCTTGCCTTTAGCGAGAACGCGGCCAATATAGCGGACTACAGGGCGCCGACTTTGGCAGGCTATTTTAAGCAGATTCCGAAAGTTCTGGCGGACGGATTGCGTTACGGCGCACTTTTGGGATTTATTCTGGTGGCGGGGTTTATAGGAATTCCTTCTTACTTTTCTGCCGGCGGAATTGTGGGAAACGCACTGGCGCTTGCCCTTCTCTTTTTTGAGGTAATCCTGATACTGTCACTGCAGTGGTTCATTCCGCTGAGAGCGCTTTTGGGAGGCTCTTTTGTAAAGACTTTAAAGAAATGCTTTGTGATTTTCTTTGACAACACGGGCTTTTCTGTATTTATGTTCTTTTACAATTTCTTTTTGGGGGCGTCGTCGTTCCTGCTTCTGACCATTGCGCCGGGCGCTACGGGAATTGTTCTTTCCCTGACGAATGCCCTCCGCCTCAGACTCTATAAGTATGACTGGCTCGATGCCCATCCGGAAAACAAGGGCGCAAAACTGAGAAAAAAGATTCCGTGGAGAGAACTGATAAAAGAAGACGAGGAGACTGTTGGTCCGCGCGGCTTTAAGTCATTTTTTATGCCGTGGAAAAACGACTAGCTTCTGTTTAGGACGGCTTTTCTGGTTTCTTCCGCTTTTTTAAGCAGGATAGAAAAAAGGGTTTCAAGTTCAAAGTATGCGATTTGTATACGGCGGACGAAACCCTTTTTTTTGTTTCCGTTCCTTGCGCGGGCTGCGTTTTTTATCTGGCTCCAGGCGCTGAAAATCTCCGGAATAAAATTTATTGCGAGCGTTATTACAAGCGGAAGGTGGAGTGCTTCTTTTATCTGGACTGAGGAAGTGGTCTCAAAGACTGTCTGCGCCATAAAAGAAGTGATGAAAAAGCGGAGAGTGTAGACAATTCCGTAGGCAAGGCCGTCCGTACTGAAATAAAACTTATTGTCCGACCAGGCCGGAATTTTTACGGCAATGACGAGAAGTCCCGGAAAGAGAACAAATTTTAACTTAGCGAGGCCCTTCCAGTTTGCGCCCGCAAGAATAAAGCAGACAACGCTCAAAGCCAGACAGACAGATGTTCTTATTATAAGCGGACGGGTCAGTGCCTCGGAAACTGTTTGGGGCGCGGCTCCCCAGAAAACCGTGAGACAAAACACTGTCAGCAGAATTATTTTTACGCCGGCGTTTACCCTGTGCAGAATCGAGTCGCCGCGCCTGTAGGAAAATAAGGCTACTTCCATACAAGGCTCTCCAGCGAATCGTATTTGATCAGAGGATTTTTTATACCGTAATTTTGGAGCGGCTCTTTTAGTCCGTTTTCGGGCGAGCCGTCAAAGCGGATTTCGCCCTTGTCCAGAATGATAAAACGGTTTGCAAGCGCCAGAACTTTTTCAAGCTCGTGGGTAAGAAGGATAATGCTCTTACCCTGACTTTTAAGCTGTGAGAGAATTGCGGTTACCTGCTGAACTCCGGGCCAGTCAAGGTTTGCAAAGGGTTCGTCAAAGATAATCAGCGGGCGGCCCATTGCGAGAATGCCTGCCACGGCGAGACGGCGTTTTTCTCCGCCGCTCATAGTGCGCGACGATAAATTCTTTTTGGCTGAGAGACCGGTCTGAAGCAAGGAGCGCTCGACGCATTCTGTAAGGGCCGTGCCTTTTAAGCCGCAGTTTTTTGCTCCGAAGGCGACATCTTCGTAAGGAGTTTCGCCCAGAATCTGGCTGTCGGCATTCTGGAAGACTAGCCCAGCCTCGAAGCCTTTTTTGATGATAATTTTACCGGAAGAAGGTTCGTCAAGGTTTGCGATGAGGTTCATCAGGACGGTTTTGCCCGATCCGTTTGAGCCTGCGATTACGATAAAATCGTTTTCGTTCAGGGAGACGGAAACCTTGTTTAAGGCAAGGCTTCCGTCCGAGAATTTTCTTGTTACATTCTGAACTTGCAGTATTGTCGGGCGGCTCGTTTCTTGTTCCATAAAATCAGTTTATGTAATTGTTGATTATTGGTCTGAATTTTTTTGTCAGCAGAATTGACAGTATGGTTTTGATGATGTTTCCGGGGATAAAGGGGATTACCGCTACTGCCAGTGCCTTTTCAAGTCCGGATTTGGTTATGAACATAAAGCCTATGACGCCGAGAATAAAAAGAATGATTGTGGCGACAACTGAAGAAATGGAAATTACAGTCCACTGTCTTGCGTTTGAGTGTTCCTTGTTCTGCGGAAGAAAGATTCTGAGGATAAGGGCCGAAACAAGGGCTGAGACTACATAGCCCCATAAAAAACCGCAGGTGGGGCTTTTTAGAAGGATTTGAATTCCGGCTCTGCCCGAGTAAACAGGAAGTCCGATAATTCCCAGTAAAAGAAAAATGATAACGGCGAGCGGACCGTAAAGGGGACCCAGAAGCATACCGCTTAATTTTGCGAGAAAATCCTGAAGAACGATTGGAACTCCGCCCGGAAGAGGGATTACCATAAAGCAGCCGACAGAGATAAGGGCTGCGAAGAGGGCTGTAAGGACGAGTCCTTTTGTGATTTTTTGTGATTTCATTTTTTTACTCCATAAGTTTTTATCGGGCTTTTATTAAAAAAGCCCTGAATTGTAATCCAGGGCTTTTTGTTTTTCTAAATTATATTCAGAAAAAATTAGTCTTTCGCGCGCTCAACGAATGAGCCGTCGCGTGTGTCAACTACGATGCGGTCGCCGGTGTTGCAGTACAAGGGAACTTTTACTTCGGCACCGGTGTCGATTGTTGCCGGCTTGAGAGATTTTCCGGAAGTGTCGCCCTTTACGCCAGGCTCACAGTAAGTGATTGTGCGTGTGATGTTGATCGGGAGTTTGATACCAACGGCTTTTTCGTTGTAGTAAGTAATCTTAACTTCGATGTCCTCATCATCGGGGGAGATGTATCCGGCCAAGTCGCCAAGGTCGTCTTTTGTCATAGAAATGTCATCGTAAGTTTCCTGATCCATGAAGTGGTAATCTGTACCGTCAATGTAAGAAAGTTTTACTGTCTTTTCAACAAGATCAACTTCCTCAAATTTTTCACCTGCATCAAGACCCAAATCCTGAGTTCCGCCGGTTACAATATTCTTAACACGGAGCTTTGTAACCATACCGGCGCGGCCGCCCTTCTGACCGAGCATGCGCTGAACGATGAAGGGAGCGTTTTCGTACATGAATGCAGTACCGACTCTGATTTCGTTTGTTGTAATCATATCTTTATCCTCAAAAAAAAATTTTATACAGTATTCAGATATTTTAACAGATTGTGAAAATAAATTCAATTAGTAAACAGGTTTTTTCTATATGCAGCGCTTTTTAATGAATTTTTATTTTTTTTACAAAAATTTATTTTTCTATGTTATACTATATAAATGAAAGTACTAGAAAACAGATGGGTCCGCGGCGCGATTCCGGCGCTGCTCTTGCATTGTTCAATCGGCACAGTATACTGCTGGTCGGTTTTTAGCCAGGAAATTGCTGACTATATTGGACGGCCGAAAAGTTCAATCGAGTGGGGATTTTCACTTGCCATTTTCTTTTTGGGAATGAGCGCGGCCTTTTTGGGAGACTTTGTTGAAAAAGATGTTCACAAGTCTTCGCTGATTGCGACAATCTTCTTTACCTGCGGAATGATAGGAACAGGTGTTTCAATTATGTTCAAGTCTCTCGTGGGAATCTATATTTTTTACGGCGTCATCATGGGAATCGGTCTGGGAACGGGATACCTTTCTCCGGTAAAAACGCTGATGCTCTGGTTTAAGGACCGCAAGGGTCTTGCGACTGGGCTTGCTGTAGCCGGCTTTGGCGCGGCGAAGGCGATAGCTTCTCCGATAATGCAGGGAATCCTTTATAAGTTTACTGTGGACGGAAAGGCGAACCCTGCTCCGATGTTCATGATAATGGGCTGTGTTTATTTTGTGATGATGTTTGTGGGCTTTATTCTGCTTAAAAAGCCTGAGGGCTGGACAGAAGAGCACAGCACATTCAGCGTAAAGGAATTCTTAGGCAATTTTGGACGCAAGTTTAAGTTCTGTTTTACGAACCGCACTTTTGTGGGAATATGGCTTATGTTCTATATTAACATTGCCTGCGGTCTTGCCCTTATCTCCCAGGAAAAACCTATTCTCCGCACAACGGGTATGGGGCTTTCTGTAATTGCGGTTATTCTTAGCGTCAATGCAATCGCGAATGCCGCCGGACGCCTTTTCTTTAGCGCCGCCGCGGACGGACTTAAGGACCGCAACACAATTTACAAGGTGATTTTTGCCCTTTCAATTTTGTTGACCGGTGCCACGCTTTTTACAAAGGGAATTGTAAACGGACATGTGGTTTTATGCGTCGCGCTTTTGATTGTCGTAAACGCAGGTTACGGCGGCGGATTCAGCAATGTTCCGACTTTGCTTTCTGACCATTTTGGCATGAAGACGATTTCTTCTGTGCACGGAATGTGTCTGAGCGCATGGGCGATTGCAGGGCTTACCGGAAACCAGATAGCGACTTACATTGTGAACCATTCGGGTGAATGGGTTGACAAGGTTCTTGCCAGCGGCCACGCGGTTAAGGTGAATCCGGCCGGTTACCAGAATGTCTTGTATTTTACTCTGGTGATGTATGTTATTGCGATGATTATATGTTGCGTGATGATAGGAAAACCGGAGAAGGAAGAATAAGGATAGAAAAAAGCGTGGGGAGAGAGAAGGGGGCTGTTCGTTTTTTTTGGGCGGCCCCCGTTTTTTTTAACCGTAAATTAAAAGAGGCATGCGAATAGAGATTCCTAGCAAAAGGCTGATGGCTGTCCGCCGCTGTTTTTTTGCCTGTACGAAAACAGAGTTATTGAAGCCCGGATAACGGACATTTTGATTGAACCGTCTGAGAATTTCTGCGTTTTTGTGATAGAATTTTTTTCCGGCGACTTTTACCGCCCTTTTACCTGCCTCTTTTTCTTCAACTGCCAGAAAAAAACGCAATGCATGAATATTCATATTATAACTATAAACTTATCTTTTTGGATAATAAAATCGGTTCTGACATAGACTTTTTGTTTGTATAATAGCAAATAAAAAACTGAGAAATTAAAAGTTACTGGCAGGCAAACTGATCTGTAAAGACTCTCTTGTGTTCTTTAAATATCTTGACCCAATCAGAACTTCTGCCGGGAAGTTTGGTTTACTGCTCTCACAAAGGGAGCCGCCGTTTTGGGAAAAATTTAAGTTTTTACGGGCGGTTTCAAGAAATCTTTGGAAAAACTATTTTATCTTAAGAAATTCTTCATGGATTTTTTTTACAACGGAAGAAGTTATGTTTTGTTCCAATAATAACAAATTTATCTTTTCTTGCGGAAGAGTGAAATTTTCTTCAAAAAGTTGCTTGTAGGAAATATCCAAAGCGGTAGCGATACTTTGAACAACTTCCAGCGAGGAGGATTTTCTTCCAAGTTCAATTTGTGTCATAAAGGGAACGGAAATTCCGGATTTTTCCGCCAAATAAGCCTGAGTCCAGCCAAATTCTTTCCTTCTTTTTCTAATGTTATTACCTAAAACTAATAGAATATCTGTCATAAAAGTAATTTATAATATTGCTAATAGCAATATTATTTAGGAGAAGTTTTGAAAAAATATTCCATTCTCTGCGGCTCCGCACCAGAAGGATTCACGCAGAAAAAAATAAACGAAATGCACGATTTTCTCACAAGTGAAGCCGGCGGCTCTTGGGCGGAAAAAGACATTGTGATTTTCCCGAATGGCATTACCGAGGCGATGCTGGCATTTGTGCTTGAACGGCTAAAAGCGGACAAAACTGAACAAATTCTTCTATATATATGCACTTTGTCGCCGGTTGCGGATGAGGATAGTCTGTGTGGCTGGGCGGAGATGAAGTGCGGAAAAGTGCAATAGAGGCGTTCTGTGCTTATGGCTGCGGTCAGGTGATTTGTGATTGTGGAAGGGATTTTGTGAGCGATGAAGAAATGGAAGAGGTTCCTGAAGATAGTATAACTTCATTTTCATTTGCGCGAGTGGAGAATTGAAATGAAACGGATAATAACTTACGGAACTTTTGATTTATTACATTACGGGCACATAAATCTTCTGCGCCGGGCTAAGGCTCTGGGCGACTATCTTGTTGTGGGGCTTTCAACTGACGAGTTCAACTGGAACTCAAAGCACAAAAAGTGCTATTTCAGCTATGAAAAGCGCAAACAGCTTCTTGAGGCAATCCGCTATGTTGATCTGGTTATTCCTGAAGAGAACTGGGAACAGAAGAAAAGAGATGTTGACCTTTATAAAATCGACACGTTTGTAATCGGCGATGACTGGAAGGGCAAGTTTGATTTCTTAAAAAAGCAGTGCGAGGTTGTCTATCTTGAGCGAACTCCTGAAATTTCCACAACGCAGATAAAGCGGGATTTGGAGAAGCTGTAATGGAAGACTTGAAAAATGTATGGAACGTTGAACTTGACATTCTTAAGAAATTCGACAGTTTCTGCAAAAAACACGGGCTTTCATATTTTGCGGATTCTGGAACTTTGCTTGGAGCTGTCCGTCATAAAGGTTTTATTCCGTGGGACGATGACTTGGACTTTGTGATGTTTAGAAAAGACTATGACAAGTTCATAAAGCTCGCGAAGAAAGAAGTTAAGTATCCGTATTTTATTCAGACTGGATATAATGATGCTGGATATGTGGGCGGACTTTGCCATATAAGGAATTCTGAAACGAGCGCAATGTTAAAACGTAATTGGCCACATACAAAATATAATCAGGGAATATTTATAGATGTTTTTCCTTTGGACGGCGTAATTGAAAATAGGGTGTTCAAAAAAACACAGGATTTTTTAAAGAAATTTTTATTTTCGATTTTATGGAATAAATATTATACAAAAACATGGAAAATGGATTTTTGGAAGAGAGCTTTTCTTATCCCATTAACTTTTTTTCCTCAAAAAATGCTTTTCAGCCTTTATGAGACGGTCTGCAAGATTGGAAACATTCTTCCGCACAGCAAAGTTTGTGAAATTTCGTACTTTGGAACAAATGCGGAGCGGAAAATCGGCGATTATGAGAAAACTGTTTTCTTGGAATTTGAAGACACAAAAGTTCCAGCTCCTGCAATGTTTCATGATGTTTTAGTTTCAATGTACGGAAGCGATTATATGACTCCGAAAAAAGTTTCGAGCGACCACGGCGAGACTTTCTTTGATGTGGGCAATTCATATAAGAAATATCTTTCGGGCGAGCTCGCCTTGCCGGAAACTTTTATAAAACAATAGAAGAGTTTATAGAAAGAATGTCAAAATCAATAAAACTGAATGCTTTCTATAAAAGTGTTTTAAGTGCGCTTAATATAATTTTTCCTCTTATAACCGCTCCTTATGTTGCTCGTATTCTTTCTGTGGACGGATTCACGGAATACAACAAGGCTATAAGCATTATCAGCTGGTTTACGCCTTTTGCTGTTTTCGGCGTTTACACTTACGGAATGCGGACTGTAAGCCAGATTAAAAATGACAAGAAGAAAGTTTCCGCGCTTTTTACAAAGTTGTTCATATTTAATATTTTTACATCTGTGCTTGTGACGGCTGTATATGTGATTATGGTTTTGCTTGTTCCGCCGTTTTTGAAATACAGGAATATTTATCTGATTCTCGCAAGCCAGATATTTTTCGTCTGCTTTGCGACTGACTATGTGAATGAGGCTTTTGAAAGTTACGGCTTTATTCTTATAAAGACATTTCTGTGCCGTTTTTTATATGTCATAAGCGTTTTTCTTTTTGTGAGAAAAAACGATGACATTTTTATCTATATTCTTTTGGTGAACATTTCTTTGATACTGAATAATATTTTTACATTTGCTTATGCAAAATCAAAGATAAGATTTTCAAAAATATGTTTTAAGGATTTGACATCGCTTTTTAAGCCGTTATCGGTTGTGTTTTTGCTTGTTAATTCAAGCATGCTTTACACTATTTTTGACCGCTTTATGCTTGTGTGGTTTTCTGATGCCCTTAGCCTTACTTATTACAATGTTTCCCAAACGATTATTCTTGCAGTCGTGAATGTGACGACATCTATTTTACTGGTGAGCATTCCTCGTCTTTCGTTTTATTGGGCGGATGGCAAAAAGAATGAATATTGTTTTTTGCTTGAAAAAAGCTCGTCTTCGTTTTTGGCATTGCACACTCCTTGCTGCATAGGAATGGCGGCCCTTTCCTTTGAGGTTTTCTATATTTACGCAGGCCAAAAATATTTGTCGGGCGCACTGTCTTTATGCTTATTTTCTGTGCGCTATTATTTTGGCGCGTTTGACATGATTCTTGCCAAGCAGGTTCTTCTTGCGACCGGCAACGAGAAAATTCTTACAAAAATTTACTATTTCGCAGGCATTTACAACATCTTGTGTAAAATTGTCCTTGTTCTGCTCAATAAACTTACGTCTGAGCTTTGCATTGTAACAACCGCATCTTCTGACATTCTTGTTGTTTTTCTGCAGATTCTGTTTATAAGAAAACTCGGATTCAATTTTTCAATATTTTCAAAAAAGAATTTTAAATATCTGGTGACAAGCTTTCTTTTTATTCCTATTGTGCTGGCAGTAAAGCATTTTATTTCCTTTGACGGCGCAGTCTCAATTCTGATTAGAAGTGTTCTGTCTGTAGTTTTGTGCGGTTTTTTGTATCTTTCAATGCTGATTTTTACAAAAGATGAATTCTTAAAAAATCTTGCTTTCTGGAAATCTAAAAAGCAGGTTAGTGGAGCAAAAAATGAATAAGAAAAATCTTCCTTTGCCGGTGAAAATTTTGCGGCGCGGCTTTATAACGCTTTTTAATATTCTGGAGCTGCCGTTTTATTATTTTTTCGGACTTTTTCCGCGCAACAAGAATCTTTGGATTTTCTGTTCCTGGTTCGGGCAGCGGTATTCTGACAACTCGCGTATGTTTTTTGAGTATGTGAACAAGAATCACCCGGAGATAAAAACTGTCTGGCTTTCAAAGAACAACGATGTTGTGAAGAAGCTCCGTGCGGAAGGCAGAAACGCTTTCTCTTCTTATTCTATTGCCGGACTTTTCTTTTCTTTGCGCGCGTCGAAAATATTTTCAACTACAGGCGGCGAGATGAGCCTTTTCTTCTGCAGAAACGCCGAGCATTACGCGTTATGGCACGGAATGCCGCTCAAGAAAATTCTTAATGACGACACAAATTCTGGAGGCGAATCTGCAAACTCGGCTTTCAGAAGAAAAACTTCCTTGATTTTACGAAAACTTTTTCCGTGGAAAATCTTTCTTGAACAGAAAAAACTTTTCACAGTTGCAAACTCTGAATTTTTTGTTCCGTTCTTGAAAACTGCGTTCAATCTACCGGATGATAATATTCTTCGTGCTGGCTCTCCTCGCTGCGACGCTCTTTTTGCGCACAGAAAAGAGCCGTTGCTCGAAAAAATCCGCGGGCAGTTTCCTGAAAGCAAGATAATTCTTTATATGCCCACGTTCAGGACTGCGGAATGGACTGGCGAGGTTTTTAATCCTTTTGATGAAAAATACGGTTTTGACCTTGATGAATTTTTGGCAACGCTGGAGCGTCATAAAAGTGTGCTTGTTTACAAGCCACACTTTTCTGACTTACGCTTTATAAAAACCGTAAGTCAGAAAAGCTCAGCCTCACGGCTCATCACGATAAATGATTCTGACTATGACGAGCTTTACAACTTTGTCGGTCAGGTCGATATGCTGATGACCGACTATTCAAGCATTTACTTTGACTTCATTGCGACAAAAAAGCCGGTTGTTCTTCTTCCTTTTGACTACGACTTTTACATAAAATACGCGCGCGGCCATTACTTCAATTATTTTGAGAACATGGAAGGTGCAAAAGCAAAAAACTGGCAGGAATTCTACAGAATTCTTGAAGAGAAAAGCTATTCGCCAGTAAGCGAGAAAACACGGAAAAAATTTGCGGAATACTTGGATGGAAAGTGCTGCGAAAGGTTGTGGAATAAAATCACGGAGACGCCAAAATGATAGTTTCAGTTGTGCTTGCCACTTATAACGGAGAAAAATATCTTCGTGAGCAGCTGGATTCTATTTTGAATCAGGAGTTTAAAGACTTTACTCTTTATATTTCAGATGACGGAAGTTCTGACAGAACTTTGAAAATTCTTGATGAGTATGTGGTAAAAGACAACCGCGTAAAACTTTTTCCGAAGCATGAGCCGAACAAGTCTGCATGCAAGCATTTTTTGTATATGCTTGAAAATATTCAAAGCGACTTGTATTTGTTTTGCGATCAGGATGATGTTTGGACAAAGGACCATATTGGAATTTTTGTTGAAAAATACAAATGCCTTTCAGATGATGAAAAAAATCTTCCTGTTTTAGTTCATTCTGATTTGAAAATTGTTGATTCTGACTTGAATGTAATTTCGCCTTCACTTTTTGAATATTCGCATCTTCCGAAAAATCCTGACAGCCGTTTTTATTTTCAATTGAACAATGTTACCGGCTGCGCCTGCATGATAAATAACGAGTTAAAAAATTATGCTCTAAAAAATATTGCAACGCTGAATGAAAACCTTTCTAAAGTTTTGATGCATGACCATTTTTTTGCCACAATAGCATCTGAATTTGGAAAAAAAATATTTGTTTCTAAAATAACGGTTTTATACAGGCAGCATGGTACTAATGTCTGCGGAATAGGGGAAGGTTGGAACTTGAAATCGTTTATTAAAAAAATTTTTTCCTATTCTCAGCACAAGATTTCCTATTCTCAGTATAAGATTTTCGCCGGCTTCTTTGCAGAATATTTCAAGGAAAATCTGCCTGAAAAAGAATACAAGTCTCTCATTTCTTATTCAAAATTAGAAAAAAGATGTAAATTCTCAAGGTTGCTTTTTCTTGCAAGAAACGGATTTTTCAAAACAGGCCTTATTAGAAGTGTTTGGCTTTGTATAGTGGGGTGAAAATGTCGTTTATAAGAAAAATTTCTTTTTTGCTGAATACTCTGTTACTTTTTTCGATTGTGTTTGATCCATATAATTATTTGTTTCACATAAAAAATATTGCTTTTGTACTTTTTTTGTTAGCAAGTCTACCGTTTATCGAATGCAAATATTATTATGTGCCACTTGTGTTTCTTTCTATATTTTTTGTCTCCTTGAGTTTTGGAATTCTCACACAGCAAAATCTTTCAAATGAAAGCACAATGTCAATGCTTAAATCGTTCCTGTTTTTGACTTACATATTCTGGATGCCTTGCGAATATTTAAAGACGAGCAAAGTTTTTTACTGTGTTTGCTTTTTGCTTTCAATATTGCAGATTACGCTTTTTGTTGTTCTTTTGTTTTTTCCAGAATCGCTGATGTTTTTTACGCTTTTTCTAAATAAAGGTGAAGAGGCGACTCTTTTAATTGGAATAAGAAACTATTACGGCGTAGATCTTCCGATGGTTTTTTACAAGACTTGTCCGCTTCTTGTCTTGCCCTTGGGAATTTCAATTTCAAATTTTCTTAAGAAAAAGAGCGTTAAGAATTTTTTGCATTTTGCGATTTTTGCCTTTGGATTTTTTGTTTCCGGCACGCGGGCGAATATGCTTTCGTGTGTAACGCTGATTTTTTCCGCTGTGCTTTTTTATAATTTTTATTATAAAAGAGAAGTTTTTTTTACGGCGTTTTTTTCATCTGCGTTTTTGTGCGCTTTTTTATTGACGGTTGTTTTTCTTTTGACCGCAAATGATTATTCAACAAATATAAAGTCAGGACATCTTTCATCTTTTATGAATATGTTTGGTGAAAATCCTATGAAGTTTTTGTTGATTGGAAACGGACCTGTTTCTTATATGTACACTTCCGCCCGGAATGAATGTGTAACTTTAACGGAGCTTACATATCTTGAGCTTATAAAAAATTTCGGACTTATCCAGTCAGTTTTTATTATTGGAATATTGCTTTTGCCAGTGTTTTTTATCTGTAAAAATGAGTCTTATGAAAGAATTCAAAAATTTTCTTTGGCTTTAAGCTATGTCGCTTATCTTTTTATTTGCGGAACAAATCCGCTTCTTATAAGCTCCACGGGTTTTACAGCTTTAGCGGTCGCGTTTTCTTTTGGAAATGGAACTGCATTCAAGAATTTTGAAAAGAAAAAGCAAGCTAAGTGCGTTTCAGAAGCGAAGAGACTTTTCTTCAAATCTTCTTTCAACGGAGAAGAAATATGATCAGCGTGTGCATGGCGACCTACAACGGCGAG
>CAYFWC010000001.1:147929-201750 GCA_964346805.1 uncultured Treponema sp. | reverse complement strand
CGAAATGCCGCTCCCCTTTTTATCTGCAAGTTCGCGTCGCGAACTTTACCATTGATTGTGCTTCTTGCGAAGCACGCTAAAAAGTCTTTTCGGAAACTGAAGTTTCCTGCAAGCCTTTTTATGTGAGAGGGGATAAAAAGGCTCGCGAAATGCCGCTCCCCTTTTTATCTGCAAGTTCGCGTCGCGAACTTTACCATTGAACGCACATTCTCATTTCATTCCGAATGTGCTTAAAAAGTCAAAAAAATCCGCACATAATAAAAAACAGGAACATTGCTAAAAAATATGATTTTCCGCACGGATTATGGGAGTAAAGAAATGCGCATTGAGACAGAAAGACTTATAGTCCGTCCTTTTGAACAAAAGGACGAGAAAGACCTTGGCGAATACATGCTGCAAAGAGTAAACGAAAGGTTTGAGAGTTATCCGGACTTTACGCCGGAAAAACTTCCGGCAGAAATAAAGTTCCGCTGTTCAAGTGATGAGTTCTTTGCCATAGAATTAAAGGAGACCGGCAAAGTAATAGGAAACATTTATTTTGGAAAGCGAGAATTTGAGACAAGGGAATTAGGCTATGTCCTTAACAAAAACTTTTTGAGGCAGGGTTACGGAGCGTAAGCCGCCTCAGCCTTTGTTAAATACGCTTTGAGCCACGGTACTCGCAGAATCATAGCGGAGACAAATCCTGACAACACAGCATCATGGAAGCTTATGGAAAAAATCGGAATGCAGAGAGAGGCCCACTTCCATAAAAATGTCTCATTTAAAAAAGATGCGGACGGAAACCCAATTTACTGGGACACCTATGTGTATGCCCTCCTGAACAGGCAAGAACAAGAATAAGAGGAGAAGCCAAGTCCTGTCCCCTGAACAAAGAGGAGATGTACTTGACAATATAGCAATAAAAATATAAACTAGAATCGTAAAAACTATTAGCACATCTTTCGAGAGGAAACCGGGCAGCTGTCAGTTACCTGCTTTCCTTACTTTTTAGGCTGGGTAAATCCCAAAGCGGTAAAATCAGCCGTAATTTTTTCTCGCAAAAGTCCTTTCCGGGACAAAAAAGATGTATGCAAAAAATCACAAACAACAACTACACAATCACGACAATATATTTTGACGGACAATTCTGGTGCGCACTAATTGAAAAATGCATTGATGGCGATATGTATATAGGAAGATACATTTTTGGAGAAGAACCCTCAAATCCAAGGATTATAGATTTTGGAATGAATGATTTTCTCCAAGTTCCATTACTAAAAGTCGGGGAAAAAGCCCAGAAGATTCGTTACAAGAAACTTGCAAAAAGAGGTGCGGAAGAAAACAGGCTCCCAAAGTCTCTCGTAAAATTCTCGGCCGCACAGGCAGCAGAGGCGAAGAAAAAAAAGATTCAGAAAAAAAAGGTTTTAAAACTTGAGGCAAGAGAAAAATATCTTAAAAAACGGAAAAAGAAAAAAAACGCAAAATAAAAAGAGGCAGCTCCTTTGAACAAGGGGCTGCCTCTTTATCTTTCTGACTAGTAGCGGATTTTCTTTCCGCTTCCTTCGTAGAATTTGTTCCGCATCTCAATAACCTGAGTGTCCTTGCGGTAGTCGTCAAAGGGCATCATTCTGTCAATCACACCGTTTGGTGTAATCTCAATAATACGGTTTGCTATAGACTGAATAAACTCGTGGTCATGGCTGGTAAAAAGAACCACGCCGGGGAATGAGACCAGAGCCTCGTTAAGAGACTGAATCGCCTCCAAGTCCAGGTGGTTTGTAGGATCGTCAAGGATAAGCACATTTGCTCCGCTAAGCTGAAGCTTAGAAAGCATACAGCGCACCTTCTCTCCTCCCGACAATACCTTTACAGGCTTTAAAGACTCGTCGCCGCTAAAAAGCATGCGTCCCAAAAAGCCGCGCACATAGGCATCGTCCTGGTCGGGCGAGTACTGTTTGAGCCACTCGGTAATATTGTAGTCGTTGGCAAAATATGAGGAATTGTCGCGCGGCAAATAGGTGGTCTTGGTCGTCTGCCCCCAAAAGTATTCGCCTGAGGCGGGCTTTTTAACACCGCTTATGATGTCAAAAAGCGCGCTTATTGAATTATGCTCAATACCAACAAAAGCAATCTTGTCCGTGCGGTTTGCGATGAGCGAGTAATCCTTTAGCAAATCAATTCCGTCCTCGGTATAATTCAAGGACTTTACTTCAAGGACATTGTTTCCAATCTCTCTGTCCGGGCGAAAATTCACATAGGGAAATTTTCTGCTTGTAACAGGAAGTTCTTCAAGCTCCAGTTTTTCAAGGACACGCTTACGGCTGGAAGCCTGTCCGGCCTTTGAGACATTCGAGGCAAACCGCTGTATAAAGGTCTTCAGTTCGGCCATCTTGTCCTCGCGTTTTTTCGCCTGGTCCTTTGCCTGACGCTGGAGCACCTGGCTCATCTGGAACCAGAAGTCATAATTTCCTGCAAACTGGGTAATTTTGCCGTAGTCAATGTCGCAGGTGTAAGTGCAGACTGCGTTAAGAAAGTGGCGGTCGTGGCTTACAACGATAACGATATTGGGAAAATCCATGAGGAATTCCTCAAGCCAAGTGATTGACTCAAGGTCAAGACCGTTCGTGGGTTCGTCGAGAAGAAGAATGTCCGGGTTTCCAAAAAGAGCCTGTGCAAGCAGAACACGAACCTTCTGGCTTTCGTCAAGGTCGCTCATCATCTTGTCATGGAACTCTTCCTCAAGTCCAAGTCCTGAAAGCATCTGCTCTATCTGGTTTTCGGCCTCCCAGCCGCCCATCTCGCTGAACTCCGCCTCAAGTTCTGCAGCCTTGTTTCCGTCTTCCTCGGTAAAGTCGGCCTTTTCGTAAATCGCCTCACGATCCTTGCTCACCTTGTAGAGTTTCGGGTATCCCTGCATTACGGTGTCTTTTACACTGAATGCGTCAAAGGCAAAGTGGTCCTGCTTTAAAACCGCCATGCGCTCGCCGGGAGTAATCGATATTGTTCCTACATCGTGCTCCTGCTCACCGGAAAGCACTTTTAAGAATGTAGACTTTCCGGCTCCGTTTGCGCCGATAATTCCGTAACAGTTTCCCGGAGTAAATTTCAGATTTACGTCTTTAAATAAAGGTTTCTCACTGAATTTTAGTGAAACATCAGATACTGTAATCAATGTAAAACTCCAAAAATTTATTTTCCGCCGAAGAGTTTTCTCAGGAAGCCGACAAATCCCTTGTTCTGCAAAGTCTTTTTCTGCCGGGGCTTCTGTGGTTTCTGGCTCTTCTTGTCAGACTCATTGCCTATGCGCCGGCCTTTTCCTGCATACTTGCCCTTGCCGCGACGCGCAAAGTTCTCGCCGGAAGCAGTGTCATTGCGCCGTCCGCGCTTCTGGAAGCCGCCCTTCTGTCCGCCTTCCGCGACAGAGGCATACTTCTTCTTGTATACTTCCATGCGCTCCTCAAAACTGAGGCCCGAAAGTTTCTCGTCAAATTTGGCTCTGTCCTCACGGGACTCTCCGCCTCTGCCTCTCTGGCGGTGGTCGTCGGTCTTGCCGCGCCTTCTGTCGCCGTCACGAGTTTTCTCACTTCCGTACCGTCCGCCGCGCCGGCTGTCTCTTCCGCCACGCCTGTCATCACGGCCTCCGCGGAATCCGTCATCATCATCACGACCGTAAGAGTCAAGTTTTATGTAAACGCCCTTGCTCTTGTCTTCCACGCACTCATCGTCTCCGCACACATGCGAGGGAATCGCCTTTCCTATGTAGCGCTCAATTACAGGCAAATCGTAAACATCTTTTTCCGAGCAGAAAGTATATGCCTTGCCGCTCTTTCCGGCGCGTGCCGTGCGTCCTATGCGGTGAACATAGTTTTCAGGCTCGTTCGGAAGGTCGTAGTTTACGACCATCGCAAGGTCGCTGACATCAATACCGCGGGCGGCGACATCCGTCGCAACCAGCATGGAAACCTTTCCAGCCTTAAACTCGTTCAGCACCTGGAGGCGCTTTGACTGCTGCATGTCTCCGATAATAAACTCGCTCTGGTAACCGTTGAGTTTCAGACGCTTGCCCAAAACCTCACAGCCGCGCTTTGTGTTGCAGAAAATCAAAAGACTTGCGGGTTTCTCACGCTGAAGGATTCCCAGCAAAAGACCGATTTTCTTGTCGCTTGAAACATGAATAAGTTCCTGGTCAATCTCGTCAACCGTAATGTTTTCGGCCTCAATCGTGACTTCCTTTGCGTCACGGGTGTATTCCCACGCAAGATTCTTCACATAAGTATTCAGTGTGGCAGAGAAAAGCATTGTCTGTCTCTCCTCCGCCTTTGGAATGAACTTAAGAATTTCGCGGAGGTCAGGATAGAATCCCATGTCAAACATACGGTCAGCCTCGTCAATAACAAGGTATCCGACAGCCGACAAGTCAAGCTGTCCGCCTTTGCGGAGGTCGATGATTCGTCCCGGAGTTCCTATGATAAAATCCACTCCGTCATTAAGAGCCTTTACCTGACGGTCATAGCCAACGCCGCCGTAAAAACTGAATGCCTTGAGGCTTGTTCCGCTGATAAGAACCTTTGCCTCCTCCTCAACCTGAACGGCAAGTTCACGGGTAGGAACCAAAACCAAAACTTTTTTTCCTTCAGGCTTTGCAAGCATTTCCTGAATAATGGAAACCAAATAGGCGGCTGTCTTTCCGGTACCGGTCTGGGACTGTACATACAAATCGTCCCCGGTAAGCGAGGTCTTTAAAACCTGTTCCTGAACAGGAGTGCACGTTACATAGCCGGCCGCAGCTATGCCTTTAAGAAGGTCCCCGTGCAGGGAAAAATCAGTAAAATTCATATCTTTACATTTTATCAGAATTTTGATTTAATGTATATAGGGCGGCTTCAAAAATTACAACTTTTAGAGCCGCCCTGTAAAAAATCAGAAGCAAGCGCAAGAATTATGGATATGGGCACAGACAAAAACGACTATCAGGCACAGCTACTCGCAAACAGAGTTCAAAAAAATTTCAGGCGTCTCCGCAAGTGGGCGCGCAGAAATTCCGTTACGGCATTCCGCATCTACGACAGGGACATTCCGGAAATTCCTTTAAGCATTGACCTCTACGAATTTCTTCCCGGAGACATAAAAAGCCGCGCGGACGCAGAATCCTTTATAAAGACACAGGCGGAGGAAGAAAGCCGTAACATTCCGGGAGCCGCCGACGCCCGGCTCAAGCGCACCTACCTTAAAGTTTTTTTATACGAGCGTCCCTACGAAAAAGACGCCGGCGAGGAAGAGAGATGGCTTGACCGCATGAAGGCATCTCTTTCGGAATGCCTTAAAATAGACGCAAGCCGCATTGTAACAAAAATGAGGACACACGACAAGGGCGGCTCCCAGTACTCATCGCATTCAGAGAAGAGCGCGGGCACTTTTTGCGGTGTCGTTCTTGAAAACAAATGCCTCTTTTTCATTGACCTGGACACATATCTTGACACAGGCCTTTTTCTTGACATGAGACCGCTGAGAAAAACCATTCAGCAGACAGCAGCGCAAAAACGAGTTCTAAACCTCTTCTGCTATACCTCAAGTTTTTCTCTGGCGGCGGCGAGCGGAAACGCCTCCTTTATAGAATCCGTCGATCTCTCAAACACATATCTTGACTGGTCAAAAAAGAATTTCGCCTTAAACGGATTCTCCGGCGAGAACCACATCTTTACCCGTGCCGACTGCATAAAATTTCTGGAAGAAAGAGCCGCCGCTAAAAACGCATTCCCCAAAAAGGAAAACGGCTTTGACATAATAATCCTTGATCCGCCGACATTCAGCAACTCAAAGAACACAGAGAACACGCTGGACACAAACAGAGACTGGCCGCTTCTCGTGCAAAAAAGCCTCTGTCTTTTAAATAAAGGCGGCACCCTCTTTTTCTCAACAAATTCACGGGGACTAAAATTCAGCGAGAATGAAATTCCGCAGGGCTTCAAGGCAAAGGAAATCACAGGACAGACCATTGACCCGGACTTTGAGGAAAAAAAGCCCCACCGTGTCTGGACGGTCAGCGCAGTGTAAGAGAAGTCATCACTCTTGAATTGATATGGGTAATTGCTCCGGCAAGAGCATCAGCCGCATGGTCGGGCTTTGGCTCCACCGCAAGCCCAAGAAGAAGTTTTACATATTTCTCAACCAGAGCCTTGTCCGCGGCGGCAGTTCCCGTAACGGACTGCTTTATCTGGTTCGGAGTGTATTCT
This sequence comes from uncultured Treponema sp., assembly GCA_964346805.1. Taxonomy (GTDB): domain Bacteria; phylum Spirochaetota; class Spirochaetia; order Treponematales; family Treponemataceae; genus Treponema_D. Next base: position 195,535 of record CAYFWC010000001.1, on the reverse strand, counting down.
CCGAGCGGAATATTATTCTGCGCAAGGCACAAAGTCACAACACCGCGGGCTTCCGCAACTCCCATGGCGGAGGAAACATTTTTTGCAAAATAAAGAGTCTCCATTCCTGCTTCTGTCGGGCGGAATTCATCTATTACGGAGAATAAATCATTGTAGATAGAAAGAAGACGAGTGGAATGCGTCTCACGGGAAGGCGTTTCAATCACGCCGTATTTGACCAGTCTAAAACGATTGTTGGAATAATCAATAATTCCCCAGCCTGTAGAGGCCAGGCCGGGGTCAATTCCAAGCACACGACGGACTTCCGCCATGTGCCCGGCCGGAGTCCATTCGGATTCCGGAACAGTATTTCTATTACTGTTACTCTTCGGGAACGAAGTCATCAGGATATTCTACAGTTGTATAAACATTCTGAACATCATCATTGTCTTCGAGTTTGTCAATCATCTTCTGGATTTTGGCCGCTGTGTCTTTGTCCACAGGCTGGTAGGCGTCAGGAACCATTCCAACTTCACCGGAAAGCGACTCAAAGCCCTTGTTCTGGAGAGCCTCCATTACAGGAGCAAAATTTTCCTGAGTTGTTGTAACAGTGATGATTCCGTCCTCGCTGTTGATGTCATCAGCGCCGGCCTCAAGACCAACTTCCATTACCTCGTCCTCGGAAACTTTTTCCGCGTCATAAGTAATAGTTCCCTTGCGCTGGAACATGCGGCTTACAGAACCTGTAACACCGAGGTTTCCGCCGTTCTTTGTAAAGATGTTGCGGACATCGGCAGCGGCGCGGTTCTTGTTGTCTGTAAGAACCTCAACCATAACAGCAACTCCGCCCGGAGCGTATCCTTCGTATACCAATTCCTCGTAGTTTGAGCCGCCGTCTTCACCGGTACCTTTTTTAATAGCACGCTCAATGTTATCCTTAGGCATGTTTGAGGCACGAGCCTTGAGAATGGCTGTGCGGAGGCGCGGATTTGATTCGGGGTCACCGCCACCCATACGGGCTGCAATTGAGATTTCCTTAATGAATTTTGTAAAAAGCTTACCGCGCTTCGCGTCGGCAATACCTTTGGCGTGTTTGATTGTCGCCCATTTACTGTGTCCTGACATTCGGAACTCCTTTGTATAAAAATAAAAGGAATCTCCAAAAATCCGATAAACCGGCTTTTCAGAGATTGCCGACGAGTTCCAAGTTGCTGTAACAGCACAGCTTAGAACATCGCATTTTCAAAGGGGGCTCTAAAAACCGCAATTTTCAGAACCTCCCTAAATAGTTTAAAAAGTAAGTATTAGATTTTAGCATATTTTCAGTGAATTAGTCAAGGGCTAACAAAGACATTTGTAGTAATTAAGGAGTAAAATAAATAAAACTTAAGAAGCAGAAAAAACCATCCTCCCCCGGAAAAGTCATTTCTTTTACATTTTCACATTGAACTTTTTTTTTATTCGCTATAGAATGAATTTATGGTCATAGCAGAAATCGGAACATCGCACAACGGTTCCCTCCAAAAGGCAAAAGAACTAATTGACGGCGCAAAGGCGTCAGGCGCGGACGCCGTAAAATTCCAGTGGGTGTATGCGGACGAGATTCTTCATCCGGACACAGGATTCGTAAACCTGCCGACAGGGCGCATCCCACTATACGACCGATTCAAGACCCTTGAATGCCCCCTATCCTTTTACAGGAACACTTTGGACTACGCCAGGGCTTCCGGCCTTAAATGGATTTGCTCCCCATTCGGACTACGCTCCCTTTCCGAGCTTCTTTCAATAAAGCCTGACGCCGTAAAAGTCGCCTCCCCCGAACTGAATCATTTTCCGATGCTGAAGGAAATCGCCCGCGCCGCAAAAGACAGCACAGGCGAGAATAAGCTTAAAGTCATCATCTCCTCCGGTGTCTCAAAACTAAAGGACATAGAGGCGGCGCTTGATATTCTGGGAACAAAAGATGTCACCCTCCTGCACTGCATAACCTCATACCCCGCACCGGAAGAAGAATACAATGTCCGCCTCATTTCCTCACTGGGCCGGATTTTCGGAATCGACTGCGGCCTGAGCGATCATTCTCTTGATCCGGTCCTTGTTCCCTGTCTTGCCGTAAGCCAGGGGGCCACCGTTATAGAAAAGCACATAACGCTGAGCAAGACAACAGACGGACTTGACGACCCTGTTGCCCTTACACTCGATCAGTTCAGCCAGATGACGCAGGCTGTCCGTCAGAGCCAGGTTGTAATGGCCCATTACGGCAAAAAACGAGGTAAAGAGGAAATCATAAGGCAGATGTGCCTGCAGTTCGGGGAGGAACGCGTTGCAAAAGTTCTCGGAACCGGAGTAAAAACGCTTGCCCCTTCCGAAAAGGCAAACTACGGACGGACAAACCGCAGCCTCCACTATATGAGAGATTTGGAGGCGGGTCAGATTGTCGGCGCGGAGGACATAGGAATTCTCCGCACGGAAAAAGTTCTTACACCCGGTCTCGGTCCGGAATTTATGGAGAATATTCTGGGCAAAAAAACAAGCCGCCCTGTAAAGAGCGGCTCCGGTCTTCTTATGGAAGATTTTATGAACTGATTACCAGTTGTCAATCATGTCGTCTTCATCGCGGTTTTCCATATCGTAAAGGTCGGTAACGGCGCGAAGATCGTCAAAGTAAACAAAGTATGTTCCTTTTGCAAGCATGGGGTTGCAGTCAATTCTGAATCCGCGGATACGGAGTCCCGGGCGGTCTCCGTGATATACGCTGGACTGAATGATTCCGTGCTCACCGTCAATGCTGGGCGGAACGGCTGTGCTCAGTCTCTTCCAGCCGCTGAATCCGAGGTTTCCGAGATAAAGCTCAAAGTCGTGTCCGAAGTAATCCTGAACCAAAAGATAAATGTCATGGTTCTGGTTACGGCCGGCTACCCAGACGCTTACAGTCTTTGTAATTCCCTCAATCGGAATCGGGCGGACTGCTGTAATGTAAATTGAGTTGATTCCGCGGCGGAAGAATTCAATCTTACAACCGAGAGCGTGTGTGTCAACCTGATCTTCCTCTCCTTCGAGAGGAACTTTAGCGGCAGGGCTTCCCTCAAAAAGTCTCATTGAAGCAAGACCTGCATCCGGAGAGATATGGATATTCCAAGAACCGTCGCGCTCAAACTTATCGAGAGAAACCTCACGCAAGGCGGAAGCAGCGGAATCCGCACCTACATTATTCGGATCCGGATCGGCAAGGCTTGAATTTCCTCTGCTATCAGAAGAATCTGTCTGCGCAAATACAAGACCCGCAGCCAACAATACTGCCAATGTACTTAATACTATTTTTTTCATCTTTCACTCCCTGAAGCGGCTGAAGAATTTGAAGAAGATTCGCCAGAACCCTCACCGTCGCTGTCGCCGAAGTCTGAATCCTGCAATTCATATCCGTCAAAAATATTAGACAAGGTATATGTTGTGTACTTTATGTCATCAAAATAAATCATATAGTCATCAACAAATTCCGCGGGATCTGTCGTAACACGGAATCCTACAAAAGTCATTTTTGACGGGCCTGAGCGAAGGCGTGAGTGCTGTCTGAGATAGCCGGGAATCTTTACGATTACATTACGCCAGCCGTCAAAGGCAAGGTTGCCGGCAGGAAGAATGTGTACAGTTCCGTCCGCGTCACGAACCAGCAGGTCGAGGAAGTAAAGGTAGTTAGCGCCCCAAACCCAGAAGTCAAAGTGAGTGGCTGTTCCCTCGAGGGGAATCTCAAACGGCTTGTCATCTTTTGTCGGGAAAACCTCAAACCAGTTGTCTCCCTTGCGGTTGAATTTTGTTTTTACGCCGAGGACAGTCGGTGTTGTATCATCTGTGCGGAGAACACGCAGAGAGTTGGGTACTGCCTCAAATGTCTGCTGAATCGGATAGCCTTCCGTAACGAAGCGGCTGGCCTGAACTTTCCAGTCCCAGCTGGTTTTCTCCCATTTTCCGTGAATCCACATAGGATAATCCTGACTGCCTATCTTATCAAAGTTATCAATTGTGATTGTGACAACACTTTTAGAGTTGGGCTGGCTGAATGCCGGAGCGCCGACTGCCAAAAGGAAGGACAGACTGGCAAGGACAAATAAGCCTTTTTTCATTCATAACTCCTTAGACCTTTTACAGGTTTTTTATACTTATCGGAATTTTTTTATTCGCAATAATAATTGTTATATTATACCGCATAATATTAAAATTTGTCAAATGCTTTTATACGAATTTTTAGAGAAATTTGGTTATTTTCATCGCCCTATTTTTCGGCCGCCTTTTTAGCGGAAGGCTTCCTCACGGGCTCTTTCTTCACCGGCGCATTCTTTTTGACGGCGGATCCTTTTCCGGGGGCGTCTGACTTTTCCGCAACGGCTTTTGAGGCGGCTTTTTTTGCCGCCGGCTTTTTCGGGGCACTTTTCCTGGCCGGAGACTTGTTTTCCTCCGTCTTTGCCCCGCCCTTTTCGGCGGCCTTTATGATTTTCTCACGCCTGCTTATTTCCTTTGAGAAAGAGGCAATGTCTTTTAAAAGGGGAACAAGATCCCCGTCAGACGCCGATACGGAAGCATTCTTTGAGGAAAGCTTTTCCGCGACAATCTCACCGAGTTCGGCGCATACCTTCTTATACTTTGACTCAAACTGTTTTTTCTCTATTGCGACCACGCTCAGATCGCTGTAATTCTGAATTGCGTTTCCGGCCTGTCTGAGACCTTTTTTTGTAGCGTCGAATCCGGTTTTCAGCCCGGCCTTTATCTCGCCCCAAAAGCCTGCGGCTTTATCCTTGTTTTCCTGTTTCATTAAAAATTCCTCCGAACAATTATTCTATCCCTTTATAATAGCACAGAATAAAAAAAAAGCAAGAAAAAAGCGCGGTTCCAGGGCAGGGAAAAAGGGGCAGACTACTGTTCGTCTATGGTTTTATGCCGCCTGTCATGAATTGATCTTGACAGATACATAAAAGGCGTGTCCAGAAGACTTGTGCATATGTAGATTACATATCCGGCCCATGTGATTGCAAAAAGCGTGCTTCCATCGTAAAGCCCGGCAAAGGCGAGCACATTGAATACGGTAATGTTGACTGCCTGGCTGAGCAGGGTTGAACCATTGTTTCGGAGCCAGAGGAACTTCCGCCTGTCGCCGAAAACTTTTTCCGTAAGCGACCACCACTTGTCATAGGCCCAGATATCGAACATCTCACTTATGGCAAAGGCTACAAAACTTGCCGCAAGAATCCGCGGAGTATTGCTGAAAAGGGTCTTGAAGGCGGGCATGGCAGAATCATTCTCCGACGGAATGTAGCGGACCCACACCGAAGAAAAGAAGATAAAAACCAGAGCCGCGGCTATGCCCACCACGACACCGCGACGGGCAACCTTGCGGCCATAGTATTCACTCAGGATATCCGTGGCAAGAAAGGTTGACGCAAAAAGCGTGTTACCCAGAGTCTGCTCCATTCCGAATGCCTCTACAAGAACCGCGACTTCAATATTCGCAAGAATTGTGGCCAGGGCAATCCATGCAAAGACACCGCTCTTTCCAAAAAAGCGGAACATGACAAGAAGTGCCCCGTAAGCAAAAAGCAGAGAGGCACACAAAAGAATTTCGTTGGTCATAGCCAACCTCCTAGTTTTAATTTACGTCAGGATGGATCTCGAACTGACGAAAAAATATTATGCAAGTCTATCTTACTTGGCGCAAATTTTCATAAGGCGGACATTGTCCGCCATAAAAGTAATTTTCTCTCCGCCTGAGAGTGCAATAATATCCTCCGCCCTAAATTCCACGGAGGAATTTGGAGATGGCGTCTCGTTGCGCGGACAAGAGCGGACTCTGCCAGCCCCCTCTAGCACAAAGTAAAGGACGGTTGAAGGAGGATTTCCTTTTTTTCCGAGACTCACGGAACTGTATCCGCCGGAAACAGAAATTTCCTCCAGGGAAAAATATCCGCACTCAAAGTGGCCTGGAAAAGCCCTGATTTTTCCAAGAGAATTATTCTTTAAGGAGGCAAGCCCCTTCTCTATATGGAGTTCGCGCGGACGGCCCCAGTCATAAAAACGGTAGGTCAAGTCGCAGGCCTGCTGGACTTCCAGCAGGCGGAGGCCTCCTCCGATTGCGTGGACAGTTCCCGGCGGGATAAAAACAAAGTCTCCTTTTTTTACCTCCGCACGGTTCAGATAAGACTCAAGGCTTTTGTCATTTATCGCTTTCTCCAGTTCTCCGCCGGAATAGTCTCCGTTAAGGCCGTAAACCAGCCCGGCTCCCTTCTCGGCCTCAAGGACATACCAGCACTCGGTCTTTCCTACGCTCCCACTCCCCTCAAGGCGGACGGCGGTCTCATCGTCAGGATGCACCTGAACGGAAAGAGAGTCATTCGCCTGAATAACCTTTACAAGCAGGGGATAAGAGCCGCCGCAGTAGTCATAGAATTCCTTTTGGAAACCGTTTTCGTGAGTGGAGGCAAGCCAGTTTTCATACCCCCAAATCTTGTCAAATCTGAGCGGATTAAGCAGGAGCATTTATTTTTCCCATAGTTTCTCAGGATAATACCCTGCCTTGATTTTATCCGCAATTTCCTGCCTTACAATCTCGCGGTCCTGCGGATATGTCATTCCGAACCAGGCTTCGCTTGAAGAGAAGAATTTTATAACTCCCTCACCCCGCTTTACTATGTCGCTTGCGGCAACAGGGAGAAGGGCCTCCTGCTTTGGCGTGAAAAGGCCGGTCTTGCGGAAATTTTCCCAGTAAGTGTGGAACCCCTCAAAGGCCTTGGGAGAAAAACCGAAGAGGTTCATGCTGACCCATTCTTTTCCGGTAAGCTGAATGTTTTTGCCGTCAAGCTCGCTTACTATGCCGCCCTTCTCGTCATAGAAAATCTTTGTGTTCTCTACGATTGAGTCAAGGCAGTCATCTTTTACAGTACATACACCGCGGCTTACAGAACCGCTCTTGCTCATGGTGTTGCCGAGAACATATCCTACCATGGCGTGCTCCGTTGAGTCATTGCCTATGGAAGAAAGATAATTTCCCAGAGTCTTAAAGGCTTCACGCCCGTAATAGTCATCAGAATTGATCACGGCAAAAGGAGCGTGAATTTTCTCCTCGGCGCAGAGCACGGCATGCACAGTCCCCCACGGCTTCTGGCGCTCGGATGTCCCGGCAATTTCCTCCGCGGTAAGAAGTGACTCACGGCTCTGAAAAACATATGAGGCGTCAAAATTCGCGGCTATGCGGTCAAAAAGCCTCTCGCGGAAATCTTTTTCAATATCTTTGCGTATTATAAAAACGACATTGCCGAATCCGCTTGTCTTCGCGTCATAATTGGCAAAATCCAATAAACATTCACCGTTCTGTCCGACAGCGTCAATCTGCTTTACCCCGCCATAGCGGCTGCCCATACCGGCGGCAAGAACTAAAAGTGTAGGTTTCATTAAAAGACCCCTTAATAATAAATAATACGGAATTATACCACAGGAGAGAATAAAAAGCAATATTACAGTGAGGTTCCAAAAATTGCAGACAGCGTCTCACTATATTTTTTGCTTTTTTTATAAATATATGATATAATAACACTTATGACAGATGAGAATAAACTTGAGCTGTTGGAAAAAGCAAAGTCTATGCTGGATTTTGCCTATACGCCCTACTCCCACTTCAAAGTCGGAGCGGCGCTCAGGACAACAGCCGGAAAGATTTACGGCGGCTGCAACATAGAGAATGCATCGTACACTCCCTCAAACTGCGCCGAGCGCACGGCTTTCTTCAAGGCCGTGTCCGAGGGGGAGCATTCTTTCGAGGCAATCGCCGTTGTAGGAGGCCCTGAGGGAATCATAAATGACTTTTGTCCGCCCTGCGGCGTCTGCCGCCAGGTAATGATGGAATTCTGCCGGCCGGACAAATTCAAGATTATCCTGCAGAACGCAAAAGGAGAAATAAAGGAGTTCACATTAAAGGAACTGCTGCCCGAAGGTTTCGGGCCCGATACTCTACACTAAATTTGGAAGACAGAACATGAACGACTACAAAATTACAATTAAATTCCCGTCAGGGAAAACTGTTGAGGCCGGCTCCAGTGCCAGCGCCGCCGATTACATTGATGAACTGGGATTTCCGCGCGATGAAATCTTTGCCGTCCGAGTAAACAACGAGGTCTGCTCACTGAACAGGAATCTTGCGGTAGACTCTCTTCTGGAGCCCGTCCTCAAAAACTCAAAGGACGGCGCGGAGGTCTACCGCCGCACACTCTGCTTTGTAATGGCGGCCGCCGCACACAAGGTTGCCCCGGACAAGCGTCTGATAATAGGACATTCCCTCGGCTACGGCTACTACTATACATTCCGCGAGGAAGGCGAGATTACACAGTCTTACATAGTCAGTCTCAAAGAGGAAATGCAGAAAATCATACAGCAGGATCTTCCGATTGAGACCCACTTTATTTCCTACGAAAAGGCAGTCCGGACCTTTGAGAAGCTTGATTTAAGGCAGACCAGAAAGCAGCTTGAATACAGCTGTCCGCCCCGCATCCAGATGAATACAATCGGCGAGTTTACAGACCTTTACTATGGTCCGCTCCTGATTTCCACCGGAATGCTTAAAGTCTTTGACATAATGAAATACAACGAGGGCTTTTTGCTCCGCTTCCCGTCCCACGACGAGCCGGACAGACTTCAGGAATTCAGGGACATTCCCGTTCTGTCAAAGACATTCAACCGCTATAAGAAATGGGGCAAGCAGATGGGCGTTACCTGCACGGCATCGCTGAACAAACTTGTAAACGAGCGGAAAATCAACGACTTTATAAACATCACGGAACTTTTTCAGGAAAAGTCAATTTCAATAATCGCCTCGCAGATTCAAAAAAGAGAGGCTGTAAAACTAGTTCTGATTGCAGGCCCCTCGTCTTCCGGAAAAACCACTTCCGCAAAAAAACTGGCTTTGGAACTACAGGCAATCGGGTACAGGCCAAAGGTAATAAGCCTCGACAACTACTATGTCGGACGGGAGAATACGCCCAAGGACGAGAACGGAAAGTATGACTATGAGTGTCTTGAGGCTCTGGACATCGCCCTGATTAACCAGAATCTTGTAGACCTCTTTGCAGGCAAGGAAATAGAGATTCCAAGCTACAATTTCACTTCCGGCACAAGAGAATATAATGGAAAAAAGATGAGCCTCGGCGGGAATGACATTCTTATTATGGAAGGAATTCACGGTCTCAACGACAGGCTTACACCTCTCGTAAAGAGTGAGTACAAGTTCAAGCTTTATCTTTCAGCTCTGACACAGCTCAACATGAACGAGCACAACCGCATTTCCACAAGCGACAACCGTCTTATCCGCCGCATTGTCCGCGACAACAATTTCCGCGGAAAAAGCGCGGCCGAAACAATCTCAATGTGGGAATCGGTCCAGCGCGGGGAGCGGCTGCACATCTTCCCGTTCCAGAACAATGCCGACGCCATACTGAACACGGCGCTGGACTACGAGCTGTCCGTCCTGAAGGTCTATGCGGAGCCTCTCCTGCGCTGCATAAAACCGACACAGACAGAATACAGCGAGGCATGCCGGCTCCTGCGCTTTCTGAATGCCTTCCCGCCCATATCTTCCGCGGCGGTTCCGGAGCATTCGATAATCCGTGAGTTCATAGGCGGAAGCGCCTTTAAGTACTAGAAAGAGCGTCAAAAACGGCTTGCCTTTAGCAGGCCGTTTTGTTATAATAGACCTACTATGTCAAATGAAATTATTCAGCCTCGCATTTTAAAGGGCTTCAGGGACTTTTTACCGGCCGCAGAAATTCAGCGCACCGATTTAATTGAGAAAATCACAAAAGTTTACAGGTCATTCGGCTTTGTTCCGATTGACACTCCTGTTCTGGAATACACGGAAATTCTATTGCGAAAGAGCAACGGCGAGACCGAGAAACAGGTCTTCCGCTTTGAGGACAACGGAGGACGCGATGTCGCCATGCGCTTTGATCTTACAGTTCCATTCGCCCGCTTTACGGCGGAGCACAAGGCTGAATTGTATTTTCCATTCAAACGCTACCACATTGCGAAAGTATGGAGAGGTGAAAAACCACAGGCGGGTCGCTACCGTGAATTTGTCCAGTGCGACATTGATACTGTAGGAAGCGATTCTGCCGCAAGCGACGCGGAGATTCTCTGCGCGATGAAGGCCGCCCTTGCGGGAATAGGCATTGACAGGATAAAGATTCATGTAAACCACCGCGGCATATTCAACCGCTTTCTGGCAAAACTGGTGCTCTCGGAAAAAAGCGAGGACATTCTCCGCGTTGTGGACAAACTTGCAAAGGTCGGAAAAGAAGAAGTTCAGAAAGAACTTACGGAAATTACGGCGAGCGCTGACAAGGCGCTGGAAGTTCTTACCTACATCAAGGGCGGCGATACATTTACGGAAACGCTCTCGCTTATTGAGAAAATGGCAGGAGGTCCCGCGGAGGACAGTCAGCGCATGAAAGACATTTACGCAATGCTGGAAGCCGCAGGAATCGCCGGAACATACATCCTTGATCCGAGCATTACACGAGGCCTCGACTATTACACAGGCGTAGTTTACGAGACATTCCTTGATGAACTGCCCTCAATAGGCTCAATCTGCTCCGGCGGACGCTACGACAACCTGGCCGGACTCTACATGAAGGAGCGTGTTCCGGGAGTAGGAGCATCCATAGGTCTTGACCGCCTGATTGCCGGAATGGAGCAGCTGGGACTGACAGAGAAAAAGGGTTCTTACCTTGACGCCGAAATTTACTGCGGCGACGACAAACTTGCCATCGCCTACCAGAAGACAGCCACCGCGCTGCGCGCGCTGGGCGTGAGCGTAGAAGTTTTTCCGGACGCGAAAAAGATGGGACAGCAGTATTCTCTGACAGAGGCGAAAAATGTTCCGTGGGGAATTTTCGTTTCTGAGGAGAACGCAGCAAAAGGTCTTCTCACACTGAAAAACCTAAAAGACCGGACACAGACAGAAAACATCAGCGCGGAAGAAGCCGCGAAGATTATCTTGCAAGGGCGCTAGCGGCTTTTGCGGCCCGGAGCTTGTTGGGATAAACACTTAAAAGCGAGCCCGGAAGCCAGCCGTCCTTAAAGCGGTACCATGTCTGGCCGCCTTTGTCGTCATCAACATAAGTCATAGCGAGTATAGGAAAAACCTCTCCCTGCCTGCAGTAGCCGGCGGCATCAGCTGTCCATGAAGTATCATTTCTAAAGGCGGCGTAGGGATCTTTTACAACAGCCCACTGAACGTCCGGAGCGAGAGCCAGAGGATCCGAATTGTCCAGGGATATTCCATCAGAATTTCGCTTTGAGCAGGAAGATAAATTCAGAGTAAAAAAAAGTGAAATCAGAAAAAAAAGAGCCGCACCGTTATTTGTTAAGATATTTTTCCTGAACATATTTCTTTACCAAGGGGTATATTTTTAGATCCGAGTCCACAAAGTTATCCACGGGTATTTTTTCGGAATCGACCCAAGCATACTCCGTGTGCTCAGAAAGACTAAAAGGCTTTTCAAGGCCGTCGTTTGAAAAGAATACTTCGTAGGCATGCAGACTGCATTTTTTCTCTCCGTGAGAAAATTCAGCCTTTCCGACCATGTCTCCGACAAGAACATTCTCGCCGAACTCCTCCAGCATCTCGCGCACAACAGCGTCATGGTCGGTCTCTTCAGAATCAACTTTTCCGCCGGGAAACTCCCAGCGGCCGCCCATATCGCCCTTTTGTATTCTGTGCGCTATGAGAATTTTGTTTTTTGTATCGGATGTCTTTCCGATAATGATGCATGCAACTGAAACTGGATTTTTCATAACAGAGGAACTCCGGGCAGAATAAAGTGAATCACACCGAAAAGAAGGGCTGCAATTCCTATGTACATTTTATTAGTAATCAAAATCGTGTCAAGAATCTCGGGAGCTACAAACTCATCGTTTCTCTCCTCGAAATAACCGAGAAGAGTCGCGGCACCGGAAAGAATACAGGAGAGTGCCGGAAGCAGATCGCCAAAAACGGGGATTCCCTTATACGGCGCAAAGAAAATCACAAGGCCTGTAATCAGACACAGAGCCCCGGACACCAGACGGAACATTTGGTTTTTAAAGAGAGACTCGCCTGAAATTCCTTCCCGAATCTTATCAATACCGGGAAGCTCTGTCTCATCATTTTCATAAACCAGAATAAGTCCGCACAGTATATTAAGTAAAACCGCAAGAAAATAGAACTGAACCATATACGAATCTTCTCCTTAAATCATTTTGACGGCTTGACATCTGCCGTCAACTCTACTCTTTCGCCCAAGATTTTTACCTCGGCCCTGACTTTTATTATATCATAATCCGAACAGTTTGTCCGCAAAAAAAATGATTTTTTTTCTAGGGGAGCGCCCTTCGGAATTTTTGAGAAAGGTTCTCCGTCGGCCTCGATAAAAGAAAAAACCGCCATAACCTCTCCCCCGTCATTTATGCAGGAATCCACTTTTTCCAAAAAAGCCTTGTCCTCCAGGGATTTTTTTAATGGATGAATTTTTATCTGGGCATAGACATTCTCGTCATAGGAAAAGGCGGAGAGCTCAAGTTCATATCCCGCGGCAGTTACAAGAGACGGTCTGCTTCCGAAAAAACTCGTAATTATCACAACGACAAAGCACAGGGCCACAGTAAAGAGCATGAACCTGTTGAACTTGTTCGAGACAAGAGCGCGGAAAAGCCCCTTCTTAAAACCGAGTTTTCCATCGTAAAAGTCCCTTACGATTTTGGGCGCGCGGCTTATGCGCTCCTCTCGGTTGTAATAAAAATGCAGTCCGTCTTTCTTTTCCTCTTCTGAATAACCTTCCGGAATGTCATCGTAAAAAGCCATGAACCGCCGCCTTTTTTTAGAATTGCTCTGTAAGCGCGTCGGTTCTCCACCAGACGACAGTAGCCTTGTCGTGGCCGGCAAGGAGTGCGCTTATAATTCCGTTCTCGCTCAAATCAAACGAGGAATAGACAAGGTTCTTGGTATCAAAATTCAGCTGGCGACGGATTGTGCGGCCTCCGTCAGGCTGAACCATCTGCACCATGCAGCCAGAGTCAACGGTAATGGTAAAGAAAAGCCAACCGTTCTTTGTAACGCCGGCAAAATCATACGGCAGCCTGAATGTCTGTTTTGCAAAGCCCCGTGTAACAGACTCCTCATAAGGAGGAATCTCAATTCCGGCGCCGAATTTTCCCGTTGCCAGGTCATAGGGAAACACAACGCTTACGGGGTCCGCAATTCCGTTCTGGGCCTTGCTGCCGGAATCAATCGAGGTCTCATAATAATCGGCCTTTACAAAAAGGCGCCGGTTTACGGGGTCCGGCACAACATTCTCCACTTCAGAAAAGCGCGTAACACCGGGCTTATCCTCACCGTAATCCGGGGCGTCTGAATATTTTATCAAAGTGTCATAAAGACGCTCGCCCCTCTGGTTGTAGTAGAAAACTTCTATTCCGTCGTGAACAATACACACGACAACAAGGCAATCCCCGGCAGTCGTGTAAATATTCTTTATAAAAGGAAATGGAGTTCCGCCCTGCCCCTGCTGGCCTATATAGTCGACAAAGGAATCCGAGTTAAAGCGCAGAACCACCTGACGCAGGATTTTATTGTCACCGCTTTCCTGCCTTTCTTTAGGAAGTGTCTCAGCAACATAAACATACTGTCTGGAATCCAGAGCCATCAGAGAAGGCGCGTTAAAGGGATATGAGACGGTTTTTCTCGTGCTTATGTTTTTATTTGTATTTCCCTGACGAGAACCTGAAGAGTCAAAAAGCGGAGCCGGGTTTGTCTCCGGGTTATGATAGAGAGTAAGGAGATCACCGTAAGAATTCAGCTCAAGAATCTTCTGCGATTCTCCGTTTGAAATATAGAAAAAGCCGTCGCGCATCGCAATGTCAGTATTTATCGCCCCGGTAGAATTAAGACCAGTTGACAGATTCAACTGGTTCTCAAGACTTCCATACTCCAGCGAAAAAAGTCTTTCACGCTTTACGCTTGCGACCGCCCCCTGCTTTTTGCAGGAGAAGACGGACAGACAGGCCAACGCAATAAAAATTAACTTACGCATCTCTTCCATGACAGTTCTTGTATTTTTTACCGCTTCCGCAGGGACAGGGATCGTTGCGTCCCACTTTTGGAATTGTACGCCGAACAGTAACAGAAGCGCCCTGACGGTGCTGCTGCATAGCGCCGCCGGCCGCCTGTCTTCGCGCGGCGTCTCCGTTAAAGTGGCTCTCGGCCTCCCGCCCGCCAAAATTCTGGCCGGTCTCATCATGGCGCGTATTCAGGGCATTCATACGGGCGGCTTCCTCCGCACGCTGGCGCGCCTCAAGGGCCTCCGGGCTAAGCTGAATGCGAACCTTGAAGAGGCGTGAAATAATTGTCTGACGGATAGAATCCATCATATCATAGAACTGGTTAAAGCCATCAATCTTGTATTCAGTAAGAGGGTTCTTGCTTCCGTAGGTGCGGAGCGAAACCGCCTCGCGCAGAGCCTCAAGAAATTCCAGCTGGTCAAGCCATTTTTTGTCTATCACCTGAATATACTGGTAGCGGATGAACATATTGAGGTTGGGCTTTCCCACCAGAGTTTCCTTTGTGGTAACATCATTCTGCAGCGCGGCGTCAATTCCATCGAGTGTAAGCTGTTCCGCGGGAAGCTGGAATCCGAATACAGATTTTACCTGGCCTCCGATTGCGGCGGTGTCTTCCTTCTTTCCGTATTCTGCAAAAAGATCCTCTGCAAAATCCCTGGCATTATTGAGAACACGAGTGCTCAAATCGTTGTCGGCCAGAATTAAATCGCGCTGCTGGTAAATTACGGAACGCTGCTCGTTCAAAACATCATCATAGTCAAGCAGATGCTTACGGATTTCAAAGTTGCGCTCCTCAACCTTGTGCTGGGCGCGCTCGATCCCCCTGTTGAGCATACGGTGGTCAATAGGCTCGCCCGGCTCCATTCCGATGCGCATCATTATATTCTTCATGCGCTCGCCGCCGAAAAGGCGCATCAGGTCATCGTCCATTGAGATGAAGAACTTTGACCGTCCCGGGTCTCCCTGACGCCCCGAACGTCCGCGGAGCTGGTTGTCGATGCGGCGGCTCTCGTGGCGCTCGCTTCCTATTACATAAAGACCTCCGAGATTCTTGACTTCCTCGTAGTCCTTTTTCCACTGTTCCTTCTCAACTGCAAGGGCGGCCTCATACTGTTCTTTCGTAGCTTCTGTTCCGGCACGCTTATGGGCGCGCATTTCCGCGTTGCCGCCGAGCTTGATGTCGGTACCACGGCCGGCCATGTTCGTGGCGATAGTTACAGACCCCTTTGCGCCGGCCTCAGCTATGATAGAGGCTTCGCGGGCGTGGTTCTTAGCGTTCAAGACCTCGTGGCGGACACCCTTCCTTGTAAGAAGTGAACTCAGATGCTCCGACTTCTCGACGGAAACAGTTCCGACGAGCACCGGCTGTCCCTTTGAGTGGGCCGCCTGAATCTCACGGCAGATTGCCTCCCACTTGTCGGCCTCGTTGAGATAAACCTCGTCGTTCTCGTCCTTGCGGGCAACAGGTTTGTTTGTGGGAATGGCGACAACATCGAGCTTGTAGATTTTGTTGAACTCGATTGCTTCCGTTGCGGCCGTACCGGTCATGCCGGAAAGCTTTGTATACATGCGGAAGAAATTCTGGAATGTGATTGTAGCCATCGTGCGGTTGCGCTGGGCAATGCGGAGATGTTCCTTTGCCTCAATGGCCTGATGAAGTCCGTCTCCGTAGCGGCGGCCTTCCAGCACACGGCCGGTAAATTCGTCAACAATCTGAACCTGTCCGTCCTTTACAAGATAATCCACCTCAACATGATAAAGCCTGTGGGCACGGACTGCCTGGGTAAAATAGTGGACATATTCAAAATTATCAGAGTCAAAGACAGTTGTTCCGGCCGGAATAAGATTGTGCTGGTGCAGAATAGCGTCAATGTGATTCATACCCTTGTCGGTAAAAGAAACACGCTTTGACTTTTCGTCCAGAGTATAGTCGCCCTGAAGCGCGGCGCGCTCTTCGGGAGTCATGTTCACCTCGTCGGGATAGTCGTTTGTCTTGGGATCTTTCTCCACCTCCGTGAGCTCGTCCACATACTTGTCAACCTCATGATACTTGTAAGTGTCGTCCTCGCCCTGACCTGAAATAATAAGAGGAGTACGGGCCTCGTCAATTAAAATCGAGTCTATTTCATCAACTACGCAGAAGTTGAACCCGCGCTGAACCTTGCTTGAAAGATCAATGCACATATTGTCACGGAGATAGTCAAAGCCGAACTCGTTGTTTGTTCCGTAAGTGATGTCACAGTTGTAGGCGGCGCGACGGGCATCGTTGTCCATGTTGGAAAGGATTGAGCCGACAGTCTGTCCGAGAAGGGCGTAAACCGGACGCATCCAGTTGGCGTCTCGCTCCGCCAGGTAGTCGTTTACAGTTACAATGTGAACGCCTTTTCCGCTCAAAGAATTAAGGTAGGCAGCGGCCACGCACATCAAGGTTTTTCCCTCACCGGTTTTCATTTCGGTGATGCGGCCGGAGTTCAGCACCAGAGAACCCATAAGCTGAACATCGTAGGGACGCTCTCCAAGAATACGCCTCGAGGCTTCCCGGGCCAGAGCGAAGGCGTCCACCAGAATATCATCAAGAGTTTTTCCGTTCTTCAACTCTTCCTTAAATATTGCAGTCTGTTTTGCAAAATCTTCATCTTTAAGAGAGGCGGCCCATTCCTCGCGGGCATTGATTGCCGCTACCACAGGACGTAACTTTTTTACTTCCCGGTCATTTGCCGAGCCGAAAATCGCAGTCAGAATTTTATCAATAATCATAATATTACCATTATATAGAATTGGGAAAAAGTTTTCAAGAGACGAAAAAAAAAGAAGACGCCCTGCCAAAGGCTTGACAAGATTCAGCAAATTCATTATAAACTTACGCTCAAAATTCAATAAAATTTTTCGTCTATTTATTGACTAAGCCACCCTAATTCTCTATAATAAAATTTACGCTATGTCAGATGAAATTTTGCAGGCTTACAGTTTATTCAGAAGCGGAAATCCGGCGGAGGCAAAAGCCCTTCTCGAACCCGTACTTGTTTATGAACTGGAAAACAAAGAAATTCTCTTTACGATAAGCTGCTGCAATTTTTGGATTGACGTGGTAAACCGGGCTGCGGACATAAAGGACATCTTTGAGCGCGGAGAAAGTTACTGCAACGAATGGAAGACCTTTACCCGTTTTATAAAAAGAGAAAAGCAGACTTTTGACAGGACACTGTTTGCGGTTCGGACAGGAGTTTTTTCACTGGCACTTAACTGCTACAACCAGCTGGCCGGGGAAAGGGACCCTGTTCAAAAGGCGGAGATTCTAAGAAAAACAGGCCTTTGTTATAAGAAACTGGGATCTTATGAAACGGCCCGCAACTGTCTGACAGAGGCAAACGCGAGCCGTCCGGGCTGTGCGTCAATCATTGCGGAAATGGCGGACTGCTACGCACTGTGCGCGGAGGAAAGACAGGCAAAGGTTTTGTTCCGCGAGGCGTTTTACATTGATCCGCAGAAGATTGATCCGGATTTTTTGGATTCGGAGCTGATAAAATGCCTTATACGCAATGTCAGCGGAAAGGGCTTTTCAGGCGCGGCTTTGCTGGAATGGATTCCGGTTTACGGACAGCTTTACGGAGTGTTTACGGTAAAGAGGCGGCTTCGTCCGCAGGAAATAGCACGGCTCAAGCAGGAAATCTACGCAAAGGAAACGGAGATTAAGGATCCTTCCGCGCAGGCAGAACTTTTGACCCCGCGCCTTATTAACCTTTATTTTTGGCTCATTGACTACTATGTTTCCACAAACAGTTCAGTGAGTGAGATTAATGATATTTTTACAAGAATCAAAATTCTTGATACAGAAATATACGAACTTTATTTTAAGTAGAAAAACAGTCTAGCACAAGGAGATTCACATGTCTGAAGAATTGGTAAAGAGGGTTCAGGATTTATTAAAAGAAGAGTCTTGGACACGCACTGCGATCAGCAATGTAACACAGAACAATATTGAAGATTTGGAAAAAATTGTTCAGCAGTCCCAGGCCGAAGGCTCTATGTCAGAAATCCGCGAGATTTGTGACGAGCACCTTACTCACTCCAAGGACAGCATCACTGCCCTCTACATTTCAGGAATGCTTGCGTTAAAACAGGGTGCGCTGGACAATTCAGCCCTTGTAAATCTTGTTGACATCTTCAGAAAAAACAAAAAAGAGAATATCATCATTTACATCTGCAACACAATTCTTGCGGGAGACGAGAACAACAAATTTGCACTACGCACACTGGCAAACACATACCATGAGGCCAAGGACGAAAAAATGTGGCCTCTTTACGAGAAAATCGTAAAGGTAGATTTTGAAGAGGCGGAGATGGCAAAGGCCCTTGCAGAGCATTACGAGGAAGGCAGAGACACTGACAACGCAATCAGTTTCTACAAAAAAGCGCTTCACCGTTTTGTTTCATTAAAGAACATCGGGTCTGTAAAAGAAGTATGGACAAAACTTGTTTCCCTTATTCCTGAGGAAATAGACTTTTTCCTTTCTGTTCAGAGAAAAATTGCAAAGTCAATCAGCGAGGACAAGTCCGCCCTTCTCATGCAGGAAGTTTATGCATGGTACAAGGACAATAAAAAGTGGGAAACAGCAATCGATATTCTCAAACTCATTCTCCAGATTGACCCGAAAGATTCATGGGCCCGCAGAGAGATTACGGAATGTTACAAAGGGCTGTATGAGGGACGCAAGAATGTTGACGAATACATAGCGTCAAGCGACCTCACACAGGGATTCCGCAATGTTTTTGAGGCAATCAATGATTTTGAGAAACACATTGCCTTTGATGTAAAGAACTTTGTATTCCACCGCACATGGGGCGTAGGAAAAATCGTAAGTGTAAAAGACGACAATATAAACATTAATTTCGGTAAGAAGAACGGACAGCACAGCATGTCGCTAAAGATGGCTGTAAACGCGCTTATTCCTCTAAAAAAAGACCATATCTGGGTTCTCAAGGCGACAAAGTCAAGAGACACACTAAGGGAAATGGTAAAGGACAAGGCCGCGACACTAAAGACAATTATCAGAAGCTTTAACAACAGCTGCGACTTTAAGCGCATCAAGGCAGAGCTTGTTCCGTCTGTTCTGGAAGTTAAAGAATGGACCTCATGGAATAACGCCGCCAAAAAGATTCTTGAGAGCGACTCAACTTTCGGAGTTAATCCAAACGACATCACCCAGTATATTGTCCGCGACCACGAAATCAGCGCGGAGGAAAAATACTCGAACGAATTCAAGGCCCAGAAGCAGTTCTTTGCACGCATCGACATAATCATGAAGTTCATGAATGACGATGCCGCAGACAAGGAAAGCGATCTTTTCAGTGATATGTACCAGTACTTTACAGGATTCCTCAAGACTGTTACTCACGCAACCACACAAGTTGTCGCGGCATATCTCGTGGTTCAGAAGATTGGAAACGCATTCCCGTCACGCGCATTCCAATGCAAATATACTTTTGCCCAGCTTTACGATGATCTGGACGATGTCCGCGCCACCTACGACGAGCTCAAGGACACAAAGAATACCACACTCAAGGCTGACTTTATGAGAAATGTAAGTCTTCTTGCAGACGGTCAGGATCAGTACATAAAACTTTTCCCGACAGTCCTCAAAAAGGAGCTCCTTGTCCAGGTTTCGGAAACAGGAGGCACTGAAAAGCTCAAGAAATTTACCGCCGAAGCCTTTGACGACTACAAAGACTACCGCGAGGCCATTCTCTTTATGTTTGAGAACTGCCAGAATGAAGTCTGGTACAATGAATCCGGTATTTCTTATGAAAAGCAGCTCATCACACTTCTCAACATCATTGCGCTCTGTTTCCGTGAAATAAACAGCCATGTAAAGACAACGGAAAACAAGAAAATTCAAAAGCAGGCGGAGACACTTCTCTTTAAGAACGAGGCTCTCGCAAACTACATTTTCTCAAAGGACGAGGAGACTGTCACAAAGTTCTATACTCTCGTTGACGATATCCGTGACCTGACTCCGTCGCTCAAAACTCAGCTCCGCAACAAGATTCTTGAGAAATATCCTGAATACAAATTCCGCACGACAGAGGAAAAGACTGCCGCTCCAAAGGGAATGTGGGTTACAATCGCAAAGCTCGAGGAAAAGCAGAAACTTGCGGAAAACATTCAGAAGGTTGAAATCCCTGCAAACGCAAAGGAAATCGGCGAGGCCCGCGCTCAGGGAGACTTGAAGGAAAACGCGGAATACAAGGCAGCAAAGGAGCATCAGCACTACCTCAATGTTACACTGGCAAAACTCCAGGAAGAGCTTTCACGCGCGGTTGTATTCGACCCGACAACGGTTTCTACAGCAGTTACTTCATTCGGAACAAAGGTTACCCTTCTTAACAAGGATACAAACCAGAACGAAGTTTATACAATCATGGGGCCATGGGAATCAGATCCGGACAAGGGGGTTATTTCCTACATGTCGCCGCTCGGAGACAAACTCATTGACCGCAAGGCCGACGAGGAGTTCTCGTTTACAATCAATGAAAAGCCTTTTAACTACAAGGTTGTGAACATTGAGGTTGCAAAATAAGAACCATGGAAACGCTGATAAAGTGCTCTTCCAGCCTTTAACCTGCGCCTCCCAAATATTTCTTAGTAAAGGCCGCCTGGAAGGGTGGCTTTTTTTATGTGAATTTTTTTTTATTCCTGATACTTTCTTTATACCACTTTCACTGCATTATATTATATAATATCGAATATGTACAAGACACAAGTGGAAAAACACATGGCCAGTCTCACCGCGGCCCTTTTTGAGCTTTACGGGGCGCGATGGGATTTTTATCTCATTCTTGAGCGTCTGGAAAAAATTCTTGCGTCCGCCGACAAGGAAAGAACTCCCGACTTAAAAAAGGCGGACGAGAACTTTCTCAGGGCGGAGAAGGACGGAAAAACACCCTGGTATCTTTCAAACAAATGTGTCGGCACAATGCTCTATGTTGATTTGTTTGCGGGAAATTTAAAGAATCTCGCAGAAAAAATCGAGTACTTTAAAGATTTGGGCATCAACTATGTTCACCTGATGCCGCTCTTTAAAAGTCCGCACGGAGAAAATGACGGCGGCTATGCGGTTTCCTCCTACCGCGAAGTTGAAAAGAGGCTCGGGACAATAAAAGATCTTCAGACTCTTGCCGAAAAATTCCGGAAGAACGGGATTCATACGGTAATAGACTTTGTTTTTAATCACACAAGCAACGAGCACGAGTGGGCAAAAAAGGCAAAGGCCGGCAACAAAGAATTTAGAAACTACTATTATATTTATGAGGACAAAAAAGAAGCCGACGAATGGAACAAGAATCTCCGTGAAATTTTTCCTTCTGTGCGTAGAGGCTCATTTACTTACGAAAAAGAAGCCGGGGGCTGGGTATGGACAACATTCAATTCTTTCCAGTGGGACTTGAATTACTCAAACCCGGACGTTTTTCTTGCAATGGTAAGAGAAATGCTGTTTCTGGCAAATTCCGGCATAGAGGTCCTGCGGCTCGATGCGCTTGCCTTTGTATGGAAAGAAAAAGGCACTGTCTGCGAGAGTCTCCCCAAGGCCCACACACTCATAAAGGCATTCAGTCTTGCCGCCGCAATAGCCGCTCCTGCCCTTCTGTTCAAGAGCGAGGCGATAGTTCATCCGGACGAAGTTATAAAATATATTTCAAGAGACCAGTGCGCACTTAGCTACAACCCTCTGCAAATGGCCCTCTTCTGGTCAAGTCTTGCAAGCCGCGATGCACGACTGTTAACGCTCAGCCTAAAAAAACGATGGGCAATTCCGCAGAACTGCGCATGGGTAAATTACATCAGATGCCACGATGACATAGGATGGACTTTCAGCGACGAGGAGGCATGGTCACTTGGAATAAATGCCTTTGAGCACCGCAAATTCCTGAACAAATTTTATACGGGCCGGTTTGAAGGAACATTTGCAGCGGGCGAGCCTTTCCAGGAAAACCCGGCGACAGGAGACTGCCGCATTTGCGGAACAATGGCAAGTCTTGCAGGTCTCGAGCGCGCGCTGAAAGAAAAAAATTCTGAATGGGAAAAAATGGCGGCTGCCAGAATCCGAATGATTTACGGGCTTCTTTTTGCCTTGCCGGGAATTCCCCTTATGTACGCCGGTGACGAGGACGCAATGCTCAACGATTATTCATACAGAGTTGATGAGACAAAAAAATCAGACTCCCGCTGGGTTCACAGAATAAAAAAGGAATGGAATAAAAAACTTACAGGCCCGCAAAACTCAATTCACGATCAGATAAAGGCAATGATAAAGGCGCGCGAAAAAACAAGCGACTTTACCGGATGCGGCATCTGGTTCTACGACATTCAGCAGCCTGAGATATTCGCCTTCTGCAGAAATGAAAGGGTTCATGTAATAGGAAATTTCAGCGAGAGGCCGCTGCGCTTTAAGGTATGGTCAAAAAGCAAGAGTGTGACTGACATTCTCAGCGGCAGAGAATACTACACCAATGACCCGATAAGCATAGACGCCTACGGGCTTTTGTGGCTAAAGGAAGACTAACGCTCGTTATCAGAGGAGACAGGGGACTCCGCTTTGTCAGAAACTTTTTCCTCCGGTGCTTTTGCGTCCTCTTGCTCTTCCTCAATGCCGAGAATCTTCATAGCCCTCTTTTTATTCGGGCCGTTTTTTTTATCATCGGCCACAATACGGATTTGGGCCTCCGCGCCGCCGTATTTTCCGGAATTGTACATATCAAGCCCTATGCCTACCGTAGCAGCATCCTCGCTCGCAATGAAAGACTTGCAGACACCTGCAAAAGCCTCGTCAGGGTATTTTGCAATTAGTTTTCCGATTGTATAGCGGAAGGGCTTTTTTCTGTCATCGGCGACAGTTTCTTCCGCAAGGGAGGCAATCTCTGACCGGCCGGCCTTTCCGTATTTTAAAAGGGCTTCGGCACTCTGCCTCCTGACATTATCGGACGATTTCTTATCCGCGATAAGGCTCACAAGAAATTTATCCGCTTCCGCAGAGTCAAATTTCGCAAGAACCTCGTATGCCTTTGTCTTGACGGAAGCCTCCGGATCATTTTTTGCCCGGTAGAAAATATAGGGAATAGAATCCGCGGTCTTCATTTTTAGGGCGGCATCCATAGCGTCAAGACGCACCTTGTACTGACCGTCTTTTATAGCCTGAACCACAACATTCTTTGCGTCCTTGTCGTCAGGGAAATACGCAAGTCCCTTTATCACATAGCAGCGCAATTTGGAGTCGTTAGTTTCAAAGAGTTTTACAAGGACGGGAATTGACTCTTTTTTTTCCATTGCACCGATTGCCTCGGCTGCATACATTCTTACAAAAGAATTTTCTCCGTCATCCTGAGCAATCTCAACAAGGGAATCCCATGTCTCAACAGCCTTTAGCTTTCCCAAAACACGCATCAGCGACTGGCGCTGCGCCGCGGTCAAGTCAGGTCTGTCAAGAAATTCAACTAAATACTTTGCCTCTTTCCTGCCGCCGATTTCGCCCAGCGTCGTAAGGGCAGGATTAAAGTAGGCCTCGTTCTCGCTTTCCAAAAGCGTTACCACGGCGGGAACAGCCTCCCGGGTTTTTACCGCGGCAATATATTTAAAGCACTGCTCGACAGTTGAATTTTTCTCCTCATAAGGATCATTCAAAATTGAGACAGCGTAATCCTCAAGACAGGGGTCCTCCTGTTTTTGAAAATACTCAAGAATTTTTTCGCGCACACTCGGGCTTTTTGTCTTTTGAAAAAGGTCGTAAAGCCTATCGCTGTAACGGGGATCGTCATTGTCTATAAGTTTCTGAACCAGCTCCTTTAATTCCGTCTCAATTCCGTATTCAATAGTGTCACGGGTTTTCTGGTCAGAATCTTTTTCGTCCTTTTCGGAAGCCTTGCGAACTTTTTCCGCATCAGGAGTTCTAGGCCTCTTTGCCGCAGGAATGTCGCTTACGCCGGCAAGTTCTATTTTTTCCCCGTCAGAATTATTACCGCTCAACTCCTCCGGATTGTCAATTACGACTGCGGCAGGCTCTGCGGGGACATCGGTTTCTTCATTTGTCCGGACTTCCGAAGAGACAGGGTCCTGCACGGAGAAATTTTCCCCATTCTCTTCACGCTTGTCAGAAAGCGGGTATTCAGGCCTCTCATCACGGGGCGGCAAATCCAGTGTCTGCGCCTCCGCAAAAACACCCGCAGAGAAAAAGGATAATGTCAGCAGAAAAAATAAAGTCTTATTCAATAAAATCACCTTCCAACATTGAATACGGGCGCATTTTAAACTTGCGCATTCCGAATTTTTATTCTATTACATTACGGCAGAATCTTTCAAGGAATGTCTTTCTATAATCATTAAACCTGTCTTCCTCTATTGCGTTACGGATTTCCCTTATCATATTGTTTAAAAAGTAAAGGTTATGGTAACTTGCAAGCATTGAGGACAAAATTTCCTGACTCTTGAAAAGATGACGCAGATAAGAGCGGCTGTAGGTACGGCAGACCTTGCAGTTACATTCTTTGTCAATCGGTCCCATGTCATGTGTAAAGCGCTCCTGTTTAATGGACAGCATTCCGTCATGAGTAAAGTAAGAGCCGTTACGCGCGTTGCGGGTAGGAAGCACGCAGTCAAACATATCGATTCCGTCCGAGACCGCCTCGAGAATATATTCCGGCGTACCTATCCCCATTACATATTTCGGCTTTTCTTCCGGCAGCCACTGAACTGTCTTTTGAAGGAATTCAGCAAATTCATCTGCAGGCTCCCCTACGCTCAACCCCCCTATTGCGATTCCCGGCATATCCTGCGCCGCAACAAATTCCGCGGACTGCTTTCGGAGGTCATCAAAAAAATTTCCCTGCACAATCGGAAAAAGGATTCCCTTGTAGTTCTGCTCGTTCCGGGCCTTGAGCCATTCAGCCTTTGCGCGGATAAGCCAGTCGCTTGTTACGCGCAGAGCATCTTCCGCGGCTCGGCGCCCCTCATTCCAGCCGGTGCAGACATCAAGCTGCATCTGTATGTCTGAATTAAAGTCGCACTGTGTCCGCACAACACTTTCCGGCGTAAAGAGATGATAGGAGCCGTCAATGTTACTCTGAAAGCGAACCCCGTCGTCCCTAATCTTTCTGATTTTTGACAGAGAGAATACCTGGAATCCGCCCGAATCCGTCAGAAAGTTTTTGTCCCACTTCGTAAAGCCATGAAGCCCTCCGGCCTCGCAGATGAGAGAACTTCCCGGACGAAGATAACAGTGGTAGGTGTTTGCAAGAATAATCTCAAATCCAATGTCATTAAGGTCGTCCCGACTGATAGCCTTTACGGCTCCGTTAGTTCCTACCGGCATAAAGACAGGTGTCTGCACCGGACCGTGCGGAAGCATAAGGCACCCAGTTCTCGCCTTTGAGTTGCAGCACTTGTGTTTTATCGTAAAAATTGAATCCATATAAAAATCCTAAAAAAATATATCAAGTATGCGTGTATCTCAACAATACAAGACTAATTCCAATAAATATGATTACAGGTGCCCATGCGCCAATCATAGGAGGAAGCATTCCGAATTTTGCCATGAGCATTGTCACCATCTGTGTAATATAAAAAAGAACCGCCGCCAGAAGAGAAAGAGTAAGACTCATTACAAAAACATTCCTGTGGCTTTTTCCGCTTATTCCTATGGAAAGAAAAGCAACAATAAGAACTACAAAAGGAAAAGAGAACTTGTTGTAATACTGGCTCAACTCTTCCGCAAACGGAAGTCCCGTTCTCTGCAAATGCCTTATGTAGACACGGCTTTCGTCTATGGTCGCGCTTTCCACAGAAAGCGTATTGTTCCTGAAAGTTTCAGGCGGTTCCGTAAGCTCAAGTTCATCAACAGTATTCACACTGCCGCTTTTAAGGCTCTCTCCGTCATAAAAGTATTCAGTACCGCCGTCAGTCATCCAATGCCTGTCCTCCTTATTCCATACGGCAAAGTTTGAATAAATTATGCTCTTTAACACATGTTTTTCATCACGGTTAATGACAAAAAGCTGGTGAATGCGCTGCGTCTCGTCATCATAAAATTCAGCCTTGTAAATTTTTCTGCCGTTCTCACTTATTATTACTATATGGTCGTTACTCTGATTTTTCTGCTGCTTGAGCGCCCTTGTCTTTATTTCGTCATAGACTTTGCTTGTCTTAACAACAACCCTGTCCTGAAAAAAGAACAATGCTACAGAGAGCGCCGCAGAAAAAATCAGAAGAGGCATAGTAAATTTTATCAGCGAAAATCCGGAGGCAAAGAGCGCCGTAAGCTCATTCTTGGAATACAAAGAACTTAGCATAAAACATGAGCCGAATAGAACAGAAAGAGGAACCGCCCAGATCAGAGTCTTAGGCAGAAAATTCATCATTATCTGTCCCACCACAGAAACAGGAACAGCATTGTAAATATAACGCCAGATATTCATCATCAAGTCTACAAGTTCCAGAATAAAGGCAAATGTAAACATTGACGCAATAAAAAGAGGAAGAAAAAGTCTGAACAAATAAAAAACCAGCTTCATTTTTTCTTTATCTTAAAATAGAAAAAGAGACCCGCCAGCCCTATTACAAAGTTAGGCAGCCACATCAGTATAAAACCGTTCCAACCGTTTCTATAGCCCAATTGGATTCCAACAGTCAGCATTGCCCAATATAAGAATGAAATAAAAATTCCTATTAAAAGCCCTATGGTCTGGCCGTTGATTTTTCCGAATAAAAGCGCCAGAGGCATTGCCAGAAAGGCAAAGAAAAAGGAGCCGAACGGAAGCGAGAATTTTTTATTGAATTCAAGAACATTCATATTCAGTTCCTGGGGATTGGTGTCGCCGGATTTTCTCATCTTATAAATTTTTTTTCCAAGATCAAAACTTGTCATCTCCGAGGGAGTCTGCGTCTTCTCAAAATTGAATACGGTGGATTCAAAAAGATGCAGCGACATTAACTTGGACTTTAACAAATCAAATGTATTTTTTTTCCCCTGGTTTATAACAACGACAGTCGCATCATTCATATCAAATCTCATGCTCACGCCCTTTAAAGCTCCTGAATCAACATGAGTGTCTTCCGCAACAATAATTCTCTGGTTTCCGTCACTGTCACGGTCAAACAAAACCAAATCGCTGACATCCTTATTCTTTACATCGCCGAATACGACCGTCGTCTCATTCATACGCTTTACGCTCTGAGACTCAATCTCCATGGTCGGATTAGACTGAATGCTTTTACGGAGCTGCTCACGGGTTTTTACAGTTCCCAGCGGCAAAAGATAGTCATTCACAAAAAAAGAAAAAAGCGAGATAAAAACGCCCATAACCATAATCGGTTTCAGCAGCAATTTTCCAAGAGAGTGGCCTGAAGCCCTGTAGATTAAAACCTCATTGTCGGTATTCATGCGGCCTATGCACATCAGAAAACCTGTGAGTGTCGCAAAAGGCGCGGACTGGGCAATTACATACGGCAATGAATAAATCATAAGTTTCACCGCATCTCCGACCGGAATACGCTTTCCCAAAAGCTGCTTCATGGAAAGAAGAATTTGGTTTACAAAAAAAATCAGGAAGAAGAAAAGAAAGAGAACTAAAAAATATACAAAAAGTTCTTTGACAATATAACGCAAAAGAAGACGCTCACGGTAATTTCTTTTTCTGAATTTTAAGTGAATGTATTCTTTTCTTGCAAGCTGAAAATATTTTAACCTTAGAAGGGCTTTTCTGACGAGATTTATTTTTCTCTTTAATAAAAGAAACAAGGCTTCAAACATTCTTAACCGGCATTTTCAGTTTCCGCCGTTTTTATTTTCCGGTGGAACCGAATCCGCCGGCGCCCCGTTCAGTCTCATCAAGGGCATCTACAGGAGAAAAAACGGCTCTGGTTACAGGAGCGGCGATAATCTGCGCGATACGCTCGCCGTCATTGACTGTGAAATTCTCTTTTCCTAAATTGACAAGTATTATTTTCAGTTCGCCGCGGTAGTCACTGTCAATAGTACCGGGCGTGTTCAAAACAGTAACGCCGTTTTTTGCGGCAAGTCCGGAACGCGGACGAACTTGAATTTCGTAGCCTTCCGGAATTGCAAAATAAAGTCCCGTTCCAATCAAAGCCTTGTCGCCGGGTTTCAGGACAATGGAAGTGTCTATGCGGGCGCAAACATCGGCGCCGGCCGCCCCCGTTGTCTTGTATTCAGGGATTTTCACCCCTTCGTCAGCCTTAACCTTAATTGGAACAGAATTCATAATTATTTACCTTTTTTGGCAAGCTCGTCAAGAGCGTCAATGTAAGACAGCTGGAGGTGTCCGCGCTGGTCAACCTCAAGAAGCTTAACAGAGATTTCCTGTCCGAGTTTGATAACATCTGTAACTTTTTCTACGCGCTGGTGAGAGAGCTTAGAAATGTGGCAGAGACCTTCCTTACCGGGAAGAATTTCAACAAAGGCACCGTAAGGCTCAATGCGGGTAACCGGACCTGTGTAGATTGTTCCGACATCAGGATCTTCAGTAATTCCCTTTACAGCCTTTTTGGCGTCCTCCGCAGAAGTTCCGGTTGAACCGTAAATTGTTACAGTTCCGTCATCGTCTGTGTTGATTGTAACATTGTACTTCGCGCACAAGGCCTTGACGTTCTTTCCGCCGGGTCCAATCAAAGCACCGATACGGTCTACAGGAATCTTCATTTTGAGAATCTTGGGTGCGTACTGTGAAATCGGCTGGGGCTTGTCAATGCATTTTTCCATAATAGAAAGAATGTGCAGACGGCCTTCTTTTGCCTGGGCAAGAGCCTTTCTCATGATATCAGTTGTAACACCGGCAATCTTAATATCCATCTGGAAACCGGTAATACCGTCTTTTGTTCCGGCAACCTTAAAGTCCATGTCTCCAAGGTGGTCTTCCTCACCGAGAATATCCGAAAGAATCTTGTATTTTCCGTAGGGATTATCTCCCTCCGGCTCTGTGATAAGTCCCATGGCAATACCGGCAACCATCTTTTTAAGGGGAACACCGGCAGCCAGCATTGAGAGACATCCGCCGCAGGTAGATGCCTGTGAGGACGAACCGTTAGACTCAAGAATTTCAGAAACAACACGGATTGTATAGGGGAACTCCTCGCGGCTCGGTACCATAGATGCCAGTGAGCGGCGCGCAAGGTTTCCGTGACCGATTTCGCGGCGGCCTGTGGTGAGCTTTCCGGTCTCGCCTACTGAATATGGCGGGAAGTTGTAATGGAGAATGAAGTGCTCGCTTCTCTCGCCCTCAATATCATCGTAAGCCTGCTCGTCCTGAAGAGTACCAAGAGTGGTAACCGCAAGGGACTGAGTTTCGCCGCGGGTGAACAAAGCAGATCCGTGAGGACGCGGAAGAACATTTACCTCGCATGTGATAGGACGGATTTCATCGCACTTGCGTCCGTCAATACGAACACCCTCGTCAAGAATTGACTTGCGGAGAAGTTTGTACTGAATGTCGTCAAACAAAGCGTTAAAGAGCTTCATCTGCGTCTCATCCTGAAGCTGTTCTGCGTATTCAGCGGCAACCTTAGCCTTAACTTCGGCGACAGCCTTTCCGCGGGCCAGTTTTCCAGGACGGAAGTTAGCTTCCTTAACGAGAGGAGTTGCCTTTGCCTCAATTTCAGCCGCATTCTGCAGTGTAATGTCAAGGGGCGCAAGAGGAAGTTTTTCCTTTCCAGCCTTCTTAACAAGTTCTTCCTGGAGAAGACACATCTCCTTAATGAACTTTTCAGCCTCAGCCAAAGCGCC
Organism: uncultured Treponema sp.; assembly: GCA_964346805.1. Lineage (GTDB taxonomy): Bacteria > Spirochaetota > Spirochaetia > Treponematales > Treponemataceae > Treponema_D. The sequence continues at coordinate 165,641 of CAYFWC010000001.1, read as the reverse complement.
GAGCATTACATCCTCAGACGCCTCGTTCGCGCCGCCTTCTACCATAGTAAAGCCGTCTTTTGTTCCGGCAACCACGATTTCGAGCTGTGCCTTTTCCTGCTGCTGGAATGTCGGGTTAACAACATACTGTCCGTCGATATAAGCTACGCGGGCAGCGGCAACCGGTCCGTGGAAGGGAATATCAGAAATTGAAACGGCGGCGCTTGAAGCGATAACCGCAAGAATATCCGGTGTGTGAACGCCGTCAGCGCTTACACATGTCGGAACAATCTGAATCTCACGTCCAAATGACATTTCAAAAAGCGGGCGCATAGGACGGTCGATAAGGCGGGAAACCAAAATTTCCTTGTCCTTAGGACGCCCCTCGCGCTTTACAAAACCGCCGGGAATTTTTCCGGCGGCGTAGAATTTCTCATTGTACTCAACTGTAACAGGAACATAGTCCATTCCCTCTACTACAGTGCTTGAAGCACAAACAGTGGCGATAATAGCAGTTCCTGCATACTGGGCGTAAACACAACCGTTGGCCTGTTTACCTATTTTCCCGGTCTCAAGAATGAGTTCTTCGTCGCCGATTTTGTAGGTTACTCTTTCTACTGACATTTATACCTTCTTGTAAACGATAAAAAATTACTTGCGGAGACCAAGTTCCTGAATGAGCGCGCGGTATACGGCGAGGTCACGGCGCTGCAAATACTTGAGGAATCTTTTGCGTGCGCCTACAAGTTTCTGCATACTGCGTTTTGCGCTTGTATCCTTGGGGAAGTTGTTAACGTGAGCTGTAAGCTGCTCAATGCGTTTTGTCAAAAGAGCAACCTGAACCTTTGTGTTTCCTGTGTCGTTCTCGTTTGCTCCGAACTTGCTGATTACTGAGTGTGACAATTCCTTTGAAAGTGCCATAATTTTACTCCTAAAATAAAAATTCTATTTTCTCTATAGTTTGTATTGAAGAACTATTCTGCTCAGGCGGAAATTCCAGGCGAAGGAATTCGGATTCCGCACGCACAAAAAGCATACCGTTCACAGGTTGAATTTTGTCGCCGGCAAAAACACGGACCGGATAACATCCGTCCCCAGGCAAAACTTGCCTTGTTTTCCCGTTTGCAATCGTTGACAGTCGGAACTCCGACGGGCCCCTACTTATGCGCAGTTCACTACAATCCAATGTATACGGATAGCCTAAAAGTTTTTTTGCTTCCAGAAAATCGCCATTTAAGACTGCGTTTCGTATGCGGCTGGAAGAAATGCGTTCTCCATCGAGAAGAATCTCCTCCACGACTTTCAGCTCCAAACCGTTACGGAGACAGTAATCCGAAAGTTCGGCAACGCCGGTATCAAGATTATGTCCGCAGCGGAAATCGTAGCCTGCCGCCAAAAATTGCATAGAACAAAAGTTTCTCAATATATCAAGAAAATCTATTCCCTTTATTTTACTGAAATTTACAGAAAAGTCAATCATTATACAGAAATCAAAGCCTTTTTGTGCAAAATAATTCACTTTCAAGCGTTCTGTCGTAATGTCACCCGGGTAAGTCCGGGCGTTTTTTACGGCTCCCGGCGAATGAACAAAGGTTACAAGCCCTGCAAGGACTCCCGGATGATTCTTTCTGTATTCAAAAACTGAATCAAACAAAGCCCTGTGGCCGGCATGCATTCCGTCAAAACCGCCTATTGTCAGCGCGGAGTACCGCTCTCTGGAAAAAGGACGGAAATCAGAATTAAGAATATCGGACCAGAAAAAGACTTTCATTTTTTTATTTTAACTTTTATAAGCTTAATTTTCAAGTGCGGAAATTCACCCGGCAAACAAAGGCTGGAAATAGTTTTTCATCACGCCCAGCTTTTATATTTCCGCAACCTTAGTATAAAAATTATATCATAACATTTTTGTCTTATCAACACGTGGAACTATATACTCATACGAAAAATGCCTGCCGTCAAAAGAAAGAGCGCCGCAAAAAAGTCCTTTCTCCGTAAAAACGGCGAGGGTTCCCGGAATAGGAGAATCGGTTAAAAGCCAGGAAGTTTTTACAGGGCGGCCGTTGTAATACAAATCCTCAAAGGAAGACTTGAGCGTAACAGGAAAAAGACCGCACTGAGCGGCAACGACAGGCGTCATAGGTTTAAGAATATCTTTAGCGGAAGGCTCATTCTCAGCCGAATAATCCCCGGATTTTATGTCAGCCAGAGTTACAGCATCCTCAACCTTAAAGTTTCCGACACGGGTTCTGTACAAGTAAGAAAGGTGGCCTGCAGAACCGCAGTCCTCCCCGATATCACGAGCGAGGCAGCGTATGTAAGTTCCCTTGCTTACCGTAAAGCGGATTTTTGCGCGGCGAACTCTTTTTTCCGTATTATAAAGATCCGTGCCGTAATTTATTTTTTTACCGTCGTCAAATTCAATTTCAAGCAAGACACTTTCGTAAACCTTTACAGGCCTCGGAGGAATGACGGCTTTCTTCCCAGCCCGTGTCAGGTCGCTGGCGCGCTGACCGTTAATCTTTATCGCGGAAAACTCGGGCGGAGTCTGCATAATGTCGCCGGAGAATTTTTTGAGTGAAGACAGCAGAGCATCGAGGCACGGAAGCGGCGCGGTTTTTACAACTTCACCGGTGGGGTCAAGCGTATCGGTCTGCACACCGAACTCAATCACAGCCTCATAGGTTTTGTCAAAAGCCGTGATAAGTCCTGCAAGCCTGGTCAGTGAGCCTGCGCAGACAACGAGAAGCCCCTGCGCAAAAGAGTCAAGCGTTCCGGTATGCCCCACCTTGCGGGTGGACAGAATCCGTTTTACGCGGCCAATCGCCGAAAAGCTTGTCATACCGGGAATTTTATTCAGCAGAACAAGACCGGAAACCTTTGAATCAGTCATCTATACTCCTATAAAAAGTCTTGCAGGAAACCTCAGTTTCCGAAAAGACTTTTTAGCGTGCTTCGAAAGAAGCACTGTCAATAAAAAAGTTCGCGCGGCGAACTTTTTGATAAAAAGGCGAGCACCATTTTGCGAGACTTTTTATCCCATCTCCTATAAAAAGTCTTGCAGGAAACCTCAGTTTTTTCGGTTCCTATCTCTTTTTTAGCACAAAAAGGTATTCCTTTACATGAATATCACGGGCCTTTAGGTTGCGGCTGCCGCGAAAAGTGTTGTATGTAATCTGAACCGTTTTTACATCACCGTAACTGCCGAGCATTCCAGTCATCTGCTCAAAAGAAATAAAACCCTCAGAGTTATAAGAGAGAATCAAATATTTCGCGTCCAAATTCTCTACAATTTTTTGCAGCGCGCAGAGAGCGTCCTTATGCCTGTTAAAGACAGACCTGTTCCAGTTCCTCGGAATTCCGGAAACCTGACTCAGTTCGCCCTCAATTTTATTTTCCGCAATAAGATTCAGCATAAAATAATTTGAGCCGTACGGGTGCTGGTTGTAGGGAGGGTCAAGATACGCAAGGTCAAGAGATTTCAGTTCTGAAGCCAACTCAACGGCATCTCTCTGAAATATCTCCGTCTCAGAGTCATAGTCGCTAAAAACAGGTTTCTTAAGACTTACACGCCCCATTATGCGGCCCAGCGCGTTCTTTCCGTCGCCGCCAAAAGAGCCGAGTCCAGTATTCTTGCTCTTGTAAAAGCCCTTGAACACACCGCTTGTATTTACATGAACGCTTGCCTCAGCCAAAAGAGGCGCAAGAAAATATTTTTTCACGCTCTCATCATTTACAACCTCATCAATCAAGGCGCGGTAAAGGTCTATGAGCAGGGCGTTTTCCCTCGTGTAAAAAACCCTCTCACCTTTTTGAATATTATCGTCGTCAAGCGGCGCATAATTTTTGGAGACAAGACCTGCGTATTTTAAATTGTTGTCCGGCGGCAGTTTCTTTTTCCGGCAGTGTGAATCATTTCCGCTCAAAAAGGATCGGAGCCGGGAGGCGCATTCCGCCTCAATAATTTTCTTGCAAGACTCGTATTCAGCCTTTGGGAAATCACCTTTATTTGAGAGATAACATTCATTCGTAACCCTTGAATAAAGCTCAAGGTCGTTCGCATATATTTTTCTGCTGAACTGTTTCAGCATGCGGGAAACAATTCCCGATCCTGAGAATAAGTCGGCGCAGACAAGGCGCCCCATAGAAGAACAGGAACCGTACAAATTCTTTTGAATCAGCGACACTTCCGCCGCAATGTTTTCAAGCAGGGTCCGCTTGTTTCCTATGTATGTTATTATCTGACTTGTAAGAAAATCCGGCGATTCCATTTATTCGGCAACGGCAGAATTCTGTTCGCCCGCCCCTGCACTTTTTTCCGCGTCCTCTTTTATAATCTCATCAATCTTTTTGGTAATCTCGTATCCGTCACGGATCGATGTATCGGCAATAAAATGCAGGTGCGGAAACTGTCTTATCGTAAGCTTTTTCGCAATCGAGGACTGAATGAATCCTGCCGCATTGGAAAGACCTTCAACACCGCGATTAAGCTCTGACTCCGACATAAAGGTTGAGACATAAACTTTTGCATGGGCTAAATCTTTGGCAACCTCAACACGGTTGATTGTCAGAAAGTTTGACACACGGGGATCTTTTATATCCCCGCGCAAAAGCATTTCTGCAATCATACCGCGGATTTGCCCGCCCAGTTTCAGGAGTCTGTACTGACCCATTAGGCATTTCCTCCGGTAGGATCATTACCTGCGTCCGAGGCTGGTGCATGACGGGGATTAACTCCGTGAGCGCCGGCCTTTGATTCCGCAGCCTCTTTTTTGGCACGGGCAAAAGCTTTTTCCTGAGCGATCTTCTCCGCTTCCTCAGCGGCAAGCTCGGCGGCTTTTGCGGCGGCTTCAGAGCGCTGCTCGGCGGCGGCGGCTTCGTTCTTAGACTTATCGTCAATCAAAGCGTCACCGAGTTTACGGGCAACCTCAACATACTCAAATGCCTCGATCTGGTCGCCGACCTTAATGTCCTGCCAGTTTTCAAGACCGACACCGCATTCGTAGCCCTTGGCCACTTCCTTGGCATCGTCTTTAAAGCGTCTGAGTGAAGAAATCTTTCCAGTATAGACAACGATTCCCTCGCGGATAAGACGGACGCCGCAATTGCGTTTGATGCTTCCGTCCGAGACATAGCAACCGGCAATTGTTCCGATTTTGGGAACCTTGAAAGTATTCTGAATTTCCGCAGTACCGATAACCTGCTCTTTTGTATCGGGACTGAGCATACCTTCCATTGCGGCCTTAACTTCGTTTACAGCCTCATAGATAATAGAGTATTTTCTGATGTCAACCTTTTCCGTCTCGGCCAAAAGTTTTGCCTTGGGAGTAGGACGAACATTAAATCCGATAATAATCGCATTGTTGTCGGCGGCGGCAAGAATGACATCGCTTTCGTTGATGGCACCGGCGCTTGAGTGGATAACAACAAGGCGGATGTCTTTTGTTGAAAGTTTTTCCAAAGCCTGTTTAAGAGCCTCGGCGGAACCCTGCAAGTCCGCCTTAATGACAACTTTAAGTTCTTTAACCTCATGATCATCAATAGTCTGATAGAGGTTGTCGAGGGTAACTTTCTTGACAGCCTTTGCGTCCTCAAAGCGCTTTAGTTCAACACGCTTTGTAGAAATCGCGCGGGCTTCCTTTTCGCTCTCGGTAACCTGGAACGGATCACCGGCGTTAGGCATATTCTCAATTCCGATAACCTCGACAGGCATGGAAGGAGTCGCCTCCTGAATGCGTTTGCCGCGGTCGCTGAACATAGCGCGTACGCGTCCTGCGTAAATACCGGCGACAAAGGGATCTCCCTGGTGCAGTGTTCCTCTCTCGATAATAATAGAAGAAACAACTCCGCGTCCCTGGTCAATGCGTGACTCAAGGATCTTACCCTCGGCGCGGCAGTCATAGACAGTCTTCAGCTCAAGCATTTCAGCCTGAAGAAGAATCGCGTCAAGAAGGTCGTCAATTCCCTGCCCTTTAAGAGCGGAAATATTCACATACTGTGTGTCTCCGCCCCAGTCTTCAGGAGTAAGTCCCAGTTCCGTGAGCTGAGTACGAACACGGTCAGGATTTGCGTCGGGCTTATCAATTTTGTTGACGGCGACAATTATCGGAACCTTTGCGTCCTTCGCATGGTTAATGGCTTCGAGTGTCTGAGGCATAACACCGTCATCGGCTGCGACAACCAGAACTACGATATCCGTAATTTGGGCACCGCGGGCGCGCATCATAGTGAATACTTCGTGACCCGGGGTATCAAGGAATGTAATCTTTCCCTTGGGTGTATTCACTGAGTAGGCACCGATTTTCTGTGTAATACCGCCGGCCTCACCTTCCGCGACATGTGTCTTGCGGATAGCGTCCAAAGTCTTTGTCTTTCCGTGGTCAACATGTCCCATGACAGTAACAATCGGAGGACGAGGCAGCTGCATGTCGTCATTTGCAGTATCATGAGCGATTACAGTCTCATCGTAAAGACTTACAAGATGAACCTCACAGTTATATTCAGCGGCAAGCAAAGTGGCTGTATCGGAATCGATGGACTGGGTAATTGTAACCATCTGCCCCATCGTCATGAGTTTTGCGATAATTTCGCTGGCCTTTAGATTCATTTTTTTGGCAAGATCAGAAACAGAGATTGTTTCCATAATGTCAATTGACTTGGGAACATCGCTGACCTGAGTCTCAACCTTTTTCTTGCTCTCGTAGAACTTGTCCTCGTCAAAAGCTTCCTCACGGACTTTGCGGCTGTAAACCTGCTTCTTTCCCTTGAAAGACTTTTTCTGAACACCCTGCCCAGGTTTTCCGCCGGCCATGGTATTCGGAGCAAAAGCCGCTCCGCCTCCTCCAAAGCCGCCCTGTCCGCCGGGACCACGGTTAAAGCCGCCGCCCTGTCCGCCATTGCGGTTGAATCCGCCGGGGCCGCGGTTAAAGCCGCCCTGTCCGCCGTTGCGGTTGAATCCGCCGGGTCCGCGGTTAAAGCCGCCGCCCTGTCCGCCGTTGCGGTTGTCGCGCTCGCGGTTCTGGTAGCCGGCTCTGGCCTGTGCGCCGGTAAATCCGCCTGTGCGCCCCTGTCCGTTATTATTGTTGTAGCCGCCAAAATTTCCGCGGACACCGCCCTGTCCGCCGCTGCGGTTATTATTCCACTGGCCGCGGGGATGCTCGCTCAAGTTACCAGCCTTTACATTCGGGCGGGCCGAATTGAGCGTAAATGTTGTATTGCGTTTAGGAGCCGGCTGAGCTGTAGCCGGTTTTTGCTCCGCGGGTTTTGCAGGAGCCGGAGTCTCTGTCTTTACAGGTGCAGGTTCTGCCGCTACGACCGGAGCAACCTTCTTTTCTTCAGTCTGAGAAGGAGCGGGCGCCGCAGGCTGAGGCTTGGGTGCGGCAGAAGAAGGAGTCTTTTGTACGGGTGGTTTTGCTCCGCTGACTGAAACTGTCGTCTGCGGGCGCTTTTTTACCAAAACAACCTTTTTCTTTTTTTCAACAGGCGTCTGAGTTGAAGGCGCCGCTACGGGTCTTTGAGCCGCTGATTTTTTGTGTAATACAACTCCGCTTTTCTTTTCGGTTTCTTCTGCCATTAAGTCTTATTCCTCGTCCTCTTTAAATTCAAACTCGACTCCGCACTTGGGACAATGTGTCATGTCGAGAGTTATTTCCGTTCCGCATTCAGGACAATAGTAAACCTCATCCTGACTCTCTTCCGCCGGGGTGCTCTGAGCCTGCTCGCCGGAAGCAGGCGCTTCGGCACTGTCTTCCTCGACAAACTCAACATTCTGATTGATAAGCTCGTTCACTTTTTCCAAGTCTTCCTTGGAAACGCCCTCTACATTAATTGAATCGTAGTCGTCAATGAACTTCTGAACATCCTCAATGCCGGCAGCCTTGAGAAGATCCGCAACGCGTGTATCAACTCCGGGCAGTTCGGCAATTGCCGTAATTTCCTCATAGTCCGGGGCGTCATTAAAGAGATTCTGGGCATTCTGTCTTGTCGCAATTTCAGAGAAGTCCATCTCGGCGGCCTGATCTTCAGTCTTAACATCAATACTCCAGTCGCAAAGACGGTTCGCAAGACGAACATTCAGTCCCTGCTTGCCGATTGCAAGTGAGAACTGACTGTCAGAAACAATTGCCAGAGCCTGCTTTTTGTCCTGGTCAAGAATCACGACGCGGCTTACCTCCGCCGGACTGAGAGCATTTTTGATAAATACAACGGGATCCTGGTCATAGCGGAGAACATCAATTTTTTCTCCCAGCAACTCGTGAATGACATTCTGAATGCGAACACCTTTCAGTCCTACACAGGCGCCGACAGGATCTATATCCTCGCGGCTTGTCGAAACCGCAATCTTAGTGCGGTAGCCGGCCTCGCGGACAATCTTGTTAATCTCAACAGTGCCGTCAAGAATTTCAGGAACTTCCTGCTCAAGAATTGAGCGGACAAGTTCAGGTGCGCTGCGTGAAAGTATTAACTGGATTCCGCTTGATGTCTTTGAAATGTCAACAACCAAAGCGCGGATTCTCTCATTCTTCTCATATTTCTCGCGCGGAGACTGATATTTTACGGGAAGCACACCCTCAACCTTTCCGAGATCAACATAAACCGTACCGTTGCGCTCGCGCTGAATGTAACCGATGATAATTCCGCCGACCTTATCCTTATACTCATTGTAAAGGTTGTCCTTGTAGCTTTCATTAAACCCCTGGTGGGCAGACTGCTTTCCCGTAGAAACAGCGGAGCGGTCGTATGACATCGGATCTTCAGGAATGTCAAGTTCGTCACCGATATCACAGTCAGGACTGAGCTTGCGCGCGTCCTCCAGTTCAATTTCCATTACAGGGTCATAAACACCGTCAACAACTTCCTTGCGTGAATAAATTGTTACCTTGACAGGAAGTCCGTTCTCGTCCTCATCAAAAGTAACAACAGCATTCTCGTTTGTTCCGTGAGCACGTTTGTATGCAGCCTTTAAAGTAGATTCAATCGCTGATTCAACAGCTTCCTTAGAAAGTCCTTTTTCCTCCATCAGCGCCTTGATTGCCTCTGCCATTCCATCTTGCGATGTCTGCTGAGCCTTTGCTGATTTTTTTGTTTTTGCTGCCATAAAAAAATCCCCTTAGTTTATGAATGCAAGAATTTCGCCTTTGCGATATCTTCATATTTAAATATTTTATTTTCCTGACCAACGGCCAAAGTGACGGAAGAGTTGTCCGCCTCAATAATAGTTCCTTCAACCCAGTCAGAAAGAATCTTGTCCCAGACCCTTATTCCCCTGCCCTTAAAAAGCTCAAACTCGGCCGCATTTCTGATATTGCGCTCGGTTCCGGGAGATGTAAGTTCCATATAAGTGTCATCGGTTCCAAGAATAGCCTCAATACGGGGGAGCAGAGCGTGATGAACTTTCGAGCAGTCCTCCACGCCAATAGTTTTTGAAGAGTCCTGAGGAGCAATAACAGCGTTTATGTGAACTGTAGTCTTCTGCGGAATTATCTTCAGCTCAACCAGTATGTAGCCCATGGCCTTTACCAGTGCCGAACACTCTGTATAATGAGGAATTGTGTTTAGGTCAATAAAATCCATTCAACTGCCTTAATACAAAAAAAGACCTGCTTGCGCAAGTCCACTTTAAAAGAATATTAAAATGTACGCAAGCATAATAGCATTTTGAAAAAAAATTGTCAATATATTTTACTCAAAATCAACAGGTATCTCAAAAATTCTGAGGCCGTCTGCAAGCGGGAGCGTAAGCCTGAATGCGCAGAGACAAAGCCGCTTTATTCCCATCTCCTTTTTCAAGATTTTATTCATCTTGAAATTTCCGTGCCGGTCATCGCCGCAAATAGGATACCCCGCCTTTGCAAGATGAATTCTAATCTGGTGCATGCGGCCGGTTCCAAGCCTCAGCCTTAAGAGAGAAAGATCCGGCACAAGACTGTCCTCCGCCGCCGGAAAAACTTTTTCCAGCTCGTAAAAAGTCTCCGCGCGCTTCTTTACACCCCGGTCATCTATCTCGAAATTGAGTCTGCCTGATTTTTTCCGCGGAACGCCTGTCACCAGAGCCTTATACTCCTTTACGACAGATTTTTCTCCTGTCCTCCGAGTCCATTTGGCGGCGGCGGCGGACGACTTCGCGCAAATCAAAAGACCGCCGGTCTCCCTGTCAAGGCGATGAACCAGATATATTTTCTGCCCGAGTTCCGCCGCCAGGTCGGTGTCAACGGAATGGACAATACCGGCTCCGCCCTGAACTGCAAGTCCGGCCCTCTTATTTATGATGACAATTTCAGAATCTTGGTATATTATAGGTATAGGCTGAATCGAATTCATTTTCTATAAGGTAATGAAAAAACTGCCGATAATCAATAGGAGAAAGCGGAAAAACGGAAGTCAGGGAATACGGAAAAAAAGTCACTCATATTACTTCCGTTTACAGCCTTCCCGCCCCTGGAGGCATGATAAAAAAGTCACAAGATATTGTTCTCTTTTTTATCTGCAAGTTCGCGTCGCGAACTTTCTTATCAACTGTGCTTCTCTCGAAGCACGCTAAAAAGTCTTTTCGGAAACTGAATTTTCCTGCAAGACTTTTTATGGGAGTCTAATGAAATTATTTAAATCCCTTGTTCTTGTCTTTATCATAACACTTGTCCCCGCACTGTCCCATGCCGAATTCTTTTCTTCCTCATATTACGGATGGATGCTTGATTTGCCCGAAGGCTTTAAAGTAACAGAGGCGGCAAAAGACGGGCTCTCATATTATCTCGAGCACTCCTTTATGAAAGTGCGTGTCGCAATCCAGATGTATTCAATGGAAAAATACAAGGAAAACAATCTTGCGATGGAAGACGTGCTGAACAAACTGAATGCGGACGGCGAGATTGACAGTTTTCTCTGGCGAAATCGCCCAGCCGCAATCGCCACATATAAATTCCGGCTGTCAGAAAACCTTCCTTCACAGGCCGGCTGGGGCATAGCACTCACACTTCCGGAAAAAGAAATGCATATGGTTGTCCTGTGCTATGCTGACAGCGACGTCGCGGATGACTGCCAGCAGTTCATATCGTCGTGCCTCGACTCCGTCGCCCTTGACAAAAAGGACCTCCGCCTGCCAGGAATACTCACCTCCTATGCTTACGATTCAGACAAAAAGGAAGAGATTCAGATTACACTCGACGGCAAGAAAATTTTCACAAGTATTCCCCAGAACGCGAAGGAAGCGGGTCGTTTTGTCATAGACAGGGAATTCAGCGTGCTGACGCTATACGCGAAACAAAAGGAATGGAAGGAAGCCTGGCAGAGATATTACAGACTGATTTTCCGTCAAGCCTACTCGACATTGGACTGTGCGGCAGAAAGCATCTGCAAGGCGCTTTATTGCAAAGCCGCCTCGCAAAATCCCGAGACAACCAGTCTTGAGATTTGCAGAAAGCTTTTAAATTGGGTTCAGGATTTTTCCTACGCCAGAAAACAGGATAAAAGCGACTTTAACGATCTTACAAGCGTCCTGCAAAACCAGGGCTCGGACTGTGACAGCCGCTCGCTCCTGCTCTGCGTCCTCATGGAACATTACGGCGTAAAGACAGAACTCTTCGTATCAGGTGTCTACTCGCACGCAGTGTTCGGTGTGAACCTGCCTTACAAGGGTGCGCGCATCGAGGTTGACGGGGTGAACTACCTTCTCTGCGAAACCACCGCTCCTGTAGATATGGGACTCATAGCACAGGAGCAGAGAGATACGAAGAACTGGATTGGCGTTGACTTACCCTGACTACGCATTCAGCAGGAGAGTATACGCATCTCCTGTCGTGGCGGCGTTCAAAAGGCCGTCGCGGAGGCTGTTGTCCTTAAGTTTTGTGCTAAGGAAAGACAGTGTCTGCAGGTAATAGGAATGCTGGTTGTAGGCCGCCGCAATCATGATCAGAAGGCGGACAGGAATGTCGTCTATTGTCTGGAAGTCAATTACAGGACTCTTGCATATACCGACGGCCATAACCAAATCCGTTACACTTGAAAGGCGGACATGGGGAATCGCAATGCCGCGGCCTATGGCTGTGGACATAAGCTCCTCACGCTTTAATATTTCTGTTTCAAGTTCCTTTGCGTATTTTACCTGAGGAGCCTTTGCCAGTGTTGATGAAAGCTCAACCAGGGCATCGCGCTTTGTAGACTGATTTATAAAAATAATTCTGTCCGGAGAAAGAATATTTTTTATCTGAACAGCAACATTTGGAGAGGTAAAATGCGAAGAGGATGAAAGGCGCTCGTTTACCCATTTTTCAATCTCAGACTTTTTAAAGCGCCAGACTGTTCCTATTTTCCCAGAGGGAATCTCACCTTTTTGCGCCCAGTCATAAACGGTACGCTCTGAGACACGAAGATATTTTGCCACATCCTCAATAGTTAAAATGTCATCTTCCATTTGAAAACACCTACATTTTTTGTAATTTTCTTGAATATTTTACACTATTCCGCAGTTTATGTCAACAGAAAGTTCAAAAAGGCTTGATTTTTTTTTCCCGTAATGATATTATAGCAGAAAATCCACCTAAAAGTCAGGGAAGGAGACGCCAATAAAATTTAGCCTGTATAAAAGGCAATTGGACGCATAAGCACAAACCCGTTTCTGCTATAAAGGAGGCAAATTTATGGGTATTCGCGGAGAACTTTACACATCGGCAATCACTCTTACAAACCGCTCTTATTTTTTTAATGTAAAAGAAAATCGTCTGGGCGATGTCTTTTTGCAGGTTGTGGAAAGCAAAAAGGGAGACGGCGCGGGCGCAGACAGGCATCAGATTGCTGTTTTTGAAGAGGACATGCAGAAATTCCTGAACGGCCTGGACGAGTCGCTCAAATTCATTCAGAAAAACAAAAAGGAGCGCGAAAAACTCCGCGCGGAGCGCAAGGCTGCCAAAGAGGCAAAATACGGACACGGCGGAGAGGGAAAACTCGTTTACCGCAAGAAGGGCCCAAAGGCCGATGACGATGCCCGTCCCGTAGACCCCAACGCGCCTAAAAAGACAGGCCGCATCCATGTAGTAAGCAAAAGAAGCTAGTACTTAAAGGTCATCCTCTGAATAGGAGAGGGACCGTATTTCCGGCAGGCGGCCTTGTGCGCCGCCGTCGGGTATCCCTTGTGCCGGGCATAGCCGTATTCCGGGTATTTTTTGTCCGCCTCTGTCATAAAGCGGTCGCGCGCTGTTTTTGCAAGAATACTTGCCGCCATCACCTCCGGAAATTTCGCGTCAGCCTTGACCGCCGCCTGACACTGAATCTCAACTTCGGGGACATAGATTCCGTCCGCAATTCCGCTCAGTTTTTCCAGTGAAAAATCATTTTTATCAAAGCCCTTATTCAGGCACCAGGCGTCAAGTCCAGAATACATTTTTTTAAAGGCCAGCCTCATTGCAAGAAGGCTTGCCTCAAGAATGTTGATTCTGTCAATTTCCTTTTCGTCAACAAAGGCAACGCCCCACAAGGCCCTTTCCTTTATCAAGGTTTCCGCTGCCCAGCGTTTTTTCTCCGACATCTTTTTTGAGTCATTCAAAATCTCAACCGGGAAGCCCGGAGGAAGAATCACAGCCCCGGCGGAGACAGGACCTGCCAGAGGTCCCCTGCCCGCCTCGTCAAAGCCTACGGTAATCATTTGTAGATATTGCCCTCGTCAGCAAGAAATTTGGTTTTACCGGCTGTATAAATCATTTTAAAGCCCGGTCCTTTGCCGGCGATTTCCGCAGTGAATTTGTTGTCAACCAGAGAAACTCCTGCGTCAATAAATTCCGCGGGACGGCCCATGCGTGCGCTTATCTGGGCAAAGTTATTTTCCAGGAATACAGTACCGCCGTTTACGGAAAAGTTTACGGCAGTATCTCCGACGCACAGCACACGGGAATTCTTTATGTTTATCTTTGAGTCCCCGGCGGACAAGGCGCAGGTATAGCCCTGTGCGCTGCTCGTAATTCCAGTGGACTCAATGCTTAGGGCCGAACCCGACAAACTGAATACACTTCCGTCACCGGAAAACCCTGCGATTACGGCGCAGTCTTTGAAAGTGGCCGCGGAATGATTCAGTATGAACATATTTGTAAGTGCCTTTGCGGCGGCTCTTGGCTTTTTTGCTGCGGCGGTGCCGGAAACTTTCTCAAAAACAATGTTCCGCGCAAAAAGACCTGCGTTCTTCATCACAATGACAGAGTTTGCCGGCAGAATAATTCTTGCGCCGTCCGTACCTGAAAATTCAACATTGGCGGTAAGACTTACTTCACCCGAAGAAAGAGACGCATCGCCCCTGACAAAGAAACGGGCGAAAGCACCGGAGTTTACGACTTTAGAAAGACCGGCAAGACTCTTAAAAGGCGAAAAGGGGCTACCGTCCTCGTCCTGACAAGCGCTTGAAGCGTCAACATAATAATTGTATTTATCGATTATTACAGAGTATTCGGCATTCGCGCTTTTTGTTCCGTCCTCATCCTCCGAGTAAAAGGAAACTCTGTAGGCAAGAATTTTCTCCGTGTCGGCAAAAAGCGTAATGCGCTTTCCGTCGTAGGCGGAAAAATCCCCCTGACTGAATTTTACGGATTTAAGATCGGGCATTGTAAAAGAAGGTTGTATTTCCACAGGGTCAGAAATGCTTGCGAAAAGCTTTAGTTTTTTTGAGGCGCTTGCAGTCAGATACACATCGTCGCGGGAATACGGCCCCGTAAAGCTTGCGTGAATATCAGGAATATCCGGCGTAACACGGTTCAGCTCAACAGAAGCAAGCAGAGTTCCCTGATAAACACCGTCGCAGTAAACATCAAGAGGAAGATTCTCATCTATTTTATCGCCCGCAAAAGTATCTATTACAATTTCCTTGTACAGCCCCGGCGCGACAAGCCTTGTCTTTGCGGATGCGGAAGATGCCAGACAAAAGGAGTCGGTGTTTACGCTTTTTTTGTCCACTGAAATCTTTACGCTGCCGTCAAACTGACGCTCAACAGAAAGAGAAGGTTTTGGCGGAAGAACAACTTCGGTAACCGGATTTTCCGCAGAATAGTCGGCGCTCTGAAAATAAATTTTATTGCTTTCGCTCCGGTCAATGGTCAGAACCTGAGCCGCGCTCTGCCACCAGTCTCCGTCCAGAGAATAAATTGTTCTGGAATCCGTAAAAATAAGTTTTGACCAGTTCTGAATTTTAAATGGCACAGGCTTACGGGAAAGAACGCCGGCCTGAGAAGGCAGTATATGAACTACAAAACGCCAGAAACTGACGGAATCTGTTATTGTAACGGGAAGAAAGCGTTCTACAGTAGCCGCCTGAGAGAGAGAAATTTTTCTCCCCCTCTCAAAAGAGACTTTTTCCTCAGATGAATCTGCGAATGAATAAGACATCGTAAAGGGAATAGAAATACCGCTTCCGGCCGTGTATTCAAAAACAGGGCCTGTTTCCATAGATTTTATAAAGGCGCTGTGCTCGGCGTTTTCCGGTTCGGCAGGACTCACTGAATAAGACACTTTACGCTCAGTCCTGTTCTGCTCCGCATCAAGACTTACGACACGGACCTCAACATTTCCAGTTACATCGAGGAGAACAGGTCCGTCATAGGCAAATCCCTGAACCAGAGGATCGGTTCCGCTAAAGGAATAATACAGTTCCTCGCCGCCGTTCGCCTCAATTACCAGAGTCTGGGGATTGGCATAAGTGCCGGGAACCGGATTTACAACCGTAACTTCCGCAAAAAGAGATTTCGCGAAAACCATGGCTACCAGCAGGGCCGGTAAAAGCTTATTCAGTTTCAAAATAAAATTCAGTCCTTTTTGCCTAAAAGATTTTCAAGAACAGGGCGGAGTTCGGGATCCGCATTATAGTAATGGGACTCCAAATCCTCCCTGCTCAAGCCGACAAGCTCATGGCTCATATAATGAATCCAGCGGTCTTCCTCGGGCTTTGTAATCTCAAACTTACGGCACCAGTAGTCGGGAACAATATCACGCTGGGCCTTGTAGGTAAAATGCTTGTAGTCGTGGACAACAACCTTAATATCCTGACGGGGAATTCCCCTCTCCAGAAGAATCTCCACAAGGGCGTTGATTGTGTTGCCCGTGTCGAATATATCGTCAACCAGCATTATTTTGTCGCCCGGGCGAAGACGCTCCGGCGGATATGTCCATCCGTCAATCATGAGCTTCGTATTCTCACGGATATCAGTATATGAGCGGGCTACAACGGCAGCGTATAAAACAGGATGGCAGTCTTTTCTGACAATTTTAAAATACTCGCTGACGACATTTGCCATATAGGCACCGCCGCGGAGAGAACAATAGAGAACATCGGGAACAAAGCCCTCGTTGTAGATTTTGTGCGCCAGTTTCAGCGCATTGTTGCGGACAACATCATAAGGAAGAAATTCTTTAAACATTCTGATATTATATCCAAAAAGCTTCATTATTGCAAGTTTTTTTTATTTCTGATATTATAAAACCATGCTTTTATTTTTGTTTTTATTATTTCCGCTGGGTTTTGGTGTATGGTGCCGCAGGACCGGTATTGCGAATTTCGCGAAGCACATCTTTCTCGCATTCACAGGCCTGTTTATCGGAGCGGTATTCTGCGCCTACAAATATTTTTTCTCACCGTTTTATTTTCGAACGCCGGATTCGTTTACGCTGAATTTCCTCCATGTCTTTTTTGGCCAGATTTTCATTCCGCTGGCAGTCCTTACGGCGGCATTCTTATTTCTTGATAAAAAAGAATCTTTGGAGGACCGCTTTGCAAATATCCTGCCCTTCTACATGGGATTTTTTGCGGTTTACATTCCGTTCAGAGTCTGCGTCTCGCCGCTTCCTTTTCCTTTCTTCTATTTATTTGCGAAGCCCCTTATGTATCTGGCGATGCTGCTCCTGCTGCCAAAGCTTGAGCCGCCGGTTTTTGTGAAAAAACAGAATTCAAGACTTTCCGCGAAGAACAGGGCCGCGGCCTACGCAGCGCTTGCTTTGTGCCTTGTATCGCCGGCCGTAACAGAGGCTTTGTGGACTACGGGAGTCTCTCCGCTTGTTACGGCGATTCTATGCATGGCCTACTGGGCAGGAACAGGATTCATTCTTATAAAAAAATAACTCATATTGCCGCCGCGCGGACAGGTAGGCCATCTTGCCCGTAAAACTCCGCGCGCGAATACCTTTCTCCGGCAAACGCGCCAATTTATACTAAACTTTGCCCCTCATTTTCCGACAATAAGGATATGAACTCATTTAACCGGTCAGTTGATTTATTATCTCGCGCGCTCGATGTCAATGCACTGCGCTATCAGGTAACGGCAAACAATATCGCCAATGCCGAAGTTCCCAACTTCAAGCGCTCAAGCGTTAATTTTGAGAGCGAGTTAAAGCGTGCATTTGAGTCGGAAGAAAACGCCCGCAACTCGTTTGACTTGGACAGGACTGATTCTCGCCACTTTTCGATTCACAATGTAAAGGACTGGCGCGAGGTAAAGCCGCGCCGCACGGTTGACTGGGCCTCGACAGAAAACGCCAACGGGAACAGTGTGGATGTAGAGACAGAAGCCATGAATGTAATCAAGATTCAGATGCAGTACAGACTTTTGAGCCAGCTTGAAAATTTTGAGTTCAACCAAGTGCGCACAGCAATGTCGCCGTCAAGGTAATGGGAGCACCAAAAAAATTTGATTCAAGACCTTAAGGCTTCTTTCGGTGCATGAGTCGGAGCGCTGCTCCGGATTGGGAGCACCAAAAGAACTGATTCAA
>CAYFWC010000001.1:100372-147829 GCA_964346805.1 uncultured Treponema sp. | reverse complement strand
TGCTCCGGATTGGGAGCACCAAAAGAACTGATTCAAGACCTTAAGGTTTCTTTAGGTGCATGAGTCGGAGCGCTGCTCCGGATTGGGAGCACCAAAAGAACTGATTCAAGACCTTAAGGTTTCTTTAGGTGCATGAGTCGGAGCGCTGCTCCGGATTGGGAGCACCAAAAGAACTGATTCAAGACCTTAAGGTTTCTTTCGGTGCATGAGTCTGTTAAGAAAGGGGGAATATATGGGACTTTTTACTTCAATTAATATCGCTTCTACAGGACTCAGCGCGGAAAGACTCCGCACTGATGTCATATCAAACAACATAGCAAACGCGTCGACAACACGCACACAGGAAGGCGGATCTTTTAAAAGAAGCCGCGTAGTATTCCGCCCGGTGGCAGACGCAAACCCCACTTTCAGAACTCCATACCTTCCGAGTAATCTGGACAACGGTCCGGGAAAAGGCGTAAAGGTTCAGGAAATTGTAAAGGACACAAGCGAGGGAAAACTCGTTTACGATCCTGACCATCCGGACGCAATCAAGGCAGGTCCCCACAAGGGCTATGTGGAATACCCCAATGTAAACATTGTAAACGAAATGGTGGATCTTATTTCCGCAAGTCGCGCATACGAGGCGAACACAACTGTCATTGAAGGCTCAAAGGACATGTTCAACTCTGCCCTTGAAATCGGCCGCTAATAGTGCTAAAATGGAGGCGGGTGGTAAACAATGAAAATCAATGAAATGCAGGTTCTTCAGATGAAGGGCTTTGAAAACATCAAGAATACAAATCCGCTGACAACTTCTCCACATGTAAATATTCTTTCATCTGCGGAAGAAAACCAGCGCGTAAAAGAAAAATCGTTCGGCGAGTATCTTAGCGAGGCGTTCAGCGCAATGAACAGGCAGCAGAATGATGTGGACACAATCTCGCAGAAGCTCATCACAGACCCGGACAGCGTGGACATTCACGATGTAACCACAGCAATGGCAAAGGCCCAGATGTCAATGACACTCGCAAAAACCGTCGTGGACCGTCTTGTTACCGGTTGGAACGAAATAACAACCACACGCTGATAACGAACAATAAGGATAGGAAATCTGACGCATCATGACTGAGCACATTACAAGGGCAGATGTATATATTCCGGAAACCGGCACAAAGTGGCCGGAAAAGCCCGACCAGCCGGTTCTCTTTCCAAAAAAACTCCGTGAGGTTGTCGTAGACGGAACCTACCCGTTTCTGGACAAGAGCCTTAAGTCCCGCCTCCGCCATACAGCGGTCTACGCGGGAATTTTTACGCTCGTATTTCTGCTGCAGCATATCCGCTACGGAATTAGATTTGTGGGTAAGGAAAACCTCCGCCGCAACAAAAAGCTATTTAAAGACGGCGCGCTGACAGTATGCAACCATGTATACAGATGGGATTTTCTCGCCGTGGTTCAGGCGGTCAGAAAAGTGCTCTGGTTCCCTGCCCGCGCGGAAAATCTCGGCGGAAGCGACGAAGGGCTTATCCGTGGCGCGGGCGGCATTCCTGTAACCCGGGATTTTGCCGGAAACAGAAAATTTTACGAGGCATTTGACGAACTTCATTCCAAAAAGCAATGGATTCATGTTTTTCCGGAAGGCTGCCGGTGGCAGTGGTACAGCCCTATCCGTCCCTTCAAACGCGGCGCATTTGAGTTTGCCCACAGATATAACATTCCTGTTATTCCGACAGTAATCACATACAGGCGACCGGGCCCATTAAGAAGACTGCTGGGCGTAAAGCATCCGCTCATCACTCTTCACATAGGAGAGCCTCTTTTAACAGATCAGAACCTGTCCTCAAAAAAAGATTCTGTAAGACTAAGGGAAATCTGCCACAGGCGGATGTGCGAGATGGCGGGAATCATACGGAACAAGTGGCCTTGCGGCACAGACTAACCAACGACTTTTTTTACAAAGTCATTCCAATCAATGACAATATGACCGTTCTGGACAGGTTTCGGCTTTTTATTAGTCTTAACCTGCAGGAAATCCATGCCGGCCATGCGCGCGCCCTCTCCGTCCGTATCGTCCCTGTCACCGATCACCAGCACATCTTCAGGCCTGACATGCAGGTCGGCGGCAATCTGTAAGTACCCCCTGGAAGCAGGCTTGAGACAGCCGAAAGTCTCAGAAGAATAAAGCCCCTCGCAAAGATTTACAGCCCTGTCGCTTATCCCCGCCTTTTTCATTCTGCGGACAACATTCGGATAATCAGAATACACTGCGATTTTTACGCCGTGACTGTTAAAAGACTCAAAGCATTCCTCTATTTTGGGCCGGGCATGAAATCTCTTATTTCTGAAAATCTGCTCCAAAAAAAACATGTAACGTTTTATGAACCATATGATGAATTTCTCGGTCTTCATACCGGCTTTTTTCCCGGCTCTTTCCGCAAAAGACTGAATAAAATTCTCAGTGGACTCAAAATCCATTCCCCTGAAAAAAAGTCTCGCCTCTCTGTCGGCGCCGATTTTAAAGACGCTCAGAGGATGCGAAAGCAGGAGCTCTTTTGTTATACCGGTATTGTCATACAGTGTGCCGTCAAAATCAAATATGACGGCACCGTAACGCTTAAACTCTCTCATAAAAATCTCTCCGTAAAAAACACGCCATATGTTTCTTTTATTTTACAAGTTCTTTGAATATTGCGTGACGGTTTTCATCCTGCATCAGTAAATTCATCTTGAACTGACCGTCCCTAGCCCCGTTCTTAATACAAATCTCCTTGTATTTCTCAAAGGAATTGTCAACCAGAATATGTCCGACAGGAGCCTTGACACGGAATGAAACCCTCTTTGCGTCCCACTCAAGATTTTCCGCGGACAGTTTCCCGTCAACCCTTCTTGTAAAGTCCTCAACCTGCTCTGAGGTTACATTCTTATCGGCAAATTCGTAGTAAAAGTGATAGAGACTTTCCTGAATGTCGGCGAAACCTACGAAAAAGAGAGTCTTTAATCCGGTTTCCTCTTCGACAGCCTGAACAGAATCCATAAACTGCCGCTCGGAAACCTTTTCTCCTGTCATGGATACGATTCCGTTCACCTTTTGTATAAACTGAACGGTAGGAATTGTATTGTAGTAACCGGTACATTCTATGAGATCATTCATATTGTAACGGTAAAGTCCGCCGTAAGTCGTTATGTAAATCATATACCGCCGGCCCTTTTCAAGCTCATGCAGCCGGTAGAATTTCGGATCGGGATTATCCATATCCTCAAAGCGGGTAAACTCAAAGAAGAACATATGCGGAAAAAGAACGGTATCGTCTCCGCCGTTCATGACAAGACCCGAGCGGCACTCACTCGCAAAATAACCGAATTCCTGATAAAGTGTCTCCGGCGGAAAGTAGTCTGCGAATTTTTCCATGTAAACTCTCGTGTTGCCGCATTTCCATGTTGTAATCAGCTGAATGTCAGGCCAGTAGTGCTTGGGAAGCGGCCGGCCGTATTTTGCCTTGAGATCGCGGAGTTCCTGCGCCCGCTTGGGATTTGGTTTGTAGCAGGGCTCCATAACGGCACGGATTTCCGGCTCTATGTTAATCTTGGCGCTCAGAGTGCCGTGCTCGATATCGTCTATATAGTCATCGTAGAACTCGTCCGCATTTTTCTGAAGCTCAATGATTGTCGAGGGGTTTGCCGTAACAAGCAGAGAGATATTCTGCTCCATGCCAGTTCTCATGAGAGTATAATAGCGGGCCGTATAGTCCTTGATTGCAAAAACCGCTGACGGAGCAGAATACAGTTTCTTTATGAACTCCGGGCAGTCCCGCTGGGTAACTCCGGAAACGGATCCGCATACAGTTCCGTCGGGAGCGTACCCCTCGACAGGCTTTCCTACGATTGAGGCGCAGCGTCCCCAGAAAACCTTGGGCCGGTGCATGATGAAAGTGTAGAGCCACAAACGGCTCATCTTGCTGAATACTTTCGTGTAGTATTCGTTTGTAATGGGAATCCATTTAGGCTCTTTTGTAGTACCGGAAGTTGTCGCATACATCATGGGCTTTCCGGGAAAGAGAATGTTTTCCTCGCCGTTCTTATGACGCTCAATAAAGGGACGGAGATCCTCATAGTCCTGGACCGGAATATTCTTCCGGTAAAGTGAATACATCTCGTCATAGCCGGAGGCTGAAAGTATTTCCTCAAAATTATGAGTCTTTCCCCACTCGGAATTCTTCGCATATTCCAGAATATCGCGGAGCGTCTTTTCCTCTTCTTTCTCGCAATTCTTTGAAGCCCTGTCAAGCTGTTTTTTTAGTTTTCTTCCTACCCAGCTCAGTGCAAATGTAATAAGCGATGCATTCTTTTCTTTTCTCATGAGATCCCCTGGAACAAATTTTTTAGAAAACATCTCCGACAGAAGACATTCATTTTAGCACAAGTTTTCAATCGGGTCAAGAAAAAACAAAAAACGGCGGGCAAAACGAATTTTCCGCGCCGAAGGATTTTGTTTTTATCTTTTTTATAAAAAAAACTTGCATTATTTTCAATATTATGGTAAAATAGCAGAATAAAATTTACTGTAAATTCGTTCACGGGAGGGGGAACCTCCTGGTGGGAGGATGGATGAACGAATGGCTCAAAAACCTTGGCAAGAGTATAAAAGACGCCTGGGCCAAATGGTCAAAAATTCAAAAAGGAATTATTATCGGCATCGCCATTGTAATTGTCATCGCAGTGGCCGCCATGTTCCGGGTTTCCTCAACTCCGTCTACGGTCAGGCTTTTTAACGCGCCTGTAACCGGAGACCGGCAGGCTGAGATTCTGGATCGTCTCGACAAGGAAAATGTTCAGGCGACTGTCAGCGACGCCGGTTATATTTCTGTCGCAGATGAAAAGACCGCCACAAAAATGCGGGACATTCTCATTACAGAGGGGCTGGTTCCTGCGAATGTGGACCCATTCGCTTCTTTCTTTAACCGCGGCTGGTCTACAACCGACGCGGATCAGAATGTAAAGCTTCAGCAGGCAATAACAAGAACCCTGAAAAAACACATAGAGGCTCTGGACGGTGTCGCCTCGGCTGATGTAACTCTGGTTCTGCCGGAGGACAAACTCTTTACCGCCGACCAAAAACCTGTAAGCGCGAGTGTAATCATCAGACCGGCTCCCATGAGCGAAATTCTATCCGACCGCAGAAAAATCATGGGAATCCAGCGCCTTATAATGAGCGCAGTCGAGGGACTTACCGCCGAGAACTGCGTAATAACAGATTCCGAGGGCAATATTGTCAACGACTTTGAGGGTATGGCGGAAAGCGACAGACTTGATCTGGTTAAAAAGCAGGAGAAGATTATCCGCGAGGGCGAGGCGCACTACCGCGCCCAGATTCTCAAGGCCCTGCAAAGCACGCTTACCAGAGACCGGGTCCGCGACCTTAACATCAAGATTGACATGGACTTCTCAAAGGAGACAAAGAACTCGGAAGTCTACCACCCTATTACAATCCGCGAGGACAACCCCGACACCCCTTACGACGACTCGGAATACCGCGACTACCTGCCCCGCTCATCTCAGACCGTAACACGCGAGTGGCAGGGAACAGGATTCAACCCGGAAGGACCTGCCGGAACGGAGGGGCAGAATCCGCCGGTTTACTCCGACATGTCCAATGTCATCGGAAAGCAGACAGAGACGGGCGTTACACAGAACAACGAGCTTAACAAGGACATAATTCACAGGGAAGAAAGTCCCCGTTACGGAAAGGTTACCGTTTCTGTAAATGTTGACGGAATATGGACAAAAAAATATGACAAGGACCACAATCCGGTATTCACGGACGAGGGGCGCATTCAGCGCAATTATGCTCCGGTGCCGGAAGAACAGTTAAAGTCTATCGCGGAGCTTATCGAGGGGGCGATCGGTTATGACCGCGCGAGAGGCTACAAAGTCACTGTAACAAACGTTCCCTTTGACCGCTCGGCGGAATTTGAGGCTGAAGATGCCGCGATTCTGAAGGCAAAGCAGACCCGGCTTACAATTATCCTTGTATTGATCGGACTTGCCGCTATTCTCGCGATATTCATTCTCTACCGGTTTATCAGCCGGGAGATGGAACGCCGCAGAAGACTTCGCGAGGAGGAACTTCTCCGCAAGCAGCAGGCGGCCCGCGACCAGGCACTTTGGGAGGCCAAGGAAGAGGGCGTAGAGGTTACTATGTCCGTCGAAGAGCGTAAGCGTGCGGAACTTCAGGAGAACGCGATTGCAATGGCAAAGGAGCACCCGGAAGATGTCGCCATGCTAATCCGCACATGGTTAATGGAGGAATAGGTCGCTGCCGGCTGAAAGAAAAGTTATGGATACAAGATTGGATTTTCAGAAAGTTTCGTCTTCCCGTGATATTCCGGGAAAGAAAAAGGCCGCGATTCTCTTTGGAGAACTGGGGTCGGCGGCGGAAGGCGTCATGGACCACCTCACTCCGGAGGAAAAGAGAAAACTCCACAAGGCGATGCGGAAACTCGGCTCAAAATACAATCCGCACAATGAGCTCGAGGTAAATGACGAGGTTCAGGTGCTTGAGACTTTAGAAAGATTCGGAAAAGTCCGAAATATATATAGGGATGTTGCGTCCGAGAGAAAGGCATTTGAAAAGAAAATGTCAACTCCCGCAGCCCAGATCAGAAATGCAATTGAGAACGCGCCTGAAGCGGTTGCTTCAGTTTTGAGCGCCTGGTTAAAAAAGGACGAATAAATGGCAGACGAAGCGGCAAAGCCCAAGGCGGCAGTAAAGCCTACTCTCAAACCGGCCGGCTCTAAAAAGGGCGGCGCGAAAGATTTTAAAAGCCTTACAGGCCGGCAGAAAGCGGCTATTTTTCTTGTAAGCGTAGGCAGTGATGTCTCTTCAGAAATCATGAAGCACCTGCGTGAGGACGAGGTTGAGACTTTAACTTTTGAGATCGCGCGTCTTGAAACCGTTGACGCGGAAATCAAAGATCAGGTTCTGGAAGAATTCCAGGACTTGATGAACGCACAGAACTTTATCACGACCGGCGGTATCGACTACGCCCGAGAACTTCTCGAAAAATCCCTGGGCTCGCAGAAAGCGATTGACATTATCAACCGGCTTACCTCAAGTCTCCAGGTTCGTCCGTTCGACTTTATACGCCGGACAGACCCCGCCCACCTGCTCAACTTTATTCAGCAGGAATACCCGCAGACCATAGCCTTGATTCTGGCCTATCTGGAACCTGCAAAGGCCGCAATCATACTTCAGAACCTGCCGGAAGATATGCAGCCTGAAGTATCAAAGCGTCTGGCCACGATGGACAGAACATCTCCTGATGTTTTGCGCGAGGTTGAGCGTGTTCTTGAGAAGAAACTTTCAACACTGTCCAGCGAAGACTACACAGCGGCCGGTGGTGTTGAATCCATCGTTGAAATTCTTAACCTTGTTGACCGTTCTTCCGAAAAGGCCATCATCGAATCTCTGGAAGAAGAGGATCCGGACTTGGCGGAGGAAATCAAGAAGAGGATGTTCGTATTCGAAGACATTGTTATGCTCGACGACCGTTCAATCCAGCGTGTTCTCCGCGAGGTCGACACGCAGGAACTGGCAAAGGCTCTCAAATCTGTCGATGCGGAAGTTCAGGACAAGATTTTCCACAACATGTCAAAGCGTGCCGCCTCTATGCTCAAGGAAGACATGGAATTCATGGGACCTGTCCGCCTGAAGGACGTAGAAGAGTCCCAGCAGAAGGTTGTATCTACAATCCGCCGCCTCGAGGAAAAGGGCGATATTGTTATTGCCCGTTCCGGCGAGGATGAGCTGGTTACCTGATAGGATAGATGAATGGCTAAAAGTGTTTTTACGCCCTATGAATTTAAGGACGACAAAAAAGATGTTGTTACTCTGAAACTTTTTCACGACTACGCGCCGGCGGAAGAAGTGGCCGCAGTTGAACCGGAGCCCGAATACACCGGCCCGACTGCGGACGATTTGCGCCGGGAGGCGGAGGAATACAAGAAGAATTGGGAGATTGAAAAGCAGAACATGCTTTCCGAGGCCCAGAGCAAGGCAGACGACATTGTAAAAAAAGCGGAGGACGCAGCCTTTGCGGAAGTCAAGCGTCAGACAGACCAAGCCCAGATTGTAAGGAATGATGCGGAGGAAAAGGCCAGGGAAATAATCAAGGATGCCCAGGAAACAGCGCAAAAGTGCATTGAGGACGCAAAAAAGCAGATAGACTCATTAAAACAGAACGCCCGGCAGGAAGGCTATACCCAGGGGCACGAAGAGGGATACAAGACAGGGTATGCGGAGGCAGAGCGCCTTGTTGACCGCCTGCACAAAATCGTGGACTCTGTAATGCAGCGCCGCGAGGAAATCCTGAATGAGACCGAGCACCAGATTGTGGAACTCGTAATCCTTATTACAAGAAAGATTGTAAAAATCATATCCGAGAACCAGAAGTCCGTAATTTTGAGCAATGTATTGAGCGCACTAAAGAAGGTCAAGAGCCGGGGCGATGTTGTAATACGAGTAAATCTTGCCGATGTAAAACTTACGACAGACCACACACAGGATTTTATTTCCCGCGTCGAGGGCATCAAGGGAATCACGGTTATGGAAGATTCCACTGTCGAAAAAGGCGGCTGCATTGTCGAGACCGACTTTGGTGCCATTGACGCTCGCATTTCAAGCCAGCTGTCAGAACTTGAGGAAAAAATCATGGAAATCAGTCCTATCAAAACCGTTGCGAAAAGCGACGTGACAGAAGCCTAAAGCCTCTGTCAAAAGTTTCATGGGCGGGGAAACGTGAAATCCAGTTATAACATAGAATTCAATTTAAATAAATATCTCGACAAAGTACGAAACACGGAGACCATTCTGTATATAGGAAAGGTTAAGTCCGTAAACGGCCTCGAAATTCTTTCCGAGGGGCCCCGCTCCGTAATAGGTGAAATCTGCACGATAAGAATTGCTAGTCTAAAGAAGGAAATGCTGGCCGAAGTTGTAGGGCTTGAGGGCACTACTGTAAGGCTTACCGCATTCGGAGACACAAGAGGCATAGAAGTGGGAACAGAAGTTGTCGCCTCCGGCGCCACGCTTCAGGTTCCTGTAGGAAAAGGTCTTTTGGGCCGGGTGATAGATGCGACCGGAAAGCCTATTGACGATTTGGGCGACATCGGTGCGGAAGCCACTTATCCGGCGCAGGCGACTGCCCCCAATCCGATGACCCGGAAGCAGATCACACGGCGCATTACGACAGGTGTCCGTGCGATAGACTCAATGCTGACCGTTGGAGCGGGACAGCGCCTCGGGATTTTCGCAGGCTCGGGTGTAGGAAAATCAACGCTCATTTCCATGATGGCCCGCAACACAAACGCAGATGTAAATGTAATAGCGCTGGTCGGAGAACGAGGACGCGAAGTTCTTGACTTTATAAAACGAGATCTCGGAACAGAAGGATTAAAGCGTTCTGTAGTAATTGTCGCCACCAGCGACACGCCAAGCATCTGCCGCCTCAGGGCGGCATTTGTAGCCACCGCCGTTGCGGAATACTTCAGGGACCAGGGAAAGGATGTTATGTTTATGTTTGACTCCGTAACCCGTTTTGCAATGGCCCAGAGAGAAATCGCGCTTGCCAACGGAGAGCCTCCGGCGAGAGAGGGATTTCCGCCCAGCGTTTTTGACATGATTCCAAAGTTAATGGAGAGAACCGGAACAAATGACCGGGGCTCCATCACAGCCTTTTACACGGTACTGGTTGAGGGTGACGACATGAACGGCGCCATTGCTGATACTGTCCGCGGCGTCGTTGACGGACACATTGTTCTGAGCCGACAACTGGCCCAGGCCTACCACTACCCCGCCATTGATGTTCTCGGAAGCATAAGCCGTTTAAGCCGCCGCGTTACGGGAAGGGCTACACGGGAAGCCTGCGGAAAAATCAGACAGCTCATGTCAACCTACCAGCAGAATGAACTCATGATTACAACCGGCGCATACGCAAGGGGAGCCTCCGCCGCAATTGACGCCGCAATTGAAAAGCATGACGCAATAGAAGAATTCCTGAAGCAGGAAGAGACAGACTCATGTCCGATTGATGACACACTGAAAAAGCTGTCAGTTCTCAGCGGAATCGAGATTCCGCAGGAAGAATACAACGACAGTCCCGCCCTTTCCATTCCGACTGCGGCCGAAGTGGCTGACGCCCGGACAGCAGACACTGCAGAAAACGCCGAATGAAAAAATTCAAATTTGAACTTGAGCAGCTTCTAAATCTCCGCCAGTACGAGCAGGATCAGGCGCAGACTGAACTGGGCAGGGCGGTTCAGGCTGAACAGCAGATTCAGGAAGGACTTGACACACTCGCAAAACAGTATGTGATTGTAAAAGGCCGGACAAAGGGATCCACGGACTGGACGGCAATTTCCTCGGCCCAGCAGTTTTATTCTCTTATAAGGCAGCAGCAGGAAAAACTTCTGAGCGACATGGCAGAGTCGAAACTGGTTACGGAAGAAAAACGCGCCCTGTTCAACAAGGCGGTGCAAAAGACAGAGTCGCTCAAAAAACTCAGGGAAAGGGAGTTTCAGAATTACAAGGCGGCTGTCAAAAAAGAAGAGGCAAAGGCTCTCGATGACGTGGTTACATTCAAATATAATTAGACATTTTGCAGCCAAAACACTAGACAAAAAACATTATTTTATGATATAATTAAGATTACGCTTAATATATGTGTGTGTTTTAAAAACACGAGGAGGCCAGTTGGCAGACACTAATAAGGGAACACGGATTAATGAACGAATTCGTGTCAGAGAAGTAAGACTTATCGATGATGAGGGCAACCAGAAGGGAATTGTTCCTACGCTGGAAGCGTTCAAAATGGCTAAAGACAGAGATCTCGACCTTGTGGAAGTCGCGCCAAATGCAAATCCGCCTGTTTGCAAAATACTCGATTTCGGAAAATACCGCTTTGAACAGGAAAAAAAGCTCCGTGATTCCAAGAAGAAGCAGAAGGTATTAAAATTAAAAGAGATCAGGATGCAGCCCAAAATCGGACCGGGCGATCTTGACACGAAAGCTAAGCATGTACAGGAATTTCTTGACGAGGGCGACAAGGTTAAGGTTACAATCCGTTTCCGCGGACGTGAGCTTGCCCACACAGAACTCGGTTTTGATGTTCTAAAGGAAGTTTTAAAAAGGCTTACTTCGGCGTATGTTATCGAAAAGCCGGCCGCAATGGAAGGCAAGTTCATGTCGATGACAATATCAGCAAAAGCCAAAAACTAACCAGAGGTTTTACTATGGGTAAAATGAAAACAAAGAAGGCCGCTGCAAAGCGCTTCTCACTTACCGGAACCGGTAAGGTAAAGTACAAGAAGATGAACCTTCGTCATATCTTGACAAAGCGTTCACCGAAAAGAAAGAGACAGCTCCGCAAGGCTGGTATTCTCGCGGAATCAGAAGCAGCAAAAATGCGTAAGCAGTTACTGCCTTACGGTTGATAGGAGCAAAAAATGTCAAGAGCAATAGACGGAACAAAAAGAAAGAACCGCCGCGTTAAGATTCTTAAACTCGCAAAGGGTTTTAGAGGACGCCGCGCAACAAACTACAAGGCTGCTAAAGACGCTGTAGTAAAAGCACTCGACCACGGATATGTCGGCCGCAAGGACAAAAAAGGCGAATACCGCTCACTGTGGATTGCCCGTATTAACGCGGCTGTTCGTGATGAAGGTTTGTCATACTCACGCTTTATCGACGGTCTTACAAAGGCAAATATTGCAATCAACCGCCAGGCATTGTCTAATATGGCCATTGAGGATCCCAAGGCTTTTAAGGCAGTTGTAGAAGCCGCCAAAAAGGCACTTGCTTAATTTAAGGAGAACGCCAGATGATTTCCGTCGAACAGATTCTTCTTTTACAGCAAAAGGTTGAAGGCGCTGTCCAGAAAATCGGGCAGCTGAAGGCAGAAAACGATGCTCTGCGCACAAAGTGTTCCGAGCTCACAAAAGCGCTTTCTGATAAAACGGAGTTGCTTTCTTCTTTCTCTGCTGACGAAAAGAAAATCGAGGACGGAATTCTCAGCGCGCTCTCACGACTTGATTCAGTGGAGAATGCTCTGCTGGATCAGGCCGCCGCCCAGCATACGGCGCAGACTACGGAGTCTGCACCCGCTCCCATTCAGAGCGAAATGACACAAGAGCAGACCGCTTCCACAAACCAGACATCTGCACAGACAGTTACAGGCGAACAGAAAAGTGTTCAGCCCCTGTCAGAAACGGCACAGACACAGGACTCCCCTTCTCTTACTGCGGAAAAAACTTCGGACGAGGGACTTTTTGCGGACACATCATTTGAGACGGAAGACGGAGACGAGGGCATGTCAGAAAACGAGCCGCCCGCCGATATTTTCTAACTTATCAGAGTAAGCGCAACAATAAAATGGCTGTCCTTCAGGTAAACAGTTTAGGAACATCCTTCGCACTAAAGGCTGACGAAGACAGCGTATATCTGGAAAAAATCCGCGACTACTATGACAAAGTCTGCGCGGAGATTCAAAAAAACGATCACATTACAGACCAAAAACAGACGGCGGTTCTTGCAGGAATTCTTATAGCAGACGAACTGTTCCGGGAAAAGAAAAAGAACTCCGACACTGGCAGGGAATCACAAAAGGCGGGCAAGAGTTCTGCGGCGCTTGCAGAAACAGAGGCAGAACGACTTACAAAGTCCATGATTCAAAAACTGGACGGCGCGCTCAAAAGAGCCGGAGACATTGAGTGAGCCTTCCCCGAATTTTAGTTGACGCTGATTCCTGCCCGCAGATGGTTCGCGCCTATCTCATTAAATACACACATAAACTCGGCCTCCCCCTTTTTTTTGTCGCAAACAGGATAATTCCTGCGGAAGGCGCTTTTGATAACTTTAAAATGATTGTCTGTGAGGAAACATCCCAGGCGGCCGACAACAGGATTCTACAGGACTCTGCGGAATACGATATAGTGGTAACACGGGACATTCCGCTTGCCGCCGCCCTTCTCAAAAAAAATATTCGTGTAATGAATGACAGGGGAATTCTCTTTACAAATGAAAATATTGAGCGCAGACTAAAGGAACGCGACCTGAACATTCAGATGTCAGGGCTGGGACTGGGCACGAGAAAAAAATCATCATACGGCAAAAAAGAATTTGCGGAATTTACAAAATGCTTTGACAGGGAAATTCACAAGTTAATTTAGAACTCCGCCTTTTTTCAGGAAACATAAGAGTCGCTTATTGCAATGAGACGATCTTTTATCTGCATAAAAGCATCTACAACTTCAGGATCAAACTGCGTCCCTGACGCTTTTTGGATTTCCGAGACAGCGTCATCCATTGACCATGCAGCCTTGTAGACACGCCTGTGGCTCAAAGCGTCAAAAACATCGGCAACAGAAACAATGCGGGCGGCAAGAGGAATTTCCTCCCCTTTTAGCCCGCGGGCTTTTGGAAGCGGAGTTCCCTGCACATAAGTGGTAAAGTCCATATTTCCAGGATAGCCCTGACTTCCGTCCCACCATTCATGGTGACGAAGGTTAATCTCCTGACATAACTCGGAAACCTCGGAATCAGGCTGCTGCCCGAACAGCTGGGCCCCAAGACAAGTATGCCCGTTCATGATTGCGCGCTCATCGTCATCAAAACGGCCGGGTTTCTTTAATATCTTGTCATCAATTCCAATTTTTCCAAAGTCATGGCATTTTGAGGCCGTAGCAAGCAGGTCACGGAATTTCTCACGCGTCCGCTCGTCAATATTATGATTAAAGGCCCAGCGGTCGTAAATTTCCACAGAGAATTTTGAGACACGGGCAACATGAAGACCAGTTTCCTTGGGATCACGCATATTGGCCATAGCAGTCATGGTCTCGATTAAGTCGCGGCGGCTCTTGGCCTGACTAAGGGCATTGGCGGCGTTGGTTGCAAAGTGCTTGATAAAAAGCTCGGCGTCATCGCTAAATTCTATTGAATTACCGTATTCATCCATGGCATTGATAATCTGAAGGACGCCCAGAATATTTGAGTCGGCGGTTTTTAGCGGCAGCGTAAACATTGACTTTGTCTGATAGCCGCTCTGCTTGTCGGGAGTCGGATTAAAGGAATACGGAACATCGGAAGGAAGTTTGTATGCGTCGCGAATATTAAGCGGTTCCTTGGACTTAACCACATAGCCGGCTATTGACTTTTCCGTAATGGGAAAAGAAAATGAAAGATACGCAAGTTTTTCTCCCGGCTTTAATTTTTTCTGCTGGGTTTTGTTGATTGAATATTTTATCCGGAGATTGTTGCCCTGAACCTCATAGATCGAGCCTGCGTCAGCGTTGACAATCTTGCAGGCCTCTGTAAGAATACGCTCAAGCAGAACATCTATATCCTGAATTTCATTGAGTTTCTGGTCAATGTCAAAAATATTTGAGAGCTGTTTTCCACGGAAGGCATTTTTAGTAAGGGCCGCGGCCTCGGCCATCTCCAGGGCGGAGGCAATTTTTACGGACAGGTCAAGAGCTACGGACTCGTCCTCCACTGTATAAGTCGTAACACTGCCATTCTCACCAAGCCTGTTTATAAGTTGGAGAACACCTATAAGCCGTCCGTCAGGCAGAATAAGAGGAATGGCCAGAGACGAGTCCGTCTTGTAGCCCGTCATTGCATCTGTTCCGATATTAAACTTGTAAGGCTCGGAATCGGGAATATTATAAGCGTCTTTTATATTGAGGGGGCTCCGCGACAGAACGCAATAGCCGGCGATAGAAGTCTTTGTAATAGGAAAAGAAAAATCCCTGTAGTCTACATCAACACCGTTTTTTTTCTGCGTATCATTCTGCGCGATTTTTATCGTGAGTTTCTTTTCCTCAATCAAATAAATTGAGCCGGCGTCGGACGGAATTACTTTTCTTATTTTAAATAATAAATCGGAGAGCAGAATATCATAATCCTGAATACCTGTGAGACTCTCTGTTACATTGCTTTTTTTCTGTTCCGTAGACTCTATCAACATATTTACACCGCCAGAATTATACCACAATAGTAAAAAAATGTAAATATAAAAAAAGGCCTCCTAAAAAGGAAGCCTTTGAGCTATTGCAGATTCGAACTGCAGACCCACGCCTTAAAAGGGCGTTGCTCTACCTGCTGAGCTAATAGCCCATCCGCAAGTGAATTGCGTATATTGATATTATCATATTTTGAACAAGTTTGTCAATAGATTTTCTTCTAAAAATTAAAATTTTTAAACAATTTCCGCACGTGCATTCCACTCGTTTCCGGCTTTGACAGCCTCAGCGTCCGCGCCCAAAATACGCACTCTTACAGCGTCTCCGCTCACAGGCCCGGCGATATTTTCTCCGGAAGAAATTTCCGCATGAATGAAATTGTCTGTAACCGCGCGTATATGTCCGCTGTGATTCTCCGCAATACCTTCCAGCACTTTGCCGGAAAAAGAATTTATGTAGGAAACCTTCTGCGCGGAAGAAAACTCACCCAAAGCCTGGACACGGAGAACTTTTATCCGCTCAGGAATTTTCGGTGTCATGGAAAAAGCTGCGGTTCCGGGGCGCGGCGAAAAAGGAAACGCATGGACATTTATAAATCCGCATTCCTTAATCAGACTCATTGTGTCGGCAAAATCCACCTCCGTCTCGCCGGGAAATCCTGTAATAATGTCGCAGGCCAGAAACGGATTTTTCTTAGCCGCCTTGAGCCGCCGCACGGCTTCTACCACAGCCTCGCGGTTATAGCAGCGGTTCATTCTTTTTAAGACTGAATTGCTTCCGCTCTGAAGGGAAATGTGAAAGTGAGGGCGGACACGGGGATTCTTTATAATCTCGCAGAATTCTTCCGTGACCGTTTCCGGGTATATACTGGAAAAACGGACTGCGATTTTTTTTGTATTGTCAAGAATAAGGCGCAGAAGCCCCGCAACGCCCACAGTTTTTCCCTCATACACGCCCGCATACTGACCTATATTCACTCCGGTCAGCACAACCTCGTTCTGGCCGCTTTCCTCAAAGGCCCTGACCCGTTCTATCGCAAGAGCAGGCTCGATGGAAACGGAGGAACCGCGGGCCAAATGTATTGCACAGTAAGAGCAGTTGTTGTTGCAGCCGTCCTGCACTTTTAGGGACGCCCTCGAATGGGCAAAAAAAGTTTCGGGCGCAAGACGGAAGGCGTCGCAGGCAGAATCGTTCCGCATAAAAAAAGCGCGAAGGACAGCCGCACCGCAAGATTTTTTTATGAGAGGGGGCAGTTCCGCCAGCCGGCTTTTTGCCTGCCCCGGAAGGGCGACAATTCTGGGATCCATTTTTTGAATTTCTTCCGCAGACAACTGGGCATAGCAGCCGGTTACGATAAGGACTGCGTTTGGAAATTTTTGAAGCAAGAGTCGAATGGTGCGCCTCGCCTTCTGCTCGGCTTTTGTAGTTACTGCGCAAGTATTAAGGACAGAGCAGGCAACAGCCGGATCTGTCCTGTCCCGGGCCTGAACAGGATTCATCAATACACGGAAATTTGCCTCGGAAAAAAATCCGGCGGCCCCCTCGGTTTCTATCTGGTTAAGGCGGCAACCGAGAGTCTCAAAATGTACTGTCAGCTGATTCTGCTTATCTAAGGTGGGCTGAGACACGGTCCTTTCCGTTAATTGCATCGGTCTTCAGGGGATCAAGTTTAAGTGCTTCCTCATAAGCGGCCATCGCCTCGTAGTAGTTTCCGGCCATCTCGCGGGCATAACCGAGACGCGTCCACCAGAATTCAGAAAGAGGACTTTTTCTCACAGCGGCGCTGAGAGAAATGTCCGCATGCTGGAACTTTGTCTGGCGTATGTAAATCTCACCCATATAATAATAGGCGGTTCCGACACGGCTGCCGGTGCGGTCAGGGGCAATGGAAATATATTCCTGAAACTGCTTTAAAGCCTCGGAATTTTTTCCGAGATAATACTTTGCCTCGCCGAGAACTTCAATAAGGCGAATATCGTAACGGCTCTGCTTCAGGCCGTCATACGCAGTCTGCTCGGCTCTGGCATACTCATGATTTGCAACAAGAGACCAGCACATTACTACATAGGAGTCAACATGCGTCGGATCGGCCTTAATTTCTTCCTCGCAGACCTCAACAGCCTCTTTAAAACTGCGGTTATTGTAAAGCACGAGAGCATCACGCTTGGCCTGCGCAAAAAGAGAAAAACTTGAAATCAATATCAGAATAAATAAATTACGCTTCATTTTGTTTTACCATAGTGCATCGGCCGCTGAAAATGCTCCCCGGCTCAAGCACTACCTGACGCGAAGTAATATCACCGGTAATAGAACCGCTTGAAGTTACAAAAACCATATCACTGCCGTTGACATTTCCCGTTACAGTTCCCTTCACAAGAACGCGTTCAGCCTGAATATTGGCATTAACAACAGCCCCGGAATCCACAACCAAGTCGCTTTCCGCGGAAATGCTTCCGTTAACTTTTCCGCGTATTAAAAACGGTTTCGCAAAGTGAATCTTTCCCGTAAAGGAAATATCAGAGGCAATTATAGTATTAAAATCCGAATCATCGTAATCTATTAAATCACAACCTTTGTTGTCATACATAGTATCTATACTATCACGAAGCGGCAAGTGTTTCAAGTGCTATGTTTATCATATCACTGAAAGTCTTCTGCCGTTCCTCCGCAGTCGTAAGCTCATGCGTAATCATATGATCGCTTACGGTAAGGATTGCAAGCGCCCTGCGTCCGAACTTTGTGGCCAGCGTATACAATTCAGCGGCTTCCATCTCAAGACCTAGAACTCCGTATTTTGCCCAAAGTTTCCAAGTGTCATTCTCATCATAGAAAGTGTCGCTTGACGCGCACAGCCCCACATGGGCGTTTATGCCTAACTTTTTTGACTGCTCGTAGGCGGTCATCAACAGACCGAAATCTGCGGCAGGCGTATAATGAAGGTGTCCGAAACGGGCATCCTGCATGGCTGAATCAGAGCAGGCCGCGTTTGCAAGAATGGTGTCGCGAACCTTTATGTTTTCGTGCAGGCCTCCGCAGGTTCCGACACGAATAGCCTTTTGCACACCGTAAGAAGAGAATAATTCATTTACATAAATAGAGAGGGATGGCTGCCCCATTCCCGTTCCCTGAACGCTTACAGGAACACCCTTATAGGTTCCTGTAAATCCGTACATACCGCGAACTT
The DNA here is from genome assembly GCA_964346805.1 of uncultured Treponema sp. GTDB lineage: Bacteria > Spirochaetota > Spirochaetia > Treponematales > Treponemataceae > Treponema_D. The sequence continues at coordinate 129,653 of CAYFWC010000001.1, read as the reverse complement.
CATTGTAGCATCTGGCGTTTTCAAGAAAAGTTTCCGCAATGAATTTTGCCCGCAAGGGGTCTCCCGGCAAAAGAACTGCCGGCGCAACTGCACCTTCCGGTGCGTTAATGTGTATACTCATAGCGTAAAGTATAGCACGGCTGCAAAAAAAAATCAAATAAAAAAACATATATCAATATGGAGAAGATTTTTGCGGCGGAATCCGCACTCCTTACCTGCGGCAAATTCGGGCTGAAGTCCGTGAGAAAAAATGAATTTCTTTTCTTAATTCTAAACTTGCCTAAGACAATAAAATTCACTATACTATATATGGAAAACCATGGAGATTTTTTAGAATATATGGAATTACTTGACGTTCAGAATATAAGCGTAAGCATAGCACAGAAAATGGTGCTCAAAAATTTAAGTCTTACCCTCAAGGCCGGTGAGACTCATGTTTTGATGGGCCCGAACGGAGCCGGAAAGTCAACTCTCGGAAACGCAATAATGGGAAATCCGCTCTATTCGCTGGACAGCGGAAAAATTCTCTTTGACGGTGAGGATATAAGCGGTTTTGACGCGGCAAAGCGAGCTAAGGCCGGAATTTTCATGTCATTTCAGAATCCGCTTGAAGTTCCGGGAATCAGTCTGGAAACCTTTATCAGGAGTTCAATACAGCAGAAAACGGGCGAGCGTGTAAAGCTGTTCCAGTTTCAGAAGGACTTAAAGGCCGCAATGCAGCTTTTGAATATGAACGAGAGTTATTCCGCACGAGATCTGAATGTAGGATTCAGCGGCGGCGAGCGCAAAAAGAGCGAGATTCTTCAGCTGCTTATGCTGAAACCGAAACTCGCGATTCTTGACGAGACGGATTCCGGACTTGATGTTGATGCGGTGCGCACGGTTTCCAAGGGAATTGAAGAATACCAGAAAACACAGAACGGCGCTCTTCTGATTATCACACACTCGACAAGAATTCTTGAGAGCCTCAAAGTGGACTTTACCCACATACTGGTAGACGGAACAGTCGTAAAGACAGGCGGATCGGACTTGGTAAAAGAAATCAACGAGAACGGATTTGACAAATATTTGAAATAACAGCTATGGAAGAAAACAAGACACAGGTAAACGACATAGACCGTTCTCTCTACGATTTCCGCTACGAGGAAAGCGACAGGGATTTCTACCGAATGGAGTCCGGTCTCAGCGAAAACATAATCAAAAAAATTTCTGACGAAAAGGAAGACCCCGACTGGATGAGGGAATTCCGTCTGAAGTCACTTAAAATATACAACCAGATGAAGGAGCCTGACTGGGGACCGGATATTTCGGGACTAGACATGGCAAACATTTCTTCATATGTTCGCCCCAAGACAAAAATGAAGGGCAAGTGGGAAGATGTTCCCGATGACATTAAGAACACTTTTGAGAAACTGGGAATTCCCGAGGCCGAGAGAGCCTCTCTTGCTGGTGTCGGCGCACAGTACGACTCCGAGCTTGTTTACCACAATGTTCAGGACGCGGTCTTAAAGGAAGGAGTTGTTTACACCGACTTTGAGTCTGCCCTTAAAAGCAAGGAATGGGGTCCTATGGTTCATGAATATTTTATGACGCTTGTAAAGCCCACGGACCACAAGTTTGCGGCTTTGCACGGAGCGGCCTGGTCGGGCGGCTCATTTGTCTATGTTCCAAAGGGAGTTCACTTGACTTTTCCGCTCCAGTCTTATTTCAGACTGAACGCAAAGGGAGCGGGCCAGTTTGAGCACACGCTGATTATCGTGGACGAGGATGCGGACCTTCATTTTATCGAAGGATGCTCCGCGCCAAAATACAATGTCGCAAACCTGCACGCAGGCTGTGTTGAACTTTTTGTAAAGAGGGGAGCCCATCTCCGCTACTCTACTATTGAGAACTGGTCAAAGAATATGTACAACCTAAACACCAAGCGTGCAAGGGTTGAGGAAAACGCCACGATAGAATGGGTTTCGGGCTCTTTCGGAAGCCACATCTCATACCTGTATCCCGAAAGCGATTTGGTGGGACGGAAGGCCCGCGCGGAGTTTACGGGAGTTACATTTGCCGGCAACGGACAGAATCTGGACACGGGTGCAAAGATGCTCCATCTGGCACCTAATACTTCAAGCGTAATCACGACAAAATCAATCTCGAAGGGCGGAGGAATATCAACCTACAGGTCTGCCGTCTATATCGGAAAAAATGCGGATGGAAGCAAAGCCTCCGTCTCCTGCCAGTCTCTCATGCTGGACTCGGAGTCAAGGAGCGACACAGTCCCCGCGATGACAGTTCTCACAGACAAGGCTGATGTGGGGCACGAGGCGAAAATCGGGCGCATTTCCAGCGAGGCCGTTTTCTATCTGATGAGCCGCGGAATTCCGGAGGAGGAAGCCCGTGCCATGATAGTATCTGGCTTTGCAAACCCTGTCAGCAAGGAACTTCCTCTTGAATATGCCGTTGAGATGAACAATCTTATCAGACTTGAAATGAAGGGGACACTATGAAAGAGACAATTAATTCTGTATTGAATCCCCTGCCGACACTGACATGGAACTGGCTTGCAATGAACCGGGCAAAGTTTGATGCGGAAGTTGATGTAAACAACGGCGGTGTAAAAGTTTCATGCAGCAAACTGCCAAAGGGTGTTACATATATTGAGGACGCCGAAAAGGAAGTTCTTTCTGTTCAGGAAATTGACACTGCACTGGGGAAAAATTTTTCCTCTATGCTTCATAAGCACGGAGTAATTCCGTCCGTCTTCAGTATTGAGGACGGAGTCAAAGCCGGGCCTGTTACAATGCGCTTTGAGTTAAAGGATAAGGCCGCCAACTACAAGAGCCTTGTGGTAAACGCCGGAAACGACACGGACTTTACACTGATTTTGGACTTTACATCCGCAAAAAAGGATTCCGGGATAAACGCAGTTCAGACTAAGATATATGCCGGAAAAAACGCGAAAGTTCATCTTGTAACAGTCCAATTTTTGGGACGGGACTTCATTCATTTTAATGACATAGGCACGATCGGTGAGGAAGGCTCTCTTGTAGATGTAACGCAGATTGAACTGGGCGGAAAAAAACTTTTTGCCGGAGTTTATTCAACTCTGACAAAACAGGAAGCCGCTTTTAAGAACGACATGGCTTACTATCTGCAGGGAGACCAGGAACTGGACATGAACTTTGTCGCAGCCCAGACAGGAAAAAGAACCGACAGCTGCATGCATGTCTACGGAACACTCAAGGACGGAGCGAAAAAAACTTACCGCGGAACCATAGACTTTAGGAAGGGCTGTTCAGGAGCAACCGGTGATGAGCAGGAGGAAGTACTGCTTTTAAGCCCGGCTGTCGTGAACAAATCCATTCCGCTTATTCTCTGCGATGAGGAAGATGTCAGCGGAGAGCATGGAGCCTCCATAGGCCGCCTTGATGATGATATTCTCTTCTATATGAACAGCCGCGGAATAAGCCTTGAGGCAGCCCAGCAGATTATGGTCCGTGCAAAAATTGCCCGTGTGGCATCACTGATTGGCGATGAAGCCACAGAAAATAAAATTTCTGACTTTTTGGATGAGATCTTATGAACGAGTACAAGAAAGACTTCCCTATTTTTTCAGAAGAGAAGAACCGTGGAATCATATATTTTGACAACGCCGCCACCAGCCAGCGGCCGCAATGCGTAATAGACGCAATATCTGACTTTTACAGAATTGACAACGCAAACCCTCTTCGCGGTCTGTACGATCTGAGCGTCCGTGCCACACAGGCATACGAAGACGCCCGGCATACAATCGCAGAATTTCTCGGCGCAAGAAAAGATTCTGAAATTGTCTTTACAAGGAATGCGACAGAATCACTGAACCTTGTAGCCTACACATGGGCAATGGACAACATTCAGGCAGGCGACGAGATTGCGGTTTCCATAATGGAGCACCACTCAAACATTCTTCCATGGCAGATGGTCTGTCAGAAAAAGAAAGCAAAATTAGTATGGCTTGAATGTAATAAGGAAACCGGAATTATACCGCAGGACGAATACAATAAAATAACTCCTAAAACCAGGCTCGTCGCCGTAACGCATGTAAGCAATGTGCTCGGAACAACTAATCCCGTAAAGGAAATTGCGGCTCTGGCACACAAGAACGGCGCCCTGATTGTTGTGGACGGAGCGCAGGCCGCACCTCACATTCATGTGAATGTCGCTGACCTTGACGCGGACTTTTATTCCTTTAGCGGACACAAGTTCTGCGGGCCTACAGGCTGCGGCGGATTGTACGCAAAAACAGAGCTTTTGGAAAACATGAGTCCCTTCCTCCGTGGCGGTGAAATGATAGAATATGTAACAAGGGATTCCGCCACATGGGCAGAGGTTCCAGCAAAATTTGAGGCAGGAACAGTAAACGCCGCCGGTGCTGTCGGAATGGCCGCCGCCGCAAAATACATTCAGCAGATAGGTCTTGAAAAAATTGCTGAGCATGACAATGCGCTGGCGTCCCTTCTTGTAGAAAAAATGATGGGAATTCCGCATGTAAATATTATCGGAAGCAAGGACGGGTCTAAGAGATCCGGAATTGTAACATTTACGATTGACGGAGTTCATCCTCACGACATAGCATCGATTCTGGACACGGAAAAAATTGCGATTCGCGCCGGTCACCACTGCGCGCAGCCGCTCGGCACTTATCTTGGAGTGCCCTCCACCGCCCGCGCATCGGTTTATTTTTACAACGATGAGGAGGAAGTGGACTTGTTCTGCCGGAAGCTTGCAAAGGTCAGGGAGTGGAGCGGTTTTAAGGATTAGAATATGGAGACAAAAGAACTTTATCGGGAGATACTCAACGAGCATAATATCAATCCCACGCATAAAAAGGACTTGCCGGGCGCGACCTGTTCGCTTAACGGAGTGAACCCTTCCTGCGGCGACAACATTACGCTCCACTTACAGATTGAGGGCGGCAAGATTACAGACGCTTCTTTCAGCGGATCAGGCTGCGCCATAAGCCAGGCCTCCTGCGACATGATGATTGATTTGATTCTCGGAAAAAGCGAGGACGAGGCAAAAAGGCTCTGCGATATTTTTATGCGCATGATTACGGGCAAAATTGAACCTGAGGAGCTTGAGTCTCTCGATGAGGCCGCCGCACTGCAGGACATTGCGAAAATGCCTGCCCGTGTAAAATGCGCGGAACTGGGCTGGCGGACTATGAAGCAGGCTCTCGGAGTTTCCAAATAGTCTCATCCTCAAAGACAGCCCCTGTAACTTCGAGGCTTTCGATCCCCCATTCCTCAAAATCAGATTCATCGGCAATCTCGTCAAAGGGAATGAAGATTTTCTCTTCTTCGCCGGCCGGGATTACTGACTTAAAATCAAACCCCTTCTGATAAACCTCTCCGTCAGCCCATGCATTCTCCGAGCCGCCGTTCCGGCAGACTGAGGCAAAAAAACTTGCGCTCTGAATGTCTTTTCCGGCTGCATTCACAAGAGAAAATTCAAGTCCCGGCACACTTCCTGACACAAGTCTTGCGTCGTAAATTACCAGCGGCGGCGCGGATTTTTCAAGTGACCGGCAGGAGACAAGAAATATCAGGGACAAAAAAACAGCGGCATTCTTTTTATTCATACTCACCATCCTTTCCATATGAATATGAATGTTTATAAAAAATGCCGCTTTTTCAGAATAAATTTTTTGTTATAAAAAACTTTAGGCGGCCAAGATTCAGCCGCCTAAAAACAGACTGTCACGGTTACTGCATTTTTCGGAGATTGAACTCCTGACACCGGCCTTGTCAGAACAGGCCGGAAATTTTCCCGTCGTCGTCAATGTAAATGTTCAGGGCGGCAGGCGCCTTTGGAAGCCCGGGCATTGTCATTATGTCGCCGGAAAGGGCTACAACAAAGCCGGCCCCTGAATACAACTGAATGTCGCGGACAGGGAAAACATAACCTGACGGAGCGCCCAGAAGCTTGGGGTCGTGGCTGATTGAGTTCTGGGTCTTTGCCATGCATACGGGAAGATTTCCGTACCCCTGCGCCTGCAAGTCCGCAAGTTTTTTGGCGCAGAGTCCCTGGAACTCAACACGGTCGGCGTGATAGATTTCCTTTGTAAGTTTTTCAATCTTTTCTTTTAAAGGCAAGTCGCTTTCGTACAGGTAGCGGAATTCCGCCTTTTTGCCGCTGATTGTATCCACCACAAGGCGGGCCAGGGGAACCGCGCCCTCACCGCCTTTTCCCCATGCCTCGCACAGGACGGCCGCTGAATTATTCTGGGCGCAAAGACTTTCCAAAGTCTGAATTTCCTCGTCAGTGTCCGTGATGAATTTATTCACGGCGACAACAGCCGGAACACCGAACTTTGCGACATTGGCAAGATGTGCCTTTAAGTTCTCAAAACCTTTTTTAAGGGCCTCAACGTCCGGTTTTGAAAGGTCTGCCTTTGCGACTCCACCGTGCATCTTCAGGGCGCGGATTGTGGCGACAATAACAACTGCGTCGGGCGAAATACCCGCCGCGCGGCATTTTATGTCCATAAATTTTTCAGCGCCAAGGTCCGCGGCAAAACCGGCTTCTGTAACAACATAGTCGGCGGAAGCCAGGGCGCAAAGGGTCGCGTTGACAGAATTGCACCCGTGCGCAATGTTTGCGAAAGGTCCGCCGTGAACAAAGACGGGTGTCTTTTCAAGCGACTGGACAAGATTCGGGCGGATGGCGTCTTTCAGCAGGGCGGCAATTGCACCGGTACAGTTTAGCGCACCGAATTTTACATTTTCTCTGTTGTAATTCTGCCCGATTGTAATATTTGAAATGCGTTCCTTTAACTCGCTGATTGATTTTGACAGGCAGACAATCGCCATGATTTCTGAGGCGACGGAAATCTGGAAGTGGTCCTCGCGAGGAACTCCGTCGGTGCGCTTTCCGAGGCCGGCGACAATATTGCGGAGCTCACGGTCGTTAAGGTCAATACAGCGTTTCCATGTAATGGTACGGGGGTCAAGCCCCAAGAGATTCCCCTGCTGAATGTGGTTGTCAATCAAGGCCGCAATAAGATTATTGGTGGTTGAAATTGCGTGTATGTCTCCGGTAAAGTGAAGGTTTATGTCTTCCATCGGAACAATCTGCGCATAACCGCCGCCGCATGCTCCGCCCTTTACACCGAAGCATGGACCGAGACTCGGTTCTCTCAAAGCGGCCGCAGCCTTTTTTCCGATTTTTGAGAGACCGTCCGCAAGTCCAACGCTTACGGTAGACTTGCCCTCGCCCGCCGGTGTCGGAGTGATTGCGGTTACCAGAATCAGTTTTCCGCGCTTTGACTTGTCGGCGGCTTTTGCCAGAAGTTCCCGGAGTTTCGGGAAAGTGAGTTTCGCTTTATATGAGCCGTAAAGGTCAAGCCCGTCTGTCTCTATTCCGATTTTTTTCGCGACGTCGGCAATCGGCGCCATCTTGTTAGCCTGTGCAATTTCAATATCTGTCATAAAAGATGTCCCTAAAAAAAGATTATCTATTTTCGCACAAAAGAGAAATTTCTTCAAGAGTAAGGCGCTTATATTCACCGGGCTTTAAGTTTTCGTCAAGCTCAAGCGCGCCAACCTGAACACGCTTTAGAAACACAACCTCATTTCCAAGAGCGGAAAACATACGCTTAACCTGATGGTATTTTCCCTCGGTTATAGTAAGGAATACCTCGTTGTCTTTCTGAGTAAAATCAATTTTTGCGGGGAGCGATGTAAAAGCCGCCTCGTTTCCTTCAGGAGGAATTTCAAATCCGGCCTTAATACGGCCTTCTATTGAAAGGCGCGCAGCCGCATCAATGGAATCTCGAAGGCGGACAAAATATTTTTTTTCGCAATGAGTCTTTGGGGAAATAAGCCTGTGGGTCAAGTCGCCGTCTGTCGTAAAAAGAAGAAGTCCCTCCGTATCAATGTCAAGGCGGCCGACTAAATGCAGATGGCTTTCATAATAAGGGCTTCGGTAGCCGTCCTCGAGCAGAGAGAATACCGTCTCGTGCTGCCCGTCCTTGTTGGCGCAGACATAAAACTGAGGCTTGTTCATCATAAGATAAAGCTCAGCCTCATGGGTAATCATTTCACCGTCAACAGAAATTGCGTCCCGTCCGGCATCAACATGAAAGTCCGGCTCATAAACAGTCTGGCCGTTAACGGCAACCACCCCCGAATGAAGAAGACGCTTGACATCCTTACGAGTACCAAAACCTGCGTGCGAGAGAATTTTATCCAGCCGTTCCATTATTTACGCTCGTCAAGAGGAACATACTTGCGGACGGGACATACATTCTTGTAAGCCGGACGGTATATTCGACCACCCGCTACAATCTCCTCAATGCGGTGGGCAGACCAGCCGGCAATACGAGAAATTGCAAAAAGAGGAGTGTAGAGCTCGCGCGGAATATTCAGCATGGAATAAACAAAACCGGAGAAAAAGTCCACATTAGCACAAAGACGCTTTCCATTTCCGTGAACCTTATACAAAACCTCCGGGGCAAGTTTTTCTATTTTCTTATACAGTTTGAATTCTTTCAGGAGACCTTTCTGGCGCGCAAGTTTTTCAGCGAGTTCATTAAGAAGGACCGCGCGGGGATCATTGACAGTGTAGACCGCGTGCCCCATTCCGTAGATAAGACCGGTTTTGTCAAAAGCCTGCTTCTTCGCAATCTTTGTAAGATATGCGGAAACCTCATCGTCATCAGCCCAGTCTTTTATTCCGGCCTTTATATCATCCATCATTTCCATAACACGGATATTCGCACCTCCGTGACGGCGGCCCTTTAGAGAACCGACGGCGGCGGCGATTGCGGAATATGTATCCGTGTCCGCGGAAGATACTACATGAACCGTAAGAGATGAGTTGTTTCCTCCGCCGTGCTCCGCGTGAACAATCAGTGCCAGATCCAGAATCTGCGCCTCAAGCGGAGTGTATTTTTTATCGGGACGAATCAGGCGCAAAAAGTTTTCGGCCGTAGAGAGATTTGGAAGCGGGTTGTGGATATACATGCTCTTGTCATCATAAAAGCATCTCTTTGCCTGATAGGCGTAGGCGGCCAGTGTGGAAAAACGCGCGATTAAATCTACGCACTGGCGCATGATATTAGCGACGCTGCGATCCTCAGGGTCTGGATCGTAAGAATAGGAGGCAAGAACACCGCGGGCTATCTTATTCATTATGTCGCTCGAAGGCGCCTTCATAATCATGTCCTCAGTAAAGTTTGAGGGCAGGTTTCTGCGGCTTCCTAAAAATTCCGAGAACTCAGCGAGATTCTTTTTATTGGGCAGTTCACCAAAAAGCAAAAGATATGCGGTCTGCTCGTAGCCGAACTCGTCCCGCTTTTCAATATCGTGAACCAGGTCTACCACATCGTAACCGCGGTACATAAGACGGCCGGGAATGGGAACCTTGTTTTTATTTTCGTCCAGTTCGTATCCTACAACATCACCAATCTGTGTAAGACCGACAAGCACACCTGTGCCGTTTGCATTCCGGATGCCGCGCTTGACATCAAACTTTTCGTAAAGGTCCGGATTTATAGGATCGTTCCGTTGAGCCAGAACCGAAAAATGCTTTAACATTGCATTTGCCGAAGTTTTTGTCATAAAGGCCTCCTCTTTGAGAACATACTTCAATTAAATTAAATTTTTTCAGTAAAAATATACAGTAACAGAGTTTCTTTGTCAATAAACGGGTGCCGATAAAAAAATTCATCAGCTATCTGGGTGTCTCCGTAAAGAAACGCCCGAGCAGTTCCTTTGTCTCCAGCACATTTATAAAAGCGGCCGAATCAATTTTTCTAAGTATAGCGGAAAGATGCTTCACCTGATCGGAAGAAATCACAGTATAGACAATTGTCTTTTCTCCGTTTTTATATGCGCCGCGGGCATCTATTTTTGTTGCGTCATGATGAGTCTCTGCATAAATTGAAGTGCAGATTTCATCCGGCTTTTCCGTTACTATGAACACAGTTGATTTTTTATATCTCTGATAAAGAATGTTCAGAACCTGAGTGGAGGCAAACTGAAAAATAATTGAATAAAGAGCGGACTCCCAGCCGAAAAGAATTCCTGCCAGAACCAGAACGCAGCAGTTGCCGATAAAAATTTCATTCCACACATCCCTGCCCTTTTTTATTGCAAAAAAGATGGCGATAAAATCCGTTCCGCCGGAAGTCGCGTCCGCCCAGAGACAAAGAACAATGGAAATGCCGTTTATAAGACCGCCAAAGACAGAGTTGAGCATAAGGTCATCTGTAACCTGATAGACCGGAATTGCGTCCGCCAAAAAAGAGGAGACCGCAATCATCACGAGAGAAAAAATCGTGAACCGTTTTCCGATGAACCTGAAACTTATATAGACAGGAACTGCATTCATCAAAAGATAAAGGGCAGAATAAGGAAGATTCAGATTGAAATACTTGTGAGCCGCACGCTGAACCAGTAGAGAGACACCAGAAAAGCCGCCCGGAAAAAGGCCGCCGGCATAAACAAAAGTTCTTAGGTTTACCGCCATCAATACAGAGCCGCATAAAATCAGAAACACGCGCTTTGCAAAGACAGGTGTCGGAATAATTGTCGTTACAGCATTTTTTTCCATACCATTACTATATTGAATATTCTTCTTTTTTACAATATAATAGATAGCATTCAATATTCATTTCAGAGGAAAAAAATGGTTCCTGTTTTAATTAAGGATTTGCTTGTAAGCGCGCCGGATAAGCGCACTGTAACTGTTTGCGGATGGGTCCGCACAATGCGTGACTCAAAGAATTTGGTATTTATTCAGGTGAACGACGGTTCTTGCTTTGCCAACATTCAGCTTACCTTTGACCGCAACGCACCGGCGGAGGGCTGCACCCCGTCCGCAATCGAAGAGGAACTCAAGAAAATAAATACAGGTGCGTCTGTCAGAGCGGAAGGAATCATCATTCCGTCTCCCGGATCGGGACAGGCTGTTGAAGTAACTCTCGTAAAACTTACGGTTCTCGGAATATGCAAGCCGGAGGAATATCCGATTCAGCCTAAAAAAATGACTATGGAATACCTCCGCGAGAATGCCTACCTCCGGGCACGCACAAACACTTTCGGTGCTGTATTCAGAGTTCGCAACCAGATGGCCTTTGCCGTTCACTCATTCTTTCAGGAGAGGGGGTTCCAGTATATCAACGCTCCTGAAATAACTTGCTCCGACGCGGAGGGTGCGGGCGAAATGTTCCAGGTAACTTCGCTCTCTCTGGAGAAAATCGCGGAGCTTGGTGTCAAGGCCGGAGCCGGCGGAATGAAGATTGAAGATGCCCACAAAATCGTAGACTATTCAAAAGACTTTTTCGGCAAAAAGGCAAACCTCACGGTTTCCGGTCAGCTCGAGGCCGAGACTCTTGCGACAGCCCTGAGCCGGGTCTACACATTCGGACCTACTTTCCGCGCCGAGAATTCAAACACACCGCGGCACCTTGCGGAGTTCTGGATGATTGAGCCGGAAATGGCATTCTACACTCTCGATGACGACATGGATTTGCAGGAAGACTTTGTAAAATATCTTCTGAACTGGGCGCTTACAAAATGCCGAGCAGACCTTGAATTCTTTGACAAGAGAATCCAACCGGGGCTGATTGCCCAGCTTCAGCATGTAGTGGACTCAAAGTTTGAGCGCATAACTTACACAGATGCCATCAAGGAACTTGAGAAGCACGCCGACAAATTTGAGTTCAAGCCTTACTGGGGATGCGACATTGCGACAGAACACGAGCGTTATCTTACCGAGCAGATCTTCAAGAAGCCTGTAATGGTTTACAACTATCCGCGCGAAATAAAGTCGTTCTACATGAAGCAGAACGAGGACGGAAAAACCGTAAAGGCCGTAGATGTTCTGGTTCCGGGAATCGGCGAGTTGAACGGCGGTTCCGAGCGTGAGGAAGACTACGACAAGCTTCTGGCCGAGTGCAAGAGACGCAATATGGATATGAAGAATTACCAGTGGTATCTTGATCTCCGCCGATTCGGCACGGTTCCGCACTCAGGATTCGGAATGGGCTTTGAGCGGCTTATCCGTTATGTTACAGGCATGGAAAACATCCGTGATGTAATTCCTTATCCCCGCGCGCCTAAACTCGCAGATTTCTAGGGAGAAAAAAAGGCAATGAAGGAGCGCACGCGAAAAATAATTCAGGCAGCCTACATTACAGGCGATCTGATGGGCAAGAATGATTTGGACTCGTGCGCTTCTGCCTGCGCCTTTGGTTTTTTATTTTCTTTTTTACCGCTCGTACTGATGGTGATTTCACTTCTGATACGAGTGGTTCACACTTCAAGTGAAGCCGTCCGGCAGACTTTTGACAACTTTCCCTTTTTGGAGAATATCTTTAATTTTGAGGCAATTCTGAATTCACTAAAGGCCAACGAGACACTTTCATGGGTTAACCTTGTATTGGGTGTATGGATTTTCTGGATGGCACGCAATTTGTTTCTGTATATTCAGAAGGGAATTACCCGTGTCTTCCACAAGGCCGCCCCGCCCCGCCCCGTATTGAACCGGCTTCTGGTTTTTGCGGGTGAAATTTTTCTGGTTCTCGGCGCAACTCTTCTTGTGCTTCTGACCACTTCGATAAAGACCGCAAAAATTCCGGGGATTTTTTCTTTCTTACAAAAAACATTTCCAAAGATTTACTGGATTCCTCTTTTCAATACCGTAAATGCGGTTCCTTACGCACTGCTCTTTACGGCGGTTTTTCTGGCCTACAGGTTCTATACAGGAACAAAGCCGAAACCAGGACTGTGTATTCTGGCAGCCGCCCTCTGCACCATGTCTTTTTTAATCGCAGCCTTTTTTCTTAACATGTTCATCAACTATGAGCGCTACAATTTAATCTACGGAATTCTCGGAAGTCTTATTGTCCTCCTGCTTGAAGTAAAGATTTTCTTTTACCTCTTTTTTGTTTTTGCACAGTATATCTTTGTCTCGCAGTTTTTCAACACGGTGTCACTTTCCTATCTTGCAAAGGAAAAGGCGAACACCATAGAAAGAAAATTATTTTCCTCCACTTGCACCCAATAATTTTTAATGCTATAATCAGACTATGAAACTGTCAGCCATCATTCCGGTAGCACTCGGAGTTATTTCAAATCCTCTGGTCATCGGAACTGCCATAGTAATCATTCTTTACCTGAACTTTGTTTACTTTGTGGCCCGATACAAGAAAAAAACGCCGAAACCTAAAAAACGGCGGGCGTCTCCTCCTCCAGCAGCCTCTTCAAACGGCGGAGCAGGACAAGAAGATAATGGCGCGGCCGGCGGTGAAGCCCAGACAGTATCGGACGACGAGGCGGATAAGTAATCAAAGGCCTTGCGGCCAGATTAAAATTCCATAAAAAACCTGAGTTATACACGGCTCCGCTTTTAGTGAGTTGTGCTATAATATCGCTTACACTGTCCGTATCCCATACATTCACTCCGAACAGCCGCCTGTCCCGCTCATTGAATTTCTTTTTCATAAAGACAACCGCCTGCTTTTTATTATAATAATTCTGATTTTTTCTTATGAACTTATATACACGGACAGCATCGTCCGCATCAAAAACATTCTTTTTGTTTCCCCCGCAGATGTCGCAGCCGGAGCAGACGGCCTTCTCGCCTCCTAGAGCGTCGAGCAGCACCTGTCTTCTGCAAGTTCTGCTCTCGGCAAAAAGTTTTAATACATAACGCCTGTCCCTGCAATGATATTTTTCATAGCGGAGACTGTCCTCCCGACTCCAGAGCAGAATTGCCTTTGCAGCCTGTCTGTCACGCCCGCCACGGCCGGCCTCCTGAATGTAACTTTCCGCGCTGGGACTTGCCTCAAGATGAACTACAGTCCTCACATCGGGCTTGTCCACACCCATGCCAAAAGCGCAGGTGCAGCATAAGACAGCATCTTTTTTTGGATAAAACCATTCCTCAACATTCTTCTTTTCCGCACGGCTCATGCCGGCGTGATAAAAGCGGACGCATTCTGAATCAATGACCTCTTTTAACTCACGCGCCATATTCTCACTTTTTCCCCGTGTTCCGCAGAATATTATCATGGGCCGCCTTTCTGTCACCGCCAGCCTGCACACGGCCTTTGACTTTGCCCACGCATACTCAACAAAATAATGAATGTTCGGTCTGTCACTGTCTCCGCGGACAAGATGCGCGCGGCCGCCAAAAAGAACCTCACTCACACGGCTTAAAACTTTTGGAGATGCGGTGGCGGTGAATGCCGTAACCAGGCCCACGCCCAAATCAGCGATAATTTTTCCGAGAGTAAGATATGCCGGTCTGAAAGTGTCGCCCCACTCAGAAACGCAGTGGGCCTCATCAATCGCGATGTGGGAAATACCGCAGTTTTTAAGCCGCGTCAAAAGGTTCCGGTTTTGAAGCACTTCCGGATTTGCAAGAATTATTTTTACGCCGGCCTTTATACGGAAAAAATTTTCCTCCCTCTCCTCGTCGCTTTGGCCGCCGCGAAATGTAACGCACTCGATTCCGTTTTTTTCAAGATGATTTTTCTGGTCAGCCATGAGGGCAAGCAGCGGATAAAAAATCAGCGTCGGCCCTTTTAAAAGCATTGCGGGAAGAAGAAAGCAGAGGGATTTTCCGGCGCCTGTCGGTAAAAGAACAATCTGCCGGCCGAGACAAAAAATATCGGTGCAGTCGCTGTCTTTTAAGAGATCATTTTTCCCGGCGGCATTTTCCTGCAAGTCCGCCGACGCGTCAAGAATGTTTCCAACAACGAGCCGCTGCCAGGGAAAAAGATATTTTATCTTGAAATATTTTTTTGCCGCGGCGATTACCTCGTCATCAGGCTCGGATGAATCCGCCTCAAAAATTCTGCCGGTCAGAAAGTCGGGCAGTTCCATATTATCATCACAGTTATTCATACCAATAACATAGAACTTTTTTTAAATAAATTATAATTTTTCAGAAAACACTTGCAATTTTAATGAATAATTCGCACAAAAGTGACCTCTTATGCACCTAAAAAAAATGCTGTACTGAACAATTGTCGCTGACGCTGCTATTTGTCCATAATCGTAATTTCCACACGGCGGTTTTTTGCACGCCCTTCTTTTGTCCTGTTGTCAGCAATAGGAGAATCTCCGCCCATGCCCTTTGTAAAAACATGATACTTGTCGCGCACCTTTTTTTGAATAAGATAATTCGCAACCGCCTGGGCGCGCTCCCGGCTCAAATCAAGACGCTGTTCCTCCGTTCCAAAAAAAGCCGTGTGTCCCGTAATCAGAAGATCATTGTTGGGATAAGCCTTTAAGATTGCGGAAATCTTATTCAGTTTTTGACGCTCACTTTCCATAAGAATTCCTGAGTCAGGCATAAACTGAATATTCTCAATACTCAAAGTAAGTCCCTTTTCTCCGGCCTTAACAGTTACATCGTTTATTCCCAAATCCCTGACCTTTTCCTGAACGGCGGCGATATTCTTCTCGTCAGCGGTGCGTGTTGAATCGGTAACCTCTGCGTGAGCCTTTCCCGCAAAGCGGAGAATATTATTTCCGCTTGTCGCCATGACAATTTCAAAATCCTCGCTGTAGTGGTCAATGCAGCCTTTTTCTATATCCCAGTAAATGGTCTGGTGACTGAACCCCTTGGTTGCGACAGGGACTTCACCGCGTGAAAAATCATACTTTGAGAGGTCAACGGAATACTCCATATTATACTGAACATCAAACTTGTAAAAAATCTTTCCGTTATCGTCCGTCTCAGGACCGAGATACTGGTACTGCGCGTTAAAGGGAATCTTGTAGGGAGTCTGAATGTCAAAAGACCGGCGGAGGTCGTGCGCCTCGTGTCCCAGCGACACCCATTTCTCACCCGGAAGAATTTTCTTCTGCGGAAAAATCGGAACATCACGGACAACCGGCATAAAGTACTTGTCTGAAATCTCATATTTTCCGTATGCGTCGCGCGTAAATTCGCTTACATAGTCCTCTCCGTAACTAAAAACCGCGCCTGCCTTTCCTGTGGAATTTTCTGTCGTCATGAAAGTCGCGCTGTGCGCTCCTCTTCCGTTTTTATCCACATCATTCACCTTAACAGAAATTCTGTTAAGTATCTCCGCATGATGATGAAAGTTATCGTTAAAGAAAACATCTTCCTGCACAGTGGAAAGAATTCTGTAGGCGTCTCCCTTTTTATACTTGAACTCAAATCTGAGTCCGTCATTTTCCTGTGAGTAGCAGAAAATTTCTGCAAAAAGAAAAGCGAGGATAAGTGCAAATTTTTTCATCAAGGGCTCCTACTGTATTTTATGCTAAATATCTGATATAATAATTTCATGCTGAATTATTCTTTAAATGAATTATTGCATATTTTGTTACAAAATAAAAGGGCTTTTGCGCTTTTGGCGGCCCTTATCATCACAACAGGAATTCTCTGTTTTCTTCTGGGAAATTTTCTCGCAAAGATTACTGCCAAATCTAAATTGCAGAAAATAATTTCCGCCGAACGCGCGGACGCGATAAAGCGGTCTAAGGCTGTACTCGGCGGCCTCGCAGGAGAACAAGTCGCTCCCTTTTTACCGGGATTTCCCTGCAATCCGGCGGATGCCCGCTTTGTCGGTAAACCAGTAGACTTTGTGGCTTTTCCCGGAGCCTCGACAGACAGGCCGATAGAAGAAGTTCTTTTAGTAGAAGTAAAAACCGGAGGCGCAAAACTGTCAGAACGGGAAAAACAAATCAGAGACTGTGTTCAAAGGGGGCGCGTCCGCTTTGTGGAATACGATATTCAGTCCGTTCAACTTTAAGAATTACAGTCATCTCTGAGAATTGCAATTTTCAGAGACTCCATTATCTTGCAAAAGACGAATCGATGTTAAGGGACGCCCTGTATTTTGCGACGGTACGGCGGGCAACCTTGATTCCGCCTGCAGCCAGAAGGTCTGAGATTTTCTGGTCGCTGAGTTTTTTAGCGTCCTTGTTTTCCTCGATTATCTTTTTTATCTGAACTTTTATATTTTCCTGAGTGGCATCGGCATCAACAGCATTAGTAAAAAAATATTTTACGGGAAAAAGTCCCCACTGGCACTCAAGGTATTTTGAGGATGCCATTCTGGAAATCGTTGTCTCGTGCACACCGATTGCATCCGCTATGTCTTTTTGAATCAATGGCGACAGATGGCCGGGCCCTTTCTTAAAGAAGTCAAGCTGACGGGCTACAATCACGCAGGCGGCTTTTGCGATAGTGTTTTCGCGGTATTCAAGGCTTTCCAAAAACACACCGGCTTCCCTAACCGCCTTTTTTGCAAAATCAGAGGTCTTCTGCGAAGCCGCGAATTCATCCGACACCCTGACGGCAGGAATAACCTTGTCGGAAATGACAACCTTAAAGGAACAGGCGTCGTCCGCCGGCACCTCCCGTTTCTGAAAATCCAGTTCTTCAACCGGCTCAAAGACTTTTTCCACATAAATGTCAGGCGTAACATAATGCGTATCGGAAGAGGAAAAATTTCTTGCAGGATAAGGGTCAAGTGTTCTGATAAAATCCAACGCATTTGAGACAACCTCAAGATCAAGATTTTCAAGTTCTGAAAAATCCTTTTTATTAAACGCAAGCTTTTTCTGCTCTTTTACATAGTCAGATATTTTCTTTAAGATTTTTTCCGGCTGGGGCGGACTCATAAAATCCATGTGGCCGTCCAGCAAAAAGAATACGGGTTCTTTTCCGCCGCCCTTTATTCTTGCCTGAAGCAAAAGACTTTCCTGAACATTGGACACACAGATTCCGGCAGGCTCCAGTCCTCGGACAATTTCTATGCAGCGGTCAAGAAGTTCAGGACTCTCGCCGGCCGTGATATTTACAAGCGTTACAGGCGCAAGAATATAAAACCCCCTGTCGTCCAGGTTTCCTATTATCTTCTGACAGAAAGTCTTTTCCTCAGGCGAGATTTTCAAAAGGTTCAACTGATTGTCCAGATAAGAAAAAAGCGTTTCTCTCTCATCGGGGCGGCTCTCCAAAACTTTCTGAAACGCTTCCGCCTTTTCCTCACCGGAAGCAGTCACCTGCCCTGTATGAACACTGTCGAAGGGAACAACCTCAAGGGCAGGATTTTTTTCAGCCTGAGCGTAAATCTCATCGCACAGATCCTCCGCGTTCAGACTTAATAGCCGGAGGGACTGAATCTGTGCCTGCGACAGTCTTTGTGTCTGAACTTGAGAAGCCTTCTGCTGCTGCGAAAAAGAAAAAGCCATATTTTATTCCAGCCGTTCAGCCGCCTCTTCCCAATCGGCATTGAGTTTTTCCAGTTCCTTATCCAGCGCCACAATCTGTCTCTGCACTTCGGTTGCCTTACCGGCATTTGAATAGACAGCCGGGTCGGAAAGTTTTTCTTCCAACGCCCTCTTTTCTTTTTCCCTTGCCTCTATGTCAGAACCAAGTTTTTCCACAAGACGCTCCATTTTGCGCCTCTCGTTGTCACGCTTTTTCTGCTCGGCCCAATCCAGGGCGGCGGCGGACTTGCCTTCCGTCTCAGGCGCGCGGACAGTAACCGGCTCGCCGGTCTTTTGAGAAAGGTTTGTGCCAAAGGAGAACTCGCCGACACTTCCGTTCTTCTCGGCCTCGAGGCGCTCCTGGTAATACTGGTAGTTTCCGGGGAAAGTCCTGTAGTGGCCCGGAGTAAGTTCAAGGACTCGGGTCGCAAGACCTTCTATAAAGCCGCGGTCATGGCTTACAAAAATCACTGTTCCGCCAAAATCCTTTAAGGCTTCCAGCAAAACATCTTTTGAATGCATATCAAGGTGGTTTGTAGGTTCGTCCAAAATCAAAAGGTTTACCGGGCGGAGCAAAAGTCTCAGCAGCGCGATGCGGCTTTTTTCTCCGCCGCTCAAAACATTGAGGCTTTTAAATACATCATCGCCCCGGAACAAAAAGGCGCCCAGCATATCGCGGGCTTTAGGAACGAGGTCTGTAGGACAGATGCTTTCCAAGTACTCAACCACGGACTCGCTTCCGCTGATTGTCTCGGCGTTGTCCTGACTAAAGTATCCGATTTGAACACCTGTTCCGGGAATTATCTCACCGCTGTAATCCTTGTCTATTCCCGCGACAATTCTGAGCAGAGTTGACTTACCCGCTCCGTTATGTCCGACAACAACAAGTCTGTCTCCGCTTTCAACCTGTATGTCAAGTTTATCAAGCACATTGAATTTTCCGTCATAACTTTTTGTAATCCCGTTCATACGGCAGACAAGTTTTCCGGAATGCGGCGCCTGAGGAAACTTAAAGTGAATTTTCTTCAGAGATTCAGGAATTTCTATCGGAACAATTTTGTCAAGCATTTTTTGCCGCGCCTGCGCCTGCGCCGCCTTTGTCGCCTTGTAGCCGAAACGGTCTATGTATGACTGGAGATGGGCAATTTCCTCCTGCTGTTTTTCGTAGGCGGCAATTAAAGTCTGAAGTTCTCCCTCACGGACTTTTTCGTAATGGGTAAAATTTCCAGGATAACATTTCAGGTCGCCGTTAAAAAGTTCGTAAACCTCATCAATCGTAACATCTAGAAAATAGCGGTCGTGGCTCACAAGCAGAAAGCCGCCCTTAAAAGTCTGCAAAAAGCCTTCAAGCCAGGTGCGTGCCTCGATATCCAGATAGTTTGTAGGCTCGTCCAGCAGAAGAATGTCGGGCTGCTGCATAAGGGACTTTGCAAGGGCAATGCGCATCTGCCAGCCGCCGGAAAAATCCTCCGTCATTTTCTCAAAGTCAGTTCTGGCAAAACCAAGCCCCAAAAGGACGCTTTGGGCGACAGCGTCCCGTCGGTACCAGCCGGAGTTCTCCAAATACGCAAGCAGTTCCGCATGACGGTTCAAGAGGTCACCGGAATTGGAGGGATTTGACTTTAATTTCTCTCCTATATCGTCAATCTCCTCCTGAATTTTGTAACCGTAGTCAAAAGCTCGGTCGCATTCCTTTAGAAGGGTGCAGCCGTGATGGGTGAGTCCCGACTGCGGCAGGTATGCGATGCGGCAGTCCTTTTGCGCGACACGCTGGCCCGAGTCCGGCTCCTGAAGTCCTGCCATAATTTTTATCAGTGTAGACTTTCCCGCGCCGTTCGCTCCGGTCAGGGCAGCCTTTGTCCCCGTCTTGAGATTGACGGAGACATCTTTTAGAATATCACGGTCGCCGAAAGCCAGCGACACTTTAGAAAACTGAACAAAAGACATAAGTTCCTACTTGCTGAAGAAAATAATAATCGGACTCTTGTTTCTTGTAGACGCAATATTATTCTTTATAACGGTATTGCCCGCATCCTCAAGTGTAAGTCCGTTGTTTGAGTACTTGTAGAAGAAGTTTACTTCTGAATTAGTATTGTCAAAAACAAAAGTCAAAATCCCGTCAAAGCGGCTCTTCAAGTCATCACTGATCAAATATTTAATTGAAACGATGCCCTTGCCGCGGGCGTTCTCCGAAATTACATTCGGTACTAAAAGCGAGAAGCCGCTCCATGCAAAGGAATTGTTTCCCGTAAATGTAAGCCGTCCGTAATTTGAGGACTTATAGGTGTCCACATTGTAGAGTTTTTCCATCTCCATTCTGCGGCGTGCCTTTTCGTCCTCTATAAGCTGGGCAATATCATAGTCGCCGCTTATTGTTACAAAAGTATAAGACTCAGGCTTGCTGTCATTGCCTGTATAGTTCACCACAATCTGGTTGGCGTCACGGATAATCATCTGGAACGGCGTTCCCGTAAAATCGTAAACCTTGTCGCGCACCTTTGTAATTCCGCCGTAAGACGCGCTTCTGAATCTCTCGCTAAGGTTAATCGTAACCCTGCCGCTTTCCACGCCGGTATCAAAACCGCAGCCTGTCTTCATCGTCTCAAGATCAATCATATTGCGGGAAAGCATTTTTGTGTAGCTCTCGGGATACCATTTTGCCTGAAGAACCTGATTCAGAATAGCGTCCTCATCCTCGACGGGAGAATCCTCAACCTCCCCGGAAACCACAACACCGCCCTCCCCGGTTTCAAAAAGAGAAAGATTGTGGCTGAAGCACCAGCCTTCTGTTCCGCCGGTCGTAAGCACGCAGAGCCAGTCGCCCTCCAGCTTCTCGCCGGAATGCATGATAACATCCTGCCCTTTTCCCTTGTAGAGAATTTTCACAACCTCGTCCTTGTGAAGGCGGTACACCTGCTTGGAAGTATTCACGGCATCGGCACGAACCGGCAGACCGTCTATCTTTATCTTCGCATACACATGCTGGTATTCGGAGAACCTCCTTAAATTTCTGGCGGCCTTTTTTCTTGAGACCGGCTTTGTGAGCTGCCAGAGAGGAACTTCAAGATTCTCCTTTGTTCCCGGAACTCCTATTACATAAACATGACTTATATTCGACTTAAAATATACCTTTACAATTTCTCCGTCCTGAAGATTTTTCTCAGGAAGGTCCCAGAGCAAAACGGAATAGCCGATTGAACGGCGGCATGAATTTAAGGTTAAAGCGCAGAGCAAGACGGCGCAGATTACAAAGATTTTTTTCATAGTATAATTATAGCAAATTTAATTGTATTTTTCAATAATATGTGTTATAATAGTAGTATTATGGAAAAATCTGAAATTCCGTCGCGCAAGGATGTTCCCGCGAGAGACAAGTGGGACCTTACAACTTTATTTAAAGCAGAGAGTGATTTTGAAAGAGCACTTTTAAAGATCGAGGACGATGCCAAGGCCGTTGCCCTTTTTACAGGAAAACTATCAGAAAGTGCGGAAACACTTTTGGCAGCCCTAAAGGCATACGAAAACCTCTGGCGCAACATTGAACTGGTTGACAACTACGCAAGTCTCCAGCACACGGCGGATGAAAGCGATGAGAAGGCCACCGATATGGAGGGGCGTGCCGCAATGGCCTCAACAAAGGCTTCCGCCCTCACAAGTTTCTTTGACTCCGAGCTTTCGGAAATTCCCGGTGAGCAAATCTCGGCATGGATTGAGCGCGATGACTTCAAGGACTATAAAATCTACATTCAGAAACTTCTCCGCCAGAAAAAGCACATTCTGAGTGACAAGGAGGAGCGCATCTTGGCCCTCCAGTCTGAATCCGCCGGCACGGCCGAAAAAACATTCAGTGTGCTTGAAAATGTAGATCTGAACAATCTTTTCGGCAGCGTAAACATCGAGGGAAAGAGCCTTCCACTTACACAGACAACATACTCACAGTTCATGGAAAACCCTGACAGGGCTGTCCGCGAGCAGGCTTACAAGCAGTTTTACAAAGGGTTTGAGGATCACCAGAACATAATCGCAAACCTCTACGCAGGTTCGGTAAACCAGGATGTTTTCATCGCACGCGCCCGCGGCTATAAGTCAAGTCTTGACGCGGCCCTTTTCGGAAACAAGGTTCCTGAGTCCGTTTACAGAAATCTTATAGACACAGTTCATAAAAATCTGGACACACTCCATAAGTACTACTCAATCCGGAAGCGGGCGCTGGGACTTAGCGAACTCCGTCACTACGATGTTTATGTTCCGCTCGTAAAGGACATTGACACAAAAACAAGTTACGATGAGGCCGTGGAAATCTGCCGGAAGGCGCTTTCTCCGCTTGGAAAAGAATACACGGACACCCTTTGCGGCGGCCTGAAGGGCGGCTGGGTTGACCGCTACGAGAACAAAGGAAAAAGGAGCGGCGCATTCAGCAGCGGGGCCTATACGGGTTACCCCTACATTCTCCTTAACTACAAGGATTCAATCATACGGGATGTATTCACCATGGCGCATGAGGGAGGACACTCGATGCACTCCTGGTACAGCGCGCACAACAATCCCTTCATGCAGTACTCATACACAATCTTTGAGGCTGAAGTCGCATCAACCTTTAACGAGGAACTCGTATTCCAGTATCTGCTAAAGAACGCAAAAGACAAGAACATGAGAACATATCTTCTTGCAATGAGGGCATCCGACATTCTCGCAACACTCCACCGCCAGACCATGTTCGCGGAATTTGAACTGAAGGCCCACGAACTTGTCGAGGGAGGAACACCTTTGAGCGCGCCGGTTCTGCGGAAAATTTACAGAGGCCTGCTTGAAGAATATTTCGGACCTGAAATGGTATTCGAAGAAAATTCCGATATGGAAGGACTGCGCATTCCGCACTTCTACTCCGCATTCTATGTTTACAAGTATTCAACAGGAATAAGCGCCGCGCTGGCTCTGGCCGAGCGGGTTACAAAGGGAGGAGATGCAGAGCGTGAGGATTACTTTAAATTCCTGAAGTCCGGTGGCTCACGATACCCGATTGAGTCGCTGCGGCTTGCCGGAGTGGATATGGAAAGCCCGGAACCCGTTCAGGCGGCGCTGGACAAATTTGCGGCCATAGTTGACGAGCTCGATGAATTACTTTAAAGAAATTGTGAAAAAATGCCGATATTGTAAAATGGAACTCTGTATAAAATAGGAGACGGGACATAAATTGAAAAAAGAGAATTTTTATTCATTTTTGCAGAAGATTCCCAAGGCTGAATTACATATTCACATTGAAGCTGTGATTACGCTAGAATCGATTTGCATACTCTACGAAAAACGCTTTGGCAAAAAAATGACAAAGGCCGAGCGAACAGCCCTCTTTACCTACAATGACTTGAACGGTTTTATAAAGGCTTTTTTACAGGTTCAGGACTTGTTTACCGAAGTCAGCGACTTTGACTATGTATTCTCTGATTTTGCCCGCTACCTCAAGGGCAACGGAATAAAGCACTGCGAGGCTTTCTTTGCCCCGTCCGCCTTTGTCAAAAAAGGCTTTGACTACGGAGAAATGGTCAAAAACTTCAGCCGCAACATTGCAAGAATCAAGAAAGATGACGGCATTACCATAAAACTGCTTGTTGATGTTTCCAGAACATTTGGTCTCGAGAACGCCCTGTCAAACTACAGGATGATGTGCGAGAATCCGAGCGACTGCATTATAGGAATAGGATTAGGCGGCGCCGAGCAGAAAGGCCCCAGCAGAGAATTTGGTCCGGTCTTTGAGAAAGCTTTTAAGGACGGCTACCATGCGGTTGCGCACGCAGGCGAGGACGTCGGTCCTGAATCAGTCTGGGACGCAATAAATATCTGCCGTGCCGAGCGCATAGGGCACGGAATCACCTCAATTCAAGATGAGGAACTTCTTGACTATTTAAAGGAGAAACAGATTCCGCTTGAGGTATGTCCTACCAGCAATACCTTTACAAAGAAAATTGTTACGAAAATGGAGGAGCATCCTGTCCGCACATTCTTTGACAGAGGACTTCTGGTAACAATCGGCACAGACGATCCGGTATTCTTTAAAGTAACATTGCTTGACGAGCTCTGGGCACTTCACAAAAAACTGCATTTTTCCATGGACGAGATAAAAACGCTTATTGAGAACAGCTTTAAGGCTTCTTTCCTATCTGACAAGAAGAAGAAAGATTTTCTCAAGGAAGTTGATGAGGCGTGGTCAAACAATATTGACAAATTTATATGAGCAGTGTCCAGAAATTTATTAACCTCCCAAAAGCCGACAGACTGAACATTCTCGGAATAGGAATGCGCTATGCATCTTTTGTAAATTGGGCGGGATTTGAGATTCCTGGTTTTCCAGAGAACGTTCACACTGCTCCAGAACTATTGAGTAATGTTGTTGACGATTTTGTGCGTCCGAGTTCTTCCACCACAAAAGAAATACGGGGCTTATTAAGTCTGTCATTTCAAGATGTTATTGAGGATAATGTTTCTTTATTATACGGCAGCATCGATTTCTCAATGATGATGCAGTTGAACGAGCGTGTTAATTTTGACAAGATTACCGCCCATATGCACGAAAAATACAGGGGCTGCTTTAAATTTCTTCCCGAGATTTTCTTCGCAACCTCAGGCTATCAGAAGCCTATAAAAGAGAAGATGAAGACTTATCTTGAGACCGGCTTTTTTAAGAGCGTGGCCTGCTATCCGAAAGAACTCTTTGACACAAAAAGCTACAAGAACATTTTCCGCGAGGCGGAAAAAATGGGCATAAGACGGCGCGCTCTAGTAAACGAACGCTGTTCACCGAGAGAAATAATAGAAATAATAGAGAACTATCATCTGGACGAGATTATGGGCGGTGCGCACCTTTCAGAAGACTGCGACACATTAAAATATCTTGCCAAAAACAGTGTCATTGTGAACCTTGCGCCGGCCCGGGATATATTCTTCAGGATTTACCCTTCATACAAGGAATTTCCAATCAGAAAATTTCTTGACGCGGGTGTAAAAGTCTCAATAGGAACAAACTCACTTTTGGTATACCAGAAAAACATCAGCGAGCAGTGCGCGGCTCTTTACAACGAGGGCGTTCTGAGTGAAGATGAAATAAAGGCCCTGCTTTCGCAGAGCCTCACACTCTAGTTACTTCAAGTAAACCATTAAAAGCATAATGTCAGAATTGCGTATTCCGCTTATACGGCTGGCCTGCCCCAATGTTACCGGGCGGACAGCCTCGAGTTTTCCGCATGACTCAGACGAAAGGCTTGCAATCGAAGCATAGTCAAAGTCCGCCGGGATATGCAGGTTTTCCAGACGGTGCATTTTCTCGACACGCTTATCCTGCTTTTCTATGTAATACTTGTACTTGTAGTCCACAAGCGCGGTGTCCCAGATTTTTTCCTCAAAGCAGGGGTTTTCTTTACCTGGATTTTTTTCTATAAAATCCAGGGCTTCCTGAACCCGCGCGTACTTCCGCTCGACGGTATTCTGCTGCTCCTCAGTCTTAATGCCCGCCTCAAAGGCGTAATGGCTAAGACGGCGGTCGGCGGTATCGTAGCGGAGTTTCAGACGGTATTCCGCCCGTGCCGTAAACATTCTGTACGGCTCTTTTGTGCCGAGAGTTACAAGGTCGTCAATCAGTACGCCTATGTATGCCTCGTCACGCCCCAGAATGAGAGGCTTGTATTGAGGAATCTTATGAAAGGTGTCAAAGCCGGCTTCCTTTTCAACAGTCTCAATCTTTGAGTTTATACTCCGTGTGATTTTTTCGGAGGCCTCTGCCATAAGGGAATATTCTTTTTGGGTAAAGTTGAACTGCGGTCTGAGGAAACCTTTCTCCAGAGATGCCGGAAAAGCTCCTGTCTCTTCGTCCGCGACTGCAAGAGGACCGCACAGTTTTCCGTGGCTCCGGGCATAGTAGCCGGCATTGATGCCTGCGACAAGCCCCTGGCCTGCCGCCTCCTCGTAGCCGCTCGTTCCGTTAATCTGACCGGCGTTAAAAAGCCCCGCGACACGCTTTGTCTCCAGAGACGGAAAGAGTTGTGTCGGCTCCACATAGTCGTATTCAACCGCATATCCCGGCCGGCTTACAACCGCATTACCGAAACCGTCCATAGTGCGGAGGAATTTATCCTGAACCGATTCCGGAAGACTTGAAGAAAGGCCGTTCAAATAGATTTCCTCGGTGTCAAGGCCTTCCGGCTCAACGAAAATCTGGTGGCGGTCGCGGTCTGCAAAACGCATTACCTTGTCCTCGATAGAAGGACAGTAGCGCGGACCGATTCCGTGGATTTTACCGGAATACAGGGGCGAGCGTCCGATGTTTTCCCTGATAATCTTATGAGTCTCTTCGTTTGTGTATACAATATGGCAGGGCACCATAGGGCGCTCCACCCTTTCATCCTCAAAACTGAACGGGATTACTTCCTCGTCTCCGGGCTGAAGTCCCAGCAGAGAGAAATCCACGCTTGACCGCAAGATGCGAGGCGGCGTTCCTGTCTTTAGGCGGCCTGTCGTAAAACCAAGCCTCTGCAGGGAGGCTGTAAGACCGTAGGCTCCCTGCTCTCCCAGTCGTCCGCAGGGAGCATCGTATTCACCGATAAAAATACGGCCGCCCAGAAAAGTTCCCGTCGTCAGAACGACAGAGCGGACTGGAATAACCCGGCCCCGCTCCGTTACAAGAGCTGTTACCTTCTGCCTCATTCCGCTGCGGGAGGCGGAAGCACTTCCGTAGTCAATACCGTTAGCACAAGAACCGCGCGCCTCACCGGGAATGGTTCCCCTTGCGGCGCTGGAGTCATAGCCCTGTGGAAGCGGTGTATCACTTTCTGTCGTAAGGATATCGATTACGGTATCCATCAGTGTGAAAAGGTTTGGAGTAGACTCAAGTTTTTTGCGCGCAAGCTGTGAGTAGGTAATTTTATCCGCCTGACTTCTCGGTGCCTGGACCGCAGGTCCGCGACTTCTGTTGAGCAGTCTGTACTGAATCATTGAGCGGTCAATCAGTTTTGCCATCTCGCCGCCCAAAGCGTCAATCTCGCAGACAATGTTCCCCTTGGCAATACCGCCTATAGAAGGATTGCAGGACATTCTTCCGATTGCGTCAATGCATTGAGTTATAACTAAAGTTTTGAGTCCCATACGGGCGGCGGCAAGGGCTGCCTCAATTCCGGCATGCCCCGCACCGACTACCGCCACGTCGAATGAATCGTAAAATGACACGGTTATTTCAAGTTAATGATGGATTTGTCATAGTCTGTAGGCGGCAGGAATCCCATCAACTCAATCAAGGTTGAAGGCCATGAAGAAATACCGAGTCCCTCGTTGAGAGTTGTGTTGTCATACTCACCCTTGTATTCAGGATCATAGATAATTCCCGGAACAGGGTTCAATGAGTGGCTGGTCTTTGCCTTTGGCTCGCCCTCTGCGTCCTTTGCAACCGAACCGTCCTTTTTGTGCTCGTACATATCATCGCTGTTTCCGTGGTCAGCGGTAATACACATAATTCCGCCGGCTTCTTTGATTGCGTCACGGAGACGGCCGAGCTGAAGGTCCATTCCTTCCATTGAGCATACAACCGCGTTGAATACACCTGTGTGTCCTACCATATCTCCGTTGGGGAAGTTAAGGCGGATGTGGTCATATTTTCCGGACTTGATTGCCTCGATTACCTTGTCAGTAATTTCCGCGCACTTCATCCAGGGGCGCTGCTCAAATGGAACTACGTCAGAAGGAACCTCCACATAAGTCTCAAGATTCTTGTCAAACTCGCCGGGGCGGTTTCCGTTGAAGAAGTAGGTTACATGTCCGTATTTCTGAGTCTCAGAAATTGCCATGAGATGAACTCCTGACTTTGTAAGATACTCGCCCATAGTGCGGTCAATGCTCGGCGGATTTACGAGGTACTGGGCCGGCTTGTGGTTGTCACCGTCGTATTCCATCATACCGGCATATTCAACAGCCGGAACTCTTTTGCGGTCAAATTTGTCAAAGGAAGCGTCGCCCTCAAAGGCTGCGGAAATTTCCAGAGCGCGGTCGCCGCGGAAGTTAAAGTAAATTACAGAGTCGCCGTCATTGATTGTTCCGACGGGTTTTCCGTTCTCCGCAATTACAAATTCATGCATGTCCTGATCGAGAACGCCGGGAACTTCCTTGCGGTAAGTATTGATGGCTTCTGTGGCAGAGGCAAACTGGCGGCCTTCTCCGAGAACATGTGCCTTCCATCCGCGGTCAACCATTGACCAGTCGGCGCCGTAGCGGTCCATAGTCATATACATGCGTCCGCCGCCGGAAGCGATGCGGTAGTCAGCGTCTTTGAACGAAGCGAGAAATTCTTCGAGAGGTCCGATGTATTCAAGGGCAGATGTCGGCGGAACATCGCGGCCGTCAAGCAGCGCGTGCACACGGATTGTCTTTACGCCCTCTTTGTGAGCCTCTTCAATCATTCCCTTAAGGTGGTCAATGTGAGAGTGAACGTTTCCGTCAGAAACGAGACCGATAAAGTGGAATGTTGAATTTTTATCCATTACATTCTTTGAAAGTTTTTTCCAAGTGTCTCCCTGATAGAGTGTGCCGGATTTGATTGACTCGCCCACAAGTTTTGCGCCCTGCGCGAACACACGGCCGCAGCCCATCGCGTTGTGACCAACCTCGCTGTTTCCCATATCATCGTCAGACGGAAGACCTACGGCAGTTCCGTGAGCCTTAAGTTTTGTGTGAGGACAGTTGGCTGTGAACCAGTCAAGATACTTCATGCGGGAAGCCTTTACTGCGTCTCCCTCTTCATATTTACCGTAACCAACTCCGTCCATAATAACAAGAAGAACAGGACCGCGGCGGCCTTTCCAGTCGGGATTCTTCTGCAACGCATGCATAGTGTCTGCCATATATATCTCCTATAAAAAATTTTGCGGACAAAAAGTTGAACACTGTCTTGTGAACCTTTTACCCCATATTATAAAGAACTGTTCAGTATTTGCCAAACAGGACATTTATTTTTCGTCTCAATATTATATAGAATTGTGCCGGTTTTAGCAATACAAACGGCAAGGTTTGCGTCTTGC
>CAYFWC010000001.1:100042-100272 GCA_964346805.1 uncultured Treponema sp. | reverse complement strand
AAGACCTTAACCACTTTATTGCCGCGCAACGTTACTTCGTAACGCAAACGGCAAGGTTTGCGTCTTGCAAGACCTTAACCACTTTATTGCCGCGCAACGTTACTTCGTAACGCAAACGGCAAGAACAGCGTCTTGCACCCAAAGAAGCCTTTTGGGCTTGCAAAAACTTATTCTCGGTGCTCCGCGTCCCGGACCGAAGGTCCGGCTCATGCACCCAAAGAAGCCTTTTG
>CAYFWC010000001.1:47937-99942 GCA_964346805.1 uncultured Treponema sp. | reverse complement strand
GCTCATGCACCCAAAGAAGCCTTTTGGGCTTGCAAAAACTTATTCTTGGTGCTCCGCGTCCCGGACCGAAGGTCCGGCTCATGCACCCAAAGAAGCCTTTTGGGCTTGCAAAAACTTATTCTTGGTGCTCCCTTTACTTGAAATGAATCTGTTTTTCTGCTAAAATATCTGATTATGGAACACAGAACAATTGACGAAACTACGCTTGAAAAACTCTTGTATCTTTCGCGTCTTTCGCCCGAAAGCACTAATCTGCAGATTTTAAAAAAACAGGTTGATGACATCGTTTCTTATTTTGAAATTCTTTCAAAGTATGATGACAGTGAGAACCCCTATGACGCATACCCCTCAACACAGGTTGAGAAACTCCGTGAAGACGAGGTTGTCCAGGGGCTTGAAATGCACGATGTAAAAAAAGTTTCAGAGAACTTTATGGACGGTTATTTCCAGGTTCCGAAAGTTTTGGGAGAAGGCGCATAAAGAGGCTTACAGCCTTTTTTTCAGAATGCGGAAGTTTTCTTTCTTTCCGCGACACAACGCCGGACCACCCCGCCGGCATCTTTTTAAAGATAGGAAAAAATTATGGATACTATAAATTCTATTCGTGAGCAGTTAAAAAGTGGTTCGACTACTTCAGAGACTCTCATAAAAAAATCTGTCGAAACCTTTGAGGCCGACAAAAAATCATCGCTTACGCTCAACGCCTTTTTGGAAATATATGATGATGTTATTGAGCAGGGAAAAGCGGCTGACAAAGAAATTGCGGACGCAAAGGCGTCCGGCAGCCTCGACGCACTTTTTGAGAAGAAACCACTTTTGGGAATTCCGTTCGCATTAAAGGACAATATTTCGGTAAAGGGCAAACGCCTCACCTGCTCATCAAAGATTCTTGAAGGCTATGTCGCCCCCTATGACGCGACGGTTATTGCCAGACTAAAGGCTGCCGGTGCAATTCCGCTTGGCCGCTGCAATCAGGATGAATTTGCCATGGGCTCTTCCACTGAATACTCGATTTACGGCCCGACAAGAAATCCGATTAACCGCGAGTATGTTTCAGGCGGCTCGTCAGGCGGCTCGACAGCGGCGGTTGCGGCAAACCAGGCACTATTCGGCCTTGGAACAGAAACTGGCGGCTCTGTCCGTCTTCCGGCTTCTTACTGCGGAATCTACGGTTTGAAGCCGACTTACGGAGTTCTAAGCCGCTGGGGTGTTGTAGCCTACGGTTCGTCACTGGATCAGGTGGGAATTCTGGCACACACACCCGGCGACATTGCCGAAGTTCTGGCATCCCTTTCCGGCGTTGACATGTACGATGACACAAGCGCGGACTTGCCGGACAGCGGTTTGCTCAAAAACCTAAAGGAATACTCTTCGGAAGATTTTTCAAAACTAAAGATTGCCATTCCGAAGCAGTTCCTCGAAAACCAGGGCCTTATGGCAGATGTAGGAGCAGTCTTTGACGAGACCAGAAAATGGTTTGAGTCAAAGGGCGCAAAAATTGAAGTGGTTGACCTTCCGATTCTGGACGCATCAATCGCCTCCTACTATGTAATTGCCCTTTCCGAGGCAGCCTCAAACCTGAGCCGCTTTGACGGAATCCGTTACGGCCGCCGTGTGGATCAAGGCAAGGGCTATGACAAACTTTATGTTGACACCAGAAGCGAGGGATTCGGCCCGGAAGTCAAGCGCCGAATCATAATAGGAAACTATGTTCTTTCGGAACAGTTTTCCGGAGATACATACAAGAAGGGAATGAGTGTCAGAGCACGAATTCAGAGAGAAGTAGCGGACTTGTTCAAGAGCTACGATTTGATTCTCTGCCCCACATGCCCGACACCCGCATTCAAACTTGGACAAAAGGTGGACAGTCCGCTTGAAATGTATTTGAGCGATCTCTTTACAGTCTTTGTAAACCTTGCCCGAATTCCTTCACTGAGCGTTCCAGCCGGCAAAACGTCGGAAGCAAACGGAAACATGCCTGTAGGCATTCAGTTTGCGGGAGCAATGTTCAGCGAGGCAAAAATTCTGAGCATAGCAGAGGCATGGGAAAAAGACCACCCGGACTGCGGATACCCGATTGCTGAATAATTCAGCAAAGGATTTTTTTACTAAAATGCAGCTTAACAAATTTATAGGCGACAGGAACTTTTACAGTACTGCCCTTAGGATTGCTGTGCCCATTATGATTCAGGAAGGAATCACAAACTTTGTAAACCTTCTTGATAACATCATGGTGGGCCGCATGGGAACAATCCAGATGTCAGGAGTCGCAATCGTAAATCTCCTGATGTTTGTATTTAATCTTTCAATTTTCGGCTCTCTTTCGGGAGCGGGTCTTTTCGGCGCGCAGTTCTGCGGGGCTGACGACATGGAGGGCGTGCGCCACACGCTCCGGTTCAAACTTATAATTTCTCTTTTAATTACGGCGACAGGAATTCTTGTCTTTTTATCTTTCGGCGGCAATATGGTAAGTGCCTTTTTAAACGGTGAAGGCGCCGCTGCCGGAAAGGAAGAGACTCTGGACTACGCGTTAAAGTATCTCCGCATTATGCTTCTGGGACTTCCGCCGCTTGCCGTAAGCATGGCATATGCCACAACGCTTAGGGAAACCGGTGAGACAGTTCTTCCGATGAAGGCGAGCATCGCCGGAGTTTTTGTAAACTTAGTCGGAAACTATCTCCTGATTTTTGGAAATTTCGGTTTTCCGAAACTCGGCGTGGAAGGAGCCGCCATTGCAACTGTCATTTCACGCTACATTCAGGCAGGAATCGAAATAATCTGGACACACGCCAACACAAAGAAGAATCAGTTTGCGAAGGGATTGTATTCAAGCATAAGAATTCCGCTCGGCCTTACAAAAGACATTATCAAAAAAGGCTGGCCTCTTATGCTCAACGAATTTTTGTGGGCGGCGGGAATCACCATGCTGAACCAGTGCTATTCAATGCGGGGACTTTCTGTAGTTGCCGCGACAAATATCACCGACACACTGGGTAACTTATTCAGCATTGTGTTTATCGCGATGGGACAGACTGTAGGCGTAATTGTCGGACAGATTCTTGGATCGGGTGACTTTAAGAAGGCGCGGGACACGGACAATAAGCTGATAGCATTTTCTGTCATGTGCTGCGTAATCGTGGGAATTGCAATGGCACTGGTATCACCGTTCTTTCCGCATCTCTATGTTACGGAAGACAGCGTTCGAAAAATCGCGACCGCACTGATAATTGTCCGGGCGGTATGCCTTCCCATCGGTGCGTTCCTGAACGCCTGCTACTTTACACTCAGGGCGGGCGGAAACACTTTCATCACCTTTATATTTGACAGTATTTCGGTTTGGGCGCTCAGTGTTCCGCTGGCATTTTTATTGAGCAGATTCACCTCAATAAACATAGTCACAATGTACTTTATGATTTCCATGATGGATTTGGCAAAAGGACTATTCGGCTTTGTTCTCGTAAGAAAAGGCGGCTGGATAAATAGGATTGTATGATGAGCGCGGATTTGCTTTTTGTAATTTTAGCAGGAATCTTTCTTTTTGCGGGTCTTGTCGGCGCTTTTGTCCCGGTTCTGCCGGGACCGCCGCTGGCATGGCTCGGGCTTCTGTGCGCCCGATTTTCTGAATACACGCAGGTTCCGGTCTGGATTCTGGTGGTTACGGGAATCGTCGCACTGGCAGTAACCGTCTTGGACAATATTCTGCCAGTCGCGATGACGAAGAAAAGCGGCGGCTCCAGTTACGGAAACTGGGGCTGCTCCATCGGTCTTGTTCTGGGACTTTTTTCAGGTCCTCCGGGCATTCTTCTCTGCCCGTTTTTAGGCGCTCTTGTCGGTGAACTGATTCACGATTCAAGCGACTTTGACAAATGCCTGCACGCCGCCATCGGAGCCTTCAAGGGCTTTTTGTTCGGCGTGGGGCTAAAGACGGCGGC
Source organism: uncultured Treponema sp. (assembly GCA_964346805.1). GTDB lineage: Bacteria > Spirochaetota > Spirochaetia > Treponematales > Treponemataceae > Treponema_D. The sequence continues at coordinate 96,010 of CAYFWC010000001.1, read as the reverse complement.
TTCAGCAGCCTTCATCTGGATTTTTGTCTACTATATTGCAATAAGACGATGACAGTCTTACGATTCCATCACAGCTTTAGCCAGCTGGTCGGCGCAGCTTGTAGACTTATGTCCGCACAAGTTTCCGCCGACTTTAGCCGCAATGTCCTCCGCCTTCCAGCCGTCAAGGATTTTAGAGATTGCCTTTAGATTTCCGTTGCAGCCGCCTGTAAAGGCTATGTTTGTTACAAGACCATTCTCGTCCTTATCAAAGTCAATCTGGGTAGAACACGTTCCATGAGTTTTATATGTGTGATGCATGTTTTCTCCTGAAAATTAAAAAACGCGGCTTACAGCTGCTCAATTACATTCACCATTTCGATTGCAGACAAGGCGCAGTCATAGCCCTTGTTTCCGCTCTTGGCGCCGGCACGGTCAATAGCCTGCTCAAGATTGTCTGTTGTAAGAATGCCGAACAATACAGGAACTCCAGTGTTGAATGAAGCCTGTGCAATTCCCTTGCTGACTTCCGCGCAGACATAATCGTAGTGGCTTGTAGACCCGCGGATTACAGCGCCTACACAGATTACGGCGTCATATTTTTTTGAAGCCGCCATCTTCTCGGCGATTACGGGAATCTCAAAAGCGCCCGGAACCCAGACTGCCGTAATATTATCGGCTTCTACTCCATGACGGACAAGTCCGTCTTCCGCGCCGGCAAGCAGTTTTTGCACGATAAAGGCGTTAAAGCGAGAAGCCACAATTCCAACCTTCATGCCGTTCTTGGCGACAACCTTACCTTCAATAAATTTCATTCAATACTCCTATAAAAACTCTTGCAGGAAACTTCAGTTTCCGAAACGAGTTTTTAGCGTGCTTCGAAAGAAGCACAGGTAAAATAAGGAAGTTCGCGACGCGAACTTCAAGATAAAAGGGCGAACAGCAATATGCGAGCCGTTTTATCCCAACTCCTATAAAAACTCTTGCAGGAAACTTCAGTTTCCGAAACGAGTTTTTAGCGTGCTTCGAAAGAAGCACAGGTAAAATAAGGAAGTTCGCGACGCGAACTTCAAGATAAAAGGGCGAACAGCAATATGCGAGCCGTTTTATCCCAACTCCTATAAAAACTCTTGCAGGAAACTTCAGTTTCCGAAACGAGTTTTTAGCGTGCTTCGAAAGAAGCACAGGTAAAATAAGGAAGTTCGCGACGCGAACTTCAAGATAAAAGGGCGAACAGCAATATGCGAGCCGTTTTATCCCAACTCCTATAAAAAGTCTTGCAGGAAACCTCAGTTTCCGAAAAAACTTTTGCTTAAAAATTATTCAACATCTATATGAGAAAAAATGTGTCCCATCTTTTCTTTTTTCGTGCGAAGATAAAAACGGTCAAACTTTGACGGCGCAATTTCAATAGGTACCCGCTCCGCAACATGCAGACCGAACCCGTCAAGTCCGTAAACTTTCTGCGGATTGTTTGTGAGCAGGCGCAAAGACTTTATTCCCAAATCCCGGAGAATCTGCGCGCCGATCCAGTACTCGCGAAGATCCGCCTTAAAACCCAGCTTGATATTCGCCTCCACGGTGTCATATCCGTTTTCCTGAAGCATATAAGTTTTCAGCTTGTTGATGAGTCCGATTCCGCGGCCCTCCTGCCGCATGTACAGGAGAACGCCCCTGCCCTCTGCCTCAATCTGCTTCATAGCCTGATGCAGCTGCGGTCCGCAGTCACAGCGCTCGCTTCCAAAGACATCGCCCGTAAGACATTCTGAATGGACGCGGCACAAAACATTCTCGCCGTCGCCGATGTCTCCTTTTACCAGAGCGACATGGTGCTGACCCGTGAGGTCATCTGTGTAACCGTAAATGTCAAAAGTTCCGTAGTCGCCGGGAAGCTTTGCCCGTGCCTCCTGAATTACATGTTTGTCGTGAATACGGCAGTAGTCCTGAAGGGCTTTTATCGTAATGTATTTTAGATTGAATTTTTTCGCGAGTTCGTAAATCTTTTTGCCGCGCATCATAGTACCGTCATCATCCATAATTTCGCAGCAGACACCGCATTCTTTTAATCCGGCAAGACGGCAGAGGTCAACAGTCGCCTCCGTGTGGCCGCCGCGTTTTAGAACGCCTCCTTTTTTTGCGATGAGCGGGAAAACATGACCGGGTCTGCGGAAATCCTTGGGGGTTGAGTCGGGATTGACACAAGCCTGAATTGTAACAGACCGTTCGGCGGCCGAGATTCCGGTAGAAGTTGAGACATGGTCAATGGAAACTGTGAATGCAGTCTCGTGGTTGTCCGTATTCTCGGCGACCATAGGGGACAAGCCCAGTCGGTTTGCCATTCCCTCGCTGAGCGGAGTGCAGATAAGACCTTTTGCGTAAGTTGCAATAAAGTTGATGTTAGCCTGAGTGGCAAACTGGGCGGCGCAAATCATGTCGCCCTCATTCTCTCGGTCCTCCGCGTCGCTTACAAGAATTATTTTTCCGGCCCTGAGTTCTTCGAGCGCTTCCTCAACTGTGTTGTATTTTATTTCGTCCATAATCAAGTTTCCTCCAAAATTAAAATCCCCGGGATCTTAAGAATTCCTCGGTGATTCCGTCTGATTTATCTGCTGAACTGCCGACTCCGCTACAAGCGGCGGTCATCAATTTCTGAACATATTTTCCAATGAGATCATTTTCTATGTTGATAATGTCACCTGTTTTTTTTGTCAAAAGAGTTGTCTCTTCTCCGGTATGGGGAATAATGGAAACCGCAAAGTCCGCAGAAGTAACTTTTGCGACTGTAAGACTAATTCCGTCCAGCGCCACAGACCCCTTTTCCACAATCAGTCTTAGAATTTCAGGTCTAGCGGAAACATAGACCCATGTAGCATTTCCATCTGCCACAGTCTTTAATATAGTTCCCGTTCCGTCTATGTGACCTGAAACAAAGTGTCCGCCGAATCTTCCGTCAGCCGCCATCGCGCGCTCAAGGTTTACGGAAGAACCGGAGGAAAGATTTCCCAGTGAGGAGCGACGCAGAGTCTCCGCCATTACGTCTGCGGTAAACCAGTCCGATTCCATAGCCGTTACTGTAAGACAGACGCCGTTCACCGCGATGGAGTCGCCGATTTTGGTTCCCTCAAGAACTCTGAAGGCGGCGATTTTTAATTTTGCGGAAGGCCCCTGCATTTCAAGTTTTAAAACCCGTCCGCGCTCTTCTATAATTCCGGTAAACATCAGTTCACCTCCGGGTATTGAACATCATACTCGATCAAGACATCAGAGCCGCACTGCCCCAGAGATTTTTGCTCAAGGATAAAAGCGTCATTGATTGAACTTATTCCCCCGCCGCCTATGGGAGACGGAGCCTCAGCGCCGCCAAAAATTTTCGGAGAAATAAAAGAATAAATGCGGCTTACCACTCCGGCATTCAGCATTGAGTAATTCACCCTGCCGCCGCCTTCTACAAGCACGGAGTCAAGATTCATTTTACCAAGTTCCTGCATAAGAAGCCTAAAGTCCACGGAGCTTGTTCCGCAGTGGAGAATCTCCACGCCACGCCCAGCGAGCGCCTTCTCTTTTTGGAAAAAGCTTTCCGCCGAAAAATTTTCCCGCCCACGCAGTGCGCAGGAGTCTCCGCATGCGACAATAGTCCTCACATCTCCGGCAGTCTTTACTATATTTGAGTCAAGTGGAATGCGCAGAGAAGAGTCGCACACGATACGGACCGGATTTCTTCCGCCCTCGATGCGACAGGTCAGAAGAGGATTGTCTGACAATACAGTTCCGATTCCGCAGAGAATGCAGGTATACCGGTTACGAAGCCCGTGAGAAAAATCGCGTGAAGCCTGGCAGGAAATCCACTTGGACTCACCAGTTTTTGTCGCAATCTTGCCGTCGGCCGTCATAGCGTATTTTAGCGCGACATAGGGCATTCTTGTCGTAATGTAATAAAAGAAAACGGGGTTCAGAGAATCGCATTCCCCGCGCAAAAAATCTTCCACAACCTGAATATTCCGGGACTTTAGAAAAGCGGCGCCTTTTCCGTGAACAAGAGGATTCGGGTCACGGGAGCCGATATAGACCTTTTTTATTCCGGCTTCCACAATGGCTTCCGTGCATGGCGGCTGTTTTCCGTAATGACAGCAAGGTTCCAGAGTAACATACATTTCGGCTCCGGAGACATCAATGCCGCGCTCTTTTGCATTGCGCAAGGCGTCCCGCTCTGCATGCAAGTCGCCATACTTGTGGTGATAGCCTTCCGCCAGGATTTTGTTGTCGCGCACGATAACAGCGCCGACTAAAGGATTGGGACTGGTCCGTCCTACGGCTTTTTTTGCCAGACTGATTGCCGAGCGCATAAATTCGACAGACGAATTTTCCGCTCCTAAAATTTGCGTATTCATTTTGTTTGTTCTCCCATCCGGACTATACCGTCGGTTGCGGAATTTCACCGTATCGGCATCGCATTGCGATGTTAGCTGACTATGACAGCCGGTGGGGAATCTCACCCCGCCTCGATTGTGCGGCGCTCTAATTCTTACAGAAAGAATTGCGTCCGCATAAAAAACATATCCGCATTCAAAAAACTTGCACGGACTGTCTATATAAGTAACTTATCACATTGAAAAAAAAAAATCAATAGAATATAATAGGGAGTTATAGGAACTGAAGTTTCCTGCATGAGTTTTTATAGGAGTTGGGATAAAACGGCTCGCATATTGCTGTTCGCCTTTTTATCTTGAAGTTCGCGTCGCGAACTTCCTTATTTTACCTGTGCTTCTTTCGAAGCACGCTAAAAACTCGTTTCGGAAACTGAAGTTTCCTGCATGAGTTTTTATAGGAGAAGAAATGAACGAAATCAAATGCCCCAACTGCGGAAAAGTTTTTCAGGTTGACGAGGCCGGTTATGCTTCAATAGTAAAGCAGGTCCGCGACAGAGAATTCAACAATGAGATTGGGGGACGGGAAAAACAATTTCTGGCAGACAAGGAAAACGCCCTTAAACTGGAAAAGGCAAATTCAGAAAAACGTCTTGCGGAACTAGAGGCGCGGATAAAATCCCTTACAGAAAACAAGGCGCTTGAACTAAAGACCGCCGCCGCCGAGAAAGACGCGCAGATTGCACAGCTGACCGCACAGTTAAAGGCACAGGCAAAAGATGCGGAAATCGCGGTAAAAGACGCACTCCAAAAAGACACCGAAAAACACAACAAAGAAATCTCAGAGTTAAAGGAAAAACTCGCGGCGGCAGACAAAGGCATAGCGGTTTCCCTTGCCGAGACGCAGAATAAGATTCAGGCTTTAAAAGACAAGTACGAGACCACGCTCAAATTCAAAGATGAGGAAATTGAACGCTACAAGGACTTTAAGGCAAAGCAGTCAACAAAAATGATTGGAGAGACCCTTGAGCGTTTCTGTTCAAACGAATTCAACAAGGTTCGCGCGGTGGGATTTCCCACGGCATATTTTGAGAAGGACAACGACGCAAGAAGCGGCAGCAAGGGAGACTTTATTTTCCGCGACTCAAAAGACGGACTCGAATATATTTCAATTATGTTCGAGATGAAAAACGAGGCGGACGAAACGCTTTCAAAACACAAGAACGAAGACTTCTTTAAGGAACTGGACAAAGACCGCAACGAAAAAAAATGCGAGTACGCGATTCTGGTTACGATGCTGGAGCCTGACAACGAACTGTACAATCAGGGAATCGTGGACGTGTCATACCGCTATCCAAAAATGTATGTTATCCGCCCGCAGTTTTTTATACCGCTTATCTCACTTTTAAGAAACGAGGCGCTGAACAGCCTTGACTACAAGAGACAGCTTGAAGTTGTCAAAAATCAGAATGTGGACATCACGCATTTTGAGGACAAACTCAATGCCTTTAAAGACGGATTTTCCCGCAACTATACGCTCGCGTCAAAAAAATTCAAAGATGCGATTGACCGCATTGACAAGACAATCAACGAGCTTCAGAAAATCAAGGACGCGCTCACCTCTTCCGAGGACAATCTCCGTATTGCAAACAACAAGGCAGACGAGCTTACCATAAAAAAGCTCACCTACAACAACCCGACCATGCAGGCGCGTTTTGCGGCCCTCAATGACCAGAATGAACACTAATACAGAAAACCCTTTTTTCCGGGAAGAAATGCTTTTTGGAAAAGAAAAAATGCGGATTCTCAAAAACGCAAAAGTCGCCGTCTTTGGTCTGGGCGGTGTCGGAGGCTATGTAATCGAAGCCCTCGCACGGAGCGGCATTGGAGCCTTTGATTTAATTGACAACGATGATTTTGACACAACAAATTTAAACAGACAGATTCTTGCCACAAGAGAAAGCATCGGACGCGACAAAGTCGATGTCGCAAGAGAAAGAATTCTTATGATAAATCCCGACGCTAAAATCACTGTCCGAAAATGCTTTTTTCTTCCGGAAAACTCAGGCGACTTTGATTTTTCTGAATACGACTATGTTATTGACGCAGTGGATACGGTTACCGCAAAAGTCCAGATCATCATGCAAGCAAAGGCGGCGGGCGTTCCTGTAATTTCCTCAATGGGAACCGGAAACAAAATCGACCCCGCACTACTCCAGGTTTCGGACATCTACAAAACCTCCGTCTGTCCGCTGGCACGGGTAATGCGGCACGAAATGAAAAAGCGGGGTGTAAAAAAATTAAAGGTAGTTTATTCCACGGAGCCGCCGCTTGAATGCAAGGAAAAAATTACAGGCAAAAACGGAAAACCGGTTCCCGGATCCACAGCCTTTGTTCCGTCCGCCGCAGGGCTTTTGCTTGCAGGCGAAGTTGTCAGGGATCTCATCTCGCTTTAGGCATGTAAGTCAATTTCCAGAACAAGCGGCGTGTGATCCTGCCGTTCTCCGGAATCCAGCATATCAGAGCGTCTGATTTTATCCGCAATGCGGTTGCTTACCAGAAAATAGTCGAGGCGCCAGCCGGTGTTGTTAATCTTACTGGTCTTTACACGCTGAGCCCACCAGGAATACATTTTCGGAATGTCTCCGTGAACGGCGCGGAAAGAATCGGTAAAGCCTGAGTCAAGAAGCCGTGTAAAATCAGCGCGCTCCTCGTCAGTAAAGCCTGCCGAAAAATGATTTTGGTCAGGGTTTGCAATGTCTATTTCTTTGTGGGCGCAGTTAAAGTCACCGCAGGCTACTACGGGTTTTACCGCGTCAAGTTCTTTTAAGTACTGAATATAGGCCTCGTCCCATTTCTGCCTGTCGGAAAGCCTTTTTAGCCCGTCGCCGGAATTGGGAGTGTATACCTGTGTAAAGAAAAAGCCGTCTTCTCCTCCGACATCCAGAGTAACAATGCGGCCCTCTGAGTCCATTGTATCGGGAGCGCCGAGAACAGGATATTCAGCCTGCAAATTTGAGGCGAAAGCAGACTTATAGAGCGTCATAGTTCCTGCATAGCCTTTCTTCGCAGGCGGCTTGCTGGAAGACCAGACATAATCGTAGTCCGGAAAATTTTCGGCAAGGGCAAACTTGTGGTCTTCCGTAGGGCCCGCCTCCGAAAGTTTTGTTTCCTGAACAGCGACAAAGTCCGCGTCCTCGCCCGCGAGGTTTTTTATAACCGCCCGGGAGAGTTCTGAGCGCGGAGATGTGCCGGTTAAGGCCGCATTAAGCGAATCAATATTCCAGGAGACAAATTTCATAGAAAGCCTGCCTTACTCCTGAGCCATAAGCTCATCATAGAACTTTGAGTAGTCCGAACGGGCGTCTTTTGTAAAGGCAATTGCAGTGCGCGGATGCTGGTTCAGCACGCCTGTAATAAGATAGGGAACATCGTAGCCCCAGACAACGCCCTCTTTTTTAAGCTCAAGCATTTCTTTCTGGATAAAGTCAAGAGTGGCGTACATATTGTACTTTGGATTTCTGAGGAATGCCAGAAGATTTTCCATAAAGCAGTTTCCGGCACCGCGGCCCATTCCGTTGTATGTTGCGTCAAGGTAGTCAACACCGTCACCGACAGCCTCGATTGTGTTTGCAAAGGCAAGCTGCTGGTTGTTGTGGGCGTGGATTCCCAATGCCTTTCCGTATTTGCTGGCAAACTCGCCGTATATGGCACATACATGCTGCATGCGCTCCGGATAGATTGAACCGTAACTGTCAACAATGTAAATTACATCTACAGAAGATTTTCCAATCATGTCAAGAGCAACCTTAAGATCGCTTTCCTGGGTTGTTGAAATTGCCATAATGTTGCAGCTTACTTCGTACCCTTTCTTTTTGGCGTCCTCGATAATTTCCACAGCGGCAGGAATCTGGTGAACATAGCAGGCGACACGGATCAAGTCGATCGCACTGTTTGCCCTGTCCTGAATATCCTCTTTAAAGTCCGTGCGGCCTACATCAGCCATAACCGCAAGTTTTATTTTCTTTTCTGAATTGTCTCCGATTACCTTGAAGACATCTTCGTCTGTGGTGAATTTCCACCTGCCGAATTTTGACGGATCGAAAATTTTCTTAGAGGCTTTATAACCAAGTTCCATATAATCAACGCCGGCGGCAATATTAGTTTGGTAAAGTTTTTTTACAAAATCATCCGTAAACTTAAAGTCATTTACAATACCGCCGTCACGCAGAGTAGCGTCAACAACACGAATCGATTCACGCACACCCATCAGTGCAGAAAGTTCTTTCATATACAGCAAGCCTCCATTCAACTGCTTTTAACGGAAAATATTCTATCACAAAATGAATTTTTATTCTAGGGAAGTTCTGCAAGTTCTAAAATATTTATTAAGAATTTTAATCTCAGTAAATAACCGTGAAAAAAATGAAGGAGTTGTTTTTACGCTTCCTTTATTGAATATTTTATGCATTTGCTTTATATTGAATTCCATGTCCAATATTCTATTACATGTAACAGGTTCAATCTCATGCTACAAGGCTTGCGAACTGGCAAATCTTCTGGTAAAGGAAGGCAATGAGGTTCAGGTTACAATGTCGGACGGCGGACTAAAATTTATCCAGCCCGCCGTTTTTGAAGGTCTCACAAAGCGCAGAGTTTTGACAAACAGAGATTTCTTTAGCAGCTCGGAACAAATTCTTCACATAAATCTTGTAAACAAATTTGCAGACTTGATTGTAGTTTATCCGGCGACGGCAAACTGCATAAACCGTCTGGCGGCGGGCCTTGCGGACGACCTGTTCGGAGCGGCCTTCCTCGCAAATAATTTTATGCACCCCGTGCTGCTTGCTCCCGCAATGAATACAAATATGCTTGACCACCCGGCAACACAGGAAGGACTTGAAAAACTTTCACGCTGGGGAACTGTGATTCTCGAAACAGAGACTGGAAGACTGGCCTGCGGGGCATCGGGAAAGGGAAAACTGCTTTCTCCGGAAAAAGTCCTCGCCCGCATAAATGAAGAGCTGGAAAAAATAAACAGATGAGAATACTTATTACGGGCGGCGGCTGCAGGGAAGCGATTGATGGAGTCCGCTGCGTTACAAATTTTTCTACGGGAAGAACCTCGGCAGAACTTGCGGCTTATCTTTTGGCAAAGAAAAATGCCGTGACACTGGTTACGGCAAGGGGTGCAATTCTGCCGCCGCCTCAAGAGATTTTAGACGGTAAAAACCGCAGGGGTATTAAGACTCTGTTCTATACGACTGGAAAGGAACTTGCAGCAGTCATCAAAAAGGAACTGTCCCTGGCTGAATATGACGCAGTCATTCACGCGGCGGCTGTAAGCGACTATATTCCCGACAAAATTATTCTTGACGGAAAAACTTACAAGGCAGGAAACAGGAGCAAACTGCCTTCCGGCGGAGAAATGACTGTAACTTTTAAACCGGCTCCGAAAATTGCATCAAGCATAAAAAGATGGGCAGCCGCCGGCGGAAAGAAAGACGCGAAACTCTTTTGCTTTAAGCTCACAAACGGCGCAAAAAAAGTTCGGGTTGAGGCGGCGGTTGAAAAGGTTCTGCGGAATTCCAAATGCGATTATGTAATCGCAAACGATTTGTCAAAACTAAAGGGAGGGAGCCATCCCTTTAAAGTGTATTCGGAAAAAGAAAGAGGTCTTGCCATTTATTCGGCAGGAAAAAACATTGAGGAAATGGCGGAGGCGATTCTGACGGCCCTCTGATTTTTTACTGGAGGCTTGCGTTTCCCAGTCTAAAGGCGTCCATGCCCTCGTACTTGTACCGCTCAAAAGTTCCGACAACCGTAATCTTTTCTCCTTCCCCGGGGTAGTCAGAAGGCTTGTATCTTTCAGACAGACGGAATTCAACACCCTGAGCGCAGCATTGCATAGGGTCAAAAATTATGCAGCAGTAAACATCTGAGCCGTCCGATTCATTTTTAAAAATCTTGCACTCACCGCTAATCTTGATTACCTTGTTGTCAAAGAACTCCGGCTCAACCATCATATTAAAAACCATGGAATATACCATATTGGGCGGCTTACGAGTCAAGTCAAGGTCAACCTTGGGCTCGGCGAAAAGCGGAGACAACAGTGTAAGACATAAACAGAAAAAGAACTTTTTTATTTTACACGCTCCCTGCAAAAAGAAATTGCACAGAAAATTATAAAAACAGCAAAGTCGGCCGCGACAATCGTAGAGCCGACCGGGGTTCCCGCCACAATGGAAACCGCCATACCGGTAACGGAACAGAAGACAGAAAGAAGAGCCGAGCAAACCGTTACGCTTAAAAAACTTTTAAATACCCTCATTGCGGACAGAGCGGGAAAAATGACAAGGGCGCTGATCAAAAGAGAGCCGACCAGATTCATTGCAAGAACAATTATTACTGCGATGATAACAGCAATCAAAAAATTGTAGAAAGCGGCGTTAGTGCCGACCGCACGGGCAAAATCCTCGTCAAAGGTAACAGCGAAAATCTTATTGTAAAACAAGACAAAAATTGTCAAGACAACGACAGAAAGCGCTATGCAAAGATAGACCTCACCCTTTGTAAGAGTAAGAATTGAAGTGCTTCCAAAAAGCGTTGAGCAGACATCTCCGCTGACATTCGCAGAAGCGGAAAAAATATTTATCAGAAGATATCCCAGAGCCAGAGAGCTTACAGAAATCATCGCTATTGCCGCATCTCCCTTAATCTTTGTACCGTTGCCGACAGCCAGGAGAAGAACCGCCGCAATAATAGTAAGGGGCAGAACAAGGAACATAGTGTTGGAGAATTTTAAGACAGTCGCAATGGCAAGGGCTCCGAAAGCCGCGTGGCTTAGACCGTCTCCGATAAAAGAAAAGCGCTTTAGCACAAGAGTTACGCCCAAAATAGACGAGCACAGAGAAATCAATATGCCCACAATCAGAGCGTATCGGACAAAAGGAAAAGCAAGGTATGTCAATAATTCCTGAATCATAAGAATCTAACTCCGTTACGCGCGGCACATTCAGCCTTTGTGCCAAAGAAAATTTCGTCTCCGATATGCAGAATGTGTGTTACAAAGCGGAGAACAGTCTTTACATCATGAGAAATCATGATGACAGAGATTCCGTCCTTTGCATTTAGCTCGCCCACAAGTGAATACATTTCTTCCGTGGCGACGGGGTCAAGGCCAGTAACAGGCTCGTCGAGCAGAAGCATTTTTTGAGTGGCGCACAGGGCGCGCGCCAAAAGGACACGCTGCTGCTGACCGCCCGACAACTCGCGGTAACATCTTTTTGCAAGGGGAAGAATGCCAAGTCTCTTCATATTCTTAAAGGCAAGCTGCCGCTGGGCGGACGAGTAAAAAGGCCTGAAAGAGCCTGAGGACTGCGCGCCCGAGATTACGATTTCGTAAACGCTGGCCGGAAAGTCACGCTGAACCTGAGTCTGCTGCGGAAGATAGCCAATCTGGTTTTTCTGCAGCCCGTCGCCCAAAATAATCTCACCGGAAACCGGTTTTTGCAAATTGAGAATAGTCCGCATAAGAGTAGACTTACCCGAACCGTTTTCACCGACAATGCAAAGGTAGTCGCCGGCGTTCACACTGAAATTGAGATTTTCCACAAGGGTATTTTTTCCATAACCAAGAAAAAGGTTTTTACAAATAAGTTGTGCCACAGTATTATTATGTTTAATTGCATAAAAAATGTCAATATGAAAATGATTTTCATTTTTATAAATTGCAGGCTGAGAGGGAGAACGGAGGCATAGGAGTTAGTTGTGTATCATTACTTTGGGTATTTATTCTTTATGGCTTAATATAGCGATGAAGAAGAGGATTGTAATGCACACACATTTTGAATAAAAAGGACAATCAAAAAACACAAGGCGAGAGTTTCGGAACAAACGATATATCTTGCCGCATACCAAGAACAAGGATGGTTAAATGCATTCTTGTAGCATTTTAGGCCCCGGGGTCCCATTGTCTGTTAAAGTCATTATCTTTTTCAAATCCCTGAGATTTATCCCAATCACCTTTGTTTACAGAAACTTGTTTTCCAGACTGAACAGATATTCCACCATTAGAAAGAAAATATGATGGATCTGCAAAAATCATATCAAACTCGCGTTTTTCGCTTTACATTCAGAGAGGATACTCTTCAACATCCTATCAAAATTCTTTCCATTCGGTCCATGTATCATCTTCGAGATTGTGAATTTCCATTTGCCTGAACTGACATTTTCCAGACTCTAAAACAATTTTGCCAGCATAATATTGTTCTGCTATATATTCAGAAGGATCAACATCATCTGGAACGTCAATATCAAATTCTTCAACTACAGTTTCTTCAATGCCGACTTTTATTTTCATAGATCCAGATCTTTGATCAATTTATAAAAAAAATCAAGTACTAAAGTATAGTTTTAAACTTTTGTTTTTCAATTTCCATCGTGTAATATTTTTCAAGTTCATTGTAACTTAAAAATTTTACACGATTATTCTGTACTAAGTCTGTAAACGCAGAATACTTTATTTTCTTTTCATATTCATCTTTTCTAACAGAATCCGCAACAATAAACATTCGAGCTGAAAAATCAATAAGATCATCAAATTTCAAAAGTGAATTCTGAATATCTGTTGAATGTTCAACTTCAAAAAAAGAATCCGGCATGTTTCTTTTATTGAACCAAATAACATCAATAGTTGAACTACGCTGTACTAATATTTTATAAGAAAAACTTGGTAATTCCTGCAAGGTTCATATTTGACCTAAAGTCTCACTTGCAAAATAAAGATTTTTATCTTGATTTGGTACAAAAGTCTTTTTTCCACGAAGATTACCAATATTCAACAAAAGCCCCTGATAATAATAGTGGTTAAACTGTTTTATTTCTTCGGAATTTCTGTTTTTCTCAGTTTCAACTAAAAAACCTTTTGCCTCTAAATCTTTTCGATGAGATTCTAACGCCCACAGATCAGGTTTAATTTTATAAATACCTTCTTTTTGTTGAACAATCCTTCGTATACTGGCAAAAGGTGTTTTTGTTTTCCACTCACAATCAGAAATCTTCATAACTTCCTGATTTAATTGTCCAAGAGTAGCTATTCCACCTAATTTTTCTAATGTTAATAAAACTGCTTCATATTGTTTCATTTTTTTCCTCGAGTTAGGCTATGGAGCACCTGCGAAGCAGTCCACCACAACGAAGTGAGGAGGATGAGCGATAGCGAAGTGCGGAACAGCCGACGGCGTTAGCCGGAACTCCCAAATTTCCCAGCTCAATTTGCTTATTTCATCAAGTAACTGGGTCTTTCCACCCACCCACTTCAAAAACGGCTTAGCGACCGCGATTGTTTCACTCATAGTCCTTTCATAATATCACGATCTTCGTTAATTGTCTATTGAGCCCTCACTATCCCGTCCTATTTCCACTTTGCCGACAGGAGAAACTTCATATATAAAAAAGGCGGTCAAAGACCGCCTTTTTTTTGTGGGCCATCTAGGACTTGAACCTAGGACCAAGGGATTATGAGTCCCCTGCTCTAACCACTGAGCTAATGGCCCGATTATGAAAACTCAAAATTTGAGATATTCTATATTACCTTATTTGTGATGGTTTTGTCAAGACCTCTGACCGCCTTTATTCCCATTTCGTGATGTTTTCTATACAGCGGACCGGAATTTTTCTTCTCTTGACGAAAAACCTAGTTGTTTAGTATATTATAACCATGAGGCAATTCAATGTAATGGGCATGACCTGCGCGGCCTGCAGCGCACGGATAGAAAAAGCGGTGGGCAAAGTTCCGGGCGTAACTTCCTGCTCGGTAAGCCTTCTGACAAACTCCATGAGCATCGAGGGAAATGTTTTACCCTGTGACATCATAAAGGCAGTGGAGGAAGCGGGATACGAGGCGAGTGTAAAGAGTGATTCTCTTTACGGCGAAAAAAAGAATTCAGTCCGTACAAACATTCAGGAGCCGGAAGACGCACTCAAAGACAAAGATAGTCCGCGTCTTTTAAAAAGACTCGCCGCCTCACTGATTTTTCTTCTGGTCCTAATGTATTTTTCAATGGGGCACTCAATGCTCGGACTTCCGCTCCCCCCGCTCTTTCATAATAATTTTGTGGCGCTCGGGCTTGCGGAGCTTCTTTTGTCCGCGGCTGTTATGGTAATAAATCAAAGATTTTTTACAAGCGGATTTTCCTCCCTGCTGCGCGGCTCGCCCAACATGGACACACTCGTGGCGCTTGGAAGCGGAGCTTCATTTCTTTACAGCACAGTCCTCCTTTTTATCCTCACAAAATATTCTGTAAAGCCGGACTTCTATTTTGAGGGAGCCGCAATGATTCTAACTCTCATCACTGTCGGAAAAATACTGGAGGCCCGCTCAAAAGGCAAAACCACAAGCGCCCTGAAAAAACTGATAAGCCTTGCTCCGAAAAACGCGAATGTTATCCGCGGAGAAAAAGAGATTCTCATTCCTGCTGAAGACATTCTGGAGAATGATATTTTTGTAGTCCGTCCGGGAGAAAGCATTCCGGCAGATGGAATTATAATAGAAGGAAGCACTTCCATCAACGAGAGTGCCATCACGGGAGAAAGCATTCCCTCGGACAAAAAGAACGGAGACGCCGTAATTTCCGCAACAATGAACCAGTCGGGCTTTATTAAATGCAGGGCGACAAAAGTCGGCACCGACACAACACTTTCTAAAATCATTGAACTTGTTGAAAATGTAGCGGCGACAAAAGCACCCGCCCAAAAAGTCGCCGACAAGGTCTCCGGAATTTTTGTTCCCGTCGTCCTTGTTCTTGCAGTTCTCACGACAACAGTCTGGCTTTTTGCAGGCAAAGATTTTTTCTTTGCCCTTTCCCGAGGAATCTCAATTCTCGTAATAAGCTGTCCCTGCGCACTCGGTCTTGCAACTCCGGTTGCAATTATGGTAGGTAACGGTGTCGGCGCAAAGAACGGAATTCTCTTTAAAACCGCCGCTTCCCTGGAAGAAGCCGGAAAGACAAAAATTCTGGCACTTGACAAAACCGGAACAATCACAAGGGGGGAGCCGCAGGTTACAGATATTATTCCGGCAGAAGGCATATCGGAAGAATCTCTTTTACAAAAGGCTCTTAACATTGAGGCAAAAAGCGAGCATCCACTCTCCAAGGCAATTCTGCTAAGGGCGGCGGAAAAAAATTTAAAGGCGGAGGCTGTAACAGATTTTATCGCAGTCGCCGGAAACGGTCTCATGGCCAGAGATAATAATTCAAGAGAAATAAAAGGCGGAAACGAAACATTTATTTCGGAAACAACCGCAATTCCGGAAGACTGGTCTAAAAAGGCCGCCTCGCTTTCGGGGCAGGGAAAAACGCCCTTATTCTTTGTCGAGGATCTCCGTCTTCTTGGCATCATTGGAGTCGCGGATGTAATAAGAGATGACAGTGCGGCGGCAATTTCAGAATTAAAAAAGCTCGGAATAAAAACCATAATGCTCACAGGCGACAACGAGAAGACCGCAGCCTCCATCGCAAAAGTTTCAGGCGTTGACCGTGTGATGGCGGGACTTTTACCGGACGAAAAGGCGGCGGCTGTCGCCTCATTAAAGAAAGAGGGATCTGTCGCGATGGTGGGCGACGGAATAAACGATGCGCCGGCGCTTACAGCCGCCGATACGGGCATCGCAATAGGAAGGGGAACTGACATTGCGATAGACGCGGCGGACATTGTCCTGATGAAGGATTCCCTGAGAGAAGTCGTAACCGCCGTCAGGCTTAGCCGCGCCACATTAAGAAACATCCACGAAAATTTATTCTGGGCCTTTGTCTATAATATAATCGGAATCCCGCTGGCCGCCGGCGCATGGATCTGGCTTTTGGGCTGGGAAATGAATCCGATGTTCGGAGCGGCGGCAATGAGCCTGTCAAGTTTCTGCGTCGTAACAAATGCACTGCGGCTTAACTTTTTCAAGTCAGGAAATTCAATAAAAAATTCAACCCATAAAAAGGAGAAAAAACAAATGAAGAAGACTCTCAAAGTAGAAGGAATTATGTGCGCCCACTGCGAGGCGAGAATTAAGAAAGCACTGGAATCGGTTGACGGAGTTGTTTCGGCCGAGGCAAGCCACGAGACAGGAAAAGCACTTGTAGAACTTTCAAAAGATGTCTCGGACGAAGAACTAAAGGCAGCGGTCGAGGCGCAGGACTACAAGGTGCTTGGCATAGAATAAAAAAAGCACCCTTTGTTAAGGGTGCTTTTGAAGGAGTCGAGCGGAATCGAACCGCTGCATAGAGGTTTTGCAGACCTGTCCCTTACCACTTGGGTACGACTCCATGTAGCATCTACTTTATCAGAAATACCACTTTCTGTCAAGTAGTGCGAACTCTTTTCAAAAAATTTTTTTTTCGCTATAATTCAAGAATACTTTTATGGATAAAAACACTTTCTTTAAAATAATGAAAATCACATCTCCGATTTTTTTCGGTTATGTATCAATCGGGATTCCCTTTGGTCTCATGGTCGTTTCGGCAGGCTACCCCTGGTGGCTGGCGCCCATTATGTCCCTGACAATGTTCACGGGAACAGGCCAGTATATTGCAATCGGAATGTTTGCGGCAAAAGCCAGTCTCGGCGCCATAATGCTGATTCAGGTTCTGGTCGGAATCCGCCACATTTTCTACGGTCTTTCTCTAATCTCAAAATTTAAGGATACAGGACGATGGAAGCCATACCTGATTTTCGCGCTGACAGATGAAACCTATGCGGTTCTATGCTCCACCACGGTTCCAAAAGGACAAAAGGCGGGTCCTTTTTTTGGAGTCATAGCGGCACTGGATCAGTCTTACTGGGTTCTGGGCTCTGTAATCGGAGCGATTGCCGGCAGCCTCATAAAGTTTCCCATTGATGGAATTGATTTTGCGCTCACGGCTCTTTTTACAGTAATTCTGGTTGAACAGATTTCTTCCAGCAAGGATTTTGTTCCGCCGGCAATAGGAATTGCGAGCGCAATTCTCGCCACGGTTCTGGAGCGCACGGGTATTCTTCCCGGCGGAAACATGCTTCTGCTTTCCCTTACAGTCGGTATTACGGCACTGCTTTTGGCAAAAGGGCGGACTCCTGCAAAAAACGCTGAGGAGGCCGAGAAATGAACTACAATCTGATTGTTGCGCTGACAATAATTCTTACGACCGTTCTCCTGATTTTTTACAGATCATTCCCGTTTTTTGTATTCTCAAAACGCGAAGTTCCGGCGGCACTAAAATTCATAGAAAAGTTACTTCCGCCAATGATAATTGCAGTCCTGCTTGTCTACTGCCTGAAGGACATTCAGTTTACGGCGAGTCCCTACGGTCTGCCCCACTCTATAGCGATAGCATTTGTAGCACTGATTCACCTGTGGAAAAAGAATTCCATGCTGAGCATTTTTGGCGGCACAATACTTTTTATGGTATTAAGCCGCCTTCTGTAATAACCGAGAATCCGGATTTCTCACCGGCAGAATTCTTATTCCACCGCCGCAGAAAGTTTTTCCGTAATCATTGGAATGAGCTGCTTTTTGCGGGAAACCACGTCCTTTAGATAATACACATTGTCCTCAAGTTTCGGGAATGAAAATATTGAGTCATATTTATCGTCAACAGACAGAAGCAATACTGAACTGAGTTTTGTTATGTCCGTAACCAGAAGGGCCGAGAACATAAGTTTTCCGGAGACACGGTTCTTGTTAAGCTCGCTCATAAACTCCTGCTTGCGGTTCAGAACGTCCTGCGTGTTTCCTACCTCAATCTGACTTACCGTATACTTAAATTTTTCCTCGGTGTATTCCTTCATATCCTGACTGATAATCTCCGTCGCCGTGCGGCCGCCAATCTTGCTTCCGGCAGAAAGGATTTCTTTGCCGAGAACCAGCGGATCCAGATTTGTAATCGCGCCAAGGTATTCCACGGCCTCGCGGTCAACCTCGGTTACAGTCGTAGACTGCAGAATGAGCGTGTCGGAAAGGATTCCGCACAAAAGCAGCTGCGCAATGTCAACTGGAATAGAAATCTTATACTCGCGGTAAAGATTTGTTATCAGTGTGGCGGTCGAGCCCACAGGCTTATTGATGAACATAATCGGGTACTTGGTACTCAGTGTTCCGATGCGGTGATGGTCGATAACCTCAAGCAGACGGTAATGCTCAAAACCGTCAACCGCCTGAGCACCCTCATTGTGGTCAACAAAAATCAGTTCAATATTGGGTTCACGGAGCAAATCACTCTCGCTTATAATTCCCGCAATCTTGTAATCCTTGTCTACAACAGGAAGACATCGGCAGGGCGATTCCTTTAAAAGCGGCTTGATTTTTGCAAGCGTGTCGTCCGCATGCACGGCAGGAATAGAACGGTCCGCCATTACAATTACAGGCGTTGAGTAAGCGATGAGCATTGATGTGGAAGATGTTCCGTAGGGAGAAATAATTACGCTGACACCGTTTTTTTCCGCCTTGTCGCGAAGTTCCTTTGAGAGCAACTGGCCGCTTGTAATAACAAGAAGGCGGACCTTTGCGTCAATACACTGCTCCTGAATCTCAGGGCGGTTTGAGGCGATTACCACAAGGTGCTCGGTCTTGTGCTGTTCCAGACGCTGCTCGAATGAGTCCGTCGCAGAAGATCCGATTAAGATTTTTGCCTTGAAGATTTCCTCTTCTTCTTTTAGAATAATCGGCTGGGCCTTAAGCGTCTCCTTAATAAGTTTTATGCTGGTGGTGATGGGTGTCTTTTTTTCCGGATTCATCAGAAGAAGAACATTCTTTGCAAACTCATTGTAATGCAAGAGAGACTTATAGTAGCCATTGTTGTCAACAACGGGCAGAACCTGGCTCTGAGCCGTATCAATCTGTTTAAGGGCCTCCCAAAGAGAGGAATTCTCGTTGACGGTAGTATACTCGCCATTCATGTAGAAGGCGACTTTCGGATTTAAGTCCTGAATAAGTTCCGGTCGCGCGACATTAAATTTATTAAAGACATAATCAGTCTGCGGATTCAGATTTCCCGCACGGGCAGCGACATAATTTTTATACCCCAAAAGCTCCTTGAGTTTTGCATAGGCGACAGCGCTGACAACGGAGTCGGTGTCAGGGTTCTTGTGCCCGAAAATATAAATCTTTTTTTCCATAGATATAATTATCTCACAAAGAAAAGGATATTTCAAGGCATGAGAGAGGATTCACAGAAACCTTGCAAAAAAAAGCAGTTTCCATTATTATATAATAAATGAAGAAAGTACTTTTAACAGCGGCCTGTTTTTCAGTTCTTGCCGCATTCAGTCTCTTTGCAAAGCCCTCAAAAATGGAGGTCAAACAGCAAAAGTTTCCTGATGAAATTCCTCAGTTTGTGGAATCATGGAAAGAAAGCGAGCTTGACTCATTAAATGCGGGAGAAATAGTCATTCGAAATATCAAGAGGACAAAAAAAATCACGCTTCCGGAAGGAATGAATCCTTATTCAGACAAAATGATAAAAATCTTTGAGGAGACAAACCCCTGCTATCTTGCGGAAATTATCTTTAAACTGCCGGTAGAGGGCAACGACAGTGTGATGGAACAGGCCGTAAAAATTTTTTCTGACGCAAGCCTTTACCGAGAGATTATCTATACGGACGAGCGGGAGAATCTGGTAAAGCCGCTTTTTAACGAAGTTGACATTCACGGTCAGACAAAAGATGATTCACGCACAATCTCTTCCGCCACATTAAAGCTCGATATGCTTTCTGATTTTGATGTAGAGCTTGCGACTGAAATAAGCGGGAACGGATTTTTCTTTGAACTAAAAAACACAACTCCGATAAAATGGAAATTCATCAATGCTGTAAAGCCTGAAAAAATGCTTGCCATAATAACATGCTTCGAGTACAAGGGATACTATTATGTTTATTCTCTGGGCGGAATCCGTGCTCCGCAAATTCCGTTTTTAACTTCAGAAATAAATTACCAGTTCATTACACGGATAAACGGATTTACGCTCTTTTACATCAGCAAATTTGATATAACAAAACAATAATAAATGCGCAATCATTTGCGCATTTTTCTTGACAAATAATAAAATTGGTATATAATTTAACTCATGAACAATACAAATTCTGAATTGGTAAATTTGACGGATTTTACGGATTCCTTCGTAAAATATTACGGCGGAGAGAAAAAGGACATACAGCTTTTTTCTTCCCCTGCAAGAATCAACATTATCGGCGAGCACATCGACTACAACGGCGGATATGTTTTTCCGGCGGCAATAGACCGCTACATGTATTTTGCAATCCGCAAACGCTCAGACACAAAAATCATTTACAACGATTTGAAGTTTCCGGGCACATTCGAATTTGATGTAAATGACAACTTTGCCTATAAAAAAGAAAACGACTATTCAAATTATTTAAATGGCATTCTCTCAATAATTAAACGAAGGGGATACAAATTTGACTGCGGTTTTGAAGTCCTGATTCTATCCACAGTTCCGCCGGCAGGAGGAATCTCTTCCTCAAGCGCTCTTGAATGCGGTTTTGCCTACGCAGTTTCCGAGCTTTTCTCTTTTGGAATAAGCCGCAAGGATATTGCACTTATCGGCCAGCAGAGCGAGCATGAGTTTATGAATGTAAACTGCGGCGTAATGGACCAGTACATTATTGCGACCGGCAAAAAAAATACCGCCGAGTTGCTGGACTGCGCAAAAGTCGAGCACACCTATGTTCCGCTCGAACTCGGTGACTACCGCTTTGTCGTAATGAACACAAAGAAAAAAAGACAGCTCGCCGACTCAAAGTATAACGAGCGCCGCACACAGTGCGAAGAGGCTCTCGCAGTCTTAAAGGCCGCGTCACTTCCACTTCCGACGGGAGGAAAAGCATCAAACACAAAGGAACTTGAAGACCTCTGCTCTCTCACTGTTGAACAGTTCGATTCAGTTTCTTCCGTTCTAAAAGATGATGTTATTTTCCGCCGTGCCCGCCACGCTGTTACAGAAAACGAGCGGGTTCTAAAAGCCGTTGACGCATTAAAGGCAGGAAATCTGGCCGAGCTTGGAAATCTTTTGAGACAGAGCCACGCCTCTTTGCGCGATGACTATGAGGTTACAGGGATTGAACTTGACACGCTGGCAGACACCGCAAATGCAGAAAGCGGTTGTATAGGTGCCCGCATGACAGGAGCCGGTTTCGGCGGCTGCGCAATCGCCATTGTCCACAAGGACAGCGTTGACTCCTTTATAGAAAATGTTCAGAAGATTTACACTGACAAAATCGGACATGACGCAGGTTTCTTTGCCTGTTCAAGTTCTGACGGCGTAAGTCATCTGTAAAAAAAGGGGCTGCCAGAAGTTCCTGCTACAGAATTTTCTGGACAGCCCGTCTTTTATCATTCATATCAGCTGTATTTGCGATAGAGTTCTGCGATAATCTTAAGACCGCCGCGGACCTCTTCCCCGTCTCCGGCATAATTCAGGCGGAGACACTTGTCATAATGGGGATGGCTTTCCACGCGCGGCAAAGAATTGTCGGCGGTGTTTCCAAAGAAGAAATATTCTCCCGGGACTACTATTACGCCCCGCTCCTTTAACTCCGAATAAAACTTCTTTGCCGGAATCTTCAGGTCGGGCATGTAGAGCCACTGGAAGATTGAGCCCTCGCTCTTGTGAACATAATAATTGCTTCCGGCAAATTCCTCGTGAATCCACTTCTGCGTGTCCAGCGATTTTTTCTGATAATAGGGGCGCACATATTTTTTCGCGCTTTCGATAAGAGTTCCGTCCTTGATGAGAGAACCGGCAAGAGCCTGCCCCACACTTCCGGAGGCGAGGGCGGCAATCGCGTTTATATTTGAGATTGCGGACACAATCTTTTTGTCCGCGACAATAATTCCCGTGCGCAGAGAAGGAAGTCCGATTTTTGAAAGGCTCATGGAGAGAATTACATTGTCGTCCCAATAAGGGGCCGCGTCATCAGTAAAGATAATGTCAGGCCATGGAAGTCCGTAGGCATTGTCAATCATAAGTGGAATGTCGTGCTCACGGGCCGTCTTTGCAAGTCTCTTGATTTCTGTGTCGGTAAGAACATTGCCAGTAGGATTTGTCGGGCGGGAAACGCACATAGCCCCGACATTGTCATGACGGGAAAGATAATATTCAAGCGCGTCAAAATCGACATGATACTTAAAGGTCTTATCCTCATCAAAAGAATAAGCTGACGGAATACTGACAAACTGTCCGTGTCCGAGTCCCTGGTCCGCGTAGCCTATATATTCCGGTGAAATAGGAAGAAGAATTGTCTTTTTTACGCTAGTATGACTTCCGTCCGTATTGCTTTTGGTGAAGTTTCCGCTGAATAAGTTGAATATATAGAAAAAGGCGGACTGACTGCCGTTTGTAACCGCAATATTCTCCGGTCCGATTTTCCAGCCGTAAGTTTTTGAAAGATATTCAGCGACACAATTTATAAATTCCATTCTGCCCTGCGGACTGTCATACAAACCGATAAGGCGCTCAAACTCATCACCATTCTTCAGAATGGATTCCATCCGGCTGCGGTAGAGTCTCTCAATTTGCGGAATCCTTGCCGGGTTTCCGCCTCCCAGCCGGTAGGGTTTTACACCTTTTGGCAGGGGCTTTCCTATGTCATCCATCAGAGTGAGAATTCCGCTCTCGCCTGTAAGTTTTGTACCAAAGTCAGAGAATGTAATATTTTTCATAAGGAATAATTATAGCACAAAAATTAAGAATAGTAAAGGACTACACTCTTATTAAAGCACCGGAGACCGGCAGAATTCCTGCGAAAGGCAGGCATTCTGTCAGTTTATCAGACCTTTCCCTCAACCGGCTCCCTACTCTTACCTGTTCTGGAAGTCCTTTGCTTTTTAAACTTAACGCTGAGTGTGTCTTCAACACACTCAACATAAGCCTCGCGCGAGTCTACGTTTTTTTCCCCGAGAAGAAGAAGAGAAAGCGGATCCTCTATTTCCTTTTGAATAAGGCGTCGCATCGGCCGGGCCCCCATCGCAGGATCAAAACCGTGGTCTATCATAAAGTCTCTGGCACTTGCTCTTAAAGTAATCTTCACACCCATTTCAGAAAGACGGGAGTTGAGTTCCGCAATCAGAAGATCAAGAATAGAGCTGACCTGAGTGCGGTCAAGAGCGTCAAATACAATTATGTCATCAATGCGGTTCAATAGTTCGGGACGCATGAATTGTTTTATTGACTGCATTGCGTTGCTCTTTATTTCTTCGTAGGAAAGGATTCCCTCTCCGGCTGTAGAAAATCCTACGCGTCCTTCCTGTGTAATTTCACGGGCCCCGGCGTTGCTGGTCATAACGATGATAGTATTCCTGAAATTGATTTTGTGTCCGAGAGAATCGGCGATTTCCCCCTCCTCCAGAATCTGAAGAAGAAGATTGAATACCTCCGGGTTTGCCTTTTCTATCTCATCAAAGAGAACTACTGAATAAGGATGAGTGCGGACCTGCTCCGTAAGCTGGCCGCCTGACTCAAAACCAACATATCCCGGAGGAGCACCGACAAGTTTGCTGGCATTATGCTTTTCCATATAATCCGACATATCGATGCGTATAAGAGAGTCCTCGGTTCCAAAGAGAAATTTTGCAAGAGACTTTGCAAGCTGGGTTTTTCCGACGCCTGTAGGACCAAGAAAAACAAATGACCCGGTAGGACGCTTTGGACTTGAAATACCGGAGCGGCTTCTTCTTACGGCGGAAGCGATGCATTTTATGGCCTCGTCCTGACCGATAACAGTCTTGTGCAGTTCCGCCTCCATTTTTAAAAGACGGGATTTTTCATCATCGCTAAGCTGTGAGGCCGGAATCCCCGTCATCTGGCTTATTATGCCGCATATATCACCTACAGTTACAGTCTTTCTAGATATACTGCTCTTGCTCTTCCATTCCTCACGAAGAGCATCAAGCCGTGCCTTTAGTTCAAGCACTCTGTCACGGACTTCCGCTGCCCGCTCGTAAGCCTGATTTTTTACAAGCACAGCCTTTTCTTCTGCAAGAGCATTTATCTGTTTTTCCAAATTTTCAAGTTCTGACGGCTGATTTCCTTCCGCAATTTTTTTTCTGGCGCCGGCCTCGTCCATAATGTCAATAGCCTTGTCCGGCAAAAAACGGTCGGGCAGATATCTGTGCGAGAATTTTATAATCGAAGGAATTACATCGCCGGCATAATTCACATTGTGGAATTCTTCGTATTTGCATTTCAGGCCTTCAAGGATTTCCAAAGCCTCGGCATCACTAGGCTCGTCAATAGTAACGGTCTGGAAACGGCGGGCAAGAGCGGCATCACGCTCCATATAACGCCTGTATTCGCGTATGGTTGTGGCGCCGATAATCTGAATCTCTCCCCGGCTCAGAGCGGGCTTTAAAATGTTGGAGGCATCGAGAGAGCCTTCTGGTCCGCCGGCTCCGATTATTGTGTGTATTTCGTCAACAAAAAGAATAATCGACTTATCTTCCCGCACTTCCTTCATAAGGCGCTTCATTCGATCCTCAAACTCACCGCGATATTTCGTGCCGGCAATAAGAGCAGTCAAGTCCAGGGAAAGAACACGTTTTTTCATCAGATTAAACGGAATGTCGCCCGACGCAATCCTCTGGGCAAGACCTTCCGCAACAGCGGTTTTTCCGACGCCAGGATCTCCTATTAAGAGAGGATTATTTTTTGTGCGACGGGAAAGAATCTGCACAACCCTGTCAATTTCTGTTTTTCTTCCGACTACGGGGTCTGCAAGCCCTCTTACGGCAATTTCCGTTATATCGCGTGAATAGTTTTTGATGAAGCCGCCCTTTGAATTCTTATTTTCTCCGCCGCTAAGGGACATCTGTTTGTCATAACGGCGTTCTCGAGTCGGGGCGGAATCAGCCGTCTCATTTCCCATCATGCGCTTAAAATCAGCATCGCCGCCTTTTACATTCGTGCCGGCGCTTGTCGCAAGTTTTTCACGTGCCTCATAGACAGTCTCACGGGCAGTCTCAAATTCAATTCCGGACTTTTCAAAATAGCGGTTGGTAACACTGGCATTCTCACGAATTGCGGCAAGAACCAGATGTTCCGTTCCTATATAGTTACTTCTCATGGAACGGGACTCGTATTCCGCAGACTCAAAAAGCGTTAAAAGACGGCGGCTGGGAGGCAGTTCGGCAAAATCGCCGGCGCGGATATTTCCGCCTGCCACTGATTTCTCAAGTTCAAGCTGAAATGTCAGAACATTAATGTGAAGAAT
This sequence comes from uncultured Treponema sp., assembly GCA_964346805.1. Classification (GTDB taxonomy): domain Bacteria; phylum Spirochaetota; class Spirochaetia; order Treponematales; family Treponemataceae; genus Treponema_D. The sequence goes on along the minus strand of CAYFWC010000001.1, from coordinate 70,415 downwards.
TCTCAAAAGGACATAACCAATTCCGTCTGCGCTTTTTAAAAGCGCAAGCATCAGATGTTCCGGTAAAAGAGCGGCGGCTCCGCACTTACGGGCCTCGTCCTGTGAAAGGGCTACAATCAGTCTTTGCGCTCGCGGTGAAAATGCTTTCATAAAGATTATTCTACCTCTAAATCAAAAAGGATATTTTTTTAAATGCTTCCTGCAAGATTATGGCTCTCAGTCTAAGTTCCTTTAAATTGTCATCTCTTGCAACATCAGCGTCAAAATTAAAGTTCCCCGTTTTGAGCAGAAAACCCAAATGCCCGCTCTGAATTCTATACAAAAGGGACGAAAGCTCAAAATCCTCGCATCCCTTTATGTATCCCAGATCCAGCCCCCATTTTACAGCAGAAATAACTTCCACAGCCTCTCGCACTTCCATAAGCATGCAGAATCGGGCGGACGCAAAGGCCCTCAGAATAATATCGCGGACATTCGTCACCTTATTATCGGCATAATCAGATCTGAACTTGCGCTCCATCTCAGAAATATTTTTTCCAAAGGCTGTAATGGAAGCAAGCTGGTCAATTTCATTTCCGCTCACTGAATTGTATGAAGAAATCTGGTAAAAGGCACCGAGCGAGGAAGCGTTCTTTGTTCCGCTCCCAAAGGCGGCGGTAAGAGTAAATCCTTTGTCAGAGGCAAGACTTATCACATCATTTATTTTCCCGGCATAGGAAATGGAAGGCAAATGCAGACGGAGCGAAGTCTTCATTCCGCTGCCGGAATCAAGCACATTGGCCGTAAGGTAGCCAAAGTCATGGGAGGCCGCAAACTGAATGTGCTCCTGCAGCTGCATGTCAATTTCCCGCGATGCGACATAGGCCGTATTACAGCCCAGACCGGCGGTAAAAGAAGATATGCGGGCATGATCAATACAGTTTATAAGACAGGAAGAGATTCCGTCCAGTCTCATAACCAGACCTGTCCCGAAATTATTCTCAAAAAGCCCCCGCTCGCTTAGAATCTTCGCCCCCAGAGGCTCAACGGAGGGCAGAGAAACATTATGGTAACTTTCCGCATTGTCAAAATGATTGAATGAGTCAAATATAATATTCTGAACAGAGGTAGCCTCATCATCGTCGCAGCTTTCCGGAAAAGGAAAATTTGCCAGATTACGGGCCAGCCGGACACGACTTGAAAGAACAACATCGTCGTCCTCACCCATAGAGGCGTACCATGCGTCGCCAACAGTTTTTTTTTCGAGAGGCATTTTATTCTCCGTCGGAAGATGATGAGGCGGCCACGGATTTTTTCTCTAAGGCATGAAGATAGTCCCGGTAAAAGGCAGCCTTTTCATAGTCCTCGTCTTTTATCGCCTTATCCAACTTGTCGCGGATATCTACACGGTCAGTGAGTATGGAGCGGAAATTTGCAAGACGGTTAGGCATAGTTCCCGTATAAGGCGCGGTAATTTTTCTTGCGGAAAGAAACTCGTTAATCTCGCTCTTAAAAATTGAGTAGCATTCGGGACAGCCAAGTTTTCCCGTAAGAATAATTTCAGAGCGGAGACGGCCGCATACCGGACAAGCCCTGTCATTCTTTAAAAACTGATCTCTCCTGTCACGCTGAAGCTGCTTAAAGAGAGATCCTATCTGTCTGTCCACTTCCTGACTTTCAGGAGAAATACCGCAGGCAATCGCACATTCCCTGCACAAATTTATCTTTTTAGTTCCGAGGCGGCTTGTCTGCTCGACATATAGAATCGCTTCGTTTTTACCGCACATACTGCAAAGCATAAATTACCTCGAATTACGCAAAGTATCCAAAGGCCGTTCGCCACCCGCCTTTCGCGCCGGAATCACAGAAACCGCCACAGAAAGGAGGAGAGTTGCCGCCCCTATCAAAAACAAATCACCGAAAGGAATATCAACCGGTATGACTTTTAAATAATATTCCTCATCCAAAAGGTGAATCTCATTAAAGCCTATTATACCATTATTCAGCAAAAAATACAAACACTTCCACAAAAAATTAACGGTTTTTTCTGTAATATGTATTATTGAATTTATATTCACGCTAAAAAAAAGGCCGGCAGGGATTCCCATCAGGATTCCGCCCGTTCCGGCGGCAAGACCTGTAAGTAAAAAAGAAAGTGATATTCCCTTTGATGAAGCACCAAGACTTTTAAGAATGGCAATCTCACGCCGCCGCTCAAGCACCAGCATTATCAGTGCGGAAGAAATATTTACAGCCGCAACCAATACAATCAGCAGCTGTATTAATAACAAGAGTATTTTTGTAGAGGAAAAATTCTCATACTGGCTCTGGTTCATCTGGTCCCAGCGGTAGACACGGAACTCTTTTCCAAGTTTCGTTTGAATTTCATTTTGAACAAGGGCAATCTTTTCAGAAAAAGGGTTTTCAGTCTCGCACATAACGGAAGCACTTTTCTCCGCCCGGCTCAAAATCTTTACGCCCTCATCAAAGGGCAGAAAAAGCCAGAGAGCGTCAAGTTCTCTGTAGCCGCAGGAAACAACTGCCGAAACCCTGTATGAATGGATACCGGGCGTTATGGACTTACCGGAATTTTTATTTACAGTTACAAGACGTATTTTATCTCCAGGAACAAGCCCGAGTTTTTCAGAAACGCCCTTACCGATAAGACAACATTTCTCATTATCCCCGGCTGAATAAAATTCCCCGATGGAGCCGGCCTCAGCCTCAAAGAGTTTTTTATAAGAAGAATTCTTTCTAAAAATTTCCGGCGGAATAGCGCGGAGAGCCACCCCGCATCTTTTTCCGCCGAACAGTGCCAGAGCGGAAGAAGAAATCATCGGATAGGCTGAAGTAACTCCGCTTATTCTCTCCACGGTTTCAGCGGCATTTTTAAGAGCCTTTTCCGAGGCGGCGGAAGGAGATGCGAACGCCTCTATATGAGAAGAAGACAGGGAGACCATGCGCTCCGTTATTCCTTCTATCATACCGTTACTGACAGTAAGAATTACAACAAGCGGAATCAGTGAAATGCCAATACACAGGACTGTGCCACCAAGACTTTTTCTCGCAATCGAGGGACGCCCGTTTTTAGGAAAGAGAATCCTTTTTGCAAATAAAAAAGATGATTTTAAATTCATTTCCTATTCAGAACTCCGTCTTTCAGTTCGTAAACGGACGAGCCTTTTTCCGCAAGTTTCATGTCATGCGTTACAAGGATAATCGTCTTCCGATAAGCCCGCGTAATGTCAAAGAGAATGTCTCCGATTACGGAGGCGTTCGCAGGGTCAAGATTTCCGGTAGGCTCGTCCGCAAGGATAAGTTCCGGGTCATTTACAAGGGCACGGGCAACTGCAACCCTCTGCCGCTCTCCGCCGGAAAGTTCGGAAGGAAGATGCGAGGCGCGCTCCAAAAGTCCCACCTCTTCCAAAAGCCTTTTTGCTTTTTCAACAGCCTGAGTTTTCGGAAGTCCCGCCATGTAGGCTGGCAGGAAAACATTTTCCAGAGCCGTAAAATCTTTTAAAAGATAATGAAACTGAAATACAAGGCCTACAAAATGCGCGCGGTAATCAGTAAGCTCGTCCTCCCCCATCTTTGTAAGCTCAAAACCGCCGGCTCTGATTGTTCCGGAAGTAGCGGTGTCAATTCCGCCGAGAATATTAAGGAGTGTGCTTTTTCCGTTTCCGCTCTCGCCGGTTATGCAGACACTTTCCCCTTTTTCTACAGTAAGCGACAGACTCTTTAAAACCTGAAGTCTTTCGTTTTGCGTAACATAATCTTTTGAAAGATTTTCTATCGTAAGAATTTCACTCATCATGGAGGACCTCCGAGATTGGGGTATTCAGAACTTCTCGGCTTGCAAGCCAAGAGGAAATAACGGCGGAAAGAATTCCAAAAAGCGTAATGAAAATAATTTCATGCATATACATTCTGGCAGGAATATTTCCGTAAACCGCGAACATTGGATTCTCACTGACAAGAGCGGCATAATCCGGATTAAATAACAGGAGAACAAAATACTGGACATAAAACACTGCGGCAGAAAGGAATGCAAAAACCTGCCTGATATTTATACAGAGAAACATTCCGAGAATCATGCCGGGAAGAGCGCCACTTATGCCTGTCAAAAAGCCCCGCATGATAAATATATTCTTTATTGAAGAAATATTTCCGCCCAAGGCGCTCAGAGTGGAAATCTCAAAACGCCTCTCAAACACAATACGCCGCATTGAATTAAAAATATTGATTGCGACAACAAGAAAAATCAAAACAACCAGAAAAAAAAGCATATTCTTTTCTATGCGAAGAACGCCGAAAAAACTGCGGTTGTATTCGCGCCAAGTCCGTGCCTCCACGCCGGGAAAAGCCTTCTGCAAGAATTTTACAAAGGCAGTGTCCTGCGAGGAATTTCGAAGTTTTATTCCGACCACACTCTGTGCTCCGGAAAAAAATTTCCGGGCAGTGTCGATATTCATAAATGCGTAAGTTGAATTGATGTCGCTGTAGCCCGTAAAGAATATACCGTTCACAATGAATTTCTTCGGCGCTGAAAAAGTCTCGAGCAGGCTCTTGTCGGAAGTGATTGAATACATACTTATTTCAGAGCCCACTCTGACGCCCAGTTCATGCGCCAGAGAAGTTCCTATCACAATGGGTTCCAGCACAACTCCGTCAGGCAGACTAAGCCGGCTTTCCAAATCAAATTCACCCCGGACAATTCTCAGTTCTCTCTCAAATCCCTTGTCATAACTCATGATGAAAGGGTCAACTCCGCGCGCCAAGAGAGCGGTTTCTTTTCCGCTGTTTGTTGTGGCAAGAGATTCGCTTTCAATAAAATCATCGGCGCACAGAACCGAAGAATTTGCAGAAAGAAATTCCTTAAAGGATTTTTTTTCAGACTCGTCAGAGCATTGCGCGCGGATATGATAGGAAGAAACTTCCATAATCGCATCTATAAATTCGCTCTGAAATCCATTCATTACGGAGATTACAATAATGAGCGTCATTACGCCGAAACATATACCAAGGGCAGAAAGCCTCGATGTAAAGGCCGATGATGTTTTTGCGTCTACCAGCGAAAACCGGCGCGCTATAAAGTAAATCCATTTAAGATTATTTTTTAGGCTCTTCATCTGCGCCTCCCAAATTTGAAGAAACCTTTATGCCGTCTGTATAAAAGTCACGGATTATAAGACCACCGTCAAAATAAGTTGTCCGCACAAAATTCTGTTCATTTTTACTGTCATAAACGATCCGGAGGCGAAGTATTGAATTCTCATAAAAAGAAGTCATAGACGGCTTGTCCCCGTTATACACATAATTCGTAAGCTGCTCATTTAAAAGACGGACTCCCTTTTTACCTGAAGAATACTTTTGCCGTCTTTCCTGACTTATACGCCAACTCGCATCATAGTCGCTGGTAAAAATTTCAAAAGTATCAAGAATGCCCTTGTCATCAAAATAATTATTTCTCCGGCTCTTTATTTTTTTATTCGGGTAAAAGAAAGTTCTTGTTTCTGTATTTTCGGAAAAATTCCTTTCAAAGACAGAATTCAGTTCCCCGTGTTTTTTTGCGGCATTATATGTAATCTCACGCTCCATCTTACTGGCTGCGCTGGAAGACTCAATTCTCCAGTATTCTATTTTTTCCAGGCGCAGTGTATCATCATAAAAGCGTCTCTGAAATTTTCCGTCCGCAAAACTCACAAGCTGTCTCTTTCCAGAATCATTATGACTTGCAGAAAAAATGTCTGTATCAGTCTCAAGCATTCTTATTTTTTTTACGGAATCCATAAACGAAAGATATTTTTCTTCAGGCGTTTCTTCTTCAGAATCTGCACTTTCATCTCCGTCGTTTTTTTTCTTACCGTCCGCACTCGTTTCTTTGCCATCGTCAACTTCTTTCTCAAAATCCGAAACGCCGGCATATTCTTCTGCTCCGGCAGGATTTTTCTCTTCGAAAGCACCTTCATTACCGACAGTTTTCTTCCCGCTTACATCACCTTCAGCGCCGGCCGTTTCCGCCGCACCGGAGAAAACAGGTTTTTCCGCCGCGAGAATTTCTTCCGCAAAAAGACAATTAAGAGAAAAACAGACTGCGATAACAACGGCAAAAATTCTTTTCAATTCAGAGACCTAAAAATTCATTCAAATATCTTTCAGCGTCAAACAAAGCGATATTCTCATATTTTTCTCCGTTGCAGACAAAAGCCACGGGAATTCCAAATTCCTTTCCGACAGTAACAGCCACACCGCCCTTGGCACTTGAATCATATTTTGTAAGAACAATGGCGTCCACGCCGACAGCCTGATTAAAAACCTCGGCCTGGCGGAGGGCGTTCTGTCCTGTGGTGGCATCAAGTACCAAAAGTTTTTTGTAACAGCCCCCGTCGGCTTTTTGAGAGCAGATACGGTCAATTTTTTCCAGTTCGTGAACAAGATTTTCCTTGTTGTGGAGACGGCCGGCGGTATCGGCGATTACAAGACCGCCGCCGTGAGAATGGACAGATTCGGCCGCATCAAAGACAACAGAAGCGGGATCACTTCCCATCTGGTGGGCAACCACACGGATTCCAAGCCTTTCTCCGTGCATTGAAATCTGGTCTACAGCCGCCGCACGGAAAGTATCGCTTGCGCTCAGAACGACATTTTCAACGCCCGATTTTTTTTGCATAATGGCAATTTTTGCGGCGCTTGTAGTTTTTCCGACACCGTTAACGCCGAGCAGCATCCAGATGTTTGTTTTTCCGGGCGCGACACTTATCTCAAGAGACTTTGCATAGGGCAAAAGCAATTCCTTTAATTTTAAAAGAATATTTTTTGTATCCGTTATTCTTTCCTTGCGGCAGACTTCTTCCAGAGAATCTATAAGCTCCATAGCAAGGCGTGCCCCTATATCGCCTTCTATCAAAGCATCGGCAAGGTCATCAAAAAATTCCCGGGTTTCAGAACTGCGTCCTGTAAAAAGACTTTTGATTTTTTCCGCAAACGACATTCTCGGCATACCTGTTACTCCTCGCTTATTATTTGTATTTTAGCTTTCTGTTCGGGTCCCATTACGGGATTTTCAGACTCATTTTCTTTCGGCATAAGAGGACTAAGGACTTCTGTTTCCGCCCTCATAAGAGCGCCAATCTCATCAGTTCTTTTTGCCGCCTCAATTTTGCGCAGCGTGCTTTTCCTAACCTTACGGGCTTTTGGCGGAAGAATCCTGTCAGTAGTCGAAAGGTATGCGAACAATTCCACTGCAAACCAAACTCCGCAGGCTATGCTGGCTCCGGTTGTCCACAGCGACAGATTCTTGTATTTATTGTAATCATCTGCAGAGACATTTCCATAACTACTGCTCAGCCCCCGCTGGTAGTAATTAAATTTTCCATATGCATAGAACATAACAGGAAGGGACATAATGAGCGCACTGTATGAAACATACATCATTCTGCGCCTGTGATCAATCTTTTTGCCAAGATCTTCCACCTTAACCCTTGTCTCAAGCTCGGCGCCGTCAGCCATCAGTTTTGTAGGCAGCTGCATAAACATATATTCTTTTCTAAAGCCGCCCTCCGCTTCTTTGTCTTTTACGGAGCCTTCAAAGAAACCGAAGACAGAATCCCCGTTTACTTTGAGAGGAACTTCAACCCACGAGGAGGGCGATGAGCTCCCGACAAATTTCCCGTCAAAAAACATATTTCCGGCGACAAATTTACTTAACACGAGTTTTACAGAGCCCTCACGACTCTCCCTGAATTTCACCTCAATCAAAAATTTATCCTTACCGGAAAAATCATAGACAAAAGTTTCCCTTGCATAATTGTCCGCCTCGATGGAAACAGAATGGAAGCCTGAACTCACTATTGCTTTATCCGGAATACCGTCATAGACCACATTATCAATTGTAAGGACAGCGGTTTTTCTCGCATCTTCCGGTAAAAGTCGAAATTCCATTTCCACAGGCAGTCCGTTGGCAATCTTTGGCAAAAGTTCAAAGGCGAGATTTTCAGCAATCTGATCCAAATCACTCACAGCACCGACTTCTGTCGCAGACGCATTCCTCTTTGCTCCGGGAAATCCTATAAGGTCAACGCTCACCGAAATATAATTTCCGTAAATTATAAAATTTCCCGTAATAAGAGAATTGATTTTTGCGGAAATGATTTCCTTTGAATACTTCCAGGAAAACACGCCCTCTTCCTCGGCCTCCTTACTCGCCGCAAAAAGTTTCTCCGGGTCATTCTGATAAAGTTTTATTTTTTCAGACTCTGATCTTAATTCCTTCTGAATCTGCCTTACAATTCTGCGCCTTCCGTTATCAGGATAAAAGACAGCATTCTGTTTCTCAAGATTGTCGTCTATTTTTTTTTGAACTTCATCTATTTTTTTCTGCTGATTATTCAGCGCAATTTCATATTCCAAAGTTGAATAGCTGTTAAGAATCAGTGCGTCTCGTTTTTTCACTTCCTTACTGAGTTCCAGAAACAATGAGAGCCGCTCATTTAAAAGTGAATTTGTTTTTCTTGCGGCCTGCTCATCACGAAGAACCGCGCGTGTCATATCTACGGAAATGCGCTCCAGAATAAGTTTTGGAATTACGGAAGCCGCAGCCTCAGCGGTCTTTCCGTAAGTTGAATTTTTCGGCAGTTCAAATTTTCTCGCCGCAAGAATCCATTCAGTTTCTTTTTTATCTGCTGAGGTTCCCGCGGCAAAACAATTCAAACTGAAAAAAAGTGAGACTGCTAAAAGAGAAATAACTATTCTGAATAAATGTATGACGCTACTCCTGATCGTCACCTTCATCTTCTGCTTCCAGAGGCAGCCCCTTCCACTGGGCGTTGAGATACGTCTCAATAAACTGGTCTATGTCGCCGTCCATTACAGCCTGAATATTTCCGGTTTCCGCACGGGTACGGAGATCCTTTACCATCGTATAGGGCTGGAATACATACGAGCGGATTTGGTTTCCCCAGGAAATATCTTTTTTCTCAGCGTTATACTTTGAGTTTTCCTTTTCCTTTTGTTCCTTATAATACTGATACAGTTTTGACTTTAAGATTGACATGGCGGTGGCACGGTTCATCAACTGTGAACGCTCGCTGTCGCATGCTACTACAATACCTGTAGGCAGGTGGGTAAAACGCACGGCGGATTCAGTCTTGTTAACATGCTGTCCTCCCTTTCCTCCAGAACGGTAGGTGTCTACGCGCAAGTCCTTGGGGTCAATTTTTACTTCAATCGTGTCGTCCAGAATAGGGAATACATAAACGCTTGCAAAAGAAGTATGGCGACGCGCGTTGGCATCGAACGGAGAAATGCGGACCAGACGATGGATTCCGGCCTCGCCCTTCAGATATCCGTAAACATAGTCTCCGTCAATCTGGAAGGTAACAGACTTAATTCCTCCCTCCGCCTCCAGGACATCAACAGTTTCCAATTTAAATCCGCGGCGTTCCGCCCAGCGACTGTACATACGGCTGAGCATAAAAGCCCAGTCCTCGGCCTCTGTTCCGCCGGCACCTGCATGCACGGACAAAAAGGCGGAAGAACCGTCTACCTCGCCGGACAAAAGACTCATCCGGCTTTCGTGCTCAAACTTTTTCCGAGTGTCATCAATTTGGGCGCGGATTTCTCCCTCCTGGCTCTGATCGCCCTCTTCAGCCGACAATTCATAAAGTGCCTCTATGTCCTCAATCTGAGACTTCAGATCTTTCCACGGCTCAACGGTATTCTTAAGCCGTTTTATGCGGTTCATCACACCGGTAGCCTTCTGGCTGTCGTCCCAAAATCCGGGTGCGGCGGTAAGGGCCTCCTGATCCGCTATTTTTTTATAGACCGAGTCCGCGTCAAAGACGCCCCCAAACATTGAGGATATTTTCTTTCAATTCTGAAATAGGCTGTTTTAAATCTTCGAGCATATGTGTGTCTCCTTCTCTAAGGACGCCGCAAAAGGCGGCAGAAATTTCAATTTATTATACTAAAAAATCTGAATAATGGGAATAGACTTTTTTACGGCGCAGAAGAAACGCTTCTTCCTTGACAAACCCCGGGAATTGGGGTAGTATTTTTATATCAGATTGGAAAGGAGAATAAGTCATGGGCCAGGAACTTACACAGTGGAAATACAGACGTGCAGACCTTCTCAATATAGAGGAGCTCAACAGGCTCGGAGAAAAAGGATGGGAGGTCGTGGGAGTTACCACCTCAGGAGTTTTGCATGCTGACGGGATTCTTAAACGCCCCAAGAAGCCGCAGTCATACTCCCCCGACTACTCGATTCCCAGATAAGTGCGGACGCCCCTGCAGAGGGGCGTTTTTTTTAGTTCTCACCTTTCTTCTGGAACCAGTCCGTTCCTCGATTATTACCATATGGCGTATATCTATTGTTCTTCGCGAGTGCGGAGGTGGGGTGCCGGTCGGTGGGCACACCGTCCTCGACATCGTTGTTGAGCCAGCCGGACCTGTTGAGCACCCTGTCAGCCGCCTCAAGCCCCTTGTTCTTCCCGATTCCCTACACGGCCTTTACGGCGGCCTTTACATCACTCAAATCAAACACAGTATTGCCGCGCTGTACTGCCAGCAGAGCCGCCTTGTTCAGGACGCTTTCAATCCTGGCGCATGAAAAACCGGCAAACAAGTCGGAAAGAGTTTCCGGACTGCATTCTGCGGCGGGATTTTTTCCCGAAGAGTATTTTTTTATCAGCGCCATACGAGAATCCCTGTCCGGATAAGGGACAGAAAAACGCGCGTCAAAACGACCGGGGCGAATGAGAGCCTCGTCCAGCGCCGAAATTGAATTGGTCGCGGCAATTACAAGGACTCCCTGAGTCGGCTCAAAACCGTCAAGTTCGTTTAAAAGGGCCGTAACAATCCTGGTGTTTTCTGTCTCGATTGCAGAGCCTGAATAATTCCGCCTCGTCCCGATTCCGTCAAATTCATCTATGAACACAATGCAGGGCGCTCTCCTGCGTGCCTTGGCAAACAAAAGCTTTACCTTCATGGGACCAATCGCCATGAACATAGACTCAAAGTCTGTCGCCTTTGCCGGAATAAAATTTACGCTAGCCTCTCCTGCAAGTGCCTTGGCAAAAAGTGTCTTTCCGTTTCCGGGAGCGCCCTCAAGCAGAATGCCTTTTGGCATGCGGATTCCGCGGCGCGCATAGGCGGCGGGATTTTTCATAATCTCCATAACCTGAGTCATATCCCGTTTAAGGCTTTCCATTCCGATTACATCAGAAAACTTAGCGCCGGTTTTTCTGACAACTTTAAATGAGTTGGGCGATATGAATTTTCTGAATGCTATAATAATAATTCCAAAGAAAATAACATAGAAGAATATATCCAGAAAAAGAGAAATAATCTCCGCTCCGCTCTTTTCAATCTTTACCTTTACGCCCCGGCGCAAGAGAGACTCATTCAGGAGAGGGCTGCGCGGATTCTGCGTCCTGCACACAAGGCCTTCTCTGTCCGTATAGACAATATTATCTTCCGAAATATCCGCGGAGATAATTTCACCGGATTCAAAAGCCTTGTAAAATTCCGAATAAGATTTTTGAGTTATTTTTGATGAATTCCAATAGTCATAAAAAAAATATCCGCCGCAGGCTAAGAGCGCCAGGGTAATTACAATAAGATTAAGCCTGATTTTTTTCATAACTTAATAATAACAAAAAAAACGCGTAGTGCCAACCACCACGCGTTTTTATCAGCTTACAGTCTTTTTAATTAGAAAGCCGCCACAACTTCTCCGTTGGGGAAGTTCTTTGAAATCCAGTCCTTAACCTTCTGGCTCTGAATTGCCTTTACCAGGGCTACTACACGGGGATCCTTTTCATTTCCCTTCTTTACGACAATTACATTTGCGTAAGGAGAATCGGCACCCTCAACAAAGAGTCCGTCTTTTGCGGCGCTGAGACCGGCAGGAATCGCATAGTTTCCGTTGATTGCGGCGGCATCAACATCGTCCAGAACACGGGGAAGCGAGGCTGCATCAGTCTCAATGAACTGGAACTTTTTCGGGTTGTCGACAACATCGAGAGGTGTCGCGGTGATTCCGGCCTTTTTGTTAAGCTTAATCAGACCTGCCGACTGGAGCAAGAGAAGTGAGCGGCCGCCGTTTGTCGGGTCGTTGGGAATCGCAATCTTTGCCTTTGCGGGAATATCCGAAAGTGTCTTGTATTTCTTTGAATACAAGGCAAAAGGCTCAATGTGAACTGTGCCGGCACTTACAAGATGATATCCCTTGTCCCTGTTTGTTGATTCCATATAAGGAAGGTGCTGGTAGAAGTTAGCGTCAAGCTCGCCGGTCTCAAGAGCGTCATTCAAAATAACATAGTCCGTCATTTCGCGAATCTCAATCTTATAGCCCTGAGCCTCAACATCGTTCTTGATGAGTTCAAGCAGCTGAACATGCGGAACAGGAGTTGCTCCGATTACAAGCGGACCGTTGCCGTTCTTTTTCTTGCCCCATGCGAAAACCGAGGCAGCGGTTGCGAGAACCAATACGGCAGTTATAATTTTTTTCATAAAATACCTCCAAAAGTATTGAGTTTGTTGGTAGTATTTTTAACGACAAAGGAGACGCTTGTCAAGTTGTTTTTTTATACAAAATCACTATCGGCCGTTATAGTTTTTATCTATTACTGCTGCAGATTCCATTCCGTGCAATAGTCAGCAAGTCGGCCGCCTTTTTTTTCTATGATTGCATAAATCATAGTAATAAGGAGTGTGTCCTCAAGACCTGTCCCGCCCGAACGGATTCTCATATCCGTTTCGGCAAGCAGAGCCGTTACGGCAAGCGTCTGGCCGAGTGTCCAGCACTGCTCCGCCCCGGAATACTGGCGGCGGCTTGTCTTGCTTGCAAACCCGTTTGTCTTTAGGTTAAAGTCATCGCCCTTGCCCTGCATTTTGAGATTGTGCCAGACTTCAAGCCGCCTGAAGCAGAATGTAAGCCCCGCAATAATCATAACGGCGGAGGAGTCCTTTGACAGTCTTATTTTCTGCAGAATACCCAGAGAAAGTTCAAGGCGCTCGGCGGGATTTTTTGTGCTGTCGGCCATCGCGGCAAAAAGCGTAAAGGCGCTTTCCTCGCGGTTATGCTCGATTAAGGCGTCAACATTCTCTACAGTAATTCTTGTCCCCGGCTTAAAGCAGACGAAGAACCGGGAGCACTCGCTCTTAAGAGCCTGTGTATTGTTTTCAACAAGGTCAAGGATTTCCTCGCAGGCCTCGTCATCAATCGAAAAGCCGTTCTTTGAAAAATAATTTTTCAGCCAGGGAACCTTGCGGTCGTCAAACATTTCCCAAAACTGTCTGCGGTTTTCCTTGGGAATTATTTTCTCAAGCGAGGAGGCAAGAGAAATCATGTCGCTGACAAGAATGAGGACGCTGGCCTCCCCCGCCGCCTTTGACCAGGATTCAATTTTCTGAATGTCTTCCTTTTTCTTAATGTTTTCAGCGCCGTTATAGACAACGCAGGTTGCGGCGGAAAAAAGCGATTCCGAATACAGTTTTTCGAGTGCGTCCGGCGCGTCTGTCTCAACAGAATAATAAGTGTATTCCTCAAGGCTTCCGAATTTTTTTCTGAGGGAATTTTTTACTGAGTCCACAGCCTCGGCGCGTTCACCGAACTCCGGGCCGGAAAAAAGATAAATCGGGGCGCTCATCGCAAAAATCAGTAGGTCCTTACAAGGTTCGCAAGGCATCCGACAATTCTTACATCAGTGCAGTAAATCGGATTAAAGGCCAGATTTTCCGGCTGCAGGCGGATACGGTTAATTTCCTTAAAATAGCGCTTTAAAGTGATTGCGTCGTCAAGGACAGCCACTACAATCTGACCGTCAACAGGAGTAACGCCCTGCTCAATAATCGCAAGGTCTCCCTCAAGGATTCCGGCGTTAATCATACTGGTTCCGCGGACACGGAGGGCAAAATAAGATTTTCCCGGACGGATAAAAGGCTCTGTCAGGGTAACATAGCCGTCAAGGTTTTCCTCGCTGAGGAGAGGTTTTCCGGCGGCAATAGTTCCGAGGAGAGGAATCTTGTCCATAAAAAGCTTGGAATCCTTATCTCTTTCATCAACTAAGATTCTAATGGAACGGGACTTTTTCTGAACAAGAGATATATAACCTTTTTTCTGCAGGGCAATAAGATTGTCCTGAACCGCGCGAATCGATTTTCCGAAATGATCGCTTATTTCACGGACAGTAGGCGGATAGGCGTTTTCATCAATGAATTCAGCAATATAATTCAACACGTCTCTTTGAACCTGCGTAATCTCTTTCATAGTAAACTCCTGTGTAAGGTCGCTGGCGACCTTTGTTCTATCGGAAGCCGTTAAAAAAAATGCGAATGCATTTTTTAGGCTGTCCGCCTATGTAAGGTCGCTGGCGACCTTTGTCTAGTCTTCCTCGAATTTGCTTTCAAACAACTTTTCAATAGCGTTTGCAGCGTCCTGCTCGTCACCGCCCTCAACCTTAAGCGTGATTGTTGTATTATAGCCGGCGGCCATCGTAATGACACCCATGATTGACTTTGCATTCACAACGATTGAATCTTTCTCAAGGGATATTTCACTCGTAAACTTATTCGCCATCTGCGCAATCAAAGAAGCCGGCCGCGCATGAATTCCGGCGCGGTTTTTTACAGTTAAAATTTTCTCTATCAATTCATTCCTCCAGTCAATTTCTTTCTATCGTTTTATTTTTTACTAATATGAATCTTCAGTGCCGTAATAAGCCGCCTGAGCGTCTCCTGTCTCAATCCATTTAAGAATATTCTGATTAAAATCACGGGCGGAGTTATACCCCATCTTTTTAAGGCGCTCGTTCATAGCGGCGGCCTCAATAATGATAGGAAGATTTCGTCCCGGCTTTACAGGAATTTCTATTGAGGGGATTTTCACACCCAGGAGGTCATTTGTCTTTTGATTTGTCCCCAGTCTGTCGTAAACCTTGTTGGGGTCCCACTCTTCCAACTCTACAATAAGCTGAATTTCCTTCTGCTCGCGGATAGCGCCGATTCCGTAAAGCTGGGAAACATTGATAATACCGAGTCCGCGGATTTCCATATGGTGGCTGATAAGGGTATTGGCTCCGCGTCCGAGAATGGTATTTCCGTTTACACAGCGGATTTCAACAATGTCGTCGGCCACAAGACGGTGTCCGCGCTCGACCAGTTCAAGGGCTGTCTCGCTCTTTCCGACACCGGAATGACCTTCCAGAAGAATGCCGACACCGTAAACCTCCACCAGAACGCCGTGCAGGGTCTTGTGCGGAGCGAAAATGTTTGAGAATACACGAGTCAGGCGAACCATAAATTCAGAAGACTCAAGGTCTGACACAAGAATGGCGCAGGAAGACTCTTCCGCTATTTCTATAAATTCCGGTGTCGGTTTTCTGTTTGATGAAAAAACGCAGCAGGGTATATGATATGAAAAAAGCTGCCGGATTGTATCAGTTCTGCCTTCCGCAGAAAGTTTATTAAGATAGGCCACTTCACCGCGTCCAAAAAGTTGAACGCGGTTGTACGCAAAGCAATCAAAAAAGCCGGAAAGCCCTAATCCCGGGCGGTTTATTTCGGGGACAGTCAGTTCTCTCGCAAGTCCGCGTCGGCCGGCTATGCACCGCAAGTCAATTGCATCATGCCCCGGCAAATCCAGATTCAAGAGATCAAGTATTGTCCACTTTTTTTCGGCCATTTGTGAATACTATACGCAATTTTAGAAAAAAGGTCAATTACTTTCCCTGAATCTTGTCCTTCTCCTTTTTTATCTTGTTGTCAAGAACATCCATTGTTTTGTTGAGGGCGGCGGCAAAGTCAAAGTCCTCGCCTGTAACATGAGCCTGCGCGCCCCAGCGGAAATTGGCCGTAATATCAAACTGATACTGTTTCTCGTGCTTTACGCGTGTAATCAAATCTATAATCAAGTCCTCGGCGTAATCGACACGCTTGAGCTTCTTGTCTATCATATCCGACTGCTTTTCTTCCAGTTCAAAACCCACTGCATTCACTGTCTTATTCATAATCTGCTCCTTAAAATATTTAAGGCATCTCTAAAAACCGCGATTTTTAGAGCCTCCCTTTATTTTTACGTCCCACAGCCGCTTATGCACAAGAAAAACAGTTCCGCGAAGAGCCACTTTCCGAGTGCTTATTATAATATAACACGACTTCCTGAATTTTGCAAATTTTTATTTGAGGTTGAAGAAAAAAAAAATATATGGTATAATAATTACGGGTGGAATTATGGCATTTGTAAAAAATCTCTTTGACAAAAACTTTATTGAATACGCCAGTTATGTTATACGTGACCGCGCGATTCCCGATTTGGAAGACGGGCTAAAACCGGTTCAGCGACGCATTCTCCACACGCTTTTTAAGATGGACGACGGACGCTTTCAGAAAGTTGCGAATGTAGTGGGCGAATGCATGAAATACCATCCCCACGGAGACGCCTCCATAGGCGGCGCGCTTGTAGTTCTTGCAAACAAGGGCATTTTCATAGAAAGACAGGGAAACTTCGGAAATATGTTTACAGGAGACGGCGCATCAGCCCCCCGTTACATTGAATGTCGCATTCATCCGCTCGCGAAGGAATTCCTTGTTACAAATCCCCATGTAACCCATTATATTCCCAACTACGACGGACGCTCCACGGAGCCGGAAGTTTACCGGGCAAAGATTCCCGTAGCCCTTATCATCGGCGCGGAAGGAATCGCCGTAGGTATGTCGACAAAAATTCTTCCGTATAACCTGAAGGAAGTTCTCGAGGCGGAAATAAAGGCTCTTAAAAACGAAAAGTTCGAGATTTACCCTGATGCTCCCACCGGCGGTCTGATCGATGTCTCAAACTACAGCGACGGAAACGGAAAAATCATCACCCGCGCAAAATTCGACATGAGCGATGAAAAAAAGATTGTCATAACGGAACTTCCTCTTGACACAACATCTGACAGTCTGATGACTTCCATAGAAAACGCCTACCGCAACGGAAAAATCAAAATCGGCTCAATAGACGACTTTACGACTGACCACTGTCAGATAGAAATAAAACTTCCGCGCGGCGTTTACGCAAAGGATGTTGAAAAGGCACTCTACGCCTACACGGACTGCGAAAAATCAATAAGCTGTCAGATGCTGGTTATCCGTGACAACCAGCCCACGGTAATGACCGCGACAGAAATAGTCAAATACTACGCGAAAAAACTTACGGGCATCATTAAGGATGAGCTTGAATACGAGCGCGGACAATTGATGGAGGAGCTCCATCAGCGCACACTTGAGCGCATCTTTGTCGAGGAGCGCATATACAAGAAGATTGAGCAGATGAAGACGGCGGAGGCTGTAAACCAGGCTGTAGTAAAGGGCTTTGTTCCTTTTAAGAATGAACTTGTCCGCGAGATTACGGACGAGGATGTTGACCGTCTGCTCAAGATTCCGATCCGCCGCATCTCGCTTTTTGACATAAACAAGAATCACGACGAGGTTGCCGCCATCAACGGCCGCCTAAAGGAAATCGCCCGCCGACTGAAGCACCTTACCGAATGCGCCATTGAATACCTTAACGGTATGCTGGGCAAATTCAAGCCGGAAGAACTGGAGCGCCACACTCACATAGCAAAGTTCAGTGCGGTGGATGTAAAGACTGTCGCAAAGCGTGACATTCCGCTCCGCTATGACGAGAAGGGGTATCTGGGACTAGGCGTTTCCGGAGGACAGGAAGTGCTCCGTGTAACCAGCTTTGACCGCATTTTTGTAATGAGAAAGAGCGGCATTTACACGGTCTGCGATGTTCCGCAGAAACTCTTTGTGGACACAGGAATGGTTTTCGTAAACTATGCGGAAAAAGAAATTGTAAACGAAATTCTTTTTACCGCAATTTACAGGGATCCTAAGACAAAGCAGGCTTTCATAAAAAGATGCCGTGTTCCGTCATGGATTATGAACAGGGACTACTCAATCATTCCTGACGGAATGGAAGCACTTCACATTGACACAAGAAAAGACTTTAAATTTACGCTGAATTATGTAAAGAAACCGCGGGTTAAGGCCAGCGAAGACTTTAAGACCAGCGACTTTATCGAGCGCGGATTAAAGGCGCAAGGCTTTAAGCTCAGCGCAAAGGAAACTGAATCCGTTACTGTAGAGCCGGAAAAGGCTTAAATTAAGGAAGCAATAAATGTTAGAGCACAAGATGATTTTGTCGGCAAGCGGCTGGAGAAAGATTTTTGCCGCTGACAAAGACGAGAATTCTTTTTCAAAGGAAATCGGAGACGACAACTACGCGCTGAGTGTTCTTGCGGCCGACGCATTTTTTGAATACCTTGCGGCGGAGAGCGGAAAAAGCCGTCCTGTAATTGCCGTTGCGACGGACACACGACCGACAGGCCCTTCCATTGCAAAAGCTGTGCTAGCCGCTCTTGCATCCAGACAGGCAAAAATCAATTACATAGGTGTGGCCGCCGCGCCTGAGATAATGGCCTATGCAAAAAGCACGGACGGCTTTATCTACATAAGCGCAAGCCATAACCCCGCAGGCCACAACGGAATAAAATTCGGGCTGAGTGACGGCGGCGTTCTAAGCGGCGAGGAAAACCTTAGGGTGCGCTCGATTTTTGAAAAAAAGATTGAATGCGTCAACAGCACGAAAGAATTCGTAAAAGTATATAAAAAGATAGACATAAAGGACTTTCTTTCCGCCGCCGTCATGAAGGCGCAGAAAGAAAAGTCGCTTGCAGCCTACGAGAAATTCTCGAGGGAAGTGATTTCAGGACATATGTCCTCCGCAGGCCAGAAGGCATACTTTGCCAGTCTTGCGGAACTGCTTAAAAAGAACAGGATCACCATTTGCTGCGACTTTAACGGAAGCGCCCGCACACTCTGCATTGACAAGAAATTCTTTAAGGAATGCGGAATCGCTTTTTCCGCCATTAACGACAAGCCGGGAAAAATAGTTCACGCCATAATCCCCGAGCCTGAAAACCTGGTTCACGCGGCGGGGCTTGTGGAAGAGACTGCCGCCGCAAAAAAGGAACGCGGAGCAAAAGGCAGGACACCCGCAATTTTGGGATACATGCCGGACTGCGACGGCGACAGAGGAAACATAGTCTACTGGAGCGAGAGGCAGGGCAAGGCCGTAATACTAAAGGCCCAGGAAGTTTTCGCCCTGAGCGTTTATGCCGAACTCACTTTTTTACGGGAGTCTCATAAAGACTTCAAGGCCTTAAAGCCAGCCATATGCGTAAACTGTCCGACATCAATGAGGATAGAAGAAATTGCGGAAGAATTCGGAGCAAAAGTATTCCGCGCGGAGGTGGGAGAAGCCAATGTTGTGAACCTCGCCCGCCAGAAGAGACAGGAGGGCTACACCGTCCGCATTCTGGGAGAAGGCTCAAACGGCGGAACAATAACCTATCCTGCAAGCGTCCGTGATCCGCTGAACACAGTCTTTGCAATCGTAAAACTTCTGGCTTCCCGCCCGGAAGAAAGTCTTGACGATATTCTGGACTCATTCCCTCTTTACACAACCACAGGTGTAAGTGAAAAACGCGCCGTTCTCCATATAAAGACAGGCGACCATGCCCTTCTTAAAAAGAGATTCCAGTCCCTGTTTGAAAAATCATTCAGCAGCGACAGCGAGGGACTCGTAAAGAAATACGGTATCACGGGCTGGAAATGCTGCATCACCAACGGAACAAAAGAAAAAAAAGGTGTCTGTGACTTTGGAAAAAGCGGAAAGGGCGGCCTTAAGATTCTCTTCTACGAAAACGGTTCCAAAGAAGCGTCGTCCTTTATCTGGATGCGCGGCTCAGGCACCGAACCCGTATTCCGCATTATGTGCGATGTAAAGGGAAAAAATTCCAAAAAAGAAAAAGCGCTGCTTGCATGGGAGACAAAACTCCTTAAAGCGGCGGACTCAGTAAAATAATCACTTCGGGCATATCCGGAAAATCAGAAAACGGATATGCCTTTTTTGTCATATTTAAATCAATTTGACTCTGCCAAACAAGAAAAACGCTTGATATACACCAAAAAAAATGATAAAATAATTTCTGTAAATTTCAGAAAAAACAGGAGTTCATTTATATGGAAAAATCAGAAATACTGAGCCGCGCAAAGGCCTACATCGCCGCCGAAAAAGACGCGCGCTTTAGAAAAGAAGTTGAGGAGCTTGTCGCCAAAGAAGACTACAAAGAGCTCGAAGACCGTTTCTATCAGACTCTTGAATTTGGAACCGGTGGTCTCCGCGGCATTATGGGCGGCGGAACCAACCGCATGAATACACTTGAAATCAACCGGGCGACACAGGGACTGGCAAACTATGTCATCAAGGCATTTCCCGAAAAGGCAAAGGCCGGTACACTTGCAGCCGTAGTCGCCTACGACAGCCGCCTTAACTCTGATGTATTTGCGGAAGCCACCGCCCTTATTTTCGCCGCCAACGGAATAAAGGCCTATCTTTTTTCCGGAGTGCGCCCGACCCCGGAACTCTCTTTTGCAATCCGCGAATTTGGAGCGGATACAGGCGTTGTTGTAACCGCCAGCCACAACCCGCGTATGTACAACGGCTACAAGGCCTACTGGAACGACGGCGCACAGGTAATCGAGCCGCACGACAAGGGAATCATTGACGAAGTCAATGCCGTAAAAGAAGTAAAGACTATTTCAAAGGAAGAGGCCGTTAAGAACGGCTCTCTTAAAATAATCGATAAAGAAATTGATGAGAAATTCTGGGCCATGTGCAAGGCACAGCTCTTCCGCCCGGAGCTCATCAAGGAAAAGGCTTCGACCGTAAAAATCGTATACACACCGCTCCACGGAACAGGCGCCATGCATGTTGAGAAAGTTCTCGGCGACCTCGGACTTGAGGTAATCGCAGTTCCCGAACAGGAAAAGCCCGACGGAAACTTTCCGACAGTAGAAAAGCCGAATCCGGAAGAGGCTCCCGCAATGAAAATGGCGATTGCGCTCGGTGAAAAGGAAAAGGCGGACTGCGTTATGGCCACAGATCCGGACGCAGACCGTTTCGGAACAGCATTCCCTGACAAGAACGGAAAATTCGTTCTCGTTTCAGGAAACCAGATGGGCGCCCTTTTAATGGAATATGTTTTGCTCAGCCGCAAGGAACTCGGAACAATGCCCGCAAATCCGGCTGTTGTCCGCTCAATCGTAACATCTCCTTTTGGAGACGCAATCTGCAAAAAGTTCGGCGTAAAGATGGTCGAGTGTCTTACGGGCTTTAAGTGGATTGCCGCCGCTGAAGCCGATATGGAAAAAACCGGCGCAAACAACTATGTATTCGGTCTGGAAGAATCTTACGGTTACAAAGTAGAAAAAGAAGTTATGGATAAAGACGGTGTAAGCGCCGCCGCCATGTGCGCCGAAATGACACTCTATTGGGCAAGCAAGGGAAAGAGCATTCTTGACCACCTTGAAGATATGTATGCTGAGTACGGTTATTTTGAAGACCGTGCAATCAGCCAGTATTTTCAGGGTCCCACAGGCCCGAGCATTATGAGCGGTATTATGACAAAACTCCGCAGCGAGGGATTAAAGACTTTAGGCGGAAAAAAAGTTCTGGAAATCCGAGACATACAGCAGTCAGTCTCGTTTGATCCCGCCAACCCCGGTGCTAAAAAGACAATCAACCTGCCAAAGAGCAATGTACTTCAGTTTATTCTCGAGGGCGGAACTATTGTCAGTGCCCGTCCTTCAGGAACAGAGCCAAAGATTAAGTTCTACATTAACATCGGACTTCCGGCTGCAGGCATGGACGGACTTGCCGCATCTAAAAAAGAAGCAGGTGCTTTGGGAGACGCCATCACAGCAGAACTCAACGCTGTACTGGCCGCCGCTAACTAACCGTGCCTGTAATCAACAACTCGGGGGACATTCCCCCGTCACGCTCTGCAAAATTCTTGCGGGATTACAGACGGATGCTCAGACTACTTCAAAGCGGAGCGCCTTTTGTAGCCTTTGACACAGAGACAACAGGGCTGGATTACAGGTGCTGTCATGTAATAGAGGTTGGTGCCGTAAAATTTGACAAGTCGGGCGTTTTGGAAACATTTGATTCCTTTGTGAACATTGGATTTCATATTCCCGACTACATTACGAGCATCACAAGCATTACTGACAGTATGATTTCTTGCGCTCCGCCTCTTGCAGAAGTACTGGAAGATTTTTGCAGTTTTAGCGGAGAAAGCATTCTGCTTGCCCATAATGCGCAGTTTGACTGGAATTTTATAAGCCAGGAGTTGAGCGCCTGCGTTCTGCCCCCTTTAAAGAATAGGATAATCGATACGCTTCATATGTCCAGATGGGCCTACCCTGCCTGTGGTAAATACAGTCTGCAATACCTGGCCCAGGCTCTTGACATAAGAGTGGAGGCGGCACACTGGGCAAGCGATGATGCCCGCGTATGCATGGAACTATTTTTAAGGATTATAAGAGATACGGACGGTATCCAGAAAAAACACTGAACTTGCCGCGCGATTCAAGGCGAGCACTCT
>CAYFWC010000001.1:31328-47837 GCA_964346805.1 uncultured Treponema sp. | reverse complement strand
AGCCGCAGAAATCGCTTTGCGCGCCGAAAAAACAATCCCGGTCGGGACTGGGACGGTATCCAGAAAAAACACTGAACTTGCCGCGCGATTCAAGGCGAGCACTCTTGTGCGAGCCGCAGAAATCGCTTTGCGCGCCGAAAAAACAATCCCGGTCGGGACTGGGACGATACGGCGATTTACCCCCTGGGAGCCTTTGCCGGATCAATCGGACTTCCGTTTGAAAAGACCATAAGTGTAAGACGGCTTTCTTTGCTTATTGAATCTACTCCGGCCGTTCCTATTGTGTCCCCGTAAACAACATAATCGCCCTTATTTACCTTAACATTGCTCAATCCCGTATAGGCGTAAATAAGGCCGGTCTTTGACTGAACAAAGACAACCTCCCCAAAACCGCGGTAAGAGCCGCAGTACATAACAGTACCGGCCATTATGTTCCTGACCCTTTCCTTCTTAGTGGCGCTCAGCTGGACACCGGAAACCTTTCCGTTAATGTATGTAATGCGCGGATTCTGAACCGGCCATACAAGTCCGTCCGAATTTTTTGTAGAACCGAAATTCCGCGGATCAGCCTCCTTCAAATCAGGAAGTTCGCTCGCGGAAGAAGAGGCGGAGTCAGACACTTTCCCCGGAACGCGCAGAGTCTGTCCAGCCTTTAAAACAGCGTCGCTACCGAGATTGTTCAGAGCAAAAAGTTCCGCAACCTTAATTCCGTGGTCACGGGCAATTCCGTAAAAAGTGTCACCCTTCAAGACCTTGTAGTCTTCCAAATTTTCCGAGGAATATTTTACGGACGGAATTGCACTCGAATTAAGCGCCGCCGCATTCTCAATGTCGGGACTTGGAATAATGAGTTTCTGGCCAAACTTCAATATGTCTTTGTCATCAAAATTATTGGCGGCGCGCAGTTCGCGGACCGTAATCTGATACTTTCGGCTGATAGAATAAAGGGTTTCCCCCTTTTCCACCAGATGCGTAGTATCGGCAAATATAAGGCCGGCAAAATTCAGAGCCGCAAGAGTAAATAAAGCTTTTTTAATTTTTCCGCAGATTTTCATACTCTTATATTATCGGCAGAAAGAAGTGCAAAATTGAGTATTATTTCGTGCAGCTGGCAAAGAGCCGGCCGGCATCAATGCCGTTTATGATTTTTCCGAGAGGATGGCCGGCGAGCATATTCCGTCTGCCGCCTTCCAGATGCGGAGAAGTAATTCCGTGCTTAATGGAAATATCCGCCTCCAAAAGAGCGCTCAGATGATCCGCCAGCCTGACAAGTTTTCCGTCCACAGGCGAATACTTTGCGTCATTATATTTTAAATTGAGCTCCTCAAAAGAAACATGTCTGACCAAAGATTTACCGGCGGCAGTTTTTTCACCGTCTGTATTCTCGACAAGAATTCTGTTCTCAAACTCATCGCTGGTCCAGTACATAAGTTCATCTGAATAAAAAGGCTCCATTAAGGGGACTAGCTCACGACCGACAATCTCGTCCTCAATGCGCTTTACAATCTGCGGCAACTCGTCTGTAGCCTGCTTTACAGGACTTATTATGTCACGGGTTACAGCTTCCGGCAAATCGTGAAAAAGGGCGCTGAAAAAATTATTGTAGATTCTGTTCCTGCAGAGCGGAACTCCGCATTCTTCCTGCAAAAGCATAGTAATCGCGGCGACAAAATAAGAGTGTCCCAGAACGCTGGTATAAGGAATTCGCGGGGTCTGGTTCCACCGGCGCTGGAACCTAAGCTGCTCAATCTTGAGCAAAAATTCAAAAGGCCTCTGCTTTGTAATAAGAAGCTGAAGCCCTCTGAGGTCGCCAAAACTCGCAATAGCCGAATTCAAGTCCTTTTCTATTTTTTCATAACGGATTCTCTCGTTCACAAGTTTCAGCATTTCAAGTTCCCTCATAGTGGAATACTTGTGAGCCGCCGTATAAACACGGCTTGTCAGAATGTCATCATAAGGAATCGTCAGGGAGCCGGCCTTTTGTCCGATGTAAATCGTAAACTTTGAGAAAAAATCATCGTTGTCAATGTAGGGCCTGTACTGATTCAAAACCCATTCATTAAGACGCATATATTCAGCAGGATATTCTGCCTTAATCAAATCCTGTACCGGCGCCTTGATGTCGCAGAGGGCGATTTTTTTCAACAGGTCAAAGAGAGATGCGTTTATCATCCAAAGCCAGTTAATCTTATGGCCGGCATTCTCCTCGTATTTTCCGATGATATAGGCCAGAACCATTTTCTCCGCAGCCTTGTCCATCTCAATCATTTCAAAGGGCCGGATAAGGTCGTTCCACCGTTCGATGGAAAAGGCCTCGAACATTTTTAGAATCAGGGCAGGCTGGTTCATTATCAGGACGCCCCCTTTATATAAGGCTTTCCGTCGGCAGCCGGAGCATAATTCTTTCCGCTAAAAATGATAAGCGCCATGAGCGTAATAAAATAGGGAAGAATATTGAATACTTCTGTCGGCAGCACCTGTGTAACTTTGGGAAAAAAGTCATGGGCCAAAACAGCCATTGCGGAGGCAAGTCCAAAGAGAAATGTAGAGCCGACAATTCCAAGCGGCTTCCAGCGTCCAAAGGCAACCGCCGCAAGAGCAATGAATCCTGTACCGTTGACAGTGTTGCTTGTAAACTGAATTGATTCAGTCAAAACCATGCAGCCGCCCGCAAGTCCGGCCAGAAAACCGGAAAGCAGAGTGGCAAAATAGCGCATTCCGATTACATTGACACCGACAGAAGCGGCGGCATCCGGATGCTCTCCGCAGGCACGCATGCGGAGACCGAACGGCGTCTTGTACATTACAAACCATGACAAGAGGATTACGGCAACCGCAATCCAGAGCGTAGGATAAAAACCTGTTGAGTCCGGCATCATCCCAATTTGAAAGGGGCGTGTTCTGTCAGCGTGAAATATAATCTGGCTGAAAAAAATCGTTACGCCGCTTGAAAGCAGGTTGATTCCCGTTCCTGAAATAGTCTGATCAGCGTTCAGAGAGATTGAGGCGTACGCATGGATAATCGTAAAAATAGCGGCAACAATAGCGCCGGCCAAAAGAGCAAGCCACAAATCCCATCGTCCGCAGCCGGCCGTCTCCATAAGGACATGAATTGTTGCCGCTGTAAAGGCACCGATTCCCATAAGCCCCTCAAGAGCAATGTTTACGACTCCGGCCCGCTCGCAAATCATTCCTCCCGCAGCCGTAATAAGGACAGGAGCCACAATCATAAAGATAGAAGGAAGTGAAGAGAAAATCATTGCAAAACCTCATTCGAGCCCTTTTCATTTTTTGATTTTAGGCGCCAGTTTATAAAGATTCTGAATCCGGTCTTGAAGGCGATAAATACGACTACCAAGCCCTGGATAATGAATGTAATTTCCTTTGGAATATTATTCGACTGCATAAGCGGCTGAGAAGCCTGCAAAAGTCCGAACAAAAGGCCGGCAAGCGCCGTTCCCGGTGCGGAACAGTTTCCGACAAGGGCGACAGCCATTCCCGTAAAACCGTAGTTGTCCATGCCGGTAATCACACGGCCGTAACGGAATGAGCCCAGCGCCACAATACTTCCGCCCAATCCGGCAAAAGCACCTGAAACAGCCATTGCAGCGACAATGCTTGCAACGACAGGAATTCCTGCGGCTCTCGCAGCGTCCTTATTAAAACCGGTCGCGCGCAGCGCAAAACCGATTTTTGTTTTTTCCATAAGAATGTAATAGACAAAAATCGCAGTCAGACAGAGAAAAATTCCTGCGTTAAGGTTTGAGTTGTTGAAAAGTCTTGAAAGCCAGCCGATCTTTATTGACGCCGTCTCCGGGAAATTCGGTGTCTTGTAAGTGTTGGCACCAGGAATTGCCAGTGTTACAATGCGCGAAAGATAGAGGGCGATGTAGTTCAGCATGATAGTGGAAACAACCTCGCTAACCTCAAACTTGGCCTTGAACCAGCCGACAATACCGCCCCAGACGGCCCCTGCGATAACCGCAAGAAGAATTGCGACTGCCGGCTGAATAAAAGCGACCTGCGGGAAAAAAATAGCGACAAGCTGGGCGACAGTCATTCCTACAATGTACTGTCCCTCCCCTCCTACATTGAACAGACCGACGCGGGAGGCAAAAGCCATCGCAAAACCGCATAAGATAAACGGAATCGAATAATTAAGCCATTCACCAATATAGCGGATATTCCATCTTCCATTGTTCAGGTTGAATCCTGTCAAAGGCTGAAACAGAGCCTTATACATGCCGACAGGGTTCCGGCCTACCAATGCAATCAGAAGCGTCGCAACCAAAAAACCCAAAAATACAACGGCAACACTAATGGCACCGTCAGACACTGACAGTTTCTGCAGAAGTTTTTTTTCTCTCATTTTGCGTGTTCTCCAGCCATCATCATTCCAATTTCACGCTCAGTTACATCACCGGCATCGTATGTTCCTACAAAAGTTCCCTTGCTTATCGTGGCGATGCGGTCGCATAGATTCATAATCTCATCAAGCTCAAAACTTACCAAGAGAACCGCCTTACCGCCATCACGCTCAGCGATAATACGGCGGCGGATATACTCAATGGCGCCCACATCAAGACCGCGTGTAGGCTGGGCAAAAATCATCATCGAACCGCCCAAATCTATTTCACGGGCAATAATAACCTTCTGCTGGTTTCCGCCTGACATAGATCCCGCGAGAGTCTGAGAGCCCTGACCCGCGCGTATGTCAAATGCGGAGATCAAGTCGTCGCCCTTTCTGTTCATCGCAGACTTATTAAGAAATATGTTTTTTTTTGTATAAGGAGGCTTATAGTAATTTTTAAGGGCGGCATTCTCGCCGACAGTAAAATCACTTACAAGCCCGTAACGGTGACGGTCCTCCGGGACACAGTTAAGTCCGGCCTCAATACGACCGCGAATCGTTTCATTAGTGATATCTTTTTCATTAAGGAATATTTTTCCGGCGGACACAGGAATCAGACCGGTAATTGCGGAAATCAGTTCGCTCTGACCGTTTCCGTCTACTCCGGCAATACCGAAAACCTCGCCAGCCCTAATTTCCAGGCTCAAATCGTTGACGGCCATAATACCGCGAGTATTCTTTACAAATAGGCCTTCAACCTTTAAAACAGTGCGACCAATTTTCGGCGGCTGCTTTTCAATTTCAAAAGTAACCGCTCTTCCCACCATAAGTTCCGCAAGGTCGGCCTCGCTTACTCCGGAAACATCAACGGTGTCTATAAGTCTTCCGCGCCGGAGAACAGAGCACCGCTCCGCCACAGCCTTTATTTCTTTTAGTTTGTGGGTAATAAGGATAATTGTTTTTCCCTCTCGCTTCAGGAGACGGATTATATCCATAAGCTCGTCAATTTCCTGCGGAGTTAGAACAGCTGTAGGCTCATCAAATATAATAACATCAGCCTTGCGGTAAAGGACTTTGAGTATCTCAACGCGCTGCTGCATTCCGACAGTAATGTTTTCTATTTTATCATCAGGATTTACTTTTAGGCCGTAGATGTCGCTCAAAGCCTGGACTTCACTTTTTGCCTTCCTTAAGTCAATAGCTCCCCATTTAGTCTTGGGTTCCATTCCCAAAACAATGTTTTCTGTAACGGTATAATTTGCGACCAGCTTGAAGTGCTGATGAACCATTCCTATTCCGAGTTCTGTCGCAATATTGGGATTTTTTATGTGAACTGTCTTTCCGCGGAGTTTAATTTCCCCCTCATCGGCATCGTAGGAGCCGAACAGAATAGACATAAGAGTAGATTTTCCCGCGCCGTTTTCTCCGAGGAGAGCAAGCACCTCGTTCTGCCGCACGCGGAGAGTGATATTGTCGTTGGCAAGTACGCCGGGGAATCTTTTGGTAATCCCCAGCATTTCAATAGCGTAGTCAGACATCAGTCGTCGATTGCGCCGAGTCCGTCGGGAGCCGCGCCGTTAGCCAAAGCCTCTTTGTATGTCGGGTAAATATTTACCTTTCCCTCGATAATATCAGACTTTGCTCTTTCCACAGCGTCAATAACATCCGCAGACAAAACAGCATTGGCTTTTGAATAGTCAACGCCGTCATCTTTAAGAGCAAGATTCACAACACCGCCCTTGAAGTTTCCGGCCGCAAGCTCATTCAGTGCAAGAATTGTAGATGTCTCCACACGCTTAACCATAGATGTAAGAACAGCAGATTTTCCGTCAGCATAGAGACCGTCCGCATACTGGTCGGAATCAACGCCGATTGCCCATACATTCTTTCCTTTTAGCTGAAGTTCCTTTGCCTGCGCAATCGTACCGTTTCCTGTTCCGCCGGCAGCAGAGAATATAGCGTAAACACCGTTGTCATACCAGCTCTTGGCCTGAGTCTTTGCAAGTTCGGGTTTGCCCCAGTCGTTGGCATAGTAATCCACAATCTCGGCATCGGGGAGAACTGCGTGAAGTCCCTGAATGTAGCCCATCTCAAATTTTGTGATTGTGGCTCCCGGAACGCCTCCGACAAAGCCGAACTTAGGGTTATTGACACCATCGGCCTTAGACTGATATGCGGCAACAAGTCCTACAAGATAAGAGCCCTCTTCTTCATGAAAAATAAATTCCTTTACATTGGGTCTTCCGATCCAGTCAACATCAATGATGACAAACTTCTGGTCAGGATACAAGTCGGCGACTTCTGTAATGGCATCCGCAAATGTAAATCCTGTGGCGCAGATTAAATCGTAGTTTTCATCGGCAAGCTGTTTGAGTGTCGGAACATACTGATCCTGTGTCTGGCAGGTAACAACATCATAAAGAGTTCCCCGCTCTGTTGTATTCTCCAATGTATCACCGTAGAAGTCCACAATACCGCGCCATGCAGCCGCATTAAAAGACTTGTCGTCTATTCCCGTGGCGTCCGTAACGAGACGGATTGTCGGACGGCCGTCCTTTGAGGCGACAGGACTTTTTTTAGCGCAGCCTGCAAACACAAGGGCGGCAGCTGCAAACATAATGAAAATTTTTTTCATAAATTTCCTCCAAAGAAAATTTACCTTTACTTTATCACAGCACATAAAAAAAAGCAATAAAAAACCGCCCGGAATAAATATTTTGTTAAAATTATTGTTTGCGGAAAAACACAATAAGGCTGGCCTTGCATTAAAATCAATCAGTGCTTCCCAAAAGCGGCTGCCAGGCCTGAATCAGTTTGCCTTGCCGGACTTTTGGTCGGCCTCCATCTTGTCCCTCCAGGTACCAGCCTTTTTTTTCAGTTCCTCTGACTCCGCACTGTCTCCGAGAATGACGCTCACGCGGCGCAGGGCAAGCAGGAAGTTAATTCCGGCCTTCATGTCGTCCAGGCGGCGACTTGAGAGCTCGTACTTGTCGCGGTAGGCGTTGGCAGATTTATCGAGAAGGGTTTTTATAAGCTTTACATACAGGATTGAATTCTCGTTGTCAGGATTGGACGGGTCAAAGTAAGCCTTTATGTAATTCTTAAAATCATAAAGATTTTTGGCAACGGCTGCAAAGCGGCCTTCAAGCTCTACAAAAGACC
Organism: uncultured Treponema sp.; assembly: GCA_964346805.1. Classification (GTDB taxonomy): domain Bacteria; phylum Spirochaetota; class Spirochaetia; order Treponematales; family Treponemataceae; genus Treponema_D. The sequence continues at coordinate 40,324 of CAYFWC010000001.1, read as the reverse complement.
ACTTCCATTTAGAGTTGTCGCCAAACGCGTCCACTATCATCTGAATCGCAAGCCCAAGTTTACGGACAAGAAAATAGCGTTTTTCCAGCGGAGTGTTGGAGATTGCGTCAAGGCGGTCGGAAACATCTTTCTGAGTCGCATTTATTATTTTTGTAACAATGTCCTCCAGATAAATGATTGCCTTGTAAAGAATCTTGCGGCCTTCGTTGAGTGCGTCGTTGTTCTTTACCTCAAGAATTTTCACGGAAGCGGTGTTTATGGCGTTGTAGAGAGTCGCAATGTAAATCATTTTCTCGGCAAGAATAAGTTTTTTGTATTCTATCCCCACTGAATCGGTTTTCATTACGGTGAGCATATCCTTTTCTTTTTCGAGTTCAGCCTTAATCAAATCTTCATACTGCTTTGATTCGCTTTTAAAAAGTTCCCGTGTTTCACCTGTAATTTTAGCCATTTTCATCTCCTGTTAAAGGCTGTCGCATGCAGACAGCCGTATTCAAGGCAAGAACCGAAAATTGAGGGGAGTAATTTCCGGACTTACCTGTACTTCTCCAACATCATGCGGGCGTGCTCAAGTGACTCGGCGCTCCGGCTGTCTCCGGACAGCATGCGTGCGATTTCGGCGACACGCTCCTCACCAGTTACAGGAGAAGCGTGCGTCTTCATAATTCCGCCCTCTACAGACTTTTGTATCCTTATCTGATTATCGGCATAAACAGCAATACTCGCTAGATGCGTGATGCATAAAATTTGACGATTTTTAGCAAGATTCTTCATGTGCTCGCCGACCGCGACCGCAACCTCTCCGCCAATTCCCGTGTCAATCTCATCAAAAATAAGGGTCTCCACCCTGTCTGACCGGGCAAAGATTGTCTTGAGTGCGAGCATTACACGGCTGAGTTCTCCGCCCGATGCTATTTTGCTCAAGGGCGCCATGGGGGAGCCGGGGTTTGCGCTTATAAGAAATTCTATGTCGTCCATTCCGTACGGACCGCACTTCTGCGTCATGTCATCGCCGGCCTTCTGCTTCAGGCTTACGCTGAATTTTGTTCCGGGCATTCCGAGTTTTTGCAGAACGCCTTCAATCGAGGCGGCCATTTTTGACGACGCGGCCTTACGCTTTTCAGAAATAGTTCTTGAGGCGGCGTAAACTTCTTTTTCCAGAAGTGTGATTTCTTTTTGCAGAGTCTCCCTGTTCTCCGCGGAAGAATCCAGTGTCTCAAGCTCCGCCCTTGCCCCGTCAAGATAATCAAAGACTGCGCTCAGAGAGCTGTCCACTGACGGCGTGTATTTTTTCTTAAGTTTGTAAATCTGGTCAAGCCGCGCCTGGACTTCCTCAAGACGCTGGGGATCAAAAACAAGGGAGTTCTCATATGAGCGGAATTCAGCGCTCAAATCGCTTATCTCGTAGAATACATTCTGAACACGGGTGTCCAGCCCTTCAATTTCCTTGTCCAGCGATGCCGCCCGCTCGCTTGAAGAGCGGACCTGCTTTAAAAGACCTTCTATTCCGGCCCCCTCGTCTCCGCCGTCAAAAAGGGCGTTCACGCCTTTTATCTCTGAATAAAGTTTTTCAAATGAAGAGAGTTTTGCCTCTTCCGCAGAAAGCTCCGCGTCCTCGCCCGGCTTTAGTTTTGCGTCCTCAATCTCCTGAACTGAAAAAGACAGGTAGTCAATACGGCGCTGGCGCTCGGCATCACTTGTGTTCAGTGAGTCAAGAATTCTCCGCTTCTCGACAAGGGCGGCGTATAGTTTTGTAAATGCGGAAACCTCTTCGGTTATTCCGCAGTAGGCGTCCAGAAATTTTCTGTGCTCAGCCACGCGCATAAGGGACTGGTGCTCGTGCTGGCCGTGAATGTCAACAAGAAATTCCGCAAACCTGGAAAGTTCGGCACGAGGCACAGGCGTTCCCTGAATCCATGCGCCGGACTTTCCGCCCGCGCGGAGAACGCGTCGCAGAATCACCTGTCCGTCCTCGTCTTCTATTCCGTGCTGGGACAGCCATTCCCGCGCGCTTAAAGGCTCCGCCTCCGTGTCGTCAGAAAGATTGCGGTCGGAGGAGACTGCCGGCGGAATTGAAAAAACTCCCGACACGGACGCCTCCGTACAGCCGGAACGGATTGACTCGGAGCCGGCCTTTCCTCCCAGTAAAAAAGAAAGAGCGCCGATAAGAATAGACTTACCAGCACCTGTCTCACCGGAAAGAACAGTAAACCCCTCCGAAAATTCTATTGATGAAGAATCGATTAAAGCGAAATCCTTTATTTTTAGCGACTCAAGCATTAATTTCCTCCGGCGGAAGCAGGTCCGCCCGACCAGTTCAGTTTTGTACGAAGCGCATTGTAAAATTTTTCGACACCGCTGCCAACCAAAATCGCGTCATGCTCCGACTTTTTTATCTGAATAATATCATTTACCTTTAGTTCTGCCGACGGCTGTCCGTCCACAGTAAGGAGCGCGTCCCGACGCCGCCACGGAACAATCTCCGCCTCAAGCAGGGCATTCGCCGAAAAGACAATCGGACGGGCACTCAGCGAGAACGGATTGAGCGGCGTTAAAACCAGTGCATCCAAGTCCGGGCCGACAATAGGGCCGCCGGCAGAAGCCGAATAGGCAGTAGAGCCCGTGGGACTTGAGACAATGATTCCGTCCGCCTTAAAATGCCCCAGCTGGGTCTTATCGACCCGGACATCAAGGGAAATTGTCTGGGCCGCGGAAGCCGCGGAAATCACAATGTCATTAAAGGCAGTAAAAGTCATAAAATCCTTTCCGTCTCTAAGAATCCTTGACTCAAGCATAGTTCTTCTTACAGTACCCAGAGAGCCCCGTAAAAATTCCTCAAGGAGAGTCTCCCATTCGTCGGGCTGAATTCCCGCTATGAAACCGAATTCCCCGAGGTTGACAGGAAAAATCGGAACAGAATATTTTGCCGAAACCCTGGCGGCAAAGAGAACGGTTCCGTCTCCGCCAAGCGTAACCACAAAGTCATAGTTATCCCACTCGCATTCCTTTGCAATGCCGTTAAAGTCAAAAAAAGTGTAGTCAACTCCGCGAACCTTTAAAAAGTTGGCGATGTCTATTCCGAGCATTTCGGAAGGCGCTTTATCTGTATTAACAACAATCAAACTTTTTTTCAAGGAAGCGTTACCAGAACCTTTGAAATTTTTTCAATCTGCTTTCTGTTGAGCCGCGGATAAAGCGGAAAAAGCGCCGTGCGTAAAAAAAGAGGGTTCGCGTTCCTGCAAGTATCCTTCAATTCCTCCTGCCTCAGGGCCATGATTGAGTCCTCAAAGGCGGGCTGAATTTCTATTTCCTTTTTCTGCGCATAGGTTTTTACATCCTTAAACCCCGAGTTCAGGAAAAGCGGAAAGGACCATACCGTAGATGCTCCGTCAACATCACGCATAAAAGTGCGGTTTTTTCCGGCCATAATCGAGCGGGCAAAAATCGTGTAGAGTTCCCTGCGCTTCATTTCGTTGCGGTTAAATTCCTTAAACTGAACCAGAGCCAGAGCGGCGTTAATGTCGGGAAGCATTTCTATTGAGGATATACCCTCCGCAAGCGACTTCAGCACAGGCCATTCACGGCGGCCGGGGCTTATCAAAAGACCTCCGCCTCCGGCTGTAATCACGTCATGCTCCTCAAGCGAGCAGATTGAATATATACCGAATGTGCCGGCTTTTTTTCCTTTAATTTCTGTCGGTTTTGCGACGGAGTCAGAGCCGCTATCCCCGTCAGAATCAACGGAGACGCTGCCGGAAGAGGACTGTCCGCCGGCAGAAGCGTCAGCGGACTGCGGAGCCGTCTCGGGAACCACGCCGCCTGCGCTCTGGGAAATATCTTCAATAACGGGAATGCCGAGGGCGAGAATGCCTTCAAAGTCGGGAAGAATTCCCAATGCCTCTCGTAAAACCAGGGCACGGCCGCCCTGCTGGATTCCGGCTGAAACAATGTCGGGAGTAAGCTGTGCAGTTTCCGAATCTACGTCAAGAACCAAAGGCTTAAACCCCAGTTCTTCCACTGCGGAAAACTGCCAGGCCGGAGCCAGTGCACTGAGCATAACGGCAGAACCTCCCTCAAGACTCAGAGCCTTTAGAGCATATTTCAATGCGGCGGCGGGAGTTCTTAGCGCAAGCGCGCCTGCAACCGAGAAAAATTCTTTTACCGTCTGTATAAGACGCGCGTTCAGTTCTCCCGGTCCGATTTTTTCGTCGACCATGCAGGTGAGAACTGCGTCCATTTCCTTGCGGCGAATTGTTGAGCTGAATGTCTGTATCATTTTTGTATTTCAATAATTTTCTGAAGTTCTTTTCCGTTGAACAGGCGGCGGGTATCGAGCATGATTAAATAAGGTGAATCAGGATCCTTCTGTATTACACCCTGAATATATTCAGAACCGATTCCGCTGAACATCTGCGGCGGCGCCTTTATATCGCTTCTATTGACGAGAACGACGCGCGCAACTTTATCAATTATAATTCCAATGCGATTTCCGTCTATACTAAGAATTACAAATCCACCGGCATTCTCGCCGCAGTCAACAGCAGAAGCCTTCTTGAGCCGAAACCGTTTGTGAAGACTTATGACTGGAATGATTTCCTTTCGGAGATTAAAAATACCCTCAACATAATAAGGAGCGTTCGGAAGCGGGCGTACGGATTGAGTCTTTACAATTTCCTTTACGTCCATTATGTCAACACCATATAATTCTTCGCCGAGTTTAAATGTCACGAGCTGAATCTGTGTATCTTCGTCAGCCATTGTAGTCCTCCAATCAGGAATATACAATTATAATAACCCGAAATCCATTTTTTTGCAATACTTTTTTATCACCAGTGAGAAATCTGGACTAATCAACAATGAAGAGAGAGAGACCGTACACTTTCCTCACTCCGACTTTCTTTAAAAGCCATGCGCATCTCTCCATCGTGGCGCCGGTTGTCACTATATCGTCCAAAAGCACGACCTCGGACGGAATTTCTTTTATTTCCGGCTGTAAATCATAGACCGCCCCGGAAGTGCCGAGTCGCTCGCTCCGGCTGAGCATTTTCTGTTCCCGTCCGCTTTTTCTTACTAAAAGCCGCGTTACGGAAACCCCGTATTTTTTCCGGAGAATTCCGGAGAGCTCATCTACCTGATCCCAGCCCTTCTCCTTTATCTTTCCCTGCCGGGGCGGAACAGGAACTAAAGGACACCTTTCCTTTCCCAGTTCTTTAAGAGCCTTAAAAAGGAGGGCGGCGAACAGAGGAGACAGCCTCCTCTGCCCTTCCGTCTTCCATGCGAAAGCCAAGTCCTTCTTCCATACTCTGTAGGTATGGAGAGGATAAAGCCTGTCCAGACTGGACTCTCCGCTGCGCTCCCGGCATTCCATGCACACCGTCTTTTCGGAGAGCAGGGGCCTACCGCACGCAGCGCATCTTTCCGGCGAGTTCAGACTGACATAATTCTCCAGAATGCCCCGGCAATTGTCACAGAGAGGAATAGCACCCGGAACCGGACGCCCGCAGCGAATGCATTCTGCAGGTCCCAATAGCAGAGGCAGGACAATGGCCTCAAACCTTGCGGCGGCATTTCCAAAAAAATTATTCACACATACAACATAGACATGATGATAAAAAAAGGAATGGCACGGAAAGATTATAACAAAGATTTATAATTCGGCCTCAACGGCCGGAAAGAGACTTTTTCCATCTGGAAATAAACTGAAGGGCCGCCAAAGGAGTCATATTGTCAGGGTCGGAGGAAAGAATCTCGTCAAGAACAATTTCCTCGTCGCTGAAAAGGCCGGGCCCGTTCAGCAAGGCCGCCTTATCAGGTTCCTTTGCAATACCGTTGTTTCCGGAAACGCTGTTTTTCTCACTCTCACCGGCGGCGGCAACATCTTCAGGAATAAGCGGATGGTCTCCGGCCAGCGCCTGAATGCGGGAAAGCACTTCCTGGGCCCGGTATATCACCGGATCGGGAATGCCTGCAAGACGGGCGACATGAATTCCGTAGGAATTTTCAGAAGCGCCCTCCTTGATTTTGCGCAGGAATATTACAGCCCCCTCCGCTTCGCGGACATCCATGCACATAAGGCGCAGCGCCGGGTGCTAAAGGCGTGTAAGCTCGTGATAATGGGTCGCAAAGAGTGTGCGGCATTTCAGTGTGTTCAGAAGGTATTCGCTGACGGCCCATGCAATGGAAAGTCCGTCTTCCGTTGAAGTTCCGCGTCCAACTTCATCCATAATTACGAGTGAATGCTTTGTCGCGCCCCGAAGAATTCTTGCGGTCTCGGTCATTTCCACCAGAAAGGTCGACTCTCCCCGCGCAAGGTTGTCGCTTGCGCCAACACGGCAGAATATCTTGTCAACAACACCAAGGGTCGCCCTTGCCGCCGGAACAAAGGAACCGGTCTGGGCCAGAAGTGCTATGAGGGCGTTCTGCCTGAGGTATGTCGATTTACCGGCCATATTCGGTCCCGTAATCAGTGCGAAGGAAGTATCGCCCTCCGAAAAAAGCCTCAGATTATTGGGGACAAATTCACCGGAAGGAAGATGACCTTCAACAACTGGATGACGACCGCCCTCAATATCAAAGACAAGACTGTCGTCAACAGTCGGGCATACCCACCGGTTTACACGGGCGGCGTAGGCAAAGGATGAGGAGGCGTCTGTATAGGCAATCTGGTGGGAAAGCTCCATCAGGTAGGGAACATAAGGCTCTATCTGACTGCGGACATTCAGGAAAAGCTCACGCTCGGTCTCTATTATGTTTACGGAGGCGGAATTAAGTTCTCTCTCAAGTTCCTGAAGTTTTTCCGTGGTAAAACGGTCCGCGTTCACGAGAGAACGGCGCATCATAAAGTGGGCGGGAACATGGTCCACTTTTCCCCGGGTTACCTCCAGAAAATAGCCCGCCACATTGTTGTGCTTTATCTTTAAGTTTTGAATTCCTGTTCCGGCTATTTCTTCCGCCAGATAGTCATCAAGGATTCTGCTGAAATTGTCGTGAACCTCACGGTAGCGGTCCAGCTGCGCGGAATAGCCCTGCCGGATAAGGCGGCCTTCTGTCAGAAGCGTCGAAGGATCGTCGCAAACGGCTCTTCCTATCAAGTCTATTATAAAATCAGAGCCGGAATCGTCTGTAGAGGCGCCAAAATCATAGGAAGAAAGACCTTTTTTTACCTCAAGCCAGGCGCAGAGGCTTTCCTTTAAGGCAACCAAATCCTTGGCATGGGCTTTTTGCATGGCGATGCGGCCGGCAAGGCGCTCAATGTCAAGAACACCCCCCAAAAGGGTTCTCGTTCCCTGCAAAAGAGTGTCATTATCAAAGAAAAGTTTTACGCGGGACTGCCTGGCAGAAATTTTCCTTACATCCGTAAGGGGAAAAGAAAGCCACTGGCGGACAGCCCTGTTCCCCATGGCAGTCTGGGTATGGTTCACACACTCAAGCAGTGTAAACTGACTTGAGCCGTCGCGGAGGTTCTGCAGGACCTCAAGGTTACGGCGCGAGGAGTCGTCAATCATTACAAATTCAGAATCGTGATACACCTTTATGCCGGAAAGGTGGTTCAGCTCGGCGTTTGTGGTTTTGTCCAGGTAATCCAGCAGGAATCCCGCCGGGGCCACTTCTGCGGAAGTCTCCTCCAGAGAAAACGGGGCGAGGTTCTTTGTCTTGAACTGTCTGGTAAGACGCTCAAAAGAGGTTTTTGCGTTAAAATCCCAGTCCGGGTAGTAGGAAACCAGAAGATTAGGAATGGCGGCGACGGCAGCCTGAATGTCCTTGTTTTCGCGCAGTGAGTTGGGCAGCAGAAGCTCTCTCGGACTGGACCGGTCAAGTTCCTTGGCAAAATTCTCGGACATAGCCGAGGAGCGCCAGCTTGTGGCGAAAAATTCCGAGGTTGAGACATCTATATAGGCAAAACCGGCGATTCCCTTTGTTACGGAAAGGGCCGCAAGAAAGTTGTTGGAGCCGCGCTCAAGGTAGTCATCGTCAATAACGGTTCCCGGAGTAATAACCTCCGTAACCTTACGCTCCGTAAGACCGCCTTTGGGCGAAATCTCACCAACCTGCTCCGCAACGGCAACCTTTTTTCCAAGCCTAAGAAGTCGGGCAATATAAATTTTTGCCGCGTGATAGGGAATTCCGCACATAGGAGACTCTGCCTTGTGCGTGAGAGTGAGATTCAATAGACGTGAGACAAGCCGGGCATCCTCATCGAACATCTCGTAAAAGTCGCCCAGACGGAACAGAAGAATCTGTCCCTCGTGCTCGTTCTTCAGCCTGTAATACTGCTGTATTACCGGAGTCTGCTCGGCCATTACTGCTGTTCCAAAGCTTCTATAACCTTATCGGTAATGTCAACTGCGGGACTGTACCAGAGCACTGCGTTGCTCTGCTGAAGGTTTATTACCATAGAAAGGCCTTCGTTTTCGGCAACCTTTTGGATCGTGCGGTTGAGGTTTTTATAGAAATCATTGTTGGCGCTGAGATTCTTCTTTATATTGTTGAGTTCCGTGTTCTTCTGCTGTGTGTATGTTTTTAAGGCGGAAGACTTTATGCGTATTGAATCCTGATATTTTTTAACATCGTCGGCCAGCCCCAAATCCTGTGCCTCCTGAAGTTTTGTCTGAATGTCACGGATTTCATCCGCACGGCGGTTAACTTCCTTCTGAAAGTCTGCCCGCTTGTCCTCGTAAGACTTTACTGCTGAAGAATTGCGGAAAAACTGCTCGTAAACTTTTGTAGTGTCTACAACGCCGAAGTTAGTAATATGCTGCTGGGCCGACAAAGATGCGAGTGCGAAAAATATGGCTGAGAATACAAAAATTCTTTTTAACATTAAAATCACCTCATTGAAAATGCGATGCTCAAAGTTGTGCTGTTACAACAACTCAGAACTCGTCGGCAGTCCCTGAAAAGCCAATTCACCGGATTTTTAGAGACACCTGCAATTATTATAAATAAAAACCGGGGGTTTGTAAAGGGTTGTCGCCAAGAAGATTGCTTTCAAGACC
>CAYFWC010000001.1:0-31228 GCA_964346805.1 uncultured Treponema sp. | reverse complement strand
TTAATATGCTCTTTCGGCGACGCAACGGCATCAAGATGCCGCCGGGAGGGGTCGCCAAGAAGATTGCTTTCAAGACCTTAATATGCTCTTTCGGCGACGCAACGGCATCAAGATGCCGCCGGGAGGGGTCGCTTGCATAATTCAGCACAGTTTAGTAGAATAATTTAACTATGACAAATTTCCTATACACACTCATTATTTATCCGGTCTATGAAATAATTGAAGTGGCATTTGTACTTTTCTATCGTGTTTTCAAGAACCCGGGAATTGCGACAATCGGTGTATCCATTGCCGTAACCCTATTGTGCCTTCCATTATATATTGTAGCCGAACGATGGCAGGATGCCGAACGAAAAATTCAGGCAAAACTGAAACCCGGAATCAGCAGAATAAAGACGACCTTTAAGGGCGATGAACAATACATGATTCTTTCCACTTATTATAAGCAGAATCATTATCATCCTATGATGGCGCTCCGCTCTTCATTCAGCCTTTTGATTCAAATTCCATTCTTCATGGCAGCTTATTCATATCTTTCGCACTTGGAAATTCTGCGTGGCTTTTCATTCGCCTTTATACGCGACATGGGAAAGCCCGACGCGCTTTTTACAGTCGGAGGTTTTGCGGTAAATGTTCTGCCAATAGCCATGACTCTCATCAACTGTGTGGCAGGAGCCATTTACGCCCACGGTCACAGTGCTCGGGAAAAGATTCAGATTTACGGAATGGCTGCGGTTTTTCTTGTGATCCTTTACAATTCTCCGGCAGGTCTTGTTCTTTACTGGACGATGAACAATGTTCTTTCGCTGGTTAAAAATGTGTTCTACAAGTTTAAAAATCCGGCGAAGGCGCTGTACTTTACGCTGGTTGCCTTTGTAGCGGTCGGAATCATCTATCTGCTGGGATTCAACGGCGGAACATTAAAGAAGAGAATTCTCGCGGCAATAGCCCTTCTTCCTCTCCTGCCGATTCCCCTTTACATAAAAGCCGTCGGTAAGATTCTGGACAAGTTCCTCTACAATATTATAGAAGACAATAAAAAGCGTTTTGAACTTTTTATTTTTTCGGCGGTCGCGCTCTGTCTTCTGACAGGTCTTATAATTCCGACTTCGCTGATTTCTTCTTCTGTCCAAGAATTCTCTGACATAAAGGGAGACCGCTCTCCGCTCTACTTTGTATTCAACACACTGACACAGAGCGCAGGTCTCTATATCATCTGGCCCCTCTGCATTTACTTTTTATTCCATTCACGCATTCAGACAATAATAGCGGTAGTCGTCTCGGTCGCATTGATTTTCGGTGTAATTGACACATATGCTTTTCCCGGAAACTACGGCAGCATGAATAATACTCTGATGTTCATTGACGGATTCAAACAGCCTCCGTATTTCCAGACGGTATTGAACGCGTTTATTCTGTGCGCCGTGCTTGTGTCTCTGCTCTTAATTTACAGGCGATTCCCAAAGGCGGCATGCACCATAAGCAGTCTGCTGATTCTTCCACTGCTTGTAATCGGCATATCAAATTCTCTGATTATATCCTCATCTTACAAAAAATACAAAATGGAGATAGCGGAAAGCACGCAGACCAAAGATTCAATAGCTCCCCTTTATAAATTTACAAAAAGCGGAAAAAATGTATTTATCATAATGCTGGACAGGGCTGAGAGCTCTTTTGTTGAGTCTATCTTTAACGAGCGTCCAGAGCTTAGAGAAGAATTCTCCGGCTTTACTTATTATAAGAACACGCTCTCATATAACGGCCACACGCTTATATCCGCACCGTCAATTTTCGGCGGGTATGAGTTTACTCCCTATGAGTTAAACAAAAGAAGAGATGTCTCGAATCTTGAAAAAAACACACAGGCACTGATGACGCTGCCCCTTATTTTTACAAGTCAGCCGGACTGGGACGCAAGGGTTTCTGATTTACCATGGGCAGGTTATTCACTTATTCCTGACATGAGGATTGTACAGGGTTATCCCAAAATCACAGGCTTTAACTCGCAAAAACGCTACACAGACCTTTGGAAGAAAAAGCACCAGGAACTTGACGCAAATCCCGATGCAGTCTTCAACGGAATAAAACGGAATCTTCTCTGGTTCGGTTTTTTCAGAACATCGCCCGTCGTCCTGCGCGAAATGATTTACTATGAGGCCAAATGGTGGTCTTTGAACGCCAACAAAGACATTGACATTATGCTCAACTCATATTCCGTCCTGGAATTTCTTCCGCAGCTGACGGAAATAGACTCGGACCGGGGAAACCATCTCACAATAATGGAGAATGAACTCTCTCATGAGAACTACCCCCTTTTGCCGCCAGACTACATTCCGGCGAACAAAATTGACGTTAAGTCTGCGGGAATCTGCGGAAATATCACGGGATACTCAGGAAATGCAGCCAGCTACATTCTGCTTGCAAAGTGGTTTGATTACCTGAAGCGGAACGGCTGTTATGACAACACAAGAATAATTCTCGTCTCGGATCATGGAATCGGAAATAACAATGCCGAATTTGCGGACCCGAAACTTACAAGCGGTTATCCTAAGGATCATTTCCATGCTGTCCTTTTTGTCAAGGATTTTGACGCGGAAGGCGACATCAAGATGGATTACGGAACCTTTATGACAACAGCCGATGTTCCGACAATTGCACTTAAAGGAATTATTGAAAATCCTGTAAACCCATTCACAAATAATCCAATAAATGATAATATAAAGCATCAGGAAGGAGCCATCATTACAGAATCAAACCGTCATCAGCCGGGAGATCATCTGCATTCCAACTATTTTACTATAGAAGACAATGAATGGTGGACTGTTAAGGATAATATTTTTGAGAGTAAGAACTGGAAGCAAGGAGTCTCTGAATGAGTCTGATTTATATTGACCCCGGTACGGGAAGCATGCTCTTTTCTATTATGATTGGAGCGGCGGCCACCCTATTCTTTTTGGCAAAGGCTGCGATTCTAAAATTAAAACTGTTTTTGAGCGGAAAACACGGCAAGGAAAACGCCCTGCACGATGCCGCCTACAAGCCTTATGTAATTTACAGCGAAGGTAAGAATTACTGGAACACCTTTAAGCCTGTCTGCGACGAGTTTGAGAAAAGACAACTGCAAGTTGCTTTTCTTACCAGCAGCAAGGATGATCCGTGTTTTTCGCAGGAATACAAATTTGTCAGACCGGAATTTATCGGTGAGGGAAACACAGCCTTTGCCAGACTGAACATGCTCAGTGCCGGAATTGTATTGGCGACAACTCCAGGTCTCGGTGTCTACCAGTGGAAACGGAGCCGCAATGTCAGACATTACGCCCATGTTCTTCATATGCCTAACGATGCCACCACCTACCGTCTCTTTGGACTTGACTATTACGACAGCGTTCTTCTTTCCGGCGACTACCAGAAAAAAGATATCCGCTATTTGGAAGAGGAGCGCGGCATTACAAAGAAAAATCTGATTACCGCCGGCTGCCCCTACCTTGATGTTCTCGCGGAAAAAATCAGTTCAGTAAAAGAAGAAGACGAGCATCCGTTTACGGTATTGGTCTCGCCCTCATGGGGAAATGTCGGAGTATTAAAACGCTACGGAGAAAAACTGCTTGACCCGCTGCGTGACACGGGCTGGAGAATTATTATACGCCCCCATCCGCAGTCAAAAAAATCAGAGGCTGACATGCTCGAGCGCCTTGAGAACCGTTACAAGGACGACAGGAACATCGAGTGGGACTACGAGCGGGACAACATTTATTCGATGAAAAAAGCTGATATAATGATTTCTGACTTTTCGGGAATCATTTACGACTACACATTCCTGTGCGACAAGCCGGTTATGTATGTGAACGCGAAAATGGACTTAATGCCCTACGATGCATACGATTTGCCGGACCACGGAGAAGGGCTCTGGCAGTTTGAAACCCTTAAGAAAATAGGAATAAAACTGGAGGAGGCGGACTTTGGGCGCATTAAGGAAGTGATTCAGAACGCAAGTGACAGCGCCGAACTTGCGGCCGCAAGAAAAGAGGCGAAGGCAGCCGCATGGATGCGAACCGGAGAGGCGGGAAAGAATATTGCGGACTACATGATTAAGACAGTAGAAGAAATAAAGAAATCATCAGGCAAGGAGACTGCATAATGGCAAAGAAGGTTTATCTTGGAATCACCGGAGACATAATTCACCCCGGAATCGTAAACATCATCAGGGAAGGCTCAAAATACGGTGACCTCACCGTAGGTCTTTTGACTGACAGCGCGATTGTATCGCACAAAAGGCTTCCATATCTTACCTATGAGCAGCGCAAGGAAGTGGTTGAGAACATCAAGGGAGTTTCGGAAGTAGTTCCGCAGGAGGAATGGTCATACGTTCCCAACCTGAAGAAAATAAAGCCGGACTATATCATTCACGGAGACGACTGGAAGACAAACTACCTCTCAAAAATCCGCGAGGACGTATTTGAGACGATGAAGGAATGGGACGGTCAGGTTATTGAAGTTCCCTACACAAAGGGAATCAATTCAACGGAACTGGCGCAGAACGCTTCTACGATAGGAACCACTCCTGAGATTCGTCTCAAGAGTCTCCGCCGTCTGATTGAGGCGAAACCGATTGTCCGTATCATGGAGGCCCACTCAGGACTCTCAGGGCTCATCATTGAAAACGCCGAGGTTACAAAAGAAGACGGAGTTCACCGCTTTGACGGAATGTGGTCTTCCTCTCTGACGGATTCAACAAACAAGGGAAAGCCGGACATTGAGGCAGTCGACCTCACCACCCGCCTCCAGTCACTGACAGACATTCTTGAATGCACCACAAAGCCCATCATTTATGACGGCGACACGGGCGACATCGCGGAACACTTTGTATTCACAGTCCGCACTCTTGAGCGCAACGGTGTAAGCGCAGTAATCATAGAAGACAAAAAAGGCCTCAAAAAGAATTCTCTGTTCGGAACAGAAGTAAAGCAGGAACTTGCCTCCGAGGAAGAGTTCTGCCATAAGATTTCCGAGGGCAAAAAGGCTCAGGTTACAAAAGACTTTATGATTATTGCCCGCATCGAGGAAATCATTGCGGGCCGTTCGGTTGACGAGGCCATCACAAAAGCATTTGCGTGTGTCAAGGCAGGTGCGGACGGAATTATGATTCACTCAAAGGATAAGAGCGGAGCGGACATAAAGGAATTCTGCCAGAAGTTCCGCAAAGAATACGCGAAGATTCCGATTGTGCTTGTTCCCACCACCTATAACCAGTTTACGGAAAAAGAACTGGCTGAATGGGGCGCAAATGTAATAATTTACGCAAACCACATGCTCCGCGCAAGTTATCCGGCAATGGTAAAAGTCGCGCAGACAATTCTGGAAGCCGAGCGCTCACTCGAGGTGAACGACCTCTGCATGCCGATCAAGCAGATTCTTGAGCTTATTCCGGGCGGAAAATGAGACAAAATTACATTCTGTAATTTTTGTCTAGTCAAGTGTGCATAAGCACACTTGCAGAACTTATAAGTAATTTTTGACGTGCCGTCCGCGGCGCGATAGGATAACGATAAATGATTAGACCCAGTTTTTTTTATGACAAACTTGTTGAGAACGGAACTGATTTTTTTACAGGTGTCCCGGACTCGCTTCTAAAGAATTTCTGCGCTTACGTCACCGACAACGCGCCGGCTGAAAAGCACATTATTGCGGCAAACGAAGGCTGTGCCACGGGACTGGCATCAGGATATCACTTTGCCACAGGAAAAATTCCGCTCATCTACATGCAGAACTCAGGAATAGGAAACGCAGTGAACCCGCTTTTGTCACTGGCGGATCCGGACGTATATTCTGTTCCGATGATTCTTGTAATCGGATGGCGCGGCCGCCCGGGAATTCACGACGAGCCACAGCATGTAAAGCAGGGAAAGGTGACACTGGGACTTCTCGACGCAATGAGAATTCCATATGTAATCATGGCGGAAAACGAGGACGAGCTGGCAAAGCAGATGGATTTTGCATACAAGACCGTGGCGGCTACTTCCGCTCCGTTCGCCTTTGTAGTAAAGAAAGATACATTTGACGCATACACATTAAAGAACAACTATGTTGTAAACGAACCGATGAAACGCGAGGAGGCAATCGAAAAGATTATTCTCAACGCGCCGGAAAGCGCCGCATTCGTTTCCACAACGGGAATGTGCTCGCGCGAACTTTTTGAACTGCGCGAAAAGCACGGCATGGGACACGAAAAAGACTTCCTGACAGTCGGCTCCATGGGGCATGCGTCCCAGATTGCCCTCTCAATAGCAATGCAGAAACCCGGCAGAAAGATTTTCTGTCTCGACGGAGACGGAGCGGCAATAATGCAGATGGGCGGAATGGCGACAGTAGGAACAAGAGGCCCGAAAAACTTTATTCATATCGTATTGAACAACGGCGCGCACGACTCTGTAGGCGGTCAGCCGACAGTAGGTCTTCAGATTGAACTTCCCGCAATTGCAAAAGCCTGCGGTTACAAAAATGCTTCAACTGTTGACAGCGCAGACGCTTTGGAAAAAGCGGTTAAGGACGCCCTCGCCTCTGACGAGCTTTCATTCATTGAAGTGAAAGTAACAAAAGGGGCGAGAAAAGATTTGGGCCGTCCGACCACAACACCGGTTCAGAACAAGGAATCACTTATGGATTTTTTAGGAGCAGATAAATGATTAGACAGGCAGTAATCGCGGCGGGCGGACTTGGCTCACGCTTCGGCGGCCGCACAAAGGAAATGCCCAAGGGGTTTATAGAAATTGACGGAATCGCAATGGTTGAGCGCTCCGTGCAAAAACTCATTGCCGCCGGAATTGAGGAAATCATAATAGGAACAGGTCACTGCTCTGAATATTATGACGAACTGGCAAAAAAATATCACATAATCAAAACCGTAAGAAATGACAATTACGCGAACACTTCTTCAATGGGAACTATAGCAGTCTGCGCACCCTATATCACGGGCGACTTTCTGCTGCTTGAAAGTGATTTGCTCTACGACTCAATCGGCCTGAATATTCTAATCAACGAGCAGCACAAGGACACAATTCTTGCGTCGGGACCGACTCACAGCGAGGACGAGGTCTATCTTGAGGCCGACAAAAACGGATACATCAGCCGCTCCACAAAAGACAAGGCTTCCGTAAAAAATCTGGCCGGAGAACTTGTCGGAATCAGCCGCCTTACAAAATTCACCCTTGACAGAATGATGGAATACTACAATGCAGATCCGTCAAGAATCAAGATTGACTACGAAAATGTCCTTGCGGCAATTTCTTCCGCCAGCGGAGGAGACCGCGATATATTTGTCCGCAAAATTGAATACTATTCTTGGATTGAGATTGATGACGAGACCATGCTTGACCGAGCGGTTAAGCAAGTTTTGCCCCGCATTCAGGAAAGCGAGTCTCTCCGCAATATTCGCCGCGAGGTTCTTCTGAACCCGGGCCCCTCGACAACAACGGATTCTGTAAAGTATGCCCAGGCCTGTGCCGACATCTGCCCCCGCGAACTGGAATTTGGCGATGTAATGGAATGGTGCGCCACCGAACTTACACGCTTTGTAGCGGATCCGAAAGAATACACGACTGTAATGTTCGGAGGATCGGGAACTGCCGCCGATGAGGCAATGATTTCTTCCTGCGTTCCGCCTGACGGAAAACTGTTAGTCGTGAACAACGGTTCTTACGGCGCACGCATGGCAAAAATAGCCTCTGTCTATAAAATCAACATGGACATATTCAAGTCCTCCCCATACGAGCCGATTGATGTAAATGCGCTTGAAGCCCAGATTAAAAAGGGCGGATACACGACACTGGCTATTGTCTACCACGAAACCACTACGGGACTTTTAAACCACCTTGAGGTGATATGTCCCATGGCAAAGAAATACGGACTTGTAACAATCTGCGACACGGTTTCCGCTTACGGCGGAATGCCCATCGACCTTGACAAAACAGGCATTGACTTTGCCTCGTCAACCAGCAACAAACACATTCAGGGAATGGCGGGCATTGGCTTTGTAGTCTGTCGCAATTCAGAATTGATGAAGCAGAAAGACTGGCCCATGAGAAACTACTACCTCAACATTTACGACCAGTATAAGTATTTCTGCGAGACAAAGCAGACACGATTTACTCCGCCGGTCCAAACATTCTACGCACTCAGGCAGGCAATCATCGAGACAAAGGTTGAGACAATCGAAAAGCGTTTTGAGCGCTACACCGCCTGCTGGAAAATCCTGGTAAAGGCACTAAAAGAAATCGGACTTGAAATGCTCGTTAAGGAAGAGAACCAGTCGCACTTTATTACGGCGATTCTGATTCCGAAAACACCCGAGTATGATTTTAATGCTATGCACGATATTGCACGCGAGCAAGGATTTACGATTTATCCGGGAAAACTCGGCAACATCGACACTTTCCGCATTGCGAACATGGGGGATATCAAGACGCAGGACATGGAGCGATTTATTCCCGTTCTTCGTGAATACATGCACAGCATCGGGGTGTGCTGAGAAAAAATGACGCACTTTTTATACACGCTGATTATCTATCCGCTTATCCTGATTATAGAGACAGCCTACCAACTGGTTTACGAGATATTCGGAAACACCGGCGGAGCTGTACTCGGAGTAAGCCTTGCGGTTTCCTTATTATGCCTGCCGCTTTATATTGTTGCTGAAAAATGGCAGCAGACAGAACGCAACAAGCAGAAAGAAATGGAAGCCGGTATTCAGCGTATAAAAAAGACATTCAAGGGCGACGAGCAGTATATGATACTGACGGCATTTTATCGTCAGCATCATTATCATCCGCTCATGGCCCTGCGCTCATCTTTCGGGCTCCTGATTCAGGTTCCTTTTTTTATTGCCGCATACTCTTTTCTTTCTGCCCTGCCCGCGCTTCAGGAAAAATCATTCTGGTTTATCCGCGACATGGGCAAAGCAGACGCATTATTCTACATTAAGAATTTTCCGGTAAACATACTGCCCATTGCCATGACTGTCATAAACATTGCCGGAAGCGCAGTCTACACAAAAGGATTTAAACTTAAAGATAAAGTTCCCATTTATGTAATGGCACTGATTTTTCTTGCGATTCTCTACACATCTCCCGCGGGACTTGTTCTTTACTGGACAATGAACAATGTGTTCAGTCTTGTAAAGAATATTTTCTACAAGATAAAAAAACCGCTCTTTGTTCTTTATATAATTTCCTGTGCTGCGGCTCTTGCAGGAATTACTTATGTTCTTGCGGTTCACAACGGACTTTTCAGCAAGAGGATTGTAATGGCGGCGATTCTCTCACTCGTCTTTTTTACGCCGCTTGCGGTCAAAGCCTGTAAATGGCTTTTGGGCAAACCGCTGAAGATTTTCGTTGATGATAAAAACACACGGCATACAATCTATATTCTTTCTGCAATTTCCCTTGCCCTTTTGACAGGAACTGTTATTCCGTCTTATGCAATTTCTTCTTCTGTAGTTGAATTTATGGGAATTGACGGCATCGCAAATCCAAACACCTACCTCTTTAACTCAACAGTTCAAGCGGCGGGAATATTTGTATTCTGGTTTTTCTGCATCTATTTTTTATTCGGAAAAAAGATTCAGTCCATACTTGCAGCGGTAAGTCTTATAATGTTTTTTTGCGGAAGCGCGAACGCTTTTCTTTTTTCCGGAGATTACGGCACTCTGAACAGCATACTAGTCTTTGACAAGGGGGTGTCAAATTTGCCGGCTTTCATAGCCGTCAACCTTGCAGTTTTAATTCTCATCATTCTGGCAATACTGATTCTTACAGCCTTTTCAAGACCGCAGAAAATCTTTGTTCCGATCTGCTCAATTATGATGATAAGTTTCTTTGCAATAGGAACGGTTAACATAAGTAAAATACAAAATGAATACAAAGCTCTTGCAAAAAAACAGGTTCAAGAATCCGACAAGATCGAGCCTTTCTATCATCTTTCAAAAAACGGAAAGAATGTCGTTGTAATAATGGCGGACAGAGCCGAGAACTCCTACATTGAGCCCATTCTCAACGCATACCCGGAGCTAAAGGAATCCTTTAAGGATTTTACGCTTTACACGCATACGCTCTCTTATGACATTCACACGCTTTTGGGTGCACCGCCCCTTTACGGCGGATATGAATACACTCCTCTTGAAATGAATAAAAGAGACAGTGTTGCTCTAAAGACAAAAAATAACGAGGCACTGCTGATGATGCCCCGCGTTTTTACGGAGCAGGCCGGATTTGAAGCCCAGTGTTCTGACCTTTCATGGGCCAATTACCAGTGGGTCGCGGACATGTCAATCTGCGAAGACTATCCCAAAATTTCGGGAAGCAACATTGAGCGCAGATATACTTCAAAATGGATTTCGGACCATCCTGAATGCGTCCAGAAGAATGCTGCAAGCAATTCAATAAAAAGAAATTTCTTATGGTTTGCTGTGTTCAAGCAGAGTCCGGTCTTTTTAAGAGAAAGTCTCTACGATGACGGAAACTGGTGGGCCAGCAATCAGTCATTCGCTGATATGATAAACTTTCTGGCATTTTACTCAGCCCTTGATTATATGCCGGAGCTCACAGATTTTAAGGGAAATGACACAGGTGCTTTTATCCTGATAGAAAATTCAGTAACACACTCTTCTATAGATTTGCAGGCTCCTGACTTTGTACCGGTAAAAAAAGTTACTGACAGAGGCCCATTCTCCGACTTGTCAAATTATGACTGTCTGAGTTCCAACGCGGCCTTGTTGCGGCGCATTGCGGAATGGACTGACTATCTTAAAAAAAACAACTGTTACAACAATACAAGAATCATTATTGCGGCGGACCATGGAATAGGCCTGTCAGATGAGATTGCGCAGGGATTCTTTGACTATGATTCAGAAACCAGCAATAATCCTGATCATAATCATCCATTGCTGATGGTAAAAGACTTTACGCAAGAAAACAGCGGCAATCATTTTACTATGGACGATTCCTTTATGACAAACGCTGATGTCCCCTACATTGCCTTTAAGGATATTATTGAGCGTCCCGTCAACCCCTTTACAAATAAAGAGATTGTAAGGAGAATCGAGAACACCGCCTACGGAGTCTGCGCAAACGGACACTATGACCCCGGCCAGAACGGAATCTACAAATACGACTTTAACGGAGTCGATATATTTGATGTAAAAGATGATATGTCAAAACTCTCAAACTGGAAGGCACACAAGTGAGAATAGCCATAGACTGCCGAATGAGCGGAAAGAGCGGAATAGGAACTTATATAGACAGCATGCTTCCCTCTTTTAAGGAAAGCGGAAACGAGTTTTTTTTTATAGAGAACACCTGCGGAATAAAACCATTCTCACTAAGAGAAATGTTCTTTTTCCCAAAAGACTTGCTGAATAAAATAAATTCCTGCGACGCTTTTTTTACCCCTTACTGCAATATTCCAGGACGCATTTTTTCCCGGGGAATTAAAGTTCCCGTTTTTTGCACAATCCACGACATTATTTTTCTTGACATGCCGGAACTTGCGGGTCGGACAGGAACCGCAATACGCCGTTTCTTTTACCAGCGTGCTATAAATAAATCCAGACTTGTTTTTACAGTATCACAATTCAGCAGGAACAGAATCCTTGAAAAACTTCACTGCAAAAAAAATATCACTGTCGTTTACTCAGGAGTTCCGCTTTACAATGAGTCGCCGGCACAAAAAACCAGGAAAACCGACAATATTATTTTTGTTGGAAACATAAAAAAACACAAGGGACTTGCGACATTAATTCCGGCCTTTATAAAATTTAGACGCGGGGCACCGGAAGCAAAACTTCTGATTGTCGGCTCAAAGGATAATTTCCGGACTTCTGATGAAGAGATGCAGAAAATGATTGCGGGAGCGGAAAAGGACGGCATAGAGTTTACAGGTTTTATTCCAGACGAAAGGCTAAAGGAACTAATCTCATCCGCAAGACTTTTAGTTCAGCCTTCATTATACGAAGGCTTCGGTGTACCTCCACTGCAGGCTCTTTATTCAGGAACAAAGGCAGTAATTTCCGACATTCCGGTTTTTAAAGAGATTTACAAAAATCTTCCCGTTACATTTTTTAAGGTCGGTGACTCAGAAGATTTGACGCAAAAGTTGAGTCAGGTCTATTCTGACAAAAGCCGGCTGCCGGAATTTGACCATATCTATTCCTATAAAAATTCAGCAAATCTTATATTGAAAACAATAGAGAAAACAGTTATAATAAAAAAATGATTATTACACAGACACCTTTCCGCATGAGTTTTTTCGGTGGCGGAACCGACATGAAAGAATTTTTTAATCAGTACGGCGGCGCAGTTCTTTCCACAACTTTTGACAAATACTGTTATGTTACGGTAAGAAAGCTTCCTCCCTTTTTTGACTATAAGACGGAACTCTCTTATTCCAAAATCGAACGAGTAACGGACATTGACCAGATTGTTCATCCGGCAGTCCGCAACGCAATGAAAATGACCGATACACACGACATTCGTCTGACTTATGAGGCGGATTTACCGGCACGAAGCGGACTGGGAACTTCATCATCTTTTGCTGTCGGTATGCTGAATGCCTTTTACTGCCAGCGGGGAAAATATGCCGGAAAGAAAAAACTGGCGGACGACGCGATTCATCTTGAGCGCGATTTGTGCGAAGAGGCGGGCGGCTGGCAGGATCAGATAGCGGCTTCTTTCGGCGGCTTTAACAGAATCAACTTTAAGGACAATTCATACGAAGTGATTCCGCTTATTATTCCAAGCGAGCGTAAAAAACTCCTCAATGACAATCTCCTGATGTTCTTTACAGGCTTTACGAGATTTTCTTCTGACGTTCAAAAGGCAAACAAGTCCACGCCGGAAACAGCCGCAGCAAAAATCGAACGGTTAAATGAAATGCTCAGACTGGTTGACGAGGCACAGGAAATTCTTCAGAACAGTAATTCAGACTTGAATGACTTCGGCCGTTTACTGGATCACACATGGCAGTTAAAGCGCAAGACAGGCAGCGCCGTCACCACAAGCAACATAGACGCACTCTACGACCGCGGAATAAACGCCGGTGCTCTTGGCGGAAAACTTTTGGGAGCAGGAGGCGGAGGCTTTCTGGTATTTTATGTCGAGAAAGACAAACAGGCAGCCGTCCGCGAGGCAATGAAAGACCTTCTTTACATTCCATTTAAATTTGAAAATGACGGAACAAAAGTAATATATTATAACCCGGAGGAATAAAATGGACTACATCAATGAATTAATAGAGCGTTACCCTTCCCTTTCTGTCTGCGAGAAACAGATTAGAGAGGCGGCTGAAATTATAATCAATTCCTACAAGGCAGGCGGAAAACTTCTTGTTGCCGGAAACGGCGGCTCGGCCGCAGACAGCGACCACATTACCGGCGAACTGCTGAAATCATTTGTAAAGAAACGGACACCGGGCCAGGATTTTCTTAAAAAGCTGGCAGACATTGACAGCGACACAGGCTCGTATCTTTCCGACAAACTGCAGGGCTCACTTCCAGCTGTCGCACTCACAAACAATTCAGCACTGATGACAGCCTCACTGAACGATGTTGACGGAAATGTTTTGTTTGCCCAGCAGGTCATGGGCTTTGGAAAAAAAGAAGATGTTTTTTTCGGCATTTCAACAAGCGGAAATTCAAAGGACATAATTTATGCGGCAGTTGTCGCAAAGGCGCTCGGACTTAAGACAATCGCCCTGACAGGAAAAAAAGGCGGCAAAATAAAAGATTTGGCAGACTGCGTAATTATTGTTCCGCAGGACGAGACTTTTAAGATTCAGGAACTTCATCTTCCTGTTTACCACGCCCTCTGCCTTACGGTTGAAGAATATTTTTGGAAGGAATAATTTTTAAGGATAAGATATGCGCGCAATAATTATGGCCGGCGGTAAGGGAACCCGCATTGCATCTGTCAGAAACGATATTCCGAAGCCGATGATTCCGGTTTTGGGCAAACCGATTTTACAATATCAGATAGAGAATCTAAGGGAATGCGGAATTACCGACATAACTATCGGAATCGGCCATCTGGGACATTTTATAAGAGATTATTTTAATGACGGAAAAGAATTCGGCGTAAAAATTTCTTATTTTGAGGAAACTGTTCCGCTCGGAACGGCCGGCGCGCTCTTTGCCTTTCCTGAACTGAATCTTACGGAAGACTTTTTGCTTTTGTGCGGCGACACAATCTTTGACATAGATTTTAACCGCTTCATCAGTTTCCACAGGGAACACAAGGCACTTGCCACACTTATGGCGCACCCGAACAATCACCCGTACGATTCTTCTCTGCTTGTAACTGAGATTGAATATCCAAAGACAGGAAGCGGAACACTTCCGCTTGACACCGGACGTGTCGCAAAGTGGCTTGCAAAGGAAGATTCCAGCCGGGACATTAATTCACCGGACTTCTGCTTTTACAAAAACCGCGTCAATGCAGGAATAGAAATCATTTCGCCGGAACTTCTTAAAATAACACGGGAGCGCCTTTTTGCGGAAGACAAGAATTTAAATAACGGTCCGCAGAACCCGCGAAAAATCGACCTTGACCGTGACGTTCTGAAGCCGGCTGTTTCAAGCGGCCGCATATTCGCATACGACAGCAGCGAATACATAAAAGACATGGGAACCCCTGACCGTCTTGTTCAGGTTGAATCCGATGTAAAATGCGGACGAGTTTCCGCAAAAAATTTAAGCCACAGACAGCGGGCAATTTTTCTGGACCGCGACGGCACGATAAACAAAGAGGTTGGTTTTTTAACAGACATAAAATCTCTTGAACTTATTCCCGGCGCAGCTGACGCAATTAAGAAAATAAACGCGGCAGGGTTTCTTGCCATTCTCATAACGAACCAGCCGGTAATTGCACGCGGAGAAGTTTCTTTTGAGGAACTGCAGGCAATTCACAATAAACTGGAGAGTCTTCTGGGACAAGAGGGAGCATATCTTGACGGCATTTATTTCTGCCCCCACCATACGGACAAGGGATTTGCCGGTGAACGACCTGAGTACAAAGTCAACTGTACATGCCGGAAGCCGCTGCCGGGAATGATTCTGAATGCGGCGGAAGATTTTAACATTGATCTTTCACAGTCATTTATGATTGGAGACCGGGACAAAGATGCGGAGTGCGGTGACAGTGCAAAATGCAGACTGTCATTTGTGATTGAGAGAAACAAAGACAATGCCCTTTTGGACTGTGTCGGGAAGATTTTGGGAGAGTAATTTTGAAAGTAGCGATTGTGCACGACTGGCTTGTAAATTACGGCGGAGCTGAAACATGGGTGGAACTCGCACTCAGCATATATCCCGAAGCCGATATTTATACTCTGGTTTACGACAAGAAAAAGATGGGCGGTCATTTTGCAGGCAAAAGGATTTTTACAAGTCCCGTCCAGAAACTTCCCTTTGCGACAAAAATCTACAGAAAACTTTTAAGCTTTATGCCAAAGGCTTTTGAGTCCTTTGACTTTACAGGATATGACCTTGTAATCTGCTCCTCATCTTCCTGCGCAAAAGGCGTCATTACACCGCCCTCGACCGCCCATGTTGCCTATATACATTCTCCCATGAGATATGCGTGGGACCTGTTCTTTGACTACAGAAAAAGAAGCGGCCGCCTTACACGCTTTTTCATGGACAGGTGGATGCCTCAGATACGGCTTTGGGATTATGTCTCCTCTCAGAGAATTGACAGAATAATAGCAAACTCCAAATACATTTCGCGCAGAATAAAAAAATTCTGGAACCGTGACAGTCAGGTAATATATTCGCCGGTCAACACGGAACGATTTTATCCGCCGGCTAAAAAGAGAGAAAGACAGGACTATTACGTCTTCTTTAGCAGACTGGTTCAGTATAAGAGAGCCGACATCGCAATTGATGCCTGCATGAAACTCGGAAAAAAACTGGTTGTAATCGGCGGCGGCCCTGATGAAAAAAAACTAAAGGCAAGAGCAGGCGTAAATAAAAACATTATTTTTGCAGGCCGCGCCAGTGATGAATCCGTAAGAAATTATCTTTACGAATGCCGGGCACTTATATTCTGCGCCGAAGAAGACTTCGGACTGACACCGCTTGAGGCCCAGAGCTGCGGCACTCCTGTCATAGCCTTTGGAAAGGGCGGTGCCAGAGAAACCGTTGTTGACAAAAAGACAGGCATTTTCTTTATGGAGCAGAACGCGAACTCCTGCGCGGAGGCAATTCTGCATTTTGAAGAGTTGGACAAAGAGAAATCTTTTGATTCCCAAAAAATATCAGCACACGCCGCAACATTCAGCAGGGAACGCTTCGTAAAAGAGTTTACGACTGTATGTGAGGACACATTAAAAGAGGTAAGACAATGCTACCAGTAATTCTTTCAGGCGGTTCGGGCACACGCCTTTGGCCGCTTTCAACTCCGGAAGTTCCCAAACAATTTCTGCCTCTTATAGACAAGAATGAGACAATGATTCAGCAGACGGCAAATCGGCTTGACGGCCTTGACTTTATCTCAGCCCCGCTCGTAATATGCAATAAAAAGCACCTAAAACTAGTTCAGGAGCAACTGGGGCAGATACAAAAATTAAAGCGGCCTGTAATGCTCGAACCAATAGGCCGCAATACAGCACCCGCAATCGCCGCCGCCGCATTCTACGCTCAGGAACATGAAGAAGACGGACTTATGCTGGTCCTTGCAAGCGACCATACCATTCAAAATGTAAAGGCTTTTCAAAAAGCAGTCAAGGCGGCAAAAAAAGCCGCCGGCAAAAATCAATATGCGCTTTTTGGAATTGTTCCGACCCGTCCGGAAACAGGATACGGTTATATTGAGACAGCAAATTCTGAAAACGGAACTGCTGCGTTTAAAGTAAAATCCTTTCGCGAAAAACCGAATCTGAATACTGCGAAAAAATATCTTGCGGCAAAAAATTATTTCTGGAACAGCGGAATGTTTGTTTTGCCGGCAAAGCTCTTTTTGCAGGAACTTGAGAAATTTGACAGTGAAATGTTCAGCCTGACAAAAAAGGCCTATGAAAAGGCAAAGGTTACAAAGGAATTCATTGCGCTTCAGAAAGCCTCCTTTGAGAAAATCAAGGGCAATTCAATAGACTATGCCGTAATGGAGCACACCCAGAATGCCGTTGTAATTCCGCTTGACGCCGGCTGGAGCGATGTAGGCTCATGGGATATGGTCTGGGAACTTTCTGAAAAAGACCGCGAAGGAAACGCAAACAAATCTGACAAGGTAAAGCCTTTCTATGCGGACGCCTTCGGAAACCTGATTCATACGCAGAAAAACCGGCCGGTTGCCCTGCTCGGCATAAGAGACTGCGTTATAATAGAATCTCCCCAGGGCCTTCTGATTGCGAACAAGTCCTATATGCAGGAAGTAAAGGCTGCAGCGGAAAGTTTTAAGAATTAACCTTCTGAATAATTTCATAAAGGCGGCGCGCAGTATTTTCCAATGTATACTTTTCCAGGAGCGCGTCAGCTTTTGAAACCTTTTGCTTTAACAAATCATCAAGATTTATTTCCGGATTATCGGGGTCTATATAATGAGCCGCGTCTCCGTATATTTCCGGCAATGAAGTTTTATTCGAAATAATAATCTTAGCGCCGCACGAGAGGGCTTCCAGAGGCGGCAGTCCGAATCCCTCAAAATAAGAAGGAAGAATAAAGGCCCTGCACTTTGCAAGAAGAGATTTAACCTGACCGTCAGTCAGATAACCTGTCATCACCACATTCTTTAAAGAATTTAATTTTTGCAGTTCAGGAGCAACGACACTGGGAATTGCTTTTCCGCTTATGGCAAAGATTTCATCAGGATAGACTTCCGCATGGCGCGCAATCCACTTTAGATTTTTTCGAGTGGAAAGAGAGCCCAGCGTAAAATAAAATTTATTCTTTTTCAGCTGCGGAAATTTTTCATAAACTGAATCGTCTCGCGGAATATCAAGATATGCCCCAAGTCCTGAATAAACTACGGATACACGATTCGGGTTGATATGATAAGTATCAACAAGCGTTTGTTTTGTATATTCAGAGACTGTCACAATCCTCTTCGCTCTTTTAGCGATCACATGATACATAACATCACTATACAAAGCAATAAGTCTATCACGCAAGGTGTGAAAATCCTGTGGATACAATTTACAATAAATATCATGTATAAATTCAATACCGGGCGAAAAGAAAGGACAAGTATTTGAATAATCGAGACTAAGCCTATGATGTTTCAATATATATTTTTGAAAATAGATCTGTGTCCACTTTGGAAAAAAATCAGCTTCTATGGGAATAGTAATTACTTTTATATTTTTATAAACAGGCATATTCCGCGCATTTCGAGGAACAACAAGCTCAACCATACCCGGTTCGAAAAAGTGATCCAAGTATGATGTTACTTCTATTGCAAGGCGCTCTATACCAGTAATATTACGACAAAAAAACTCACCGTTAATTGCAACAATTTTCTTCATTCTCATCCCCATCAGTCACGGGCATAAATATCGCGTGTATAAACCTTATTCTTAATGTCAGACAATTCAGGGGCAAAGCGGTTAGAAATAATCACATCACAGTATTTTTTAAATTCGTCAAGACTGTGAATAACGCGCGAGTTAAAGAACTCATCTTCTTTTAAAGTAGGCTCGTAAACAACGACCTCAATTCCGCGCGCCTTAATACGTTTCATAACCCCCTGAATTGACGATGCCCGGAAATTGTCGGAATTAGCCTTCATTGTAAGACGGTAAACGCCTACGCATTTTGGATTCCGGGCAAGAATCTGTTCCGCGACAAAATCCTTACGCGTGCGGTTGGACTCAACAATAGCGGATATCAGATTTTCAGGAACATTCTCGTAATTAGCGCGAAGCTGTTTTGTGTCCTTTGGCAGACAGTAACCACCATAACCGAAGGAAGGATTGTTATAAAAATCCCCTATGCGCGGATCAAGACACACGCCCTCTATAATCTGTCTGGTATTCAAACCTCGAACCTCAGCGTAAGTATCAAGCTCATTAAAGAAAGCGACACGGAGAGCAAGATAAGTGTTGGCAAAAAGTTTTATCGCCTCGGCCTCTGTCAGATGCGGATAAAGGATTCTGACATCTTCTTTTGCAGCACCCTGTTTTAACAAGGCGGCGAAGGTCTCAGCCTTTTTCAAAAGGCTTTCATCATCATTCGGGTAACTTACTACAATACGGCTCGGATAAAGATTGTCATAAAGAGCATGCCCCTCACGCAAAAATTCCGGCGAAAAGAGAATATTGCTGAACCCCGACTTTTTGCGGAGACTGGCGGTATATCCGACGGGCACCGTAGACTTGATTACAATCGTGGTTTTTGGAGCATATTTTTTTACAAGTTCAACAACAGCCTCAACAGAAGACGTGTCAAAATAATTCTTAACGGGATCATAATTTGTAGGCGTTGAGACAATTACAAAATCTGCATTTTTATAAGCCTCCTCCGCATCTGTTGTTGCCCGTAAATTTAATTTCTTGGACGACAGAAATTCAGAGATTTCTTTATCAACGATAGGAGATTTCTTTCTGTTTATAAGTTCAACCTTATGTTGAATAATATCCACAGCCCATACCTCATTTTGCTGGGCCAAAAGGACAGAAAGAGAAAGCCCCACATATCCCGTACCGGCAACTGCTATTTTCACTTGAATCCTCCTTTATTTAACAAGTAATCAACTGTAAGAATGGCTGCCTTACCTTCATGCTGCCACGCTTTGGATTTTGCAGCTTGTATTTCTTGGAATAAATTCTTATTTCCGAGCACACCCGTTACAACATTCTTAATATCCGAAAACTGTTCTTTTTCAAGCTTGACACCTATTTTTTTCAGAATTTCAAAGGTCCATAAGGGATGGTTTATCCAATCAGCATCATAACACTGGGAATCAAAATAAGTATCCGCATAAATTACAGGACGATTGAATAAAAATATATAATCAAAAATCACACCTGAAAAATCACTTATCATTAAATCAGCTTGATTTAGCACCGTTAAATTATCATTGTCATAATTCCATTCCAAGTTATGAATATTTACATATCTGGTCTCGAGTTTTTTTAAAAGTGCCGCCTCCGACGTTTTTGACTGCGGATGAGGGCGGACAATTATTCTCCATCCAGTTTCAACAAGTTTATCCAGCAGTTCTTCCCCAAATTTTGATAGAATACCACTTCTCCCCCATGAAGGAGCTACCAAAACAACAGGGGATGCAATATTTAGTTTATGAGGGGGAAGAAAATCCAATTTCTGTTTCGCTAGATCCATATAAGTTGAACCAACTACTTGTAACTCTTTCACCTTGGTACCACGAACCTTTTCAAGAAATCTAATATCTTTACCCTGATATTCTCCCGTTAATAAAACAGCATCAAAAAAATCAAGGCCAAACATTCTGTAGGTAGTTAAATCTCCGACAAGATGAGGAATGTGTATATACAGCCGAGTATTCTTTGATCTTTTCCACTGAAGAACATCCACACCAGGTGTAGTGGAAAGACAAATATCAGCATTTAAGAAATTCATTTTTGCCAAGCCTTTGTTTCCTTCACCAAGAAATGCTGTACTGACATATTCATAATTCTCAGACAAAAGAGGATCATCTGGAGAAAGAGTATAATAAGACAGATTTACTTTTCGCCTCTCAAATTCATCACATATAGGTTTAAAAACATTATCATATCTTTTTGAATCACTAAAAATTACAAATGGAATCTTTCCAGAATCAATTTTCTTAAATTTTCCACCGGAAAGAAAAAATCTTAATCTGAGAATTAAAGCGCGGAACAAGAAAACAGAAGTAGTAGCAACTCCTATAGCCAAGGAAAAAATCATACTTCCAGTGCCGGGGTCAATATACAAAATCATTTTTTCTCTCCATCGCATAAACACCAATTCTCATCTTTAAAAATATCTGATTTTACGATATATTCTTTCTTTCCGCTCAGCGGAACCGTCGTCTTATTATTAAAGATTCTTACTCTAAACTCATCCAAAAGATATACCTTGAAGTCATCAAAGTCATTTACTGTTCTAAACTGTCTTTTCGTAAAAGGATTAATATCAGAAACATTCAGATTATCACGGGCAAGATTTACAGTTTCTGCATTTGTCATAAAAACAGAATCAGTACTTATCGTACCGGAAGAATTAAAGTCTTTATATAACAATAATGGATTTAATGCGGCGGCATCTCTAGAGTATTTTAGATTCTCAAAAGGCGGAAGTTCCAAATCACGCCCATGGTCTGCCACAATTACAATACGGGTATTATCATACACTCCATTATCTTTTAACGCCCTCAGAAATCTTCCTACCTGAATTAAAGAAGCCGCATTTGAATGATATGCCTGTAAATCATTGTTACTTCCAAAAGTATCATTGTATTTATATTTATAAGTTCCGGTACCGGCAGCAATATGATTTTCATCAACAATACCAGGTTTATAATCAGGGGCAAGTAATGTCGTATATTCGTGCGGAGTTGTATTTGCAATATAGGTAAAGGTCTTTTCATCCGAATCATATTCAGTAATATCCGGCAAATAGAACAAAGCTGAGTAAGCATTTATAAAAGATTCATTAATCCCACCATAGGCCTTTTTCTCATAGAAATATGCACCGTCATGATACAATGTCACCCTTAGTGGAGGATACATCATTTGCAATATACAGAATTGACGACATGCATTCAATATATTTCTGTCCGATTCATCTTTTATATAGTCAAGGTAATTATGTTTATACATATCACCGAATTTTCTCTGATTATCATACACAATAATATTCTTATATTTATCAAACATAGAATAATCACTATCTGTATAATCAGGATAAGGCATATCAGTAACAGTTGTCCTGTATCCGGCTTGAGAGAAAATCAAAGGCATAACAAGAAGAGATTCATTATGTTTGTCCTTTAGCAATACATTATTTCTTTTATTAAGCTCATCAATTGTATAATCATATCCACCATTCATAGGAGGTGTTCCGAAATTTGTATAATCGGCAAAACTCACACAGTTGGGATAATAAGTAAATCCATCGAAAGATGCCTTAAGGTCAGGAAACTGTTCCATTATATAAGGGAAGAAACAAGAAATAGCTCTATCCAAAAACAAGACTATAACATTGTTCTGGGTTTTACTCAAATGATATTCTGTATTCAGTTTTTTTCCATCTTCCATATCTTTTGTGACCGATGAATTATATGAATCATTAATATATTTAACTTTCATAATTCCTACAAAGAACTCGGCAAAACAGACTGAAAGCATTACAAATCCTGCGATAGACCATTTACGGTATTTTATAACAATACAAAAGAAAAACATTGTACACACAATCACAAGTACAGGCGCAAGCAGATATTTCATAGAACAATCTTGAAGTATTGCTGTATCTGTCAGTTCAAACAGAACAGTCAACGCTCCATACTTATATGCAAAAACAAAGGCATTTGCAATCGCACAGACAGTAACTGAGAATACAACAAATATAATTCCCAGCCTAACTTTTCCATCAAACATTTTATAAAGACATATAGGCCAGAATACAAAGAGACCAAAAAAGTAAATACAATTTTCTAATACATAGCGAACAGGATTCGCCGTATCGCCATGTCCTGCAAAATCAAGTACAGCGGTAGAAATGACACTTGCAGGAAGCAGTAACCCTGAGAACAACCATAAAGCGATACAACTACATAAAAAAACTGCAAATTCCTGTTTTATGCATGACTTGGTAACATTAGCATCTTTAAAAATATACAAAAATATTTTTTTTATACGTGGTGCAAAAACAAACAGAACATTAAAAGAAAGAACTGCGATTTTTTTTAAGGGAGGTGCATCATATTTAAATATAAGCACATACAATGATATAAATGTAAAGATCATGCACAGAAAAAGGAAAAACACCTTGCCCGGTTTTCGCATTTTCAAGACAATATTCTTACATAAGGAAAAGAGATTATTCAGTATCCAATAAAGAACAAGTCCACTTGGAGATGAATAAAGTATTACAAAAAAAATCAAGGCAAGAATATAAATCTGTATTTTTTCTTTTAATGCAGCACCTTTTGTATAAATATAGCCGGAAACACAATTTATAAGTGTCATCAGAATCGGGAGAATATTAATGACAATTGTTCTTTCAAACAAAGAACAAGATATTAAAGAATCAGGTTGAGATAAATCATGAAAAAACAAGATATTATTTCCCACAAGAGCGGAACAATGACTCAAAAAATGATATGCTGCAATAAAAAATGGAATTTCTATCAAGATGGATAATGATGAACGCAGCGCATAAAGCGGATGATAGTTATTGATTCTATAATATGTATTTAGCATCATAAAACGCTCATCACCTTTGAATGCTTTTTTTATGCGGGCAATACGTTCCGACATTTTATTTTGAATCAACCGTTCCTTTAGTTGTATTTTGTCGGCAATGTTGTATAATGGCAGGGCAAGAATATTAATAATCAAACTCACAGTTACAATCGCACCGCCAACACCAAAAACAGAAAACTCTGTTAATGAAAAATAAAAAATAAATTCTACAAATGACTCTATTGGCAGGATGATAATTTTATAAAGAAAAGTCATAAATTATTTACTCTCCACAGCAGCACGCAAAGCGTCCTTATCTTGATACTCAAATACAGAATAATACTGATCTGAATAAACAGTACGCCCTTTTTCATAAATATGTCTTGCACCTTCTGTAAGTTGTGAATTTTCAAGCACAAGAATTAGTTTTTGTGTTCTCTTATAATTATAATCATATATACGCTTTGATACCAGCCAAGCATGCTTGTCAAATTCTACATTCTCAAAATTATTATCATAAAAATTTACAAATTCAATTTTCCCATTTGTCAGGAAGGTTAAATTATTCCCAGTCCAAAAAATTGAATAACCATAATCATAATCAGAATCTTTCAGAAATTTTACAAGTTCATGAGTATTGCCATTTATAGAAGTACTGAGGACTGTGACATAAGTAAGAAAAGTACTGGTAAGGAATAATATTCCACAGACAACCCCGAATATAAAGCGATACAGTTCTAGAAAAGTCTGTTCCTCAATAAAAATAGCTATACAAGGAATTATCCAAAATATATATGTAAGAAAATAGCGAGATTTATAGAAAGTAACATTAACATTAATAAAAGCATTAAACACAAAACTAACGACAGCAAAAATAACCACAAAATAATTTATATCAAATGTTTTCAACTTTATATAATAACAAGTAAACATTAAAAATAAGACTACAAAAACATAAATCAGAATATCCACAAAACCGGCAGGTGAAGTATACGATACCATCCCTCTAAAACCCAAAACAGAGAAAATAGCACCCAACCAACTTTCGATTGTAACTGCTCCAAAATTATTAAAACGATCAACTACGTTATTTTCTTTTATTGAGAATATTTTATAAATAACCATCGTATTCAGAACAAAACCAACAATACATATTGCAAGACCTATACACGCATAGTATACAGGCTTATTATTTACAAGCAAGTCCTTAATTTTGACTCGTCCTTCATTCTTAAACATTCTTACTATATAATAAGGAACTATTGTAAGAAATAATGGAAGATGAAACTGCACCAGATAACGTATACCGGAAAGACCATTATGCAAAGAGAGAATACAATAACAGACACAATAAAATGTAAAAAGTCTTTTATTATGCATCTTGTTATTCTTTATCATTCCAAAGAAAAGTCCAACAGTTAAAAAGGCAATTGAAACATGAGGAATGTAATATCCACCGAACTGGAGAAAATCCCAATGGATAAAAGACCATGGGGCAATACTAATAAGACAACAGAACAATTTTACCCAGAGACTCTTTATATTAATCTGATTTAACAAAAACAAAAGTGTCAGTGGAATAGTTAACGAAGAAAACAAAACTGTCAGTCCTTTTATAATTACCCAATTATTAGTAAAAAGAAACAGGGGCGCTGATATAAGTTGGTTATTCAGCATTCGTATTTCTGTAGCATAATCCCAAGACCTTGGCAAGAATGTCTTATTTAAGAAACATTCTTTTGCAAGGATTATCTCCGAAGCCATATCAGCATCCATAAAGTCATTGCATCTTAGAAAAGCGCACAGACAAATAAAAAAAAGAATGATAAACGAATAAACAAAAATCAATATAATCTTTGATACTTTACGAAGTTTTATAAATAGAACAGAGTCAATAAAAATCAGAAAAAAAACAGGAAATACAAGAAGTGAGTATATTGTATCCTTCCATTTACTAATATTGAATTCTCTATGAAAAACTTTTTCTTCCAGAAAATGCCCCAGTATTTCAAGCATACTTCCTGAAAAAACAACCAAAATGCAACTTAATATCAACAGAGTAAAAGAAATAAACAAAATAATAAAATCTGTCCGCGGAGAAAATTCCTTTAACGAGTATTTGTTATCTTTCACCATAGCCCCCTTTCTGATAATTACTCAGAGTATTATACTCGATTCTACGTTCAGGACCTAAATAAAACTTATTCGCTCCAGGATTTACGAAATCTTTACAAACCTCTTGCGGTAAAAGACTTCCTGGATGAAAGAGAGCTTCTAGATACATTTTCTTCCGTTCCGCAATCTTTTGCAGTTCCGGAAGCATAACATCTACACCCCTACTATCCATACATCCGCTAAAGAAGACTCCGCACAGATACTGCGGTTGAATATTATTTTTTCTTAAAAATCTCTTTAAAGCCGATGCATAAAAATTTAATATAAAGCACTTAATAATGTTAATCGGCTTGAATTTTCGAAACTTATAAAGATTAAACAAATAAGGAATCACAGGATCCTCCGAATTCCGAACATATTCAATCTTATAACCATTCTCTGAGATACAGTCTTTTAACGCATCAAAAACAATGGGAATCATCTGCGTATGCTGATGTCCGTCAATTCTCAGGCAATCCCTTGATACAAGCCCAGTTGCCAGCAGTTTTTCTATCTGCAATTTTATTTCATTTTTTAATTCTTTCCGAATTTTGCTACGCAAAAAGGGATTATAGCTCCATATAATAAGACTACCCCATGAAATTTTTATGTCCCCCTCTTTGGACGATAAATGAGGAGCGTTGTCATATCCGCTCAAGCATTTTCCTTCCACCAGATTGAGATGCACAGAAATTTTCACAGCATGTGGAAAATATTCTTTCGCACTCCTGAACATTTCTAGAGTCTTGTCAAAACAAGACATATTAGCCAAAAAACTTATGCTATTGAGTTTTCCACTGTTACATAAAGAAATAATGTCTTTAGAGGTATTTTCGGAGAGTCCGTAATCATCTGCATGAAAATCAATACTTGTCATTCTAGCAGTCCTATTTTATTACAATAGAGTCTTTAACAATATATGTCTGGCGTTTTTTTTGCTCTTCAAACATTATACCTAAATACCTGGAAATCATATCCAAAATAACAAAAATAATAGTACCTAAAAGCAGAATGAGAGCGACTGACAACGCACCGTAATCGGATGAGAAAACCTTTCTAAAATTAATAATTGTAAAAGCAATAAATCCCATAAAACAAAGCAATGCGGGGATTTTACACATTTGCAGGGGCATAATACTAAAACTTGTTATACCTGTTTCTGCAAATTTCAGCATTTTCTTTAAAGTATATTTTGTTTTCCCCCAATGCCTCTTTTCCGGCATATAAGAAATCCCGACATGGGAAAAACCAATCCAATTTATCATTCCTCTGAAGAAAATATCTGTTTCCTGTAGATTTCTGATAACATCGGCAACCTTTCTGTCTATCAAGCGAAAATCGGCGGAACCAGGATTCATTTTTAAAGATGTCATAGAATTTATCAATGAATAAAATGCTCTGGATGTAAAGCGCTTAAAGAATGAGAGAGTCGGATCATCTTCGCGTATTGTATATACAATATTGCATTTTGTCTTCTGCCATTTTTCTATAAGGACGGGTATTAGTTCAGGCGGATGCTGGAGATCTCCATCCATAGAAATTATGCAATCTCCGTCGGCAGCATCAATTCCGGCTCTTAATGCTTTTTGATGACCGAAATTTCTTGAGAAAGAAAGACATTTTATATATGCTTTATTCTCACAGTCTTTGGGTATCTTTGCATTCTTTATCTGAGCTAATGTATCGTCTGTGCTTCCATCATCAACAAGAATGATCTCAAAACAATCGTACTGTTTTAAAACAAAAAATAACTTCTCCAATAATAAATGAATATTTCCAGATTCATTCATTACAGGAACAACAATTGATATTTTCATACAAATTCCTCTTATCCAGTATTATATCATAAATTTACTTCATTCACCTTTCTTTCTTTAAATATTACAAGAAGGCTAAAAAGAAAATTTGACACGCTGACAATGACTTCATCAATAAATTTAGAAAGAACTTCATTGCATAAAAGAATATTAACCATAAGAACCATTATGCCAACATCCATGAGCCCAGTAACTATCCGCGAACTATAAAACAAAAGAATCTGATTCCAGAAATTTTTCTTTTCTTCCTCGACCGGAGAATCGGTCTTACTTGCATGAAAAACAAATTTACTGTTTGTAAAAAAAGCAAATAGAACACTAAAAAACCATGCCGCAATAGTTGCCAGTGCAACAGGAAAGTGAATGAATCTAAATCCCGCAAAAAGCAAAATATTAAGAACAGTTGTAAATATGCCCCAAAAGCCGAATAATATAATTTTTCTCAGTAAGTTCTTTGAAATTTTCATCTATAACTTCCATCCTTAAATATAATATAAAAGCAGTTATCATTTCCATATATAATATGATAATTCGAATCAATAAGCAGGGGAAGCGTATCATAGCCATCAAATTTCTCAACTTCCTCGCAATTGAAATTATAAAAATTAAGAATTTCGTCATTCCAAGAAGAATTTTCCGCAGGAAGCACAGGAACCAACTGCTTTATTACAGGAAAATTCTTTACAGCAATTGAGAACCCTTTAGATAATCCGACATTACCTTCTATAAATATTTTTTTAGGAGACGCATTATTTGCAAATTTATTCAAGTCAGAAATCAGCAGTTCTGTTCTAAAGTCCTGAAATAGTTTTTGATCACGCAGTGCATTGCCATAAGCATAGTAGAAAACAAAACATCCGTAAACAAGGAGAGCGACAGGAATAATCCGGAATTTTTCTGAGGTCCATTTTACGGAGTTAAAGGAAACAAGGGCTACAAAAAAATTAAATCCCATAAACGCTCTTGGAGACATTAGAGGACGCTCAAAAATAATATATGGTCCAAAAGATAGACATAAGGCGAGAGAGAAAGTTATAATTGTAAGGCATACAGAAACAAGTATTTTTTGTCTTGAATGTCTTACAGACTCATACAAAGAAAATATAAGAACAATTAAAAAGAAAAATTTTATCCATTTTCCGCCAAATAAAGAGAAAACAGTTTTTATGTAAAAAATAAGATTTATAGGTATAGAGAAAAGACTTATTCTAGAAGAAAAATAGCTTGTATTCTGATCCAACATAGGAACCATCAGAAACAGTTTGAAGAATAACAGAGAAACAGCATAAGAAAAAACTACATTTGCAATAAAAAATTTATATTCTTTTTTATCTGTGTTTTCTTGAATAAACTGATAAACCTTATAAATAGCCAGGAGAATATAAATACTGCTCGCAGCCTGATATGTCATATTGCATAGATTCAGACAAAAGAAAGACATAAAGAAGAATGTTCTTTTATCTGTTGTAAAGGCAAATGGAATAATTGAAAAAAGAACAGCCAGAGCCATATAAGGAGCATCAAATCTATAAGACACATTTTGCGCATAAAACGGACAAATAAATACAAGTAAAAAAATAAAAATGTTTTTAAAAGAAAGGTCATTTGCAACTATGAACGAAATAAACAAAGTAGAAAAAGCCATAACAGCAATGGCAATAAACAAAGAAAGCGGGGCGATATCCGACAACGTAATACCAGTATGAAGCACCATGGACAGAAATTCAGAAACATAACGGCTAAATTCTATCCAACTTCTATTTCCGGTTACATGACGGAAAACATCATCCCTATATAAAATATCGCTATCTATAATCTTATAAAAACAAAGGAAGAATAAAAAAGCTGTAACAGTATAATAGTGAAATCCCTTGCCTGTAAAAAGCACAGTCAAAAGCCTCTTTGACTGAGTCTTTATACTAATAGAAATATCACGACCAACATTTGTAAGGGTCAAAAAACCTGTGACAGATACAAAATACATTCCCACAAAAGAGAGAGTTCTCAAAATATTATGCCATTTTTCAGGTCTGCGCAGTGTCTTTCCCAAAATCGATTGAAATTGAGAAAGAATGAAATCAAGAGAGAGGGGAAGAGAAAAAATTATGCAGAACAACAAGGAACAAATAAAAAATAAGGAAGTAAAAAACTTTTTCTTTTGCGTCATAAGCTTATTATATTATAATTTGTCTTTTTTTTCTACTACATTATTGAAAAAACAGACCAAATATATGATAATGTAAGCAGAGGAATATATGAAAAAAATAATTTCTGTTATTGTTCCGTGTTATAATGAAGAGGAATCCGTTCCGCTTTTTTATAAGGAAATTCAGAATACAATCAAAGTACTAGCCAAGTATAAATTTGAATTATTATTTATTGATGACGGTTCTAAGGATAAAACCCTGAAAAAAATAGTAGATATTGCGGAAAAAGACAAAGCGGTAAAATATATATCTTTTTCGCGGAATTTTGGGAAGGAATCCGCCATATATGCCGGTCTAAAAAACGCAAGCGGGGATTTTGTGGTTATGATGGATGCGGACTTGCAAGATCCGCCCCGGTTACTTCCGGATATGCTGAGTGCGATTGAAGAAGAAGGATATGACTCTGTCGCAACGCGAAGAGTCAGCAGAAAGGGAGAACCTCCTCTACGCTCATTATTCGCCAGACTTTTTTATAAATTAATGAATAAAATCTCTAAGACAGAAATAATTAGCGGGGCCCGCGACTACCGTCTTATGACAAGGAAATTTGTGAATGCAATTCTAGAACTAAGTGAATACAACCGTTTTTCAAAAGGGCTTTTCGGTTGGGTCGGATTCAAGACAAAATGGATAGAATTTGAGAATGTCGAACGCATTGCAGGCTCGACAAAGTGGTCATTCTGTTCGCTGACTAAATATGCAATAGACGGAATAGTCGCATTCTCCGAGAAGCCATTAGTATTCAGCGCAATCATCGGAATGTTTGTTACCTTATCCAGTTTTGCGGGGCTTATTTTTATCATCATCCGCAAAATTATGTTTGGTGATCCTGTTGCAGGATGGGCCTCTACAATTTGTATAGTCTTATTTCTAAGCGGTATCCAAATTCTTTGTATTGGCATTCTCGGAGAATATCTTGCAAAAACATATCTTGAAGTTAAAAACAGACCTATTTATATTTGCGCAAAAACAAATATTGATGAAGAAAATCAGGCAATTAAAAGGACTAAAAATTAGACGGACAGCGTCCATCTGGTGCTGGCGTTTAGGAAATTATTATACACCTTGCTCACGCAAAGTGCATGTCCAGAATTCTGAGCCTTCGGTATCTGCAGGCACAGTCCTAAAACCTCTTTTTTGCCTTCCCAGTTGACCGCCAAGGCTACATAAAGGGCTTTATTTACATTTTTCCGTCCCGACATAAATTTATGCGCAAGGCATCAAGAAAAAGAATCGGATAGGATTTTTCAAGCGGGCGGTTCTGCCACTCGCGAAAATCAGACATAACAGATTCTTTAATATTAAAGAATACATCGAAACAATCCGATCTAACATCCGGTCGATGACATTTTTTCTTTTGTTTTGGCTAACATTGTACTCCTCATTGCAGAGTATCATATTTTGTCAGCCATTTATACACTTTTTTTACAGGGGCACCGCTTATGTTAATGTCTGCGACAGCTTATGGTAAAGATATCTATCGCTTGTGTTAATGTCTGCGACAGCTTATGGCAAAGATTTCTATCGCTTGTGTTAATGTTTGCGACAGCTTATGGTAAAGATATCTGTAAGCTAATGTGTCTGGCAATAAAGACTGTCGCCGGCCGCTGGCGGTCTCCACTGCTTTCATAATCTCCTCCGTCAAGTCGTTGTGCGGCACTG